>JALGSV010000001.1 GCA_029821755.1 Candidatus Zipacnadum vermilionense | reverse complement strand
TGACCGGTTCAGGCGCAGATCCAGCGGGCCCCCGGCCGGGAGGTTGGCGTCGTGCATCTTCGCGTAGGACAGGATCGCCCCCGGCAGACCCTCCATGTCCCGGCCCAGCGCCGGGGAGAAGTTCGACGAGACCGGCTCTCCCGCTCGACGCCCGTCCGGCGAGGCGCCTAGTCCTTCGCCGATGCCGATATACCAGGAGAAGGTGCCAACGCCGCAGGGGAAGAGCATCTCCTCCCGGTGCCTGTCCGCGTGGCGGTTGACGCTCTCCGTAAAGGCGCGGATGACTGCCTGCCCGACCGCGTCGGCTTCCTCGTCGTCGTTGCCGTATTTCGGCGCCGCGAGAAGCTGCGCCCGCAGGGGAGCGTACCCCACGAAATCCGCGTCTAGCGCCGCGCACAGCTCCGCCATGCTAGCCTGGCGTTGCGTGAAGATGACTGTCTTGATCGCCACCAGGGAGTCGATAGCGTGCGCGGCGCTCTCGGCCAGCCCCCCGAAGGTTCGGTACTTCGCCCCGCCGGCGGTCATATCCCGGCGGGAGGCGATGGCACCGTCGATCAAGGCGCTAAGCAGGGGAACCGGCGCAACGGTCGACCGATCGTCGATGGTCGCGATTACCTGCCGTACTACTCGGCCGACCATCGCGTCCAGTTGGCGGAGAAAGGCCTGCCATACCTCGTCGAAGGAAGTAAACAGCCGTGGGTCGCCGGTGTCCACTCCGTCTTGCGTGCCCCCGACCCGCGCTTTGCCGCCGGTGAGTGCCCATTCGAGACAGAGCAGCAGGCTCAACCGTTGGAAGCGGAAATCTGTACGCCCCGGGATGATCACCTCCCAGCACCCGTCATTCGTGTAATCGCGCGCGTCCGGGGTGGAGATGCCGATCCGCTCGAGCGCCGGCACGATCGCCTCGTCCTTGAAGAGCGCCGGCATCCCGCCGCCCTCTTTCAACACCTCGCTGGTGTAGGAGACCAGCTCCTCCGGCGAATGCGCGTGCAGGCGGACGGTCAGCAGGGGATTGGTCATACGGTTGCGCCGGTAGTTGTCCAGCAGGAGGAAGGTCAAGGGGTTTGTCGCCTCTTTCCCCTCCGGGGTAAGTCCACCGACGACGATATTCTGCAGCCAGTGGTTGGTCGCATCCAGACCGTCCCGGCGCGAGCCCAGTTGCGAGGAGGTGGTATGGCGCGTGCGCCGCTGTAGGTCGATCAACTCGGCTTCCCGCGCCTCCGGCCGCTGCTCGTCGGTGGCCTTCGCCCGTTCGTTGAACTTCAGGCAAAAGCAGTCGACCAGCTCGGCCGCCTGCTCCAGGCAGAGTCGCCCGCTGGCCAGGTCGTCACGCAAGTAGGGCCACACGTACTGATCCAGCCGCCCCAGCGCATTGCCGTTCATGGTCGCATGGAAAACCATGTGCAATATAGCCACACCGCCTGCAGCGCTTGCCAGCAGGTCTGCGCTGGCCCCGCGGGCACCTGGCGCAGATTCTCAGCCATCTGCCAAAGCTCCCCGGCGCGGGCCGCGTCTGTACAGCCCCCCGCTTCAGCGGTACAACGGGCCGCCAAGCGCTTGGCAAACTCTATGACGGCGTCCACGGCGAGGCACACCGAATCGAGGAAGGCCCGCTCACTGCCCTCCTGGGCCTGGGGTCGCTGTGCTTCGGCCTCGGCGCGCAGGCCGAGCAGTCCCTTGGACAGGAGGGCGGGATAGTCCGGGACAATGTGCCCGAAAACGGAGTGAATGCCCAAGCCGCGCTGCTGAGCCGCCTCCCGCTCTGCGTCCGTCACGTAATCGGGAAACCCTCTCTCCGCGTGTACGCGCGGGCACTCCAGGGTCATCGATCCGGCGAGCAATTGCCCGTCCCAGAGGTCGGTGGGCATCCGGGACAGCTTCAGAGCAATCACCCGTACCTTACGGACAGGCAGCGGCTCGTCCAAGTAGCAGGCATCGATACGCTCCGGGCAGTCCCACTGGACCGGCGGGACCTCCATAGCCGCGCGCACCCGCCGCCGTAAGTCGGTCACCCGCACGGTCTCCGTTCGCTCCTCGACTCGCCTTCGCACGTACGCACTCCCTCCGTTGGCCCTCACGACTTCTCACTGACCTGGCGCTGGGCGCCCGCCAGCCAGGCGGGATTCACGGTCACGCCCCACCCAGGTCCCTCCGGGATCGCCACACACCCGTCCCGCACTTCCAGAGCGGGCGAGAACAGGTCTCGCGTCCACCCATCCGGCTCGATGGTGAACTCAAGATACGCCCCCGCGTTCGGGAGGGCGCCCAACAAGTGCAAAGAGAAGACAGTTACCAGCGAGAGATTCGCCGAATGGGGCACGCAGCATTTGCCCGCGGCGTTCGCCCTAGCCGCCACCCGCCAGGCCCGCGCGAAGCCGCCTACGTAGCAGATATCCGGCTGCACGATATCTACGGCGTCCATGTCGATCATGCGTCGCCACTGCGCCAGGCAGGTGTCCTGCTCGCCGCCTGCCACCGGCACCTCCAAGCCCGCGGCCACCTCCGCCGTCCACTCCAGCTCCCAGTACGGGCACGGCTCCTCGAAGTGGCACACCCCGTACTCCCGCAGGAGTTCTCCCACGGCAATCGCCCGCGTGGGCGTGTAGCAGCTATTCGCGTCGACCAGCAGCGCCACGTCATCACCGAGGGCCGTGCGGACGGCCGGCACCAGCGCTTCCGTGCGTCCTGGCCACTCATCCTCATCGTGCCCGCATACCTTGCCAATGCGGATCTTGAAGGCGCCAAATCCCCGGTCATCCCGCAGGCGCGCCAGTCGCTCCGCTTCCTCTGCCGGCGGGATATCGCGCCGCATGCTGGAGCCATACGCCGGGAAGGGACGGGGACGCCCACCCACCAGTTCGCAGACGCTCTTGCCCGCCAGCTTCCCGCGCAGGTCCCACAGGGCCGTGTCCAAGCCCCCCACCGCCCGGCAGACATATGAGCCAGGGAACTTGTACTCGCGCTCCACACACCGATCGACCAGCCGGTCAATATCGTCCGCGTCTTCCCCCAGCACATGTGGCGCTACCTGCCGGTGTAGCACCGTAGCGGTGATGTCCGCATGGAAGGGCGCCGTCTGCCCGATGCCTTCGTGGCCCTCATCGGTGCATACGCGCACGATGCACAAGCCGCCCTGCGTATAGGTCTCGATGCGTTGAATCTTCACTGTGCTCTCCTATCAGCCGTGTTCCAGGTCCTCTTCCCGGCACGTAGCCGCTAGGGCTGCGCCCGGGCTCGCCGGTTCTTCTCGTCATGTCTGCCCCTCAATCGGGTCAGCCTGCGGTTCCAGTAGTACGCCGTCGCCCCGCAGGCCAGCCAGGACACGATATTGCGCAGGCTGTCATGCGCCACCAGGTCTACCGTCATCATGCGCCCGGCGATCAGGACATTATGCAGGCCTGGTGGGAGCAAGGCGCGGTACGGAATTCCGTAGACGCCAGCGTCCCACACGAAATGGCTGCCGGTATCGATGAAACTGAAGAGGGCGATCTGGTCGTCGAATTGCCGGCCTTCGGTGCAATCCTCCTGGGTGAGCTCATAGGCGCAATGGAGGGCGCTCCCCCGGCGCTGCGGGCCGCGATTCCTCACCGCTCCGACCTCACTTCTCAACGCGCGTTCATGTGCCTTCCATGACGATGCGGGGCTTGTCTTCGGCGCTGTAGCGCTTAGTGGTGGTCTGGTAGGTCTGGCGGATCAGTTTGACCGTCTCGGTAGCGGGCGGGGTTTCGGTCTGTTCACCCTTGGGTCGCAGTCGGGGCAGCTTGCTCTCCTCTCTCACACGCCAGCCCCAGGTTCCCGGAGAGTCAGAACCAGCGGGAAGGGGAGAACCACGTCCCCAGGAAAGGTTCCCTCAGCCCCCGGAGTTACATCTCTTCAAGTGGGGCTCGAGTGTCCAGACATCGCTGAGGGCGCACACTACGGGACGAGCGCGGCGGGAACGGTCCGCGCAGAAATCTAGGACTTCGACGGCACGTCGTTACCCGGGCACACCCTCGCCGACTGTCAGGCGATCTTCGGTGATGCGGTGGAGCACACCGTCACCTGGGAAGGCAAGCCCGAGATCAATCCAACCCCCCACCGTCTGGTGCGCCGGCGCTTCGTGATGAAAGACGCCCGTCTGTACTCCCTGCGCTTCCGCTAGACGCGACGCCGCTGGGCGCAGACGGCTCGATGGCGCTGCTTAGCCCTTGTCGGAGGATGGTGCAGTGACGACAGCGATGGCAACAGAGGCACAAAGACCCCCACCCTCGGAATCGGCAGCCTGGGCTCCCCCCGGGCGGGGAGACACGCTGCCCGCGAGGAGAAAGATATGATACGGATTCCGGCCCTGGTCGGCATCCTCTGACTCGCCCTGACGGTGCCCGCGGGCGCTGCCACGATGGCGGTGACTCTGCAAGAGCACTTGGCCCGCACATGGCCACCCGAGGTGCTCACCTACCCGTTCGCGGCGCCCCGGGAGGCGCAATGCCTGCCCGGCTCTTTACAGGTAACCGGACCCAAGGGCCCGGTGCCGGCCCAGTTCATCCGGGTGGAGACCTGGCCGGATTCTCCCTACGTCAAGGCGACGAAGCTAGCCCTATTTTCCAGCCTGGGTCCCCGGGAGCAGAAGAAGTTTCAGGTCCGTTATGGCTCCCAGAACGGGTGGACCTCACTGAGCACGCTCGCTTCTGACTCGCGCGGCAAGGCGAAGAACATTTCAAGGAGAATCCCACCGAGGCCGCTAACCAGGCCCTCGCCTACCGAGGCGGAGGCGGTCGGGGCATCTGAGGTGACGAGCCCCCGGCAGTCTTCGGCGAGCGCCCCGGCCCCAGCACGACTGGGGAGGCCGCCAACCTGCCGGGCCAGACCTACGTGAGGGCCGACTTTGCCTTACGGCACCAGGACGTCATCCCGATGTCGGAGAAGATCACTGACCTCCCCGCCTGGCCGGAGCTCCCCGGCGGCTACGGTACACCCCCGCTCGACTGGCGTCGCCAGCTCCTCTTCGTGACCGATGACGTGCCCGGAGGCGCTCACTACCTGGTCCTGCGCGACACGGTACAGGGCCCGCCTACCCACTGGCAGATGTGCAGTACTTCCGAGAAGATCGGGACGCCGGAGCAGGTCCAAGACCGAGCGGCCTTCTTGGGCGACAAGCTCGGCGCCACCATCCTGAAGGTCAGCGGAACGTTCGGTACGGACTATACCTTCCTCTCCGCTCACCCGGTAGAGGCCGCTGGTGATAAGGTCGCCTTTAGCGGCACCGCCGCCTCCGTACAGGACCGCGGAGGGCATCCGTTGCTGTCGCTAGGCGCGGCCGGGTCGGTTAACTACCGCGACCACAGCTTCCAGGCAGAGCACCCGGCCAGCATGAGAGTGCTGGCGGACGCGCTAGTGATGGAGTTGCCTAAAGAGCACACAGGCGGGAAGGTCGTGCTGCGCGCACCAGGGGAACTGCGCCTGCAGCAGCCCCGCGGCGAAGGTGACGCTGCAGGCCACGCTGGGCGCGGGCAAGTGGTGACGGGATTGAACGACTTGGCAATCGGCGGCACCCCGGTTCTGCACGCCAATACCTTGCTCTGGCTGGCAGGCTGGCTACCGAAGCGCACCTTCGTCGAGGTGCTCGTGGAGAACCCCAGGCGCGCCGAGCCCTTCCGCGACATCCTGGTCGAGGCCTATGTCGATCGCCAACTGAGAGGCACCGCCAGGATCCCAGCCATGAGTCGAACCGTCGATCTCTTCAGCAAGATGCTGGGTGAGTTCGGACTAACGGGGAACACTTCCCGGGCTGACGTCTGCGGGAAGGTGGTGCGTGTCCCCCTGGAGTTGGGGCCAATGGTTCTCCCGCCGGACTTGGGGCAACTGGGTTCCCTGAAGGAGTTGGCGCCACTGGCGCCGGGGGAACATGTTCTGGATATCTTCGTGGATCCGAAGAACCAGTTCGCCGACCTGGTACGCGACAACAACAAGTACCAGAGGACGCTGAAGATCAGGGCGCCCGGGGGAACGCTCAACGTCACGGTCATGGACCACAACACCAATGCGCCTATCGAGGGCGCCCTGGTTTGGATCAAGGAGTGGTATGCGGAACGCACCAACGCGCAGGGGATCCTGCAGATTCCCGACGTGCCAGCCCAGACGTACCCGAAGGAGGACCTGAGCGGCCAGTTGCTCAAGCCCGATGCCTACTACATAGAGCAGCACCCTGCCGCCGATTTCACCGTGCAGGAAGGCGCTACCACCGACGTGACGATCCGGCTAATGAAGGCCTGCAAAGTCATCGGGGTGGCCCAGAATCCTCAAGGAGAAGCGATAACTGACGAAACGGTGCACGTGGGACTGCAGGGCGGGTACTGTACTCAGGCGGGAAGCGGCGCCCAGTTTGAGATCCCCGACGTGCTCCCGGGCAACCGCACCTTCATCGCCAGCGCCTATGGCTATCTGCCTCTGGAGGCAGATCACAACGTGACTCCGGATGCGGACTATGAGTACCACCTCACACTGACCATGCAACCGGGCCCCCGTGGCACGATCACCGGGCAGGTCACGGATGCCAACGGGAACCCCCTGAAGGGGGTGGCGGTGTGGCTGACCGGGGCGCCCCGCTCCGCGGAGACCGACGCCGCGGGGCAGTTCACGCTCGCGAACGTGGCCGCCGGCCGCAGCTATGAGGTCATGGCCATGAAGCAGGGGTTCAGGATAAAGTGGACGGCAGTCAACGACCTGCAGGCCGACGAGATTCGCCAGGTCAACCTCGAACTGGCGAATATCACGTACAAGCGAAGGCAACTGAGCTTCAAGGCCACGGCCCGGGCCCAGGTGGAGGCTTCCCGCGGCCTGGGCAATGTAGCCGGCTGGGAGGTCACTGCGCGGCACGGGATGTTCTGGTCTAGCCTGGGGCTGCTCTACAACACCGTTCAGGGGCAGGACACCGTTGACCAACTGGTGGTGGGGATGGAGCCCGGGCCGTTCTGGTGGTCGACCGTGGCCACCACCTGGAGCCCGACCAGCCTGATTAGCCAGAACATCAAGGAGGTCTACGGAGGAGTCACCTCGACGGCTTTCTCGCTTGTCGCCGGCCTGGTGGAAAAGGCTGATCCCATCGGCAAGGTCGGGAGCTACATGCAGGGCAACGTAGACCACACCGAGCTGCACGGCGGGGGCGTAGTGGGTAGCTATGTCAGCACCACGGGTGCGGAGTACGAGTCGATGTATGCGGGCGTTAGCCTGGTGGATCTGGGCGGGGGGATACCCCTGGCGGGTCAGATGGCCGGAGGGTACACCATCGTGAGAGTAGACCGAGTCGTGGTGGCCGACGAGAACACGGAGAAGGTGATCACTCGCCAGTGGCGCTCGCCCAAGATGTGCATCTACGACATCAACCAGGGGTTCGACATGGACACGGTCGAGGTCAAGGTATACCTCTCCGTGTTCAACCAGCACGGCGCGGTGGGGCCGCTGGCGGGCTCGTCCCAGAATGTGATTACCTGGCGGCCGAAGGACAACTGGACCCAGATGGTGGCTGAGCCCTATCAGGTGACTCCGGAGTAGCCGGTCCCGCCATGCGCCTAGCGCCGTGGAGCGCAGGAACGCGACCGGCGTCATCCGCTAACACTAGCACCGAGGACAGTCGGCGTGCACCTCGGTCTTGGAGCGTCCCCGCGGCGCTCCCCGGCTGACCTTTGCAGCCCCGTAGCGACTACCTCCAACGCCTACGAGGGATTAGGGACCCCGATGTAGAACTTCAGCGTTAGCGGCAGAGTGATCCGGCAGCCTGTCGTCGACGGGCGGTTGCTCAGCCGCTGGAGGGACAAGGCTCATCTGACATGAGGAACCCCGGTTGAGAATAGAGGTAGCACCATGCGCGTTGGACTGTCCCTCACCTTCCTGTTAGCTTGCCTTGCTGCTCAGGCAGCGGAAACACGCGTGAAGATCGACCGCGTGGAGGGGGGCGGCTTCTGCGTGGTGGCGGCTGATTACCAGATCACCTTCGACGAGACCGGCAACCTCCGCACGCTGACCGTGGGTGCCACGGACCTGCTCGCGCCGGTCGGGCCGGCGGGCAGCGGCGCCGGATTCGTGCGCCAGGGCCAGCTCCTGCCCATGCGGGCCATGACGCAGACGGCCCCGGACGTCCTGGTTGCGGAGGGCGAGCCGCGCGAGTTGCCCGAGGGCGCGCAGCCAACCGAACACGCGGTGAAGACGCGGGCGGAGTACAAGTTCTTTCCCGATCACTTCACGGTGACCACCGAACAGCACCACGAGGACTACGGCTACTTCGGGTGGTTCCCTTCGGCGCAGGTCATCGCGTCCTATGATGCGCAGACTGACTGCCCGGTGCGGATGGGCGAGCCGCTGCGCTACAACCAGACCGACCCGCGCTGGACCACCGAGGACGGCGCCATGTTGCGCTTCGACTTCGGGGTCTGGCAGAAGGGATTCGCCAACGCCAACTGGGGCCAGGTGCAGGACGGCGATGCCGCCAAACGCTACGTGGCCAACATTACCCCCGCCTGGCAACCGATCACTATGACGGTCTCCCCGTTGGCACACCCGGCCGCGGCCGACGCCGTCACCTATGATATTACCGCCGCCGACCCGGACTTCGATATGCCGGCCGGCCAGCCGGTGCATTTCGACATCACCACCACCAATGCCGGCCCCGGCCCGCTGCAGGCGACGGTGCGTTTTGAGGTGCGCGATTACCTCACCCACCAGCCCCTCGGCGAGCGCTCGACCACGATGGAGTTGCCTCCGGGCGAGTCCCTGCTGTTGCCGACCGACGTGGCCGTACAAGACGCCGGGGTTTACCGCGCAGCGCTGGTCCTGAAGCAAGGCGACCAGGACCTGCGCACCGTAGAGTGGGTCTTCTCCTACGACTTCGCCAACTACGACCCGCCGAGTACCCGTCAACCGGACTTTGCGGAGTTCTGGCAGAAGGCCTTGGCGGAATCAGAAGCAATCCCGCTCGACGTCCAACTGACTCCGGCACCGGAGAAGAGCACGGCCACGGTAGACGCCTTCAAGCTGAGCTTCGCAACCCTGGGAGGACGGCGCATCTACGGCTGGTATGCCCGCCCCAAAGCGCCAGGCACCTACCCCGCGCGCCTGCGCCTACCCTCTTCGGGCGTCTACGGCCTGGCCAATCCGGAAATAATCGACGGCCTGTGCACGCTGTGGATCACCATCAACGGCTTCGACCTGGAGCTGTCCAACATGCCGACGGGCGATGACCCGGGCAAACGCTACTGGACCGCGGGTATCGAGAGTCCGGAGACCTCCTTTTGGCGCATCATCTACACCTCGTTGGTGCGCGCCCTGGACGCGCTGGTGGCGCAGCCGGAAGTCGATCCGCAGCGGCTGATCGTCTACGGCGGCAGTCAGGGCGGGGGGCTGGCGATGGTCGCCGCCGCCCTCGACCACCGCGTCGGGCTCTGCGTGCCGACCTACAGCGGCTTGGCTCGGCTCGATTGGACCGTCCAGCACGAGCCCGGCTACTGGCCCTTCACCATGACGGCGAAACCCCAGGGACAGACGGAAGAGCAATTCCTGCGCACGCTGTCGTATTTCGACGCGGCCAACTTCACCCCGGACATCCGTTGCCCAGTACTGGCCGAGGTGGGTTTGATGGACACCGTCACCGCCGGAGGCAACCAGCTCAGCGCCCTAGCGCATGTCCCTCCCGCTCAGCGCTACGTACTCCGCTCCCCTTGGGGAAGCCATGGCACTGGCACTCGCGAGGGAGGTCGCCTCTGGGAGTACTACGGCCGGTACGTCCAGGGCCTGCAGCCAGTGATCCTACAAGAGTAGCCGGCACTCGGAACCGCCGCCGCACGCGGAAGTAGCGACGCCAGACCGGGGGCAGTCACCTGCCAATCGCCGACCGCCCCCTGCCCGGACGCCCGGCCGCCGCCCCTCGGTTGCGCTCCTTGGCCGCCGTTCCCGTGCGCCGGGCCGGACCCGGAGGAAGACTCCCCGCTTCGCCCGGCGACACGCGTGGAGCCAGCGGGCGCCGAACTGAGATTCGCTCCTAACCCGGTTACGGGGTCTCGCGCTGGCGCGAGGGCCTGAGCCCTACAATCCCGCCCCGGAGGTCACTCTCATGATCAGACTCGCTCCTTGCTTGCTTGCGGCCACTGTACTCGCCGGCCTGCTCTTGGCGCCCGCCAGCGCCGCCGAGCCGGCCTGGATCCTGCTGCTCAAGAGCCAGAGCCACCCCATTGACCAACGCGTGGTCAAACATTTCGAGCAGGCTGACCTGCGCTTGGTGGAACGGCCACTGTCGGAGCCGTTGAGCCAGGAGATCCTGCGGCAATTCAATCTGGTCATGCTCATGGACTTCGAGGGCCTGCAGCCGCCCCCCCTCTGGGACCCGGACGGCATCTCCACGTACTACACACTCAAACAGAACCTGGTGGAATTGCAGCGCTACGTGGAGGCCGGCGGCGGACTGTGGTACTCGATGAGCGTCGGCACCGGCGGAGTGGCCACCGCCCAGGCGCTGGAGCCCCTGCTGGGCCGTTGGGGGGCGGCGCTGGTGCCCGCCAACGTGCGCGATGCCGCCCACCAGGCCGATAACTATTGCTGGACCACCAATGTGGCTGCGTCGCCGGTGACCGAGGGTGTCCGGCGCCTGTATTACCCCAACGTCCTCGGGCGCTGGGACGATGTCTACTCCAGCATGCCCTTCGCCCTGACCGACAAGCGCTGGCAGCCGGTCGTGCGGGCCATGCCTGGCGCCACCAGCTTCCGCTGTCTGCAGTACGGCCAGCCGGAGGGCCCCGTCTGGTTCCCGGTGGAAGCCGGGGCCCAGAACCCACCCATCCTGGCGGCGGTGGCTCAGATCGGTAAGGGCCGCGTGGTATTGTTCGGCGTCCACCGAATCTTCACGCTCCTGTACCCGTATGAGCCCGAACTCAAGGGCTGGGAGTACTATACGGGCCGGATAGACGGGGCGGTGCTGGAGACCGGCGACGGCACAACGCCCAGCGATGGCCTACGTCTCATGACCAACATGCTGCGCTGGGCGGCAGAGTCTTCCCGGGCCCTGGGTTGGGGGAAATACACGCCGGAGACCTATGCCGCCCTGCCGGTACCGGATAGGGGCGAGGTACCGCAGTGGTTGGGTACCTGGAACGAGCAGAACGTCACCGCCTACCACAAGGTGCTCATCGGCACCCGCAGCTCCTACAGCAGCGGCCGGGGGAGCATCGCCGAGTACGCCGCCGCTGCGAAGGAAGCCGGCTATTCCGTGCTGGTCATGACCGAGGATCTGGCCCGCTTCACTCCGGAGAAATGGGAGGCATACTACCAAGACTGTGCGCGGGCCAGCACCCCCGATCTGCAGGTCATCGCTGGGCTGGACATGGAGGATGTCTTCCAGAACCGCTACCTGGTCTGGGGGCAGTCCATTTTTCCGCCCGGCTGGATGCTCGACAAGGACGGCCGCCGGATACAGCAGGTGCAGTACCTCAGCTTCGGGATGGGCACCACCTTCGTCGTCATCGCTCGCCCCGGCTCCACCCCTCTCCCGCAGCAGATGTACAAGCACTTCTCAGGTCTGGCCGCCTTTACCTACCGCGACGGCAAGCTCATCGACAACGGGCTGCCTGCCTACCAGGCGCAGGTGTACAACATGAGCCTGCCCTTCCCGGTGGCGGTGCATGAGGTCTTCTCCCCCGAGGGCGTAGCGGTGGCAGCCGCCGGTGGGCACCAGGTGTACCTCCCCACGGATACGGCCCAAAGCGCCGCCTGGTACCTGCGGGCCGGCGCTCTCGCGCACTACTACGAGGTGCCCAACCGCGTGGTCGTCACCAGCGGGCCCATGATCAAGGCGCTCGGTGCGGGCAAGGGACATGCCTCCTTCACTAACTTCGTTGTGGAAGGCGACCAGCCCCTCACCGATATCCGCTACTACGCGCAGTACAACTTGATCCGCCGCTGGACCCCGAATACTAATCGCTTCGAGGGCTCCGTCGCACTGTGGCCGGGCTCGCGCCACTGGGGTTTCCTGTGGTTCTCCGACGCCCAGGGCCGCACGGCAATCACTGCCGGCCTGCGCACCGGCCAGGGCTGGGGCTTCGACTGGCGCTGCGCCGACCGCCAGAACTTCTTCGCGACGGCCATGGGCTACATCTGGAATGGCGTGCCCGGCCTGGACATCAACCTGCCTACCTTCGGCACCGAGGAGGGCAAGACCATGTGGCCGTACCGGGCCGGGCCCGTGCTCGGCGAGAACCTGGTGCCGGTCGTGGAGTTCCCCTACTTCAGTCCCGTCCTGGGTATTACTGACGCTTACCTGGATCAGCGTTACGTGACCGGCCTCTTTGAGCAGGCCGGCTTCGATGCCGCGGCCCCCCTGGGCACCTCCCGCAGCCGCGTCTACGAGGGCCGCGTGCGCTACTATGACTGGCACAACGCGCTCCCCGACCCCCCCAGAGGCGAGGCGCCCCCGGCCCTGCAGGTGATTGACTTGGAGCTGCGCCTGCGCAAGCCCGCCTACCCCGAGAGCGAACTATACCCCTCCCTACTCAACGTGGGGCCCAGACCATTGGTACGCTACCAGGATGCCGCCGGCGCCTGGGTGAGCAAGCAATTGGAGAACGGCTACGTGGACCTGCCGGTCGGGGGCAGCGCCGGGGACCTTGTCGCGCTCAGTCCGGGACTGCGCGTCGTGGCCTGGGGCGCCGTGGGCTTCCCCGCCTCCCTTCAGGAGGCCGGACCGCTCCCCGTCGGTCACAGTTGGCGGGCCCGCTGGGTCCGCCTGGGCACCGAACGCGAAGTCGAAGCCACCGTGCGGGGCATGGGCCTCACCGGGCCGGCCCCGTACGGCCCCGCCTTGACGCGCGGCAAACTCGACGGCGTGGCCTATGTTGCCGCCTGCACCGCCGATGTTTTTGGAGTGGCGGGAGAGGTACCACCTGATCCCTCCCTGTCCTACCGGCTACCCCTGCGCATCGCAGGTCTTAACGTCAACTGGCCCACCGGTCTGTGGCGACCGGCTGCTGTCGACGGTGGGCTCGACTATCAGCAGGTCCCGGGCGATCCGGCCTTGCCCACCACGCTCACCAAGCCCGAGGAGGACCTCGTCCCCTTCGGTGTCTTCGAGCAATCCGGCTGGGCGCTGCTCGACGTCGCCCAGGGGGGGGCCTTCTACGCCGGGCACCTGGTCATCGCCGGGGACAGTCGCCTGCGCATCTCCCTGCTCAGGTGGACGGCCGAGGGCATGTTCCTGGAAGTGAACAATCCGACCGACGGCCAGATCGACACCACGGTGCAGACGCCGCCGGAGATCACCAACCGCTACCGTCTTGACCAGAAAGTATCCGTGCCGCCGGGCACTTCGCAGCGGCTGCAATTCGGCAAGTGAGGCCGACCGCCCGGCCAGGGCGGTGGCAGTTTCCTCGCCCGGGGCATGAAGTAACGCAGGCAGACGACCTGCGCACCGCGCCGGAGGCCGTGCGGGTGAGAGGCAAGACCCGGTGCATTAGGGCGCCTGTCACCTTCACCCGGTGGCCCAGATCGATCAACGCAACCCTCCGTCATCGGGGAGCAACCCAGACCGGGTCGGACCCAACGGGACCAGTTGCACCTGTTGGTCAGGGCCGCCGTGCCAGAATTCTCGGAGGACGTGTCCCTTGCTAGTACCGAGGAAGCAGGCGTAACGGTGTCGGGACGTGAACCCCAGCCCCCGGCGCTTCAGCGCCAAAACGGGGAAGGCGACTAGTTTCTGGAGGAGAAGGCTGATGAACTCAAGTAACTGGCGGGGATGGGTAGTAGGGGTGGCTCTAAGTCTGGCCCTGGGGACTGCGGCGAGCGCGCAGAACCTGGTGGCCAACGGAGGCTATGAACAGTGGGGGCAGGGCGCTCCGGTGGGCTGGGAGGTAGTTGCCGGCCTGGCCGCCCCCGAGCAGCCGCAAGTGCGGGCGGGTACTCGGGCGGCGGTGCTCAGGACTGCGCGAACGGGGGACTCCTTCCAGGCCGAGCTACGTACCACCGAGAAAGTACCGGTGCAGAGCGATACGTTGTACCTGGTCACGCTCTGGGCCAAGGGCAGCGGGGGATTGCGCCTGGGGCTCCTGGAATACGGGCCGGGCCAGCCCCAGACCGGCTGCAACTCGATCCTCACTCCCGTGCTACCGGAGTGGCGGGAGTACAAATTCTACTATGGGCCGCGGGAAGGGTATGACCGGGTACTGTTCCGCATTGCCCTGAGCGACAAAGACGCGGTGGCGATCATCGATGAGGTGTCCTTGGTGGCGGTGGGGCCTAAGCAGCCGCTGGGGCCTAACCTGGTGGCCAACGGCGATATGGCGCAGGACGAGGATGGCGATGGGGTGGCCGACGGCTGGGAGGTCTCCCAGACCCCTACCGAACGGCAGCGCCGAGCGGCACTAGGGCCAGACGGCAGCCGAGCTCTGCTCAAGAGGTGCACTTCGAGCCGCGTGGCCCAGGCTCCCGACCTGGCCCAGTGGTGGAACTGGGCGAAGCAATCCCCGCCCGAGGCGACCTGGACCTCCGCCGACGGCGTCAACTTCCCGGTGGAGCCGGGGAGGACCTATGAGGTGCGCTACCAGACCCGGGGGCAGGGAGTACAGACATACCACACCAAGATCTTCTGGATGGAGAGCGAGAGTAAGCAGTACCAGTGGTTCACTGTCGGCCCGAGGCGCAATGGCGACTGGAACTGGGAAGAGACCACCCTCAGTGTGACTGCGCCTTCGGCCGGGGTTCACTTCGCGCGCGTCGAGTTCTGGTCCCTGGCGGCGGGTGGGTGGCTGTGGGTAGACAACGTGTCCATACGGCCCAGCCGAAGCTATACCACCGGGTGGGTGGAGGCCCGCTACGACGTCAAGACTCTCCCGACCGCCGCTGCGCCCACCATGCCGACGGCGGTCCCGCCCTCGCGGGAGGTCCGCCCTCTGCGAGTCCCGCCGGCCACGCCCAGCCGGATAACGGAGAAGGCCGGGGGCGTGAGCATCTGGCTCTCCACTGGAGTGCGGCTGGAGCTGCCGGTGGCAGAGGGAGAAGTGCGCGGGATCAGAGATGTACGCCTGGGGAACCTACGTCTGCGCAATCCCGAGGCGCCTCCTCTCGCTCCGCTGCTGGACACGGAGAGAGGGGAAGACTATCTCGCCTGCCGGTATGAAGGGAGCACCGTGGCCCCGGACGGGGTGGGGACCATCCACACGACACTCACCTCCGCCCGAGGCAATGCCGACAGGCTGGATTGGGTCTACCGGCCAGCGGAGCGGGAGATCGGCGGCCAGAAGTACCGGGGGTTCGCTTACCGGTACGAGTTGACCTGCCAGCAAGCACGGGTGAACAGCCTGGCCGATCGGGCTACCTGGGAGCTGGGCGGTAGCCCTCTGGGGCTGACGGTGGTCACCCAGGGGGCCGGTATGCTCAACAACACCTTCCTGATCACGGAGGAGGACACCTGGATTCCCGGCGGGGGGATACGGTTTGCCATCGGGGAAGGCTTCGACTACCAGTTCGGCCCCGAGGGGGGTATGGCGGTGTTCTACGATGAGCCGATCCCCTACGTGCGAACCCACCGGGTAGGCTCACCGGAATGGATCGAGTCCTGGGACGTGATTCCCTTTGCCGGTGCTAAGCAGCTCCACACACCGTGGAAATGTGTGCTGCTAGCGGAAAAGGGCAATCATGACGAGTGGACCCGCCTACGCGACTACGTCCACCAGCGCCACGCGGGGTTCTGGGGCATCCGCCAGCAGCCCCCTCTGCCGCTGATGAACTGCTGGGTGCACTGGCGGGAGCTAGCCAAGCACGGGGACCGGGTGCTGTACAACATCGCGGACCAGATGCTACCGCAGATTGCGCAACTCGGATTCAAGGTCCTGGCTGTGCACAGCGTGTGGGGCCGAGGGGGGTGCGCCCTGGATTACCTCGAGCCAGGGGCCAAGTTCGGGGGCACGGAGGGGCTCAAGTACCTGTGCGACCGGGCAGCCGAGCACGGGATGATAGTGCAGGCCTGGGGTATGCCCGCCCATCTGTGGCAGTATTCGCCGCTGCTGGAGGAGCACCCCGAGTGGCTGATCCAGGGACCGGATGGCCAGCCTCCCACCACCTACTGCTATCCGGATATCAAGGGAGTGCGGTTCCGGGCCGGCTGGGGGGACTATGCTCTCGGCCAGTGGCAGGAGATTCGGGAACAAACTGGCCTGGGCAGTATCTGGTTGGACTCCTACGCCAACTTCACCCACATGATTCGCACCGCCGACCGGCAGGTCTTGCTGGAACAGGCCGAGGACGTCTTCCGCTTCCACGCCCGGCTGTCGCAGATGGGTTACGTCGTATACACTGAGTCAACCGGAACCTTCGGTATTCCCTCGGCGGGCTTCCCGGCGCTCAATCTCGAGGCCACGAACCCCGCGCTCCCCGACCCCGCCACGCGATACAATATTTCCAGCTACCTGGGACACGAAGGCAACGACGCCAAAGACCAGGCCCGCAACGATTTGCTGACCCGAGGCGACTACTACTACCGCTGCCTGGCCCACAAAGGGCCGCTGTGGCTGAGCTGGCTGGCTTTCTCGAGGAACCCGGAGGTGTGGGAGAAGATCAAGCGGGCCAACCAAGACTACACCGAAGTAGTCGAGCATATGAACCGGCGGTATACCTTGCCGGAGGACCGGGGAGTGGAGTGGACCACACCCGGTGGGGAGACGGTGATTCTCTTCTCGTTCCGCCAGGCCCGCTATGAGCGCCCCGGGATGGGGAAAGTCTACGATGTCACTGCCGGCCGGGCGGTAGAAGTAAGCCAAGCCGGGTTTGTGGCAGACCCGTCCCACACGTACCGCATAGGCGGGGAGTGACCTGCCCCCATTCGCGCTACCACTTCCTAGTTGGAGTCTGGCCGCTCGGGCCAGGTCATGGCGGTGCTCCGCGTCGGTCGCCACGGGCGGTGGCTAGATCGCCTCGAGCGCGGGTAAGTGCAAGCCTGGCCCCACCCACCTTTCTCCGGGTAGTAGGCGTAGTCATCCCGGCGGACCATGATGCGCGCCATCCCGGCGATCATCTCATGCTGAAGACCGTCATCCACGCGAGACAGAAATTCCACACGGAACTCCGCCTCGGGATCGGCATACTGGTTGCTGCCGCACATCATGCGCATCATATGCAGGGATTCCAGAGCCTTGGGGTCGCAGGCGTGATCGTGGTGATGCACGAAATGCGGAGTCGGGGCGCAGTAGTGACCATAGAGGCACATCGACAGGAGAAGAGAATCGATCTGGCCGCCAATCCCGGTGATGGCCAGCGCGCCGCGTCCGGCGAGCTCCAGCGTATCCGGTACGGTGTCGGAGTAGCGCTCCCCCGCCAGGAGGTAAGTGTTCTCAACGGCTCGCTCATCTTTTGACACTATTTGTCTACTTCTGCAGAATCATTGGCCGGCTTAGCTGACGGCCGCCGCCGGCCACACATGGGACAGCCACTGCGGCGAGGTCAAGACTAGGGGCCGAGCCACGGCATAGGTGCACAGGTTGACCACCAGCGCAACCTTGAGCAGGCGCCAGCGGCGGGGATAGCGCCAGCCGGTCAGCATCATTCGTGTCCGGATACCCCGCCAGGCGATTATAGACCGACTGCCGGACCAGCGGCACCAAGTGGTGCTGGACATTGCGCCCCGACCACTGCTCCGTCAGGAACTCACCTGCCCCTGCTGTCAGCCCCAGCTTCTCATCCAACTCGCGGTACGCCACCAATTCGGCGTCG
Organism: Candidatus Zipacnadum vermilionense; assembly: GCA_029821755.1. Lineage (GTDB taxonomy): Bacteria > Armatimonadota > Zipacnadia > Zipacnadales > Zipacnadaceae > Zipacnadum > Zipacnadum vermilionense. The sequence goes on along the minus strand of JALGSV010000001.1, from coordinate 218,824 downwards.
GAAATCAGCTTGCTGCCGACGAACTCCAGCGGCACCCGAGCGTCGAAGACCACGCTAACTGCTCCTGCTGGCTTTCACCCATTGGACGCCTCCTGCGAGGTTGGCGGTAACCCCTCCTGTGGCGCCGATACAGCGCATTTTGTGCCCTGCATCCTGACCTCCTCCTCCTTCTGGTGAACTGGCTGTCGGGGGCGGAAGGGAAGGATACGGGAGCGAGGACGATGGTGGAGGTGCTGGTGTAGCCGCTACGCTGGGCTCGCCTGCGCCACCGCCTCTTGCCACGCCTCCAGATGCGCCTTAGGGAAGGGCAGCCCCTGGTCGGGGCTGCAGATGTAGCCGCCGCCGCGCCACAAGAGCGCGATCTTCTTGCGCACCTCCGCGCGGATACACTCAGACGGTCCCGCCATCACCACGTGGCTGGGCACTGCCCCCATGAGCGTCATCCGCCCCTGCGTCCGCTCCCGCACTATCGCCAGATCGTTGGCGGAGGCCTGCACGGGGTTGAGTACGTCCACGCCCAGGTCGATGAAGATATCCACGATGTCCTGCACCTGCCCGCAGGAGTGGAAGCTAAGGCGCACGCCGTGCTGCTTGTAGAAGCCCAGCAGGCGACGGTACTCCGGCACGAAGAACTCCTCCAGCAGGCGCCGGCCGAAGAGCAGGCCCCGTTGGCAACCCAGATCGTCCCCCATCGTCGCCCATTCCACGCCGCGCTCGACGTATTGCTCCGCCAGGCCCAGGTGGAAATCGATGATCCGATGCAGCAGCTCACGCACCGCCACCGGCCGGTCGTAAAAGGCCAGCATGAGCCGCTCCATCCCCACCAGCATGTAGGCTTGCTCGAAGAGCGTGTCCCGGTGCCCGGCGGACAGAAAGAACTCGCCGCGGTCGAAGTCCAGGGGATCCTCCCAGATCGACCCGCACAGGCGCCGGTCGCGCGGGTCGGGGAAGGGATACTCGTCGAGCCGCGACAGATCGGCCAAGGGCGGCCGTTCCACCAGGCCCATGACGTCGGGGAGTTTCTTGCGCCAGCCCACACCCCAGACGTCGGTCCAACGCGCGCCGGCGGGCGAACCGTCGCCACCGGACCCGTCCCAAGACTCGTGCCCCGCGCCGACGTAGCGCAGTTCATACAGCGGTAGCCAGGTCGGGATCCACTCCGGCTGCTCGTAGTCCACCACTCGCAGCAGGTTCTCTCGCGGGGTCATCATCGCCGGCTTACCTCATCAGTAGCGCCCGGCAGGGAGCGCCGTCGCCGTCCTGGATGCGGAGAGGGAGGCAGACGAGAGTGTAGTCGCCCTCGGGCGGGGCGCTCAGGTCGGCGTTCTCCAGAAGGGCCAGCCCGGCCCCCAGCAGGACCTGGTGCACCACGGGGTCCGGGGCGTGGAAGGCATCCACCGAGGGCGTGTCGACACCGAGGAGGACCGCCCCGGCGGCGACGATCTCCTGGGCAGCGGCGGCGGTCAGTGCGGGCCAGGAGGCAGGGAACTCCGGAGGCGGGGGGACACCGGGAAGACGGGTGCGAAGGAGTAGGCGACTACCCGCAGTCAGGTCCAGGGAGCGGACGAAATTGGCGTCGATGCTCTCACCCGAAGGCGCCTGCACGAGACGGGCCGGGCCAAGGAGGGCGCTCCAAGGGAGACGGTCTACGCTGGTCACACCCGCCAGGAAATGCCGAGGGGCGTCTACGTGCGTGCCCGAGTGGGTGCCCAGGCGCAGCTTGAGCACGTTGCACTTCGCGCCCTGGGCCGTCGAGTAGAGCGTCTCGATTTCCACCTCGGGGTCGCCTGGGTAGAAGGGGAGGGCGTCGCGGAGCGGGAGGGTGAGGTCCCAGATTTCTCGGGGAGGGGCGAACATGAGGGGCTCCTGATTCCGTGACTCGTAGATTGTGGATCGTGGGGCGGCAAGAGCACCGGCGGCACATGGGGACCGGGCGAGCCACGAGCGACGGTCCAAGGTCCCCGGTCGTTTCTCCAAGAAGGGATTTCGCCACGGGCAGAGGAAAGACCCTCCTGGCTAGGATAGGTGGGCCATGGAAACGCTCTCCGACACGGCATTTCTTGGGGACGGGTGGCAGGTGGCGGCCTTGCGGCTGCTGGCTGCGTTCGTGGCCGGGGCGATTCTGGGGCTGGAGCGCGAGCGGCGGGAGCGGCCGGCCGGGCTGCGCACGCATGTGCTGGTCACGCTGACCGCCTGTCTGAGCATGCTGCTTGCCCTGTGGCTCGGGAAGGACCCGACGAATTCGGCCCGAGTCGCCGCGGGGGTACTCACGGGCATTGGCTTCCTAGGGGCCGGGACGATCATACGCCACGGCAGCGTAGTGCGCGGCCTGACCACCGCGGCCAGCATCTGGGCCGCCGCGGCCCTGGGGATGGTCCTGGGGGCCGGATGGTACTTCGGCGCCCTGATTACTCTAGTGCTGGCGGTGTCCGCGCTGACGCTGCTGCGCATGGTGGAGCGGCCGCTGCACCGCGAGGTCGGCGTGGTGCGCCTGGAAGCCACGCTGGCGCCGGGGATGGCTTTCCCGCAGGGCCTGCCCGCGCTGCTGGCCGAGAATACGGTGGCGGTGTATGATCTGGACGTAGAGCCCGGGGAGCCGACATTGGTCCACCTGGCGGTAGAGCCGGCTGGACACCTGACAGCGGGGGCGGTGCTGGCGCTGGTGCGGTCGGCACCGGGAATCGGCGAGGCGCGGCTGGTAGAGGGCAAGAGGTAGGCACGGGCTGCGTCACGTACTACCGCCGATCTGTCGGCAAGTGCTCCGGCCGCCGCCGCACCTTACCCGCTGCCCCTCTCTGGGCGGAGACGCCCTTCGCACGAGAGGGGCAGGCAGAGCAGCCAGGAAGACGACGAAACCGCCCCGTCTGGAAGCACTGTAGAAAACGCCGAGATCTGTGGCTTGCCCTCGGCCCCACCCGGTAAGGGAGGACTATACCATGACCACTCGCACAATGCTGCTGTTAGCGCTGCTGTTGGCTTCGGTGGGCGCCGGCTGGAGCGCGCCGGGGTATACGCCGCCGGTGATCAGCGTACCGCTCGTCACCAAAGCCCCACAGATCGACGGGAGCATAGAGCCGGGAGAGTGGGCGAAAGCTGCGGTGCTCTCCGACTTCGTGAGTGTGGGCGGGCAAAGCCTGCCGGCGCTGCGGACCACGGTGTTCATGGAATATGACGCCGGGAACTTCTACCTGGCCGCCATCTGCTCGGACCCCAACCCCGGCAGCTTGCAGACCCTGGCCGCCAAGCGCGACGGTCCGGTGCTGGGGGATGATAGCCTGCACTTGGTCATCGATACGGTCGGCCAGCGCAAGAGCGCGGCGCACCTGGCGGTTAATGCGGCCAATGTGCAGTATGACTCCTGGGACGCCGACGCCTCGCAAGATTTCAAGTGGCTGTCAGCGACCAGTCGCGGCCCGGACGGCTGGAGCGTGGAGATCGCCTTGCCCTTCGCGCGGGGTATCGGTCCGGCGGTGGGCGACTCGTGGCTCATCAACGTGGCCCGCAAGGCCCCCGGGGCCGACGAGCAGTCCTCCTGGGCGCCGGTGGAGAAGTCGGTGATGGAGCTGGACCGCGTGGGGCCGCTGGTCTTCTCCGGCCCGCCCTTCCGGCTGCTGCTGCGCCAGGTGGGCGCCCTGTGGCTGGGGGAGAACTTGGCGCAGTTGGAGGTCTCGACCTGGAAGAGCGGCGAGGGCACGCGGCCAGCCAAGCTCAACGCGCGAGTGAATAACGCGACGCGTGGGGACCTCACCATGAAGAAAATCACGGTCGGGGCGCAGCCCTCGACGATGGGGCTATCATACAAGGTGAGCGCGGATGGACCGAGCACCGTCATCTTTGCTCTCACTATCGCCGGACCACAGAACAAAGCGGTCGTCGCCTGGCGGAGCGCGCCGTACCCGATTGACGTGCCGCCAGTCACCGCCGAACTATCAGCGCTGGAGAAGGCTCTGAGCGATACATTGATGAGGTGGGCGGCAGTGCCGGAGGGGGAGCGCAAGGACGAGTTGCAGAAGAGCCTCCACGAGGTGCTGGACGCCTGGCAGGACCTGGCCCACCGGGTCGCGCAGCGGCAGGGGCTGAGCCGGGAGGAGTACGCCGACCTGATGACGAGGGTGCAACTCCTGACGCAGACGGCGCGGGGACTGCAGGCGCAGGTGCAGGGGGAGGGGTAGGGAGCCTCACCCCCCGGCGGGAGAGGGGCCCCGAATTGCAGGTGCGGCGCGGGCTGGAAGGCCCACGCCACATGTTTAGGGGGCCAGGTCCGCCACACTTTCCAGGACGTAGTCGGGCTGGGCCGGCCATTCCCCCAAATGCTCGCGAGTGGTGACGCCGGTCAGCACCAGCGCTACCGCGGTTCCGGCCCGGCGGCCTAGCTCCAAGTCCGTCTCCAGACGATCCCCTAGCAGCAGACAGTCCCCCGCCTCCAGGCCCCATCGCTGCATGATGACTTGCAGCATCAGCGGCGAAGGCTTGCCCGCTATGGCCTCCACGCGGCGGCCGCAGGCGGCCTCCAGCAGGGCGATGAAGCTCCCGGCGTCCAGGGCCTCGCGACCACCGGGGAGGGGGCAGGTTACGTCCGGATTAGTTGCCACAAAGCGCGCCCCGGCACGCAAGGCCTCCAGCGCCGCGTTGAGGCGGTCGTAGGTCACCGTCCGATCCCAGGAAACGACCACGATCTCGGCCTGGGCCGGGTCCTCCACCAGCTCGAAGCCCCCGCGGAGCAACTCCTCTCGCACCGGCTCCTCCCCGATCACCAGCACGCGCCGGCCCAGGTCCGCCTGCTGTAGGTACAGACGCAGGGCCACCGGGGAGTTGATGACCTCCTCGTCCGCGGCCGGTACGCCCAGGCGGCGGAGCTTCTCAGCATATTCCGAGGCGCGCCCCAGGGGCTTGTTGGAGATGAAGGCGATACGTTTACCGGCAGCGCGCAGGGCGCCGAGAGCGCGATCGGCGCCAGGAATGAGGTGGTCGCCGAGGTAGACGGTGCCGTCGAGGTCGAAGAGGTAGCCCTGATAGTCGCCTAGGCCGCGCAGACTCATGAGCGCGCCCCACAGGCACAGGTGGTATCGTCGCACAGCCGCCGGGCCATCTCCTCGAGTACCTGCAACAGATCGCCCTTGCGCTGCTCCATCAGTTCTGTGACCTCCCCCCCGGTTAGCTTGTGGTCCGGGACCAGCCCGGCACCCGGGTTAGTTATCAGGCAGAGACTGGCGTAGCAGATCCCCGCTTCGCGAGCGAAGACGACTTCCGGGACGCCGGTCATGCCGACTACCTGCCCCCCCAACCTCCCGAACATCTGAATCTCCGCGGCGGTCTCGAAGCGCGGGCCCTCAGTGCAGACGTAGACGACCTCCCGCAGCGGCCCCAGGCCCAGCGCCTCCCCGGCCTGTCTGAGGGTCTCCCGTAGTTCGGGGCAGTACGGCTCGGTCATGTCCACGTGCTGCACGGCGGCATCGGGCTCGTACAACGTCCGCGGCCGGACGCAGGTGAAGTCGAGGAACTGCACGGCCAGGCACAGCGCTCCCACCGGTAGAGAGGGGTCAAGGCCCCCGACGGCGTTGGTGGCGATGAGGCGGTCGCAGCCCAGCGCCTGCAGCGCGCTAAGGTTGCCGCGGTAGTTGACCAGGTGCGGCGGAAGCGAGTGATCGCGCCCGTGGCGGGGCAGGAACACCGCCTGCCGCCCGCCGATCTCACCGACCCAGGCGGTGACGGGGCCGAAGGGAGTGTCAGTGGTGACCTCCTCCCAGTCCTGGGTGCCGAGGTCGTACAGGCCGGTGCCACCGATGATGCCGAGAGTCATGGTTTGCCTCCGTGGGTTGCCTACCTCGCGCTCCGTAATAGGGAGGGGAATGAATGAAAAACGGGCTTCGGAGATGGGGAATGGGTCTCGGATTCGGTGCGCAAAGATTGACGGACAACGTGACACTAGGGCCAGGGGAACATGGGCGCCCTGATATGCAGGGCGAAAGACAGGATGCTCCACACCACGGCCATGAAGAACTCGCCAAAGATGAGACCCAGGAAGAAGGGCCGCAGCTTCAGGTAGGTCTTGATGCCGCCGTAGCGAGTGATGCCCGACTTGAGCAGCCACGCCACTAGCGCCGGGAACCAGAAGACGCACATGATCCACGTTACCGACAGCGCCGCGCCCAAGGGGTGCAGCGGCCACCACACGTACAGGCGGCGCATCAGGCTCAGGAAGAGGCAGAAAAGTACCCCGACCCCGAACCAGATCGGCCGAGCTACCCGGTACTCCTCAATGCCGTCCATCAGGGGCGCGTTCTCGTGCCAGAACTGCTGGTTGTTGCCGCGGAAAAGGTACCCATACATGGTGATGCCGCCACGCTGGTAGGTGAGGTTGAGATGGATGAACCCCGAGACCAGAATGGCGAAAATGAGGACGGTGACGATCACCGGGGTCAACTTCCGGCGGGCCAGGCGAACGCCGTCGGCCATCTTCTGGGCATCCAACATGCCGGTAAGCGTGACGCCGCGAAGATCGCGGGTGAACATAGCGTTGCTGAAAGCCAACAGCGTCAGGTTAGCCTTGCCGACCGCGCTCTTGCGGGCGAAGAAGCCGTAAATGTCGAAGGGCGTGAAGGAGCCCTCGGCCATGGGGGTGCCGGCCTCGGAGGTGGCGCGGGCCATGATGACGGCCTGCACGAACATATAGACGCCAAACTCGACCAGGGCTACCGTAATGCCGCCACCGGCCATGCGCCACCATACGGCGATGCCGACCAGCGCCAGGCCGACCAGCCAGGCGGCGGTGCGAAAGCGGACCAGGGTGTTGGCCGCCGCGGGGTCCTGCTCCGACTGGCGGCGCCAGATGTCCCGCACCCGTACCCAGCCGGTGTAGATCATTATCCCCACTAGAGCGAAGGAGATTCCCGCGGTTTGGTCGGCTACGAAAGCCATGGCCGAGGCGTGCGAGCCGCCCGTGGCGATACCGAGCGCGCCGCCCGCGACCTCCTGGAGGCGCGCCAGGATGAAGAAGAACCAGAGGCTGAAGACCATTTCGGAGGAAAGCAAGTAGAATAAGCCCACCCCGGCCATCGAGAACCACATCTCAGTGTAGCCCATAGAGCTCCAGGGGGCCTGGCTGAAGCTGATGGGGTACTCAACACGGAGCAAGGGAAAGACAGGCCAGATGCCGCGCAGTCCCTTGAGGCCAAAGTAGAGCACTGGGAGGCCGAAGCCGATCCACATGAGCGGGTTGCGCAGGAAGCCAGCACTCTGCTCGCCAATCATCTCCAGGGGGAGGCTGACCAGGGGGAAGGAAAGGTGCTCCTCATCAGCCCAGAGCTTGTAGATGACCGAGGCCAGGCCCATGAAGCACATGTAAACCAGGCCATAGAGGACCAGCCAGAGAGCGCTGGGGAGCAGCCAGGCGGCCCAGGGGACCGGAGCGCCGGCGGGGAGGCCCTCGTAGTAGTAGCGCACCACTGGCTGCATGGCGTCGCGGGCGGGGTCCCACGGCACCAGCGCGGGCTTGATCTGGCCAAAGAAGAGAGATTGCCAGTGATTGGCCGGCGTAGCCAGGTAGTTGAGGCCGGCCAGGGTTGGATAGAGGTCCTCGGTGAGGCCGCGGGAGGCGATCATCGCCGACAAGACCATCATCATGTAGATAATGGCCAGCTCGGCCGGCCGCAGCCTCGCCGCGGGCCAGAGCCGGCCGGCCAGGCGGTTGAGCAGGACGATGACGAAGAGGAGGGCCACCGCTACCGGCGGGATCTGTAGGAAGCCGATCATGATGGCGCCGGTGACGTACTCGGCCCAGGCGACGATGGCGCAGACCACGGCGGAGATGGCCAGGCCGAGCACCACAGCGCGGGAGGTTACCCCAGCCGTGGCCAACCCCCGCGCGGGGGCGAAGGCGGGCGAGGTTGTCGACGGCGATACGGCCATGCGAGATCCCGGGGTAGGGGGTGATTGCGACGCGGTTACATTCGGCGCGAGAGGGGTGAAGACCTGCATGGAGATCTTCAGGCACGCGGCGGCGAACCTTCTCCGGCAGGGGGCGTCTGCAAACTGGAGGAGCGGCTTTCTCGTCGCGGAGACCGGCGGCCAATTCTATGCCAGGGAGGGTAACCCCATGTCCCATCACGCGCATAAGCTAGATGCGTTTAGCCTGGAGATAGAAGACCGAGTCGGGGCGTTGCTGAAGGTGGCCGAGGACCTGGTAGGCCACGGAATCAGCCTGAAGGCCCTCTGGGCCTGGACGGAGGACGAGGGAATGGCCAAGGTGGTCTTCGTCCCGGAAGACCCGTCGCTCGTGGCCAGTTGCGGCTGTGAGACCTGCTGCGCAGCGAAGGTTTTCAGCGTACTGTGGGTGGACGCGGCGGATCGGGTGGGAGCTCTGCGTGACAACCTGGCGAAGATGGCGGAGGCGGGGATCAATATCCAGGCCGTCCACGCGCTGGGCCTGAGCGGGCAGGCGGCGGCCATATTCACCTTCGCCGACGAGGCGACACTGGACGCGGCGCTGGCGGCGCTGGCAGAGCGCTGCGCGCCGTAGACTGCCCCCCCAATTAGTAAGCACAAACGCCCGGCCTTGCTCAGACCGGGCGGCATATGGTCGTCAGCGATCCTCCATTGCGCGACGAGAGGTCGATGGCTGTCAACTAGCTCACGCCGTCTGCGGTGGATGGGCAAACTGACCCACGGACGGCAGAGGCGAAGGCACTACTGCCCATCGATATCGTTTCCCTGAGCTTCCCTCCAAAGAGAGTCCACGTCGCCATAGCCGCTACCACGAGGACCGCGAGCAGAATCGCGTGCTCGACGTGAATCGTCCCTTCCTCGTCCCGCCAGATGCTGGTTAGCATGGTAACCCTCCCGCTGGGCCCTATGCGACACCCACCCCCCAACTCAACGTAATGGTACTCCCGCCTCAAGATAAAGTCAAGGTACAGGGCCAATCTTTATGTTTTCCTGAGTAAAAGCAGGGATATCAGACCGTCGGGAAATCTCAACCCTTCATGCCGCTGAGGACGATACCCTCGATGAAGTACTTCTGGCCCACGACGAAGACGATGACGACGGGGGCCATGACCATGACCGAAGCGGCCATGAGCAGGTTCCATTGGGCTACGTTTTCGCCCATGAAGGAGTAGAGGCCAAGCATCAGGGGAGCCTTCTCGGTAGAGTTGATGACGATCAGCGGCCACATGAAGGAATTCCACGTGCCCAGGAAGGTGAAGGTGCCCAGCGTCGCCAGGGCGGGCTTGGACAGGGGGAGGATCACGTGGCGTAGGACACCGAGATGGCCGCAGCCGTCCAGGCGGGCGGCGTCCTCCAGGTCGTGGGGGATGGCCAGGAAGAACTGGCGCAGCAGGAAGGTGCCGTAGGCGGAGAACATCACGGGGACGATGAGGGCGAAGTAGGTGTCCACCAGCTTGAGGGCGGTGAGCAGCATGAAGATGGGGATCATGGTGACCACGTAGGGGATCATCAGGGTGGCCAGGTAGGTGAGGAAGAGGCCGTTGCGGCCCGGGAAATCGAGGCGAGCGAAGGCGAAGGCGGCCAGGGCGCTGGTGAGGATGGTGCCCAGCGTCACGGCGAGGGAAACGAGGAGAGTGTTGAGGTAGAAGACCAGGAAGGCGTTGCGTAGGGGGAGGCCGGCCCAACTCCAGGGGCCGACGACCCAGGTGTGGCCGGCGAGGCTTACGCGGAACTGGTAGTCGAAGTTGAAGTTGAGCCAGCCGCGCTGGAGCTGCATGGCGGTCCAGGCCCGAGCGTAGTTCTCCGGGTGCAGGCGAACGTGGGTGACAGGGATGAGAGTTCCCTCGGTGAGGGGGATAAGGGCGCGGCGGCCAGCCTCGGGGCCGTCGGTGAGGAAAACCTCCGCCTGGCCGGGGCGGGTGTCCATCAGGGCGACGGTGCGGGCGCGGCCCTCGACGGTCGCGGTGTAAAGCGGAAGCTGCTCCCCGTTCGGCGAGGTCCAGGTAACCGGCTCGCGGGGGATGAACTCGGGTGGATAGGTCACGGTCGCGCCGGACGCCTTGAGGGACGTGGCGATCATCCACAAAAGCGGCAGGGCCATGGTGACGCCGACGAAGGCGAGACCGGCATAGGCGAAGGCATGCAGCCAGGCCCGCCGGCGGAGGAAACGGCGGCGGGAGGCGGCGGCCGGGGTGGGTTGGGCGTAAGGGTCGGTCATGGGTAGTGCAGGTGCGCCGGCAACCAGGGAGCCGCAAATGCAGGGAAGGCTCGCGGGCAAAGCGAACTACTCCAGCGCCGATATTCTCCCATCCGTGCCCGATTACCTACATGCCAGGCCGCATCCCTAGCCATGACTGGACCCGCCGCGAAAACTCGCCCTCCCCGCACCCGCCATCGCGGCGCCTACTGGTTCCTGCTCCCTAACACCCTCGGCTTCCTCATCTTCACCCTCGTTCCCGTCCTGGGAGCGTTGCTGCTGTCGCTGTTCCACTGGGACCCGGTGGAAGGGTGGTGGGGGATTCGCTGGGCGGCGGGCGGGAACTATGTGGAGATTCTGGGGTTCCACCGGGCCAGCACGGGCCAGGTGGCGGCCAATGATCCGCGGGTCTGGTACTACCTGTATAACACCACCTTCCTGATGCTGGGCGTGCCGGTGGGGATGATCCTGTCGCTGTTTACGGCGTTGCTGCTGAACCAGAAGCTGCGGGGGATCATCTTCTGGCGGGCAGTGTTCTTCATCCCCTCGATATGCTCGTCAGTGGCTGTGGCGGTGCTCTGGAAGTGGATCTACCAGCCGGATGGCCTGCTCAATAGCGGCCTGGCGGCGCTCGGTGTCCAGGGGCCGAACTGGCTGGGGGATCCGACCTGGGCCAAACCGGCGCTGATCATCATGGGGCTGTGGATCGGGGTGGGCGGGTACAACTGCGTGCTGTACCTGGCGGGCCTGCAGAACATCCCGCGGGAGCTGTACGAGGCGGCGGAGTTGGATGGAGCGGGATTCTGGGCGCGGCTGCGGTACATCACCTGGCCGCAGCTAGCGCCGACGACCTTCTTCATCCTGGTGATGTCGGTGATCGGCGGGTTGCAGGGGCATTTTGTGACCATCCACGTCATGACCGCCGGAGGGCCGGCGAACTCCACGACGACGCTGTTGTACTACATCTACCAGCAGGCCTTCCAGTGGCACCGGATGGGCTATGCGTCGGCGCTGGCGGTGCTGCTGTTCGTGCTGATCCTGGGGCTGACGCTCATCCAGTGGAAGCGCGGGGGCAAGGGCACTGCGCAGCAGTATTGAGGGGAAGTCGTGAGTCGCAAGTGGGGAGGGGCGGTGGAACGTGGAACGTGAGAGGGAATGGCGCTAGCGGAGGGTGAGGGTGACGGTTTGGCGGGAGAGGGAGCCGTGGGGGGAACGGGCCACTGCCTCTAGGAAGTAGGTACCGCGCGGGAGGAGGGTGCCGTGGGCGCTGCGGCGATTCCAGAGGATGACCCTCTCCCCCACCTCGCAGGGCAAGCCCGAAACGACCGTGGCTACCGGACGGCCAGCGAGGTTGCGGACGGTGATGGTGAGGTCGGCGGCCTGGGCCAGGCGGCAGCGAATTTCGGCTCTGCCGCCCGGGGCGGGGAGGGCGGATACACTGGTCATGACGCTCGACACGCCGGTCCCTACCTGGGGGCCGGTTTTCCAGTTCGTGGGCGCACCGGTGGCGGCAGCGAGGCCGTCGTCAGCCGCGAAACGGTACCGGTAGCTCCCGGCCGTCAGCAGCAGCACCTGCTCGTAGACCGCCCCGCCCGACATAGTCCCCCACTCCCACCCCATCGCGAAGGGACTCCCCGCGACCGGCACTCCCCCACGCTCCAGATACAGCAAGACCGCGGTGGGCGGGTTGGCGTTAGCGTCGCGGTACTTGATGCGGAAGACGAAGGTGCCGCCGGCCGAGCCGGTGGTGGGGTATACGCCGTCAGTAGGGTAGTGGTTGCCGCCGGCCCACTGGAGGGTGGGGGCGGTGTTGACTAGCGGGCCGGATTGGGTCCCGGTGGGGGCGCCGGTGGCGGGCAGGAGGGTATCGGCGGCCTCCAAGCGATAGGAGAAATCGCGGCTCGCGGGCAGGCGCACGGACACGCCGTAGATGAGGCCGGACCTGGCGCTGGTGCCGGAGCGGTACTTCAGGGCGAAGGGGCTGCCGGGGTAGGCGTCCTCCCCCGCGTACAAGTACAGCCGCACGTAGCGCGGGACGCGGCCCTGGGCGCTGAGGTACTTGACGCGGAAGTCGTACTTGGCCTGCGGGAGGCCCTGGGCGGGCGAGACACCGGAGCTGACATATCCTGCCTCGCCCGTCCACACCAGTACCGGGGCCGGGCGGCCGGCCGGGGAGAGGAAGGGCGAGAAGGTGACGATTCCATAGCCCGCGTGGTCGCTGCCGTCGTAAATACGGACGGCGATGGCGCCGGCGTCGCCCGTCTCCCACCAGTTGTTCTGCGCCAACAGCGGACGCGAGGAGCGGTGGCGAATATCGTAGTCCCCGTTGTTGCGCAAGACGTTGCGACCGTCGTCGGCGGCAGAGGCGTTGCCCAGGTTGCCCAAGTTGGGCTGGGCCGTATCGCTGGTCGCCACCCCGTCACCCTGGTTGTCGGTGAGAAAGCAGGTGGCGAGGACGGGGGCGGCCGCGCCCTGACAGTCCACCGCGGCGTAGCGGCAGTGGCGGATAGCGCAGTAGGTGAGCGTTGGGGAGGCGCTGAGCAGGGCTACGCCAGTCTCGGCGCGGTCGATAGTGCAGTTGCGGAGACTGCCGCCGGAACCGGGGTGGAAGGTGATCCCCAGCCAGGAGCCAGGGGTAGCGCCGACGGCGGGGAGAAACTCCACGGGGCGACCAGGCCCGCCGGTTGCGTTCAGCGTGCCGTAGACGTCTAGGCCCCCCCCCAGCAGAGCGGTCCCCAGGCCCAGGCTGAGGGTAGCCCCCGCGCCGATGGCAAGGGTAGCATCCGTCGGACGGGCGGTGAGGTCATAGGGAATGCCCTGGTTGCTCCAGATCGCGGAGGTTGCGAGGTCGGGGTCGCCGCCGCAGGCCACACCTACTGCTTGCCTGGCGTTGGCCCAGTAGGAATTGCCCCGTCCCAGCAGCCCTGCGTTGCGAGCTTCGACGTAGATCGGATAGTCGGCGTTGCTCCGGAAGCGTGTCTGGGCGATGCTACCGGAGGCCGGTCCGGTCAATCGAATTCCGTTGCGGCCGTTCCCCTGGAGAAGGCAGTCGGAAGCAGTCAGTTGTGAGCTTCCGGCCATCCGGAGGCCGTCGAACTGGCTGGAGAGAAACTCGGAACCTGTGGCGATGACGGTCGCGGATTCTGCGGACACCGCGGTGGTGGCGTAGCGGAGGACGGTGGAGTGGAACTCGGCGGCGCCGCCCGGGAGAACGCGCACGCCCTCCCAGGAGCCGGGAGTGGCGGCGGGGCCGACCAGCTTGACCTGAGCAGCGCCCGCCTGTCCGCAGACCAGGCCGCCGGCCACGTCCAGGCGCGTCCCGATGACCCGGAGCGACGGGCGCAGAGTGAGCGTCACCCCGGCGGGGATGGTTAGCTCGCCGGTGGACTCGGCTGCGAGGTTGAGCGGCAGCGGCTGGGAGGTCCACGTCTGCGAGCGCTGGATGTCCGTGGCCGCGGAGGTGCTGACCGCTATCTCCTGGTGAGCGTTGCGGATGAAGGACAGGCCCGAGCCGAGCATCCCGACACAGTTGGCCTTGGAGAAGAGGGGGTACTCGCCGTTGTAGTTGAAGCTGCAGTCGGTGACGGAGCCCTGGGGGTAGACGGTCTCAAGGTAGAGCCCGCGGCGGCCGTTGTGCCCGAAGATACAGTCCTGCGCGGTGAACTGGGCCTGGTTGTAGACCACAGCCCCATCCTGCGAGGCGTAGGAGAAGCGGCAGTTGGTGAAGGAGGCCTGGGCGCCGTCGACGGTGAGGCAGGTGGCGCCGAACATGAAGTCAGCGCCGGAGACTGTGGCAGTAGCGCCGGAGGCGAGCACGACCCCGCCCCAAGAGCCGGGGCTGGAGCTGGTGGAGGTGAAGACAGCCCGGTTGCCGCCAGGGGCAGGGACCAGGAGCGTCCCGGCAATGGTCAGGGCATAGGCGCCAGTGGCTTCGACACGCACCCCAGGGTCCACCGTGAGCGTGGCGGCGGCGGCGACGATGGTGTCGCCGGTTAGGCGGTAGGGGGACCCGGCCTGCGTCCAGTGAATCGAGCCGGTGAGCGTGCCGGACACGGGGGTGAGAGCCCGGGCGGGGAAGCCCAGGCAGAGGAGGGTCAGCGCGGCAAGAGCGAGGCGGCAAGGCGATTGGTTCATGGGTCGCACGGGGAGGGCCTCACCCCCTACCCCCTCGCTGGGCGCAGACGCCCCGGGCGGGAGAGGGGGTGACAGACCACCAGTGGCAAAGCGAAGTCCTCACAGACCAGCACGGCTAGACTAGTGCCCAGGTCAGCAGACCTCCTCGCCCAGCAAACAGATCTCGGTCTCCAGGTCCACGCCGAACTCCTCGCGGACACGGGATTGCACCAGACGGGCTAGCTCCAGGACATCCTGGGCGCGCGCCTGTCCAATGTTGACGATGAAGTTGGCATGTTTGGGCGAGACCATAGCCCCGCCCACCCTGAGGCCCTTGCCGTTGACCGCCTCTACCAGGCGCCCAGCGTAGTCGCCGGCAGGACGCTTGAAGATGCACCCGGCGCTGCGCGCGGCGAGCGGCTGCTTGCCGACACGCCGTTGGAGGATCTCGCAAACCCGCCGGTGGACCTCGCGGGGATCGGCGGGGGCCAAGCGCAACCCGACGCGGCAGACCAGGCGGCCCGCCTCGCGCAGACGGCTGCGCCGGTAGTCGAAGCCGGCTTGCTCGGGGCTCAGGCGCACCACCTCCCCGTTCGGGTCGGCCACCTCCACCCAGCTCACCACCTGCGCCATCTCGCCACCTTGGGTGCCCGCGTTCATGATGGCTGCCCCGCCTACCGTGCCGGGGATGCCCGCAGAGAACTCCAGGCCCGACAGCCCGGCGTCCGCCGCCAGGTGAGAGATGGCGCCGAGGCTCTCGCCGGCCGCGGCAGTGATCTCGGAGCCGCTGGTCTGCAGCCCTAGGAGAACGCCGGAGAGTTTCACCACCACCCCACGCACGCCGGCATCGCTGACCAGGACGTTGGTGCCCTTGCCGAGATAAGCCACGGGTACGGCTAGCGCTGATAGCCGGGGGAGGACTCCGAGCAGCGCGGACAGGTCGTGGGGGATGACCAGCAGGTCGGCGGGGCCGCCGATGCCAAAAGAGGTGTACTCCGCGAGGGGTGCGTGGGGCACGACGGAGAGGCCCTCCGTCGCGCCCAGAAGATCGGTTGCTTCAGCGATGACTGCATCCATGGTTGGGTGGCGAGCCAAGGGCAACCCTCCCCCGTCCCCCTCCCTACGCACGCTCAGTGCGTGGAACGGGAGGGGGCTGGTTGGCATAGGATCGCCAGCTGCGGCGAAGGCCCAGCGTTCAGGCCGCCAGATCAGGATCTAGGGATGCCCGCTGACACAAGGAAGGAGCTAAGAAGGTGGGGGCAGCCTTCTACTCCTTCTCTTCCTCCTCCGCCTTCGGCTTCGGCTTCGGCTTAGTAGCGCTGGGTTTCTTGGCCTTCGGGGCACTCTTGGGTGCGGCCGGTTCCGGCTTCTCCTCCGGCACCACCGATTCGGCCTTACCGAGCGGCGTGGCGAGCGTCTTCTTGACCACTTCGGTACCGGATTCTACACTCTCGGCCAGTTGCTTGGCGCCCTCCGTGGCAGCATCGCGCACGACTTCAGTGGCCTTACCTACGGAGGCCTTCAGGCTGGCGCCCTCGGTCGCCTTGGCGACGGCCTCGGCAGGGACGATGATGGTGTCCGGACCGTGGATGATACCCTTGGCCACGGGCATGGACAGCACGCCCTCGGTCAGGTCGCGCCAGGCGCCGCCGCTGACCTCAAAGCGGACGATCTGGAACTTCGCGCCCGCCAGGTACACCCGGCTGAGGCGGCCCAGGCGCTGTCCAGCGTCGGTGACTACCTGCTGCGGGGGCCGGCCGGGATCACGCCGGGCGTCGAGGAGTTCCGGGAGTTCCGACAGCCGCTTGGCGACTTCGCTCTTTTCCACCATGACCACGTCGGGCCCCCAGGTCTTGATATCCGCGGCGCGGATCCCCTTTTCGGCGGGGCCCTTGCCGATGATCAGACCCAGCAGACGCCCCGCGGCCAAGTCGTATACTGCCTGACTGATCACGCCCAGGCGCTTGCCTTCCTTCACCGAGATGACTTCTGAATTCAGGAGACTGCTTATTTCCCGCACAGGCGTCCCTCCCTTGTGGTCCTGGCTCAATCTCTCGCCCGGTCCGGGTCCTGCGTGCAGCGCCCCTCCCACAGGTCGAGCAGCGTCGCCACGTATTGCCGCAGCGCGGGCCCCGTTTCCGGGTCGGACAGAACCGTTCTTATAAAGGCCCGTCCATACGCTAGGTTATTCCCCACATCCAGCCTAATCTCCTTCTCGTCCAGGGGCACCGCCCACACGGGCAGGCCGGCCTCGATCATCCCCTGGATAGCGTCGGTCAACTGAATCTCGCCGCCATAGCCGGGCGCGGCGTCGTGGAGGAAACGGAAAAGGTCGGGGCTAAAGACGTAGCGGGCTGACACCGCCCAGCGGCTGGGAGCCGCTTCGGGGCCGGGCTTCTCGACGATGCTGGTCACGGGCCAGGCGAGGTCGGGGGTCTGCTCCCCCACCGCGACTATGCCGTACCGACGGGTCTGCTCGGCACTCACCCGCTGGACGGCGATGGTGGCGGCGGCGCCCTGGCTCAGGTGTGTAGCCACCAAGCGTTCCAGCAGGGAGGGCCGGCCGTCGCCGACGATGGCGCAATCGCCCAGCGCGACCACGAAATCATGCTCCCCGGCGAAGTCCTCCGCGTGCAGTAAGGCATCGCCGAGGCCGCGGGGAGTGGCCTGGCGGGTGTAGTAAAGGCGCAGGTTGGCCCGGTCAAAGACGTCGAGGTCCGGATGGGGAGCGTCGGGGACGTAGTCGGCATTGTAGGCAGGATCGAAGTGGTCCTCGATGGATTCCTTGCCGCGACCGGTGATGATCAGGGCCTGGTCCAACCCGGCAGCAACTAGCTCCTGGGCGACGATCTGAATGACCGGTGTGATGCCCAGGGGCAGCATTTCCTTGGGCTGGGCGCGGGTGACGGGGAGCAGGCGGGTACCCAGACCGGCGGCGGGGATCACCGCGCGGCGGATGGCGGTTCGGAAAGAGTTGGGGTCAGACATGGTCGTCAGGTCGGGCGGAGCGGGTGCCAGCCTCTGCCCCCATGACCCCTGCGTTCATGGGGTGCCCGTCGCTGAGTCAGATTACCACAGATAGGCGTGATGCGCAAGATCGGCGACATTCCCAGTCACTGGCCGCGGAGCCTCACCCCCCTGCCCCTCCCCTTGTAGGGAAGGGAAGGTCAAAGCGGCCGGGGGCGCGCGGCGTTGGCTGTGGTTATCCGGCGGGCTTGACCTCCACGCGTTTTGATTCGTACGGCGCCAGGTCGACGGTGAGCGTCTGCGCCGGAAGGAAGGCCGGGTTGGCGCGGAGGGTTACCTTCAGCGCCTGCCCCGTCGGGTTGTAGACCTCGAAGGCGCTTTGCTTACCGGTCGGGTCGTCGAGCATAAGGCGTACGTCAGTATTGTCCGCCAGCAACGGATGGCCGAGCTGGACCTGGTAGGCGTCCATGTTGGTGTAGAGGTGGAAGTAGAAGTCACCGTCGAGTTGGCCACAATAGCGCCAGGTCTGGGACCCGTTGAGGAGGTAGACCAGTTGCCAGTTGGGCTCGTACCCGCGCAGGCGGATCGGGAGGCCCAGCGGGTCTTCCTTGTTCAGACGGGTCTCCAGGTTGACGACGCTGTCGGACTTGACCTGGATGGTGGCCAACACGGGGTCGGGGAGAAGCGTGCCTCCCTCCAACTTAGTGATCACCGGGAACTTGCCGTCCTTCAGACCCAGGAAGGAGACGACCTTCTTGTAGGTGGAGGTCGTCTGGGTGGGGACCGAGCCGCCGGTGGTGAAGAGCATGCTGTAGTCGAACTGGTCGCCCTTCTTCCACTGGTTGGGGACCTCCAGGTTCACCAGATCCACCATGTCCGTCTGTTTGGGAGTCCAGAGGTAGGAGCTGAGCTTGCCGGACACGGCATACTGCGCTCCGCCGCCGGTCAGGCCGTGCGGGTACATGCCGAAGTAGTCTCCGGGGGCCAGCTTGTCGCTGCGGGCCACGGTGGGCTGCTGGCGGAGGTCGTAGCGCTCTTGCTTGTCGCCGAGCCCCAATTCCGCCCAGCGAGGGACGGTGGGCTTCATCGGGAAGGACATGCGGGAGACCATAACAGAGGTGTTTCCCGGCTTGAGCGCTACGTCCTGCAGGGCAGTGATTTTCGCCTCCACGTACTGCCCGTTGGCCTGTTCCAGCATCCCGTAGATCCCGTAGCGCCGCTGGTCCAAGCGGAAAAGCTGCAGCGGCTCGGTGCGCTGAGGCGGCATGCAGTCTCCCCAGTTATGCCCGCCGTTGGGGTAGACCCGGTCGGTGACGCTGTCGGCGATGATGATCCCGGGGCAGGACAGGCGGGGGTGGTCGTAGGAGGCGAGACTGGGGCTCGACTCCTGGCGGTCACCGGCAAAGGTGACCGCCGGGCTGGTCCAGAAGGTCATGTACATGGGCGGCTGGTACTCGACGGCCACGGCCCCGGTCAGCCAGATCTTGAAGTTGCCGTAGACCAAGGTGTTGGGCTCCCAGGAGCGGTAGTGGGCGTGCAGCGGAATCCCGGAGACGTAGACGTTCCCGTCGTAGTCCGGCTGGTAATTGAAGGGCAGCGTGTTCTGCCGGTCACCGCACTGCATGAAGCGGCGGCCGTAGTGGGTGGTGACCGGGGCACTGAGCAGCACCGTCTCGTTGCCGCGCAGAACCTTGACAGTGAACTGCCGGACCTGCTCCTGGGGCCAGGTGTGCTCGGTGGCGAACTCCGCGCCGGTCGCCCGCCACTCGCGGAATAGCTTGGCCCCGTCGTGGAGCAGGATGCGGTCACCCGCTTGCAGGCCGGCCAGCTTGAAGCCGTAGCGGAAAACGTTCTCGTACTCCTCGTTCACCGCCAGGTTCCCCAGGTTGTACCCCCCGTGGTAAACAAGGCGGGGGCCGCGCGAGAGGTACCACTGCTGGGGGGTAGCCCAGAAGAAGTTGATCGTGTACGCGCCTTCTCCGCGCGCGTAATCCCCGAGGGCCTTCACGGAAGGCCCGGTGAAGATGTTGAGTACACCGCGCGTCGCCTCCCGGAGGGTCTCCGGGTTGTCCACCAGTGTGACCGAATAGGGCGGGTAGTTCTCCATGTCGTTGCACGACTGCAGGAAGACGTCCTCCGCGTTATCCAGCGGCTTGCCCGGCTCGCTGGTATACACGGCGAAGGCCGAGGACTGCTTCATCTCAAACCAGGGGCAGGGGTTGCTCATCACCCGCGCAAAACCCCACAGGCGATTCTTGAAGACCCGCGCGAACATGTAATAGGTGTTATCGATGCGCTTGAAGTCAGTGGTGACGCCGGGCACCGGCGGGAAGGATACCCAGCCCATCCCGAACCAGGTGTTGCCCTGCGTGTCGAGGGCCAGCATCCCGGGCAAGGCGAGGAACTCGTCGTCCGACTGGGCGGCGCAATCCGCCTTGTGCTGCTCCCACGTGGCGGGGGTGAGCTTCTCCAGATCCTCGGTGAAGCCGAGGAACTGCAACCCGGCTGCTTTGGCCGCCTGGCAAAGCTGGGCGACAGTGCTGGGGCCGCCGCTGTAGGTGCTCTGGGCGCCGATCAGGCCGCGCTGCATGCCCATAGCCGGGGCGAGGTTGTCGCCAGAGCCCACCTTGCTCCAGTCGATGGGAGCGGTCAGGCCGGTGAGGATGGCGCGTTGGTCGGGGTGGAAGTTGCGGTCGGTGACGAAGCCGCCCAAGGCTCCGTCGGCGAGGGTGGGCTCCGCGGCCCAAGCCACGGCGTTCATGATGAGAGTACGGTTCTGCATGGCGTCGGGCTTGACCTGGTCGTCCTGGTCCCACAGGACGTTCAGGAAGACCTCCGGCGAGCCGGTGGTGAAGGAGGGGTTCAGTGGGAAGACAAACATGCGCCCCTTCCCCACCTCACGCCAGACGGCCAGCACCGGGAATTCGGCAAAAGCGGCGGGGGTGTCCTTCAGCTCCGTCCCGGAACCGGCCTTCTTGCCCTCGGCGCTGTACGCGGTCTGCTCACCACGCACGGCCACGTGCCACGCGGCCTCGTCCTGGATCACCACGGGCATGGTCATCTCGATGCAGTCAGCGCGTGAAGCCTCGCCCAAGTAGCCGATGCGGGCGACGCCCTTAGTCATTGGCCCCGGCTCGATCTGCGTGGTAGAGCAGCCCTGCGTGTACTCCCCGATGCTGCCGAAGATATGCTGTGGATCGGTGACCTGCTCCTCCGGGACCATGGCTCCATAGGGCTGGAGCAGGTGGCTGAGGGAGGTCGTGGTGTTGGCAAAGCCGCTGCCGGTGCAGAAGGCCAGCACGCCACCCCCCTGTTCCAAGAACGCTTGCAATGCCGCCTCGAAGGGCGGCTGCGTCTTGTCGACCTTCCCCTCTCCGTCTACGGCCGGAAGGTCGGCGATAATGACGACGTTGAAGGGCTTGAGGTCCTCCACCGACTTGATGGCGCTGATCGGGCGCGCGTCTACCTCGTAGCCGGAGGCTAGCCAGTCGTCCCAGGTGCGGACGCCGGTCGCGTCTACGCCCACGAAGAGCACGGCGGGACGTTGGTCAGCCGCCAGGGCGGGTGAGGGGAAACCTCCCAGCGACAGGGCCAGCCCCAGTGTAACGGCGAGAGTCAGAAGTCTGGGGGTAGTTGCGGTGCTGGTCATGCTTGCATCCTCCGTGAGCGGGCGCGGGGAGTTTGGCAACAAGGGGGGCGGGACAGGGGCATCGCCCCCACTCATTGTAGCGCAGAAACCGCGGCTGAGGAAGGGGCGATTACAGGTGGGGGCCGGCTCTGCATTCCCCGACCGCGAAGGTCAGTGAGTCTGTGTCTAGGGCGACTCGGACACGCCATCGCCGACCATCTGCGGCGCCAGCGGGGCGGCGAACGCCGGAGCCGGTGCTGCGGCGCGGTCGCCGGGAAGGCTGTCGGCAATCTTGCCGCCCCGGAGTCGTCGCCGATAACTCAGGTTCACCGCTGCCCGCAGCAGCCAGTTGGCCCGGCTGCCCCGGCGCACCAGAGTGCGACGCGCAATGGAGGGGAGCGAGTAGAAGTGACCATACGCGTAGTCGCGGCCCGCCGTCAGCTCCGCTGCGGTCATGTTCCGGGGCCGATAGACGACATGGCCCATGGTGTACAGGGACCAGTCGAAGCTGGTGATGCGCTCTTCCTGTTTGAGTTGCTCGTAGACCGGAGCGCCGGGGAAGGGGGTCAGCACGGAGAACTGCGCCGCCCCCAGCTTGACCCGCTCGGTGAAAGCGACGGTCTCGCGGAACATACTGCTCTGGTCGGTGTCCAGACCGAAGATGAACGAACCCACCAGGTCGATGCCGTGACGATGGATGGTCGCGATGGCCCGCTCGAAGTCGAGACCGAGGTTGGGTCGCTTGTGCGAGGCGGCCAGGCTCTCCTGGGAGAGGGACTCGATGCCGACAAACATCGCCATGCAGCCACTGCGGGCCATGAGCTTGAGCAGTTCTTCGTCCTTGGCCATCGAGAGATCGCCCTGGCCAACCCATCGGATATTCAAGGGAATCAACGCCTCGAAGAGCTGAGCGGCGCGGGCGCGGCCGGCTACGATGTTGTCATCGGGAAAGCCTATCGAATGGGCGCCCAGTGAACGAATCTCCTCAATGACCTCGGGAATCGGGCGAAAGCGGTAGCGGCGGCCAAAGACCGGGCTGACGGAGCAGAAGCTACAAGCATGGGGACAACCGCGTGCGGTCTGCACCACGTTGGGAGCCAGGTAGCGCTCCGTGTGCAGCAGGTCGCGCCGGGGCAGGGGCAAATCGGTGAGTTCCGGCCGCTGCTCAGCTCGGTACATCGGTTGGGGCCGACCCGCGGCGAAGTCAGCGAAGACCCCCGGCCACTGGTTCTCGGCTTCACCTATCACCACGGCGTCGGCATGTTTGGCGGCCTCCTCGGGCAGGGCCGAGGGGTGCATGCCCCCCATCACCACCGGAATGCCGCGCTCGCGGAAGCGGTCAGCGATGGCGTAGCCCCGGGGAGCGGAGGCCGTCATGCAGCTGAGGGCCACGAGGTCAGCTTCCTCGGTCAAGTCCACGCGTTCCACGTTCTCATCGACAAGATGCATCTGGACGTCAGGAGGGGTGAGGGAGGCGAGAACCGAAAGACACATGGGTGGCGCAAGTACCTTGCCGCCATTCCAGAAGCCGGGCGACCATGAGGGAGAGATAACCAGTAACCGCAAGCGAAGGCCTTCTTTCAGAGTACCTCAAAATACCGACGTCAGACCGGCGCTTCGGCGCGAGGCCTGACGTGCAGCGCTCACTAGCGGTTGCCGCAACCAGTATACCACGATCTGTGCTTCCGCGCCATCAGATAGCCAGCGGTCTCTACACCAGCGCCGGTCCCTCAAGAGGCGCCGTCGAGACGCACGCTGGGGTTCATCCGCTGATCGCGGGATGTGGCCCTCTGCCGACAGCATCAGGCGGCCGGGGCGAGGTCCCCTGGTCACGGGGACGGGGAGGAGATTGGCGGGTCCACGGTACCGATGGTGCAGGGGTCGTACTTCCGGGGCGGAAGTGGGCGCAGAGGAGAAGCCCAACTCGGCCTGCGACTCGGCAACCCCCTCCAGCAGGTCCTCATCCTGCCTCCCGCCCACCCCGTTGCGCCAGTCATCCCCAATAGCCGCCTACAGACCCCTTGCTGAAGAAGGGCGCAGTGTATTCCCGCCTCCCCAAGGGCCGGTAGGCGCGGGCCGCTCGAGTCCACTAGCCCACCCAGACAGGGCTGGACCAGGCCATATGCCCGTCCCCCTGGGTCACGCGGACGTAGTAGTAGTCGGCGTCTTCGGCCGGGCGCAGGTCTTCCCACTCAAAGCGGCAGGTGTCCGAACCGGGGTCTACCACGTGCGCCTCCACATTGTTGCGGATGACCTCCACCCGCGCCAGGGCGTCCGTCCCGGCCACCTCGACGGTTACCCGGCGCCGCTCGGCACCGGCCAGTTCTTCCCCCATCAGCGCCCCGTTGAGACTGAACGCCAGACGGATCTTCTCCCCGGTGGTGGCATAGCACCGGCGGGCGCGGAAGGCGTCAAAGAGTGAATCGTGATCCAGCGACGCCGCATAGGTGGCCTGGAGGCCGCCGCGGTAGCAGATCTCCTCACCACAGCGGTGCGGCCCGTGCCAAAGGGGCCCGCCTGGGCGGCCGTCGTGGCTTTCGCTGCCGCCGATCAGACCGAAGCGATGGCCCCGCGCAAGCGCATCCTGGACGAAATGGCCTGGTGCCTCACCCCGGCCGGTGGGGCTATGTTCGGCCAGGTAGCGGATCTCAAAGGGAGGCCCCGGCTTCTCGGAGCTTCCCCAGAGGGAGTAGATCTCCACCAAACGCTCCAGTTCCGGGTCCCAGCAGTCCAGATTCCACGAAATCCCCCCGGCAGCGCGCCCGGGATGGTGGGGGACAACCACGGCGTTCTCCAGGGCCACTTGTTCCCGCAAGCCTTGCCACAGCTTGGGTGCGGTGTCATAGGCCTCGGCTCCGCACGATAGCAACGGCCCCTCGAACTCGCGGTAGATGACGTTGCGGTGACCGTAGCCGCACGAGGGCTGCCCCGCTACGTGGCTCCATTCATAGCCCAGGAAAGCCGCGAACGAGCCGACGACCGTCTCCCGCCGCGCGGCCTCCCTGGTCGCCTCCCATTCGTCGGGGCACAGGCTGACGTCGTGGTCGGTCACGGCGACGAAGTCCAGCCCGGTCACTTCCCGTCCGTATGCATACACCTCTTCCAGCGAGAAGGGGCCCGCTGCTCCCGGCAGCCCCGAGGACTCTCGCTCCCGGCGGATCTCCCTGACGTGTACGTGCAAATCTCCCCAGTACAGACCCAAGGGGTCGTAGCCAGTCATGCTGGTGCTCCTCCTGAGGGGGCTCCTGGTTCCAGGGGCTCCTGTTCTATCGATTTTCCTCTGCGGCTATTCGCCGCCGGCGCAGTCTTTGCCTGCGCGGAGCAGGGCGCGAGCGCTAACGATCGTCACGTCCTCGCCGGTGGGGCCGCTTGACCTTACAAAACCTTTGCATCTGTTGGGCAGGTATTGTTGACACTGGCGGCCGGAGGAGTATAATGTTATTTGAAGCTGTCCTGTTATGGGGCGCAGCCGGGTCGGGCCAGGCGGCATCCGGGGACGTAGTCTCGGTGCCTTCAGAGTGTGAGGGGGGGGGCCAGACTCGTGCCTTGGGATGGGAGCTCTGGCGCAACACACAGGAGGAGGATGCCCGACATGAAGCACCGACGCGGTCTCACTGTAGTGCTGGTCCTCGCGCTGATTCTCCTCTTCTCGGCTGTTGCCCTGGCTGACGTCTACGACTCCTACACCTTCCACTGGAACGGTCACCCCGACAACACCGAAGACTTCTACGGCTATTACTACACCCTCGCCGCTGGCGCTCTGGGCAATGACCTGCCCCCCTCCCCCAGTTATCCCGTCGTACAGGTTGGCGATGACCTCAGTGGCGGCACCTATGGCTACCATCAATGGGTAAGCGCCGGAACCACTGGGGTTGACTATGTCGCCGGGCTGGCCCTGAGCATGTACGACACCGTGGGAAGCCGGGTCTACGACAACAACGGACTCGATACCCCCGGCCAACAGGCGGTCATTGATTTCTACGCCAGCGGTCCGCCCAGCCAGGTCATCTCTTACAGCATGGCCAATAACTGGGACTGGGTGACCGCCGGGTACTTCCATCTCGAGGAATCCCTCGAGATCAAGAAGATAGTCGGCTACTTCGACGAGTGGGGCATCTACCAGTACGGCAGCTACTTCTACCCCGATTTCCAGCAAGACAGTCCCTACATACGCTACCGCATGAACATCTACGACAGTGCCCTGCGTCAGATTCCGAGCGGCGACACGACCCGCCTGTGGCCTGCGGTAGACAGCTTCTACGGGGATGTGTTCACGACCGATACCACGGCCGGTTCCTTTGCCTGGTCAGACACGGGTTACGATCGCGTCGACGCAGGCAGCATTTCGCACAACATCTACCGGATCGTCTTCACCTTGGATTCGCCCATCACCCTCGAGGCTGGCGACTACTTCTACGAGCACGACGCCTACGTCATCCCCGAGCCCACCACCCTAATTCTCGTCGGACTGGGGCTAAGCGGTTTGGGGCTGCTCAAGAGACGCCGCAGGAAGTAAGCCGCTCCCCCCTCTCATACATAAGCGACAATCGACGGCCGCGAGCAACGTCCTCGCGGCCGTTTCTGTTAGCAGCGGTCCTCCCCTCTTGTTGTCTCGCAGGAATCTGACCTCAGTGGGCCGAATACTTCGTCTGCCCTTACCGCCGGCTCGGCCCGATTCCAGTCATCCCGCCTGATCCCGGAGCACCAAACATGGCAAGCGTGAAGCCCGAGCGAGTAGTGATCCTGTGCGGTGGTCGTGGCTATCGCATGGGGGAAGAGTCGGATCTGCGGCCGAAGCCGATGACCATGATCGGTAACCGCCCGGTGCTGTGGCACATCATGAAGGTCTACTCCCACTTCGGCTACCGCCGCTTCGTGCTGTGCCTGGGGTACAAGGGTGACCTCATTCGCGACTACTTCTTGCGCTTGCACGAGTATACGCGAGATGTGATGGTCACGACCGGCGCCGAGACGCGCGTGGAATGCCTGGGGCCCTGCGAGGAGGACTGGGAAATCGTTCTCGCGGAGACCGGGGCCGCGACAACCACGGGCGGGCGTTTGCTGGCGGTCCGACGGTACCTCGACACCCCGCGCTTCCTCATGACGTACGGCGACGGGGTCGCGGACGTGGACCTTGACGCCTTGGTGCAGGCTCATCTCGCGGGTAAGCGCCTCGCTACCCTCACGGCCGTTCCTCCCAGCGCGCGCTTCGGCGAACTGGAGATAGAGGGCGACCTGGTACGGGGCTTCGCCGAGAAGCCCATCCGGAGCCACATGCGCATCAATGGTGGGTTCTTCGTGCTCGAACAGGCTGCGCTCGACTATATCCCCGGTGATGTATTCTTCGAGCGCGAGCCCCTCGTGGGTCTAGCCCGTGACGGGCAGTTGGGCTGCTACCATCACGAAGGCTTCTGGCAGTGCATGGATACGCCGGCCGAGCGCGACCTGCTGAACCGGCTGTGGGAGGATTCCGCCCCTTGGGCGCTCTGGCTCCAAAGGGAGGCGTCGTAAATGATAGAACCGTCAGCCGAGTTCTGGCGGCGGCGGCGCGTGCTCGTCACCGGCGCGACCGGGTTGCTGGGGTCTCATTTGGTTTGGCTGCTCCTGGACCTAGGGGCGGAAGTTGTGGCCGTGGTCCGCGACTCCGTGCCTCCGAGCCTACTGGTTAGCTCCGGCCTGCTGGACCGCGTCACCGTAGTGCACGGCTCAGTGACCGACCTGCCCTTGCTCCAGCGGACGCTGGTGGAGTACGAAGTGCAAACTGTCTTCCACCTGGCCGCCCAGACCCTCGTCACCCATGCACTGGCCAACCCGGTGGAGACGATGGACGTCAACATCGGTGGGACCTACCGACTGCTGGAGGCCTGTCGGCTACACGGCCAATGCCAGGAGATCGTGGTCGCTTCCAGCGACAAGGCCTACGGCCGGCAGGAGGTTCTGCCCTACGTGGAGGACCTCCCCATGCAGGGAACCTTCCCGTATGACGTCTCCAAGAGCTGCGCTGACCTGATTGCCCGCAGCTTCGCCCAGACCTACCGGTTGCCTGTGACCGTCACGCGCCTGGCGAATCTGTACGGGCCTGGCGACCTCAACTTCAGTCGGCTCATCCCCGGCACCATCCGCTCCCTGCTCTTGGGCGAACCGATCATCATCCGCAGTGACGGCACCTTGCAGCGCGAGTACCTCTACGTGGAGAACGGCGCGCGGGCGTACCTGCGCCTGGCGGAAGAGGTGCAGCGCCAAGGTCTTATCGGGCAGGCCTTCAACTTCGGGCAGGGCGGACCGCTGTCGGTACTGGAGGTCGTGCGGGCAATCATGCAGATCATGGAACAGCCCGACGCCGAGGTGCGAGTGCTGGGGGAGGCGAAGGCGGAGATTCAGTCGCAGTGGCTGGACGCCAGTCGCGCACGCGCGATCCTGGGCTGGGAACCGGCGTGGAGCTTTGAGGAGGGGTTGGCCAGGACGTTGCCGTGGTACCGGGAGTACCTGAGGTCCTGACCGCGAGGGCGGGGTAGAAAGCCCGCGCCACGCGGACCCCTCAGTCCTTCGTTTCTTCGTCGAAGTTGATACGCTCTTTCTCGACCACCAAGGGCCGTCTGAGGACTTGGGTTTGGATGGCCCCGATGTACTCCCCCAGAATCCCGATGAACGTGAGCTGCACCGAGGCGAAGAAGAACAGGCCGATCACCAGCGGCGCCATGCCCACCTGGAAGCTGCTCCAGAACACCAGCTTGTAGACGAGGTAGCCCAGCGCCACCACCAGGCTGAGCAAGGACATGGCAAAGCCGGTCATGGTGGCCAGGCGCAGGGGCACCTTGGAGTGGTTGGTGATCCCCAGCATGGCCATGTCGTAGAGGGTGTAGAAGTTGTTCTTGGTGATCCCGCGTTGGCGCCGGGGCTGGGTATAGGGGACCTCGGCCCGCTCGTACCCCAAGTCGCAAATCAGGCCCCGGAAGTACGGGTAGGGGTCGCCGATCTCACGTAGCTTCTCGACGACCGCCTGGTCGTATAGCCCAAACCCCGTGAAGTTCTGCACCAACTCGATCTCCGACAGCCGCTGCACCAGGCGATAGTACGCCTGCCGAACAGCGAACATCAAGCGGTTTTCACGACTCTCCGTCTTCACCGCCACCACGATCTTGTACCCCTCTTCCCACTTACGCAGGAAATCCACGATCATCTCCGGTGGGTCCTGGAGGTCCGCGACCAGGGGAATGACCGCGTCTCCGCGGGCCTGGAGGATACCGTAGTAAGGCGAGCGGATGTGGCCGAAGTTGCGAGTGTTGACGATCACCTTGACGCGCTTGTCCTCCCGGGCCAGCTCGCGCAGTATCTCCACCGTGCCGTCGCGGGAGGCGTTGTCGATGAAGAGGTGCTCGTAGTCGTACCCCTCCAGCCCGGCAAAGACCGCACGCACCTGGGCGTACACCTCGCGCACGTTGTCTTCTTCGTTGTAGGTGGGGGTGAGGATGGTGATCGTTTTCATGTCAGTTCTCTCTCGGCGGCAGGTGCAGCTTGCACATCCTGGCGTGCCAGGTAGAGTACCGCGCCACCAAAGAACACCAGGGCGGAATATGGTCCTAGCCACGAGAACACGATTAGCCATCTGTGGACCGCGCCTGGCGCCAGTTTGGCAAGATATGACAAGGGCGCCCAGAGCACGCCGACGGCGCCGCACCACCGGTACAACCTTCCCAAACGCCCGCTAAACAGCAGGGGGCCCAGTACCCCGAAGGGAAGGACCTGGAACACTTCGGAGTACAGATTCCGGGAGGGCGCGGTCATGTAATCGGCCAAGAACGCTAGAAACAAGCCCAGCATCAATAGGACCAGACCCGCTGTTTGGCGACGCAACCGGAGCATGACCAGAAACAAAACGAGCAGCAGAACTGCACAACACCCACGGAACACCCGGAGTCGCCAGTCCGACTTGGGGTCGATGCGGAGGTTTGCGCCCAGTTGGTTCGCGCGGAAGATCAGCGTATTCGATACGCCCAGTAGGCTGTAGGACTGGCACAAGGGAGGCTTCCACAGACTCCAGGACGTTACAACCCCCTCGATAACTCTCGGTGTCAATGCCCTGTCACATCTAAGCGCCGGCGGAGCCAGGTAGGCATCGACAGAGTCCGACAGATACTGCTGCCCGAACACAACGTCCCATCCGGCGATGCTGCGCTTTGCGCTGCGGTACACCTCCAAGCCGGTAAGCGGCAAGCTCAACCCGAATGCGACAGCCATACCCGCCACCCCACCCAGCAGGACCGCCCCGCGGCGCTTAGCCAGGAATGGCAAGAACACTACGGCTATCGTCGGCCTGAGGAATGCGGCCCAGGCGATCAGGGCTCCCGCCCACATTGGCTTGTATCGATCCAGCCAGAACAGGGCCAGACCCAGCAGGAGTGCGACGTAGATGTAGTACTGACCGCGCTCGACGTGAAGTCTCCATATCGGGCTGCACCCGACGGCCACCAGCATCAGGGATGCAGCCAGCGCGCGCTCGCGATCAGTCCGGTGGCGTCGCAACCTACTCATGAGGATGGCGAGGATCAGGAACGCCGCCTCTTCCAGGCAGAAATGCCCCCACCGGCTCACGCCGAAGGGCAGTTTGGCCAGACCTGTGTAGGCCCATAGGACGGAGGGCAAGACCGTGGCGCGAGTCATCAAGGTCGGTATCTGGTAGCAATCAGCGAGGCGCTCCCCCATGCCCGGTTCCCACTCAAAGAAGTACGGGTCGAGCCCGGCCAGCATCGCCCGGGCAGGCACGATGCGGGACCTCAGATCCCCGCTACAGCTGTAGTACATGTCGTCGACGGAAAGCGCGACGCTCAGAACAAAGAGCATGACGCTTACATTGACCATCCACAAATGCTGAGGATACAGCGGACGTCCTTGCAGCCCGAAGAGGCGCGGGCAGGCGTTCAGAGCCCGGTCGAAAAGGCGTGCAGTCATGCAGACGGTCTTCATCACTCAGTTGCGCCTGCCCCCCCAGGGACGTTCGGCGCGCGCCCAGGCGGTATAGCGTACATGACAAGCTCGAACCCGCAGTTCGCATACCTTCTCAAGTAGAGTGAGTGCGAGGGGAGCAGCTCCCTCACTTTACCCGGAAGCCGCCACAGGGCCTCGGTCCGATGGTAGAGCGACACCGCTAGAGCTGGTTGATCGCGTACAACCGTGCCCGCGGCCCCTCCCAAGGCCTCGTTCTCGGCTCCCTCGACGTCCATTTTCAGGCACACCACGCGATCCGGCAGGCACAATTCATCGAGTGGAAGGGCTTGCACCTGGACCGCACCGTCCGCAGTCGCCCCTGCACTCGGGGTGCCCGCCCTACCGAAACGCAGCTTTTGGCGTCTGTCGGACGCCGCACTGTCAATCAATGTCACCCGCTCCTGCGTAGTCGCCGGCAGCGTTCTCACATAGGGCCGCAGTCTGGCGAAATTTACCGGGTCGGGTTCGAGGCCCACATAGAGGCCCCCCGTGCCCAGCGCGAGGAAGCCACGCAACATGTCCCCGTCAAACGCTCCCACGTCGAGGAACACGCCCTCCGAGGGCAGAGGCAGCAACTCCGGAGGGAAGTATTGCACATGGTCCGCCGTTGTCTCCAGGCCCCGTGGGTCGCCGTGCATGTGGAGCCGAAGCTGGCTGACAAACAGACGTCGGGACAGCGAGTCAGAGAAGAGACCGAAAGCGTCCCTGATCGCAGCCGCTTGCTGGAGAATTCTGTGAGGCAGGTCGAAGAACAAACCGGGCAGGAGCGCCTCGGCATACTTCCACACCAGGGGAGGCAGAGGCAAGACCACTTGGCACCCGAGCTCTCTCAGTTCCCTCTCGGTCTGCCCATAGTCAAAGGTGGGGTTCCAGACGGTCACGACAACCGCCGCCTGCTGACCGAACTCCCGAGCGGCCTGCTCCGGGGATACGACGGGGATCCCCTCCACCCGCTGCCCCCAGACGTGGGCGTTGCGGTCAGCGAAGACTAAGAGCTTCACACCGAATGACTGCAGGGCACGAGCGACCTTACGTCCTTGATCCCCTGCCCCGTACAGCACCAGGTGGTCCCCCCAGTGCCCAGCGGCTTGGTCAAAAGCTGATGACTCCCGCACTTGTGCCGCCTCCACGGTCTCCGCCAGCAACGCCTCCAGGTCAGCCCCGGAAGAGTCAGGCACAGCCGTGCTGGCTGTCACTCCGTCATCTTCCTCACCCGATAAGACATTGTCCACGAGCTCTTCCCGGTCCAGGAAGGGGTACATGTCTTCCAGGGGTGGGGAGATGATGCGGCCGTCGGGGAGTTGCTTGCTGCGAGAGCGCGGCTCGAACTCCTGGCGGGGATCGACGGCTACCTCGCAGAGGACCGGGCCGGGCGTCTCCAGCGTGCGACGGATGGTCTCGTCTCCGTGCTCGCCGTCCAAGCGGTAGGCGGTCCAGCCGTAGGCGCCAGCGACCTGCACGAAATCCGGCGTGCTCATCCCGCTGGCCTCGCTCTCGCCTACGAAGCGGCCGAAGAAAGACTCCTGGGTGACGCGGATGGAGAGGTAGCCGTGGTTGTTGAGCACGAAGAGCTTGATCGGGAGTTGGTGGTGCGCCGCGGTCTGCATCTCCTGCACGTTCATCTGCAGGCTGCCGTCTCCGGCCAGGCACACCACCCGCTTGCCGTCCTGGGCTACGGCCGCGCCCACCGCTGCCGGTAAGTCCCAGCCCATGGAGGCGCACCCGGAGTTGAAGAACAGCCGCTGGTCTGGCTGCAAGTCCGCCACCTGACAGGCCATGATGAAGGCGGCGCCGTTGGCGCAGATGACGACCTCCTCGGGACTCAGGCAGCCGAAAAGGTGCTCAAGGAAGTGATAGGGATTGAGGGGCGACAGGCACTCGCGGTGGCATTCGGCGACGCCAGGATAGCGCCGCGGGAGGGCGCGGCACCAGTCCAGCCACTGGCCGCGCACCGGCCCGGGGGCCGACTCCAGCTGGCGGCGCATCTCCTCCAAGAAGAGGCCGGCGTCATAGCACAGCGGCAGGTGCGCCGCGGCGCTGGGCTTGGTCAACTCGTTGGGGTCGGCGTCCACGTGAATGCGGTAGGCGCCGGGCGCGAAGCTGTCCCAATTGTACCCCGTCTGCCGCACCCCCAGGCGGGAGCCGATCACCAGCAGCACGTCGGCATTACGTACCACGAAATTGCCGGCGCGGTCGGCGTCAATTCCACCCCGGCCGCAGTAGTGCGGGTCCTCCGCTGGGAGTAGGTCCTTAGCCGTCCGTGACAACACCACCGGCACCCCCAACTCGGGCAGTAGCTTCCGGAACAACTCCACCGCGTGGGCCTGCCGAATTCCGCTCCCGGCCAGGATCACGGGCCGCTCGGCGCGGTGCAGGCGCTCCACGACCTCCGCCACGTGTTCGGGCAGCGCTTCCAGATCCCAGGGCAGGGGGTCTTCGGCCGGGTCATAGCCGGGCAGCGCGGTTTCGTCTATCTGCGCCGCCTGCACGTCCAGCGGTATGTCCAGCCAGCACGGCCCGGGCCGCCCAGTGGTGGCCAGGTGCAAGGCGCGCTCCAGGTGGTAGCGAATCTGCTGAGGATCGTCTACGAAGACGGCGTACTTGGTGAGGTGCTGCGCCAGGGCGATGATGTCGGCTTCCTGGTCACCGAGCTGGCGCAGGTTGAAGAGGCCGTGGTAGCGCAGGCAGGTCTCGCGCTTGACCTGCCCCGAGAGGACCAGCATCGGGATGGAGTCGGTCCAGGCACCGAAGACGCCGTTGAGGGCGTTGATTCCGCCCGGGCCGCTGGTGACGTTCAGCACGCCGATGCGGCCAGTCACGCGCGAGTAGCCCTCCGCCGCCATAGCGCAGGCCTGCTCGTGGTGGTTGCAGATGTAGCGTATCCGCTCTTCCTGGCCGAGGGAGTCGTTCAGGTGCATGGCCCCGCCACCAGCAACCATGAAGACATGGCGCACCCCGGCCTCGGCCAGGCGGCTCCAGACGTAGTCGGATAGCTTCATCATGGGTTTGGGTTCTACTTGTCGGCCAGCAGCGCCTCGTAGCGGATCAGGTCGCGATGGTCGGCGTACCACTCGTACAGACGGCTGATCGCCTCGTCAATCGGGGTGAACTGCAGGCCGGGGATCTCCTCCCGCAGGCGCCGGTTGTCGCCGCTGTACTCCGACCCCAGACCTTCCTGCTCGATCACCACCGGCAAGTTCTTCTGGGAAACAGCCACGACCTTCTCCGCCAGCTCCCGCAGCTCCACGGTAGTGTCAGGGGTGACGTTGTAAGCCTTATGGCGGCCCCCATGCTGCAAGAAGTGCCGGACCACCGTCACCAGGTCATCCACGTAGACGTAATCGAAGCGACGGTTCTGGCGGATGGTCACCGACAAGTCGAAAAGCGTCTTGCAGATGGCGTTGGAGATGAAGCGAATCTCCCAGTCCTCGTATTTGCCGAAGGCTCCGAAGGGGCGAAGCTCGACGAGGCGTTCCGCGCGCTCCAGGTACTTGGCGCAAACGTACTTGGGGAAGCCGACGGCGTCGGCAGGCACATGGGTGTCGAAGTACTCCTCCGGCATCCGGGGCTGGTAGTGACGCAGGTCGTAGGCCGCGCCGCTACTGAGGAAGACGAGACGCTCGAAGCGATCTGCCTGGCGGGCCAGGTTGAAGAACATGCGTAGGTTGGCTTCCACCAGGCCGGAGCGGTCCGGGGCGTTGCGGTGGCCGGGCTTGGCGGCGCTGTGCACCACGAAATCCACCCGGTGCGCTGATAGATAGGCCTCCACCGCCTCCTCGTCCAGTAGCTCCAGCTCCCGGTGCGAGGGCGCGAGGACCGCGAATTCGTCGGCAAGTTGCTCGGCCAGGTTGCGCCCGATAAAGCCGCTACCGCCGGTGATCAGGACCCGGGGTGGCCCACTGCTCATACTGTCCCTCCCTCGGACACGTTGGCAGGCGGCTTGCGCAGCGCTCCTGTCACCAGGAAGACCAGGCCCACGCCGTTGAGGCACACGAAGGCCACGGCATAGCTGAGCAGGGAATAGGCGGCCGCCACGTTGACGCCTATTCCTTGAACCTTCAGCACAGCCACCGCCAGGTACTGGCATACGCCGATGCCTCCCGCAGTGGTCGGCACCGACAGCCCCAGCCCGATCACGGAGACCATGAACAGGGCGCCGGCTATCGTGAGGGGCATTCCCAGGGAGCGCGCCACTAGCAGGTAGAAGCAGGCCTCGATCCCCCAGTTGACCGCCGTGGCCGCGAGCGTGATCAACAGCGGCCCCGGGCGGCGGCACAACTGGCCGCTCTCGACCACGACCCGCGCCAGCTTGGCTAGCAGCCGACCTGTTCGCGTCGTCGCCCGGTCACACCACGCCCCTGCCTGCTCGGCGCTGCACGATAGCGCCACTGCCAGGAAGACGCCGAGACTCACCCCCGCCACCAGCGCCACCCAGTGTAGCGACCGCAAGAGCGCCGGCTCCTGCCGCAGGAAGGCGCCTCCCGCCAGCAGCGCGATGGCCACCAGCGCCCAGAGATCCACCACCTTCTCCAGCAACACGCTGGAAGCGGCGGCGCGAATGGTCACGCCCTCCCGCACCACCATCGCGCCGCGCACTAGGTCCCCGGACCGGAGGGGCAACAGGTTATTGAAGAGGTAACCGACGCTGGTAGCGCGTAGCGTCACCCGGAAGGCGGGGGTCGGACCGTAGAGGCGCAGTAGCTCCTGCCACCGGGCCGAAATGAACACCAGGCGCCAGGGGTACAACAGCGCGCCGAGGACCAGGAAACGCGCGTCGGCAGCCTGCCAGGCAGCCACCACCTGATCCCAATGCACCTGCCGCAGCACCGCCACCAGGGCGATCGCGCTGATGGCGAACCCCAGCCCTACGCGCAGCGCCGGCCCCCAGCGTCGCGCCGCGGCTTGACTCATGTGCTCACCTGGAAGAAGCGGTCGAACACTTCCATCACGTACGCCGCGCGGGCCTCGTCGATCCCCGGGTAGACCCCCACGAAGAAGGTATTGTTCATCACCAAATCCGTGTTGGACAGGCCCCCGACCACGCGGTGGTGGATGTCGAGAAAGGCCGGCTGGCGCAGGAGGTTACCCCCGAAGAGGGTGCGCGTTTCCACCAGGTTCTCCTCCAAGAACCCCACTAGCTCACCGCGGCTGAAGCCCGCCTCGGGGCGCACGGTCACGGGGAAGGCGAACCACGCCGGGTCGCTGTGGGGCGTGGCCTCGGGAAGAATCAGCCGGTCGGCATACCGGGTCAGATGCTGGTGGAACCGCGTGAAATTGCGCTTCCTGGCTTCGATGAAGCCCGGCAGCTTGCCCAGCTGGGCCAGACCGAAGGCGGCCTGCAGATCCGTGAGCTTCAGGTTGTAGCCGACGTGCGAGTAGACGTACTTGTGGTCGTAGCCAAGGGGCAGCTTGCCGTGCTGCTGGGTGAAGCGCTGACCGCAGGAGTTGGATTGCCCCGGCTCACACCAACAGTCGCGCCCCCAATCGCGCAGAGAGGCGACGACGCGGGCTAACTCCTGGTCGTCGGTAACCACGGCCCCCCCCTCCCCCATCGTGATGTGATGCGCGGGGAAAAAGCTGTGGGAAGCCAGGTGCCCGAAGCTGCCCGTGGGCTTGCCGTCATAGCGGCTACCCAGCGAGTCGCAGTTGTCCTCCAGGAGGAACAGACTGTGCTTCTCCGCTATCCGGTGGACCGCGTCCAGGTCAAAGGGGTTGCCCAGGGTGTGAGGGAGAAAGATCGCGCGGGTGCGCCGCGAGACAGCCTCGCGCAGAAGATCGGGGTTGGCGTTGTAGGTGCCGAGGTCCACATCCACGCAGACGGGGACCAGTTGGTGCTGCACCAGCGGGGCGAGGGTAGTGGGAAAGCCCGCGGCGGTGGTAATGACCTCGTCGCCGGGGCGCAGGCGACGGTCCCCGAGCTTGGGGGAGGTCAGAGCGGCCACGCAGAGCAGATTCGCGGAGGACCCGGAGTTGACCAGGAGGGTGTGGCCCACGCCGAGGTAGTCGCTGAAGGCCCGCTCGAAGCGCTCGGCATACGGTCCCGCCGTCAGCCACCCGTCGAGCGCACAGTCGATCAGCGAAGCCATTTCCTCCTCGTCGAAGACGCGCCCGGCATAGTGCACTTGGGTCCGGCCTGGCACGAAGACATGGTCGGCCGTCCGCATCCGACACAGTCGCCGCGCCAGACCGAGTATCTGCTCCCTGATCTCCGCTTCGTTCACGTTGCCGTCTCCTACAGCGCGGCCCGAGGACAAGTCAAGCAGGGGGAGGGTACGAGGTGAAGCAGCCGAGGAAGCGCCAGTCGCCGCGGGCTGCCACCTACACTCCCTGATGGTTCCTCGGGAGCCGGGTGGACACGCGCGAGGCCTAAGCCGGAGCTGGCTGGGATAGCCCTCCTGACAAGATCGCCGGGAACTGCGCGTGCCGACGACTGCCAGGACCGACAGGTTCCTCAGACGCGCCCTGGCCGGTGCCCGCTACGGCGGGGCCGCCGAGCCCGTGGGTGCTCCGCCGGCTGGCGCTCTTTCTCCACTTGCGCTACCGGCAGCCGGCGGCCTGCCCCCGGTCGCGGGCGTTCCGCTCCCCGTCGCCCCCCTGGCTCCCCGCACGGCCGGCGAAGGCGGCGCGGTCTTGGCCAGGAGCACCCCGGCCTGCCGCCAGTTCGGTATTCGTTTCATTCCGTGGAAGTCCTGGCCCGACAGGAGCAAGCGCTGCCAGGACTCCATCCTCTCCGTGGGAGGTGCCTCCAACAGGGCGGGCGAGAGGTAGATCGCGGGAGGGGTGAGCTTAGCCTGCTCCATGGCCGTCCAGTCCCGCTCGCGGTAGGGCAGAGATAGGGCCTGCTTGTCGCCGTACCAGGCCGCTAGCCAGGGCAGGTCAGTCGCCAGGTAGGGATAGGGCATGGACCCAAGTTGCCTCATGGTGTCAATCGCCGGGTGCGCGCGCGACTCGCCGCTCAGAAACAGGAACAGCACTAGCGGTATGGCCATCGCCACGACGAGGCCGGCGTACAGCACCGCGTCCAGCGACAGGCCTAGGCCCTGGTAATGCCGCCGCAAACCAAGCAGCGCCTCGTTCCATTCCTCCACCAGGGTCGTGAACCAGAACACTGCCAGCATCGCCACCATGGGCGCGTAGGGCAGCAGGATTCTCGCCAGCGGCTGGTAGTAGCATAGGACGGCGAGCTGCAGGAGGATCGCCAGCCCCAGACAGCCGTGCAGCAGCACCGAGCGCCGGCGAGGCGCGGCTAGTAGCAGCCCCACGATGAAGAACGGCATCAGGTACGGACCCGCAAACTGCGCGGCGTCGGTGTACAGCCCGCCGATGCCCTGGCCGATCTTCTTGACCATGTCAGGCCAGTGGGCTATCAGCATGAGCCACGGCTTGCTCGGGACATCGTCGAAGCGCCGGAAGAGCGTCTGGCCCGGGTACTGGTCGGTGAACATGGCCAGTTCGTAGCTGTGCAGCGAGATGAAGGGCCCGCCCGCGATCACCGAACACCGAATGATCCAGGGCAGGACCAAGATTAGGAAGACAACGAGCACGGCTATCAGGTTGCGCTTGGCCTGGGGGCGGTCCGCCCGCCACAGGAAGTACAGCGCCACCGGCAAGAGCACCAGCGTGTCGTACGAGGTGAGGTAGCACAGGCCCACCAGTACCCCGACCGCAATGGGCACGCACAAGCCGAGTCTTGAGGGCTCTTCCTCCTCGTCCTCCTCGCCCCGCGCAGCCCGGTAGTTCCATATGAGCGCCCCGAAAAGCAATGTGACCAGGAAGGACAGGAAGGTCGTGTCCAGACCGGAGATCGCCTGCCGAAGCAGCGGCACAGACGTGGCGTACAGCAGCAAGGCCCACAGGGCCACCCGCGGGCCAAAGACGCGCAGGGCGATGAAGTAGAGCGCCAGCGCGGTTAGCAGCAAGAAGATTATCGATATCACGGCCACTGTCTTGTCTGTCGCGCCGCCGATGAGCATGCCGAGGGCCAGTACCGTGACGTACGCCGGCGGCCGCGTCATCTCGGGGTGATTCTCGATCCGGGGCACCAGGGCCAGGCTCAGGGGCGTAATCACCGAAGTGGTGTAACCATGCCCGGTGGCCAGGTTCCGAGCCAACTGCGCGTAGTCAGCGCCATTGACGTCGAGTGAGGTGAACTTCGTCGCCAGCACAATCAACGCAATGATCAGCAAGCCGGCCGCTAGGGTGCCGCGTTTGACTAAGGACTCGGAATTGAGCATCGAGCCTCGCCGAAGGGAGAAGTGGGTGGACAAGGACATGGGCACCTCTCAAGCTCTGAGTCTACCGGTTGCCACCAACGACAACAGCGTCCTGCCAGGCAAGACGCTGCGCGGGTTGCTGTATAGAGCGGCCACCATGAGCTGGCGAAGGCCCGGGCACTACGGGGTGATGGCCACCATGGGTGGGTGGAGCTCACCCCACCCCGCTATCGCTATATACTTAACGTGTCCGTCCAGGAAGGCGAAGTTCGACCCGTTGAAGTGCGCGCCGTTTACCTTCTCGCCGGTGTCGCAGAACAGCCCATTGTCGCAGAGCAGGCTCTGCTCTGAGGGCGAACCGAACGACACGTCCATGGGATCGACGTCGCTGGGGCACGCGGGATCCATGCTGCCCCCATAGGTGTCCCACTGTGTACAGAGGCAATAGCTAACCCTGCCGGCCTGCGCGTCCGCGTCGCTGCCCCACCCACCAGCGGCCACGGCGTCGGCCTGGGCGGGATCGGCCGAGCAGAACCAGACTTGGTAGTTCTTGACGTAGGGATGGATTGCGGTGACCATGAGCAAGATGTGCGCGTCGTAAGGGGAACCATGGTACCAGCCGTAGGTCCAGTTCCAGCGAGACGGCCCCCGGTAGGGCAGAAGTCCGTCATAGTCCGTAGCGTACATCTGCATGGCCATGCCCAATTGCTTCAGATTGGACAGGCACTTGGTCTGTTGGGCCTTGGCTCGAGCCCGGGCAAAAACGGGGAAGAGGATCGCGGCCAGAATGGCGATGATCGCAATGACGACCAGCAGCTCGATTAGTGTAAAGCCCCGTTGCCCTTGCCTCCCCCCCCTAGCCCGCGGATGGTACTCGTCAGCTCTTCGCATGTTTTCGCCGCCTTCTCGCGATTCCGGCGCTGAGCAGCAACGCACTCGCCAGGAGAAGTGTCGAGGGTTCCGGTATGGAGGCCGACCACTCATCGCCGAGGAAGGCTGACCTGTCAGAGTCGTAGGCCAGCTTCACCGGAGGGAGCCCG
Organism: Candidatus Zipacnadum vermilionense; assembly: GCA_029821755.1. Classification (GTDB taxonomy): domain Bacteria; phylum Armatimonadota; class Zipacnadia; order Zipacnadales; family Zipacnadaceae; genus Zipacnadum; species Zipacnadum vermilionense. The sequence continues at coordinate 179,737 of JALGSV010000001.1, read as the reverse complement.
CTCTGGAAATGGAATCCCTCGGCCACTTGCGCATTAATACCGGCAACCCAGATGACGGCCATCTTCCCCCAGAGAGTGTCGAATCCGCCCATGTCGCTGGGCACCACGGGGTAATACGTGGCAGTCCATTCTGCAGGTGACCATATCTTACCCGACGCGATGGGTGTAAGCACCTCTATCCCCCACTGCTGCACCGAAGAAGGGCCGGTAGTCCAGCCGCTAATGTCGTACACATAGTCCCAGAGAGTGCCACTGGCGTTCGACCCGGTGTAGGAGGAAATACCCTCGTTAGGATACCCAGATCCCACGGGAGCTTCGCCCTGGTAGACCAGGGAATCGGCAGCAGCGTAGCCGATGGTCAGACAGACGAGGGCTACTACCAGGAGACCTCTAACGGCGGTTGAGGATCTGCTGAGAAACATAACGGATACCCCCCCAGAGTGAGGAACTAGAGCTACGCGGAACCCAGAAGGTGATCCCAATCGCTCCCCACACGAATAGTATACCACATCTGTGACGGAATAACCTGCTTTGCGGCGAAAACTTCGGGCGAGCGGGCCGTTCTCGCGTTTACCGACGGCGGCGCCGCCGACGCCAAACCCCCGCCCCCAGGAGCAACATCGAGGCCAGCGCTAGTGTGCCCGGCTCGGGACTGGTCGAATAGACGTCGCCTGTGTCTAGCGCCTCTTCGTTACCAACCAGATCAAACGGGCGGAGTTCCGGACCGAGGGAGCTCTGGAATCCGAATATGATGCTCTCAGGCGGTGCTGGCCCATTTCTCCACCAAGCGACGGCGACACTGTCACCCAGGTGGGGAAGAAGCCCCCCAAAGTCGAAAGCAGGATCGTAGGTGATGGCGCCCTGCCAGTCGTCACCGCCAGTCCAGACGACCCAAATGTCACTCAGGTTATCGGAGTGAACCTGGACGCCGAAGAGCGCGGCACCAAGCCCCCCCCAGGTTTCGACGGTGTAGACATAGTCCCACAGTGAATCACTGTAATCGAGGCCTGAGTACCCGCCGTAGCTCCCGCCCCAACCGGCCATGCCACTACTCGGAGTCTCGCCGATGTAGACGACGTTATCGGAGAAGGCGGTGGTGGCGCACGCCACTACGAGCAGTAGGACCAATCCGAGACCGAGGCGAAGTCTAGATGACATCGTCATCCCCCCTCAACTAACGATATGCGGTCCAATGCGCAGCTAGTTTACGCGCTTTCCCCCCTGCTGTCAAGGGCGAGATCGACGCTATTCGCCCCGGTGTTGTAGCGAAAGCCCGGCAGCCCTGGAGGCGGCTGCGGCCTCCTTGGTCTCAGCGCGGGACGGGAGGGGAGGGCGCCTGAATGCCTCTGGTCGGAGAGAGTGACCTAGCTGGCACTTGACCTCGTGCGTGTATCAGCGTATCATTGCCAGTGACTCGTGCTGGGGCGTCGGCCTGCTCAGCAGTAGACGGCGGTCCTGGTGGGTAGTGTTATTCTTGCGCCTCGGCCGGAGCCCAATTCCAGCCTAATGCCGACCGAGAGGGGAACCGTCGTGCCGGAGGAGACGCCAGGCATTTTCCGCCAAGCCGAGAACGTAGTAGCGCGCCAGATCGCGGGGCAATTCCTCCTCATCCCCCTCCACCAGACGGGCGTGGACGTTCAGAAGGTCTACCTGCTCAACGAGACCAGCGCTGCCGTCTGGGCCCACCTTTCCCAGCCCCGACCTCTGGACGAACTGGTGGCCCTTCTCAGCCAGGAGTATGAGGGCCCCGGCGACGCTATCACCGCGGATGTGGCGGAGCTGCTCGATGATCTGGTCAGCAGGGGCTTCGTCAGGCTGGTGAGGGCCAATGAGTGAGCCTGCTTGCCTCAAGATCGATCACATCTGTGAGGAGCTGCTGGTCGAGGACGCCCAAATCCCCCTTGGCGTAACCGCCGATCTCACCTATCGGTGCAACTTCCACTGCCACCACTGCTACTGCCGCCTGCCCCAGGACGCCCCCCAAGCCCAGCGCGAGTTATCCTTTGCGGAATGGGACCGAATCCTGGGGGAATGTGCGGACGAAGGGGTGCTGTTCCTCACTTTCACCGGAGGGGAGCCGTTGCTACACCCGGACTTCCGCAAATTGTGGATCTCCGCCAAGCGCCGCGGTTTGCTACTGGAGTTGTTCACTAACGGGTCCTTGCTCACGCCAGAGCATGTTGACTTGCTGGCGGAATGGACCCCGGTACAGGTATCCATAACCCTATATGCGGCCTCAGAGGCGACGCACCGGGACGTCACCGGGACGCACGGAATGCTCGCCAGAGTCACGTCAGCCATCGAGTTGCTGACGAATCGCGGGGTCAAGCTGGAGTTGAAGACGGTCCTGACTCGACGCAACGTCCACGAATTCGACGCCCTTCGCGAAGTCTGCGCTGAATACGGTGACAAGGTGCGATGGGACGCAGAGATGGTGGGGCACTTCCAAGAAGGAGGGGGCGACCCCTTCGGCGAAAGATTGTCTCCCGAGCAGGTGATGGCACTTGAGGCGGTCGACGAGGAGCGCACTGCGGCGTGGCAAGGGGAGACCGCCGAGTGGCGACCGCCACGACCGTGGCAGGGCTTGTTCCGGTGCCGCGTTGGTACGCGCAGTTTCCATTTGGACCCGTATGGCAACATGCGGCCCTGCGGGCTTCTAGAAGCGATTCGGTACGACCTGCGCACGGGGTCGGTGCGGGAGGGATGGCGACAGGCCATGCCGATGGCCTTGGCCGAACTGGGCAACGGGTCGGGTGTGTGCAATACCTGCCCGCTCGCGGATCTATGTCGTTACTGCCCCGCCTGTGCCCTGCTCGAGGGCACGCCGCTAGGGGGGCCTGCTCCGGTCTACTGCGAGATGTCACAAAGGCGCGCCGAGGCGTATATCGGCCCGGAGTGGCAGCGCCATGCGGACCTGGCCCGGGGTGAATCAGTGCTCGGCGAGAGATAGGGGCCATCAGGGCCTGCTTGGAGGAGGTCAGGCACAATGAACAAATGGATCAAGCCGGAAGTAAGGGAAGTCATCTTAGAGGCGGATACCGATGTGCTCACCGCGTGCCGAAGTGATTGTGGTATCTTCCTCGCCGCCTTCGGGTGTCGGTCGTTCAGGCCGTGTAGCTATAGCGGCGTATGTGTCTAGCTGGTGAATTGCCCTCGCGTCGACAATCTGCTTCGCCTGCATGTCGCTGGAGCCAACATCCGGGCCCGCGTGAGGGATGACGAACGTGGCCCGGACTCGCGCCTCCTCCCCTACCGTGTTAGTGATTGTCGTTCTCAGGCACCCGACCTTGACCTCGAAGTATTGCCCCCGGGAGAGCACGATGGTCCGCCTCCCGGTCGCGGTGCGTCACCCGTTGCCCCTTTGGTTGAAAGTTCCCCGGACGTGTTTCAGATGGATCACGGCTGGGCCTTGCTTCGTGCTGCTCCCGATTTTTCGGCCTGCTGCCTGATGCTTCGGCGCGCCGCCGAGACAAAGAGGACTGGCAACGAAAGGGGACTGGCCTGGCTATATCTGCCCCTCTGGGGCTATCTGGCGCACCACGGCGGGGCCTTGCTGCATGGAGCCGTGTGTTTTGTGGACGGCCGCTTTGTCATGCTGCTCGGCGACAAGGGCGTCGGCAAGAGCACCCTGGGGCGGCTGGTGGCCGATGCCGGAGGAACATGTCTTACCGAGGAGTACCCGGTTTTGACCTGGCACGAGGACCGCGCCTGGGCACATGGCACGCCCTGGAATGGCCTCTTGGGTCCCCCCTGCGATCTCTCCGGTCCCCTGGATGCTGTTTTCTTCCTTCGCCATGCTCCTGCCCACAAACTGTCTCGGCTGACCCCTGCGGAGGCCGGGCAGCGGTTGCTGGAGAATACCCGGTTCTTCACCTGGGACCCGGCCACGATTCCACCCACTGTTGAACTCCTGGACCGCACCGCACGCACTGTGCCTGTCTATGACTTTGGCTTTATGCCCGATCAGTCAGCCGTCGAGCGACTCCGTGAGGTCCTATGAAGCTCTCCCCCTCCGACTACCGCGAGGTTATTTCCGATCTGCTGGGCCGGGGCCGGGCCTGCGAGACCCGCATGCGGGGGAAGAGCATGCGTCCTACCGTCGAGGATGGCGACCTGGTAGTCCTGCGGAAGCTGGATCCGGACGACCTGCGCCCCGGGGACATCGTGCTCTTCGTGACCTCCGACGGCTATCCGGTGTGCCACCGGGTCGTGCGGGTGTCGGGCGCTGGGGAACAACGGCGGGTGCAGACGTGGGGAGATGCGATTCCGTGGCCGGATCTGCCGGTGCCGATGGGAAGCGTCCTGGGCCGGGTGGAGTCGGTCAAGTCAGGTGACGGTGAGGTGAGCCGCGAGGCGCTCGTCAGCCGCTTCCGACTGGCCCTGCTACGCCGACGGCTGGCGCTGCTGATTCCCGGCCTGATTCGCCTGCGCCACCCACGAACGCGACGCCGCTGCACGCTGGGCGGGCCACCGCGAGCACTGCGGGGATAGAGAACTTCGCGCCCTGCTCCCTCTATGGGCGCTGAGGCGTTGGGCCGGGAAGGGACCGGCAGAGTAGTGCTACGTGGCGGTGTTCGGGATGCCAAGATGAGGTCTAGGCTGCTTCCCGCTCTCGTACCGCTCGTAAGAGGTACGCCTCCTCGCGAAGCGCCTGGCGGGCTCGGCGCGAGACGGCCAGGCGTCCCGCATAGACCAAGCCTCCGCCGACCAGCCCTGCCCAAGCGCCCAAGCGCCCCGCCCGAGCCGGCAGCCCCCCGGCCTCGGCCGCCCAGGCCCACCCCGCTTCCCCCACCTCAGTCGCCACACCCCGCCCGCCGGCGAGTACCCGCAAGGCTGACCGCGGCACCCGGGGAAGGCTCTCAGCCATGAGCAGCCGCCGCCATAGGATCGGCCTCACGCGCCCGTAGGCGGAGTCCATGTCTAGGCACTCCGGCACCACAGGTAAGACATCCCCCAGCAGCTCCCCGGCGAACCGCAGACATATCGCCAGGAGTTTGCCGGCATGCAGAGCCGCCGCCCGCTCCCAGAGCACCGCGGTGTCCGCGCCGCCGCCCTCGGGCGACAGGAGCCAGCGCAGGTCCGCCCAGGAGCGCAGCAAGCTGGAGAACCGATCGCGCGCCAGGCCGGTCAGGAGGATGAGCACCATGTCCTCGGGGGAGGGGACGGGAACGGGCTGGTCCAATAGCGCTCCCGACCGGGCCCGCGCCCAGAGCTGGTCGCAGCTCGGGCGGAAGGGAGGCTCCATCGGGTTGTGGCCCCAGGGGGCGGTGTGCGGCTCGAGCATCATCCCGTCGCGCAACAGGGGAAGCCCATGAGCCAGCCAGGGGCAGTGCAACTCTCCCTCTCTCTGCGGCGAGAATCCCCGCCCCTCCAGTATCGCTCCTGCCTCCATCCAATCCTCCGCCGCCACCAGCAAGTCGAGATCCACCATGTCCCGCGGGAGGTAGGTGGGCCAGGCCGCGGCGATGAGCGCGGTCCCCTTCAGAGGTAGACAGCGGAGGCCGCGATGCTCCAGCGCTCGGATAATCTCCAGCGCCACACTGATCATGCGCGTCTGCCGCGCCGCCAGGGTAATATGAGTTGTCGCCAGTCGCGCCCGGGCGTCCGGGGGCAGTTCCCCCGCCAGACCCTTCCTCTCCAAGCATAAGTATAGCAGAGATGTAACCCCGTGGGCCCCAGCCAGACACAGGAGTTCGCCTGCGTCTGGTCCGACCGCAAACAGGTGGTCACCCAGGGATTCCGGCGACTCGTCGCGCACGCAGGCGATCAGTGTCCGGAACTCCGGCGAGAGTGGAAGCCGCTGAGCGTCAGGAGGGCTGGGGGTCAAAGGCATGGCAGGTCGCGCGGCGGAAACGACTGCGCCTCACCGGGGGCGGCGAGGCGCGTCAACACAGCCGTGGAAACGAGGTCTCCCCTATCCCGTACCGGTACGCGGCGGAGGTCTCAAGATGCCCATCACTACGACCTGTGCGCCATAGTAGTCAGCCGTCCCCACGAGGGCGCCTCCGCGGCGAATGGTCACGCGTTCGCCGGTCTGCTTGGCGTTAAGTTCGGTGATGAAGCCCTCCGTACCTTCCACGGCGGGATTCGGCGCGCTCAGATCGACATCCGGCTCGGTGCCGAAGGTCGCAGTTAGCAGGCCGTTGAGCGCGGGGTCAGTGGCGCTGCTGGAGGTGCTGTAGTCAAAGGTGGTCGTGCCTTCCAGGATGGAGCCGCCCACCGTGGAGGTCAGCGTGCCCAGGTCCCGGGTTAGCTCGCCCACGACCTCCACGGTCACGCCGGGACGGAGCTGAAAGGCACCGGTGTGGGGCAGACCCATCAAGAAGTCATCAGTGGCCGCCCGGTAGACTGCCGTCCCGGACGAGAGAACGAATCCCCCGGCCGCGGCGCCGGCCTCCCACAACTCGAAGGTTGACCCGGCCGCAACCAGCGCATCGGCGATCTTGAGGAAGGCGCGCGGCACGATGATCTCTACTACCGCGGAGAAGCTCCTGCCGGCCGGGAACAGGTCTACGCCGCCTAAGACGGCGGCACGGACTTCGGGGCCGGCGGCGGCGCCGCCTCCGCTTGCCGTCATCGACTTGACCGTTAGCGTCACGGGGACCGCAGTGGCTACCGCACCTGCGGGCACATTGACGCTGATACCATTACCGGCGTCAAGCACCCCACCCGCCGGGGTCAGCAAGAGCGAGGGGGGGGCCGGGGCCAAGGGGATGGTCACCTGCGTCACCGAGGAAGCCAGCCCCGTGCGGGATTGGACGGCTACCGTCCTGATCTGGGCCGCATAGCCCGCGGCGGCAGCGAGAAGCTGATAGGTGGCCCCGGGCGCCACGATCACCTTGAACTTGCCCGGCTCTATCGAGGAGACCTGCGGACTGCCCGGTCCCGCCACATTGAGGGTGGCGCCGGGCAGCGTGGTCAGGGTGCTGTCGGCGCGAATATCTACAAGGATCACGCTCTGCCCGGTCACCAGGGGCGGGATAACCAGGCCGGCGCCTCCCCCACCACAACTGGTCACCACTGTCGCCAACACCAGCAGCGCGACAAGTGCGCTTGCCCGCCGCAGCACCCTAGCGATGGGGAAAACGTGCGATCGGCTCTCGATGGTCGGCATTAGCCGTGCCTCCTTAACCCCTCCACACGACGCCTAGGAGTCTGCTTGCCATAGCGAAGCCACTCCTGGGCAGCCCGGAAGGTGCTCTCTCACCCTACTTTGCACTCTGTAAGTATATCACAAAACTATCTGAAGACAAACGGTCACGGTTGAAGAAGCTGTCAATCAAGTTGGGGCCGATGAAGAGCTCCTTCCCCACGCGCTGGGCGAGGCTGACGTAGTTGCGGTCGGACAGCAGGCTGCGGCTGTTGTAGTCGAAGCGGTCCGCCAGGCGGGCGCGCAGCGCGCTAGGTCTCCGGGGCTGTCGGCGCGGGCCCAGCGGGAAGGAGGTCCGTACCTCCAGCACGTTGTCGAAGCCCGTGTGCCGCATGCCCACTGCCACCTGCACCTCGCGGCTGAAGCGGATCAGGTCAACCCCGTAGCCCTCGTCCTGGTAGAGGAACCGTCCGCCCAGGAGACGCACCTGCAGGTTCGAGCGGGGCACCTGGTGCCAGTAGTCGGCCACGACGTAGGTGTTCTTCCCAATTTCGTCATTGTCCAGGCGCGCGGCGGTCAGGTGCAGGAGTCCCTGGGAACCGACCGGCGTAGCCATTTCCACCCCGTACCCGTCCCAGTGCTGGAAGGTACGGTCGGAGAAACGTCCGCCCAGGGCCTGAACGAGGAACCGACGACTGGGTCGCGCAGCATAGGACAGCAGCGCCTCGTCGGTGATCAGTTCATTCTTGTGCTCGCGGATCAGGGGGCCGGCGACAGGGAACTTCCAGCGCGCGTTGAGCTGCATGCCGCGCACCGGCCACAAGATGACACCGGGCTCGAGCGACCAGCCGGTCAGCAAGGTGTCGGTTTCCGTACCGATCTCCGTCCGCAGACCCGGCTCGAGTGTCAAGTCCACTCGACCCCACGGTGGGTTAGCCACCTCGGTGGGACTGGTGAGCACGTCGCTAGGATGGCTCCCGGGCAGGCGTTCGACCGTAACCTGCGCGGCAAACTCCCGGCCAGTCATCTCGTCCCGGGCAAAGCGCCGGTAGCCGTCCAGCGGAGCGGTGACTTCCGCCGTCACCAGGCCGCGCTTCTGCACCCGCATCGCCACCTGCTCCACCTCTGATCCGGCCAGCCGAGCCGCCACCGGTAGCACCGCCATCACCGCATCGTAGTCGTTGAGAGTGTACTGCCGATTGTCGAAGGAAATGCACAGTGTGCGCACCGAGTCCACCGGCTGGATCTGGACCTGGACGTTCTCCAGCCCCATCCCCACCAATTCCTCCTGGATAAGCGCCGTCGCCGCGCGATCCCCGGGCTCCACGGGGGGACCTAGCTCGGCGCTCGCCGGCGGACGGGAGGGGGCCTCGGGGTAGGCCAGGGGGAATTGATAGCTCAGGGTGTAGGCCGTGCCTACATCTACCTTCGCCGCGCGCGCGACAAAGCGACTGCCCACATGCACCGCCGCGCCGTAGTTGAAGCGATCAGTGTCGTATTCGCCCTGCAGCTCCAGCCAGGGCACGGGGCGCAAGCTCAGACCGGCCAGCACGCCGCTGTGCTCCCCACCGGATAGGCCCAGGGTGGCCTCCGCGCGCCCGCGGGCCAGGTGCTTACTGGCTACCGCGAAGAAGGTCGGGCCTACGTCGAGGTTGGTGCGGCGCAGGTCCAGGACGCCGACCGCCACCCCCGGCCGCCCCGCGGTCTCGCGGGCCAGGTTCAGCTTGGCCTGAACGATCAGGTCATGCCCAAACTGTGCTTCCCCTAGCGAGATGCCGATCTCGGCGTTGCGCACGAACCCCATGGTGAGCACATCGTTGCTAGCGCCGCCCGGCATGGGGCTTTCGGTGCTGCTCGGCGAGGGGGTGACCCCAAGGCGCAAGTCCCCCTCAGGTATGACGTCAGCATTGGGCACCCGGATGAGCCCGGTCAATCCGGAGAAGGTAGAACTGGAGGCTCCCTGCTCCACGCGCTCGAGTGTAGCCCGCGAACCCGGGGCGTCCCCCGCCTCGGCCGCGAGCCCGGCCATCGGCAAGCCTGACAACAGGGCTAGCGCCCCAACCGATCCCAGTGTCTTCCGCAGCACATGGCTTACCACGTTTCTCATGTTGGACCCTCCCGGGAGTGAGTGCCTTCATTCACCTTTGCTGGCAGATTGACCAATCGCCATCGGTTCACCTGCAGGCGCACGAGTCAGTCGGCTTCGGCGCAGGTCCCTGGTCTGATCCAGCGCCAGTCTCCCGCAGGCGTCTCCTTGCGCAGATCAGGCACAAGAGGCCGGAGACGAAGACGCCTCCTTGCGCTACCCTCAGTACCCATGCCAGAGCCCTCCAGTGCTGGTGCGACCGGCTGAATGAGCCCTGCTCCAGCGAGAAGAGCGCATGGCTCACAAAGTCGCTGTTGCGTAACATCTCCGCGGTCAACGGCACCGTCGCGGCGCGCACCACGCTGTTGGCATCGCAGATTTGCAGCGTAAGCGATGGTGGGACTCCACTCGCCATGGCCACCGTCTTCTCATACAGCAGACGGTAGCCCAAGAATACCGGCGAGAACTGCGGCCAGAACAGTGAATCGACCGGCCCCAGGGATGCACCTTCCTTCTCGACCACCCGCAAGGGCCACTGATAGGCGCCGGGACGCAGGAGGACTCCGGGGATCTGCACCAGGACTCCCACGATACCTGCGACGAGGGCGGCCCTCCGCACCGACCGTCCCCACGTGTCTCCGTCCACCATGGCGAGCGGCACAAGCAACAGCGGAACCAGCGGAGCAAGATACCGAGGCCCCCAGTCTCCCCAATCGCCGGGCCAACAGCGGAAGGAGGCATACAGCAAGAGCATGATCACGGCAGCGACGGCCAAGAAAAGCCGCTCTGGGACCCACCGGGGACCGGTTCGCAGCAGGCACCACAACCCCAGCACGACGGGCGGGCAGAAGAGCAGGATGCTTCGACCAGGGCTAAGCAGTAGCCCCCACAGACCAACCCAGAGCGGCCCACTTGGCTGACTAGTGTAGCCGAACGGATGCCCAGAGCTGAACTTGTGCATGTTGAGCAGCGCCAACGCCACCAAGGCCAAGACGATGGGCGCCATGAAAAGCGCTGCTGCATTCTTGCGCGCGCCGCTGGGAAGGGCCCGGAGCCGCGCCCCAGCGTACAGCATGCCCGCAGGTATCAGAGCCACCTCTTGCGTGCGGGCCAGTGCCACCATAGCCAGGCATGCCCCAGCCCCCAAGAAGGCTCTCCACGATGGTGTCCCGCCTTTGGTCGATAGGAACCAGACAACTCCCAGCAGCAGAGACGACAACAGACTGACGTACGAGGAATACTTGCTGACTCCCCACGTCATCGTCGCGAAGCTCCACAGCATCACGATGCCCCATCCGCGGAGGGGCGAGCCCGAAAGGCGTGTACAGATGGAGAACAGGAGCGCGCCGCACAGCGCGTAAAGCAGCGGGTCATAGAGCCCGGTCAGCAGCTTCCCGAGGACGGCGGCGCTGCCGGTTTCTGCTCCCCCCGTCGCGGCGTGCGCGACGGCGTAGAAAGGCAAGACCACTAGACTCCAAAGCACCCCCGTAACGGCATAACGCTCGCCGTTAGCATTGACGAAGGTTGACCCAATCCGATCCGGCGACACCTCGGCCCCGGTCGCATCAATGCTGAGGTCCCCGGTCTCAACCAGGCTCTTGGCCGTGAGGTAGGCTTGTCCGTAAGTGCTTCCACCCTCGCCGGAGAGAGTGGCGCAGTAGACGAGGAAGACTCCGGCAGCGACCAGCCAGACTGCACCGCGCGAAGCCGGTCGCTTACCTTCGGCCGTCTTCGTACCCTTGGCCCGCTTAGGTTGGCGTGTATGCTCCATATTGATCACGGCAACCGTGCCTCGAACTCTCCGTCAACTCCCACTAGTCGGGGGGCCTGGTCAGCGCCCTCCCCCACCTCATCCTCAGTGTATTCATCCCCCGGAATATCTCTCTCCCCGCACGCAGGAGCGGGGTGCTGCGCATCAGGACCGGGACGTCCACGATCTTCGCGCCGAACTTGCGCTTGTAGGCGCGGACGCCGGTCAGATCGTAGTGCTGCAGGCCGCGGGCGGCGCCCTCGATCATGCCCTGATAGCGGCGGAGCTCGTTAGGGTACAGCTTCAGGGCCTGCGGGTCCTGCACCGCCGCGCTGCCAAAGGAATGCAGCCACCCGTGGCCGACCAAATCGATGCCCGTGGCTAAACACCGGTCATCCTGCATCACCTGAAGGCAAATCATCCGGCCGGTGGGCATGAGTAGCTCCCAGAGCTTCTCTACTCGGCTACGCGGATAGGTCGGCGGCAAACCGTGCTTGGCGAAGACCGCCTCCAACTGGTCGTAGTACCGGTCCACGAAACCCGGATCGGTGGTGACCTCCGCCCGCAGGCCCTTCCGTAAGGCTGAGCGTACGTTACGTCGGCCCTCCTTCGTAAAGCTCTCCAGGATCTCCTCCGGCCCAGCGGCTAGCTCGGCGATTTGCGTTTCGTTCCGACACAGCCGGAAGCCCACTTCCCCGGCGGCTCGCGAGTCCAGCAAGTGGCAGCGGATCTCGGCGTGAGCAAAACCATCGCGGCGGAGCGCCTTCGCGATAGCCGTGAACAGCGCCCGCGGATCAACTTCCCGGTTGACCGCTGGGCCCAGATAGGCCGTCGTCCAGCCCGGGAAGGGCGAACCGAAGATGCGGACCGGACCCTTCTTCAGCACGAAGCCCGGGAGGTAGCCGACCAGTTCTTCCCCTTCGTAGATACCGTAGCTTAGTCGGGTCACCGGCTGGGTCTGCTCGACGAAGTCCAGCCAAGCTGCTGTGTGGAACAGGTGCCACAGGTCGAAGCGCACCACAGCCGCGTCCCAAGCCTCCCCCGACTCAAAGCTTACCGGCGTCAGTTCATACATGATCACGATTACGAGCTGCCCGAGCAGAGCTTATGCCGCAGCCAACGAGTCTCCATATGGCGGAGTTCCTCCGGCGGAATAGTCGCCGCGGTCAGGCCGCCCTGCAGATGGTCTAGGATCGTGCCGACCGGCGCGAACCAGCCGGACTTGCCGGCTAGCCGGCGCATCAGCCGCGCCAACTCCGGATGGACCACGCCGTCCACCACGAAGCCCTTGGCAAAGTGCGTGTAGACCAGGCACACCCCGCCCTGTGCTTCCAGGCGGTCCTGGTTCTCCTCGCGCAGGAGGCGGCAGAAGCTCTCGACGGTGCCGCCCTCGCAGCTGCTGAACCACGCGGGGACGTACGGTTTGGCCGGGTCGTGGTACGGCATGGTTGGATTGATGACGTCCAGGTTGATTTCGTCGAAGACGAAGTTGCGCAGGTAGCGCAAGCGCTCGCGGCAAAGGTCGCCCCAGAAATAGGGCGAGCCCTCCGCGTGGCCCTGAAAGCGCCGGCGGTACCGCCCGAGGGTGGCCAGGTTGTACCCGAGGCGCAGGCCGACCGAGTTCAGCCGGGCGGGACCCCAGTAGAGGTTTTCGCGGTTGTCGTGATGATTGCAGTGCGTCCGCGGCGGTTGCCCCAGCAGATCGACGAACTCCGCCAGGCCTTGCTCGGTCACCTCCCGCGGCGCGTCGAAGTTGCGGGCGTTGTGGAAGCCAATCTCGAAGCCATCGGCCTGCAGCCCGCGAACGAAGCCCAGGTAGGCCGCGTCCTGCAGCGTCGCCCCGCCCAGCGGCGCTCCCGACACCTCGGCCAAGGGCCATACCGACTTGGTGGTACGGATCCCCAACTCCGCCAGCAAGCGGTAGACGGGGCCGACGTTCGCCTCCGTGGCGCCGTCGGTGTCGTCGAAGATGGAGAAAGCGAAGACCTGGTTGTCAGGGAAGCGCGCAGGCATTATGTGCTCGACCCGTCCGGGTCGCGTGCCTCCGACGAAACAGGCCGGGGGCGCGTGATCAGGCCCAGGACCGACCCGGCTCCGTAGGCGACGTGCAGTGCCAGGAAGGCCGGGGGCAGAGCAAGGATCAGCCCCGGTCGCGCCGCGCCGCAGGCTTTGACCGCGAAGGCCAGCCCGCCCAGCAGGTGCAGCGCGGTCAGGCCCAACAGTATCCACCAAGCGAGGGACCACAGCAACCCGCCCCCGCCGAGCAACACCGCCGCCAGTGCACAGGTGAGCGGGAACAGATGTCGTCCGGAAATCCCGCCGAGCCCGGCCTTGAGCGTGTGCATCACTCCGACGCCGTTGTTGAAGTTTTGCCCCAGCAAGGCGGAGAAGCTGCGGCGCGGCTGGTAGTAGGCCTTGATGCGGGGGCTGAGGTACACACGCCAGCCCGCCGCCAGGAGCCGGGAGTTCAGCTCAATGTCTTCACTGCGCGGCAGTTCCTCGCAGAGGTATCTCCCGGCGGCCTCCAGCGCCTCCCGCCGCCAGCAGCCCGGCCAGACGGTGTCGACCCAGCCCTCGGCGTCCTCACGGCGGAACTGGGCGGCGCCGATCCCGAAAGGGCTTATATGAATCGCGCGGATCAGGTCTCCCAGAAAGGACCCGTCCGAGAGGGGCCGGGCCGCGCCGCCCACGTTCCCGGCACCAGTCTCCTCCAGTACCGCCAGGCACTCCGCCACGTAGTCTTCGTTGTACCGGGCATGGGCATCGAGGCGCATGAGGACCTCGCCGGTCGCTGCCGCGAAGCCCCGGTTGACCGCGGCGGTTACCACGCGCTGTGGATTGTCGATCAGGCGGACCCGCGGATCCCGCACCGCCCACTCGGCGGCCACCTCCCGGGTGTCATCCTCGGACATGCCGTCCACGACCAGGATCTCCCGCTCCGGCTCCTGGCCGCTCGTGGCGAACTGCAGCAGGCTGTCAAGGTGCGCTGCCTCGTTCCGAACCGGGATGATAATGCTCAGCCGCATAGTGCGCGCGTGCCTCAGCCGGCCAGGCAAGCCTCGAAGATCTCCACATGGCGGCGGGCCGCCTGCGGCCAGGAGTACAGCCGCGCCCGCGCCAGTCCCCGTCGCCGCAGATCGTCTCGCAACGCGTCTTCCGTCAGCACCCGTCGCAGGGCGTCGGTCCACGCAGGAACGTCGGTCGGCGGCAGGAGCAGCGCCGCCTCGCCAGCGACCTCGGGTATGGAGGTCACGTTCGTGGTGAGCACTGGCACACCGGCGGCCATGGCCTCGACGATCGGCAGCCCAAAGCTCTCGCACAGCGAGGGCAGGGCGAAGAGGTCGGCTACCTTGTACAGCTCGGTCAGCGGCCCCGGCTCCACGTACCCGCACAGGAGGGCGCGCCCCTCCAGCCCCTGGTCGCGCACGAAGCTACGCACCAGTTCCTCATCACTGCCGCCCGGCCCGACAATGACCAATTGATGCTCCTCCCGCAAATCACGTGGCAGCGCAGCATACGCCCGGAGCAGCGTGATGGCGTTCTTCCGGTCGTTGAGGCTCCCGACGAAGAGGAGGAAGCGGCCAGTAATTCCCAGACGCTGGCGCAGTCGCTTCACCTCCACCTCGTTGACCGGTGACGAGAACTCTTCCGCTACGCCGTGCGGGACCACCGACATGCGCTCGGTGGGCGTGCCGAAGAACCGCGTCAGGTTGTCCGCAATACGCCGCGAAGGCACGATGATGTGGCGGGCGTGGCGAGCACTGTACCCCAGCATGGTGACGAAATAGCGCTTCCACACGGGCGGATGGCACTTGGCCTTGATGTCGAGCGGGTTGGTGTCATGCACCGTCGCCACCGTCGGAATCCGCCCCCGCAACGGCACGAAGAAGTACGGCGACCACAGCAAGTCCGCCCGCATCCTCTGCATAGCCCGGACCAGCGCCCAGTGGAACCACACCGGGGCCATCAAATTCTTGCCGACCCGCGCCGAAGAGAAAGGTATACTCACGAGGTCACAGCGCTGCGGCGGGGTGATTGTGGGCGGCAGGTCGGTGAGCAGGCGCAGGTCCAGGTTCGGCGCCTGCAGATGCCGCAGGATATTGTCCAGGTAGACCTCCACCCCCGAGCGCGGGCGGGCCAGGCTGTGGGCGTCTACGGCGATCACGGCGCTCATAGGCTCTCCCCGCGCGTGCGCCGCTCGGCCTCGCGCAGCTCCCACAGCTTGGCCTCGGTGATGAACTCGCGGAAGGCCCACAGCCCGCAGGTGACCAACCCCGCCCGGCCGTCCAGGAAACCTCGTTGGATCAGGTACATGTACAGGAACAGCGCCAGCGGTTTGGCGGGGAGTCGCTCGAAAAGGCGGCGCGCCCAGGTCCGCGCCTCGCCGGTGGCACCGGTGGTGACGGCCTGATCGTCCACCTGGCTCCTCGGCTTCGCTCGTTCCTTCGCGTCCCAGCCGGCGTAGCGGTTGAATTTGTGGACGCATTCCTGGATGGAGTCGAAGGAGTAGTGCAGCATATCGTGTTTGAGATAGCCGACCTTGCCGGGGCCGGTGAGGTAGACGTCGGCGTCGACCTCCTTGGTCTCGTAGCGGGCCTGACCGGTGCGGAACAGGCGGAGGTTCCAGCTGGGATACATCCCCGCGCGCTTGATCCAGTGGCCGAAGAAGTAGTTGCGTCGGTTGACGAAGTACCCGCCGTACTCGGGGGAGTCCTCGGTGACCACCTGCCGAATCTCCTCGGCGAGTTCCGGCACGATGCGCTCGTCAGAGTCTACGACCAGCGTCCACCGACCCCGCAGGGGGAGTGTGGACAGGGCCCAGTTCTTCTGGGTGGCGGAGTTGACGTACTCGTGCTGAACGACCTCGTCGCTGAACTCGCGGGCAATCTCCACGGTGCGGTCGGTGCTGAAGGAGTCGACCACGACGATCTGGTCAGCCCAGGTGAGATGCTCCAGGCAGGCGCGAATATTGTGCTCCTCGTTGAAGCACGGCACCAGCGCGGTGATCGCCACGGAATCAGACATACGGACTAGGACTTCCTTCTGAGATACTCACGGCACCGGCGAGCGCCGGCACGGGCCGGCTCAGCCTTCTGTCGCCAGCTTTCACGGCGGCCGGGCTGAAGGAGGGCCAGCATCCCCGCGCCGGCCGCGCGCAGCCGGCATGCTACCAGCGTCGCCCGGGCGAACGTGCGACCGTAGCGCGGCGGGTAGAACTTGCCCAGGAAGCGGAACTGGCTGTCCAGGAAGGCCAGGTACGACCGCACCGGGACTTGGTCGGCGCTGTGCCCCCCGTAGTGCATGACCTCCGCCCCCGGTACGCAGGCGGTCTGCCAGCCGGCTTGCTTGGCGCGGCAACACAGATCCTTCTCTTCGCCGTACATGAAGTACTCCTCGTCGAGCAGGCCCACCTCCTCGAGGACTTCCCGGCGGAGCACCATGCATGCACCGATAACCCAGTCGTAAGGTAGGGGATCTCCCCCACTTCGCCCCGCGCCCCGCGGTGCACGGGTCCGTCGCGTCCAGGGTACCGCGCCGCGGACCAAGTCACCGAACGTCGGGAAGCTCAGACCTGCCGACTGGGGACTGCCGTCCGGGTTGAGCAATCGCGGCCCGACGATCCCCAGGCGTGGGTTTTGCTCCAGTGCCTCTTGCAGCCGAGCCAGCGCCCCCGAACGGACTACCGTGTCCGGATTGAGTAGGCAAACGTGCCGTCCCCGGGCCAGGCGCAGGGCCTGGTTGTTAGCCGCCGCGAAGCCCCGGTTGACCGCATTGGCGATCACCGTCACCCCCGGCCACGTCGCCCGTACGGCTTCCACCGTGCCGTCCTCCGAGGCGTTGTCCACGACGAAGACCTCGGCCGCCTCTCCTCCCAACGAGTGCAGACAGTCTACGACCAGGTCGCGCACGTTGTAGGTGACGATCACCACCGAGAGCGGCACGGTGGCGGCCAGCGCACGACCAGTTGCGGACGGTGCTTCCTCCATGGCGGCTTAGGTATCGGTGGCGGGTAGCTCCCGGACCCGCCGCCACGACCACTCCGGTTCGGCCTCGGCGCTCAGCCCAGCTTGCTCCGCCTTCTCTGCCCTTTCTGCATCCAGAATGTTCAACCGCGACAAGACCAGCCCGATAATGAGCGCCAGGATGAAGGCACTCCCCTTCTCCTGCAGCATGGGCGTGGAATTGCCGATGATCAGCGCCACCACCAGGGAGGACTCGGCCGCCAGGCCCATGGCCCGGTCCTCAGCGGTTGTGGCCATACCTTGCAGGCGCACCGCCGCCAGGACCGCGGAGATGAGTACCCCGTAGATTAGCAGCGTGCCGAACAGGCCGGTCTTGGCCAGTGCATTGAGCAAGTCAGAATGGTTGAAGTCGTTGGGCTTCTCGTATTTGCTCGTGAAGGCGATCTTGTACTGGTACTGGTAACCCAGACCAACGCCGACTAGAGGTGAGGACCTGAATACCCTGAAGGCCTCTCGAATCTGCTCTTCTCTAATCCGCACGGACGGGTCCTCACTGGTTTTCTGCAGTGTGCTGAAGCGGGCAGTCTGTTCCTTCCAGGAGCTCTCGCCGCTATGCTGCCACATTAGGAGGGTGCCGCCGCCGATGAGCACTGCGAAGCCGACGACCGCGAAAGCGGTGCCCGGACGCCGGTGCCGAAACATGAAAGTCCCCGCCAGCATGGCCACCGTCAACCCGGCGGAGATCCACACGGTACGGGTAGGAGTCAGCACGGCGGAGATCAGCCCGGTCACCACCATCGCCACGTACCCCCAGTGGAACTGTCGCTTCTCGATGATCATGGCCACGCCGATGGCGATCAGGACGGCGGGAATCAGCGTTGAACCCCAACTCACCGCATCGGGAACGCCTAGCGCGGCTCCCATCCTGCCGCCCAGGGCGGCGGCCCCGCTGGCGCCCAGGTTCACGATAAGGAACAGGAACACCACAGCGGCGACGTTCCACTGCTGGCGAGTCTGCACCGTGGCGGTGAACACCGCGGCCAGACAGACCACGACCAGGGGGAAAGCGCCTCTCCCCCAGTCGATGACGGAAATGTGGTTCATCTGCGCGATGACGACCGACAGCCCCAGGTAGCCCATCAGCAAGAACATCAGCGTGACGGTGCGCACGACGTTGCGGTCCCACGGCCCGCGCCACAGGAACCGGGCGAAGGCGACCAGGAAGAGCAGGGCGGTGTAGGAAGCCGTGGCAATCTGGATGATGCCGATTTCGTCATAGCTTCCCACACGCATGAAGCCCAGCAGGAAGATGATGAGGGAGGCGAAGGGGTTGACCATCGTGATGAAGAGGATCACCACGCCCACGGGCAGGAGCAGGTCGTTCGTCTCCTCGGTGCCGACAGCCTTGCCGGCCATCAGCGCCAGACCGACCACCGCGACCACGAGGGCCAACTGGATTATGGGTGTTCGGTTGGTCATGACGCTCTATCGGCTTCCCTGACCGGGGTTACTCTCGCGCCGCGCCTCCAGCTCTCGGACGGCAGCCAGTACCTGCGCCACCGTGATGTTTTGCAGGCACTGTGCGGGCAGCTGACACTTCGGCACCGCCGCCCCGCTGAAGCACGGGCTACACGGGAGTTGCGCGCTGACAGCAGCGAAAGACGAAGACAAGGGCGTACACACAACTGGATGGTTACATCCCACTATGCAGACAGTAGAACATCGCACTGCCGCTGCAACCCAGACGGGAGCGGAGTCATTGGTGATCAGGAGGTCGGCTTTGCTCAGTAGAAGGCCCAGCTCCGCCAGGCTGGTGCGCCCTGTCAGGTCATCGAGCGCGCCGGTGGCCACGTCAGGACAGCAGTTCATCACGCGCCGGGCGACCTCCGTGTCGTCATGGCCTCCAACCAGGATAACCCGCACGCCTTCCCGCGACAAGAAGTGAGTAACCACCTCCGCAAACCGTTCGGCCGGCCATTGACGGTATGGCGCGCACCCCGCCGGGTTGTATCCCCCTCCAGGAGCGATGGCCACCACCGGCTCCGAGGCTGCCAGGACGCGCCTGACTTCCTCCGAACAACTGCTTTCCGCGGGCAGCGCCAGCTCGTACTGACGGCACACGGGCTCAAGGCCTAGGAGGCGCAGGAGATCGTCATAGTGCTCCTGCCGCGCCACCACCTTGGTCTCATCCCAAACTATACATTCGTCCAGAAGGAACTCCCGGCCGGGCTCGACGAACCCGACGCATCTCTCAGCCCCGACCAAGTGGAGCAGCAGGGCGTCCCAACTGCCGGGGTTGAGCGAGATGCCCAACCCGACCCCCCTGCGCCTCAGCGAGAGGATGCGCCTTACAAAACCGACGAGCTCCTCGAGCCGAATCCGGGGCGCCCTCACATAAGGCACAATCTCGCGTACGTCTGCGTTCCCGTTGAGAGCGCCGGCCCCCCCCGTACCCGTCATGTACATAAGGTGCGCATCGGGCCAGAACTGTCGGAGGTCCCTAAGCAAGGCCGTCGTTTGAATAATGTCTCCCACATACCCCTGGCGTACCAGCAGTATGCGGTGTCGCTGCCTTGTCCGCCTCAGAAGCGAATTTAGCAGGCGTAAGGCCCCATGTGCCCATCGCAGCGCTCGACTTGGAGGAGCGATCCCTTTCATTCCTGGAGGCCGCGATCCACACGGAGCGCTTTTCATAAGCGCTCCTTACTCGGCCCCAGGAGCGCCCGGCACGCCAGCGATCTTGTTGATGATGCCAGTTGTGGATAGACCATCTACCAGGGACATGATCACGATCTCCGCACGTATCGACTCGAGGGCATTCCTTTCCCCCACGTCGAGCGTCTCGACAGTGTAGTCGCCGCCTTTCACGAAAACGTCCGGCCTGAACGCCTCGATGACTGGCGTGACGCGCAGCGTGTCGAATATCACTACCAGATCCACACTGACCAGAGCAGCCAGCACCAATGCTCGTGAATCCTGGGGCACCACGGGCCGAGTGGGACCCTTGAGTTCACGCACTGAACGGTCACTGTTCACAGCAACCAGTAGAACGTTCCCGAAGCTCTTAGCGGATTCGAGCAGCTGCACGTGGCCAGCGTGGAGGAGATCGAAGCATCCGTTAGTCAGGACTAGGCGTTGGCCTTCCGACCGAAGCGCTCTCCCAACCGAAGGCAGGTCGCTTAGCTCAATGATTCCGCTTTTGCCGCTCACGGTGCCACCTCGCATCTCTGGGGCCAGGCTCCCCTGCATCATAGGTCTAGTCGGAGGCATGTCTGCATGTTGCCGCTGCCTCCCGGTATGCTCTTCCATATCTAACATAGCCGACCCGCTGTATCAAGTCCACCGCCGTCTCCTGAATACCGGCTGCCGCAGCGATGGTCAGCATGACACCCCCCAGCGCGACTCCTACTCGAGAAAACAGCACCGACTTCCCCAGCCGTTTCCCCAGACCATCTTGCCGCGCCGTGCTTGCCACTCCCGACACCTCGTACGGCACCTCCATATGCTCCGCCGCCTCCGGGTGCCGCTGCAGGAAGCGCACCGCCGACCGCCCTGCTTCCTCTCGTTTGCGCAGCAACGCCGCCATCGTCGTGTCCGTGCGATGCTCAGCATAGGCCTCAGGTACGTAGCGAAAACCAGCGCCTTTCTCCGCCAGGCTGTAGCCCAGTTCCGTATCCTCGAAGCTATACCCCGCAAAGCCCTCGTCAAACGCCGGCCCCGGCCCCAGCAGACTTCGCGGGATCGAGACATTGCCGGTGCACAGGTAGCGACAGGGCAGGTCGTCACCATACTGTGTCATGCAATCGTCAATATGCGCCAGCCGCCGGTCGTACGCAAGGTTGGCGATCGTGGGCGCGTTGTCCGGCCAAGGCCGCATCTTGCCGACGCTCACCACCGGTGCCCCAGCGGCCTCCCGGTAAGCGCCCCCGTGGGCCTCCAGGAACCCCGGCCCAACCCACATGTCGTCATCCAGGAAGACGAGCAACTCACCGCCAGCCGCCGCGATCCCGGCATTCCGGGCCGCCGACCGCCCCCGGCGCGGACTACGCACCGTCTGTAACCTCGGCTCGCGCCGAGCCTCCTCGCAGAGCCACTCGTAAGTGCCGTCCTCCGAGTGGTCATCGACCACGATGAGCTCGTAGTCACCATCGGTCAACTCTTGCCCCAACAGTCGCCCGACAGTCTGCCGGAGAATCCCCAGGCGGCTATGGGTGGGCACGACGACACTAACCAGCATCATCGCTTCCTATAGTTCTGCCGCATGATCTGCTCGTAGATTTCCATGAGCTTGTCGACGTGGCGGTCCCAGGTGAAGTAGCGCTCCACTCGCTTGCGCGCCGCCTCTCCCATCCGTTGACGTAGTTGGGCATCGTCAATCAGTCGCTCGATGGCTTCAGCCAGCTTCGGTACACTTCTGTTCTCTACCAGGAAACCGGTCTCTCCATCTGCTATCGACTCCTTCAGCCCCCCGGCACTGTAAGCGACCACCGGCAAGCCTGATCCCATCATCTCCAGCGGTACCAGAGGAAATGGATCATCGTAAGTTGAGGGCACCACGCCAATGTCCATGGTGCGCAGCAAATCCGGCAGCTCCTCGTGCGCCAAGTGGCCGATCAACCGCACACACTTGAGCCTGGCCGCCTTCTCCCGCACCTGCCGGTCAATCTCCTCCGATTCCGGGCGACGGTAGTGACTGAAGGCGGAACCGCCGAAATGCAGCTCGAAATCCTGCCGCCGCGACTCCAACAGTGCGGCCGCGTCGAGTAGTTCGTAGATGCCCTTGTTTGGTATCCAGCCCGCGTAGAACATGATCCTGACTTTGCCACCCGCTGATCGCTTCTCGTGCGGCGGGTGAAACAGGCGGGTATCAACCCCGTTGTAGACAACGTGCAAGTGGTCCTCGGGAATGCCCGGGTACCGTGCGAGGAAGCCGTCGGCCACGAACTGCGAGCAGAAGACATAGTGCGCTTGGTGGCAGCGGACGGCCGCGTACCGGTAGAGTGGGATTTCCGCCATCGCCAGTCCGTGGAAGTGCACCACCGACTTGCGGGGGTGAGTCAGCGCCAGGGCCGGAGTATAGTGCCCGTGGAAGACGTCCGCGGTGCGCTCCGCTCTGGCCAAGTTGTAGTAGTAGGCAAACTTCGCAATTCGCTTCTGGTATCCCCAATCGCGCAGTACCCGGACGTCAGGTTTGTCCCCCTCCACCTTAGCCGCATACAGACGGGCCTCGACGCCCCGGCGTTGGAGTTCCCGCAGTTCGCTCAGTTCCACCACTTCCATACCGCCGGTGTGGTCCAGGTCCAGAACGGCGGTAGGAGTTTGCAGCAGAGCTACGCGCATGTACGGAGCCTCCTCTCAATCTCGCTCAGGCCCAGTCTGTGTCGCCCATAGTGAGGTACCAGTTACCGGGAGCCATCAGTACCTTACTCACGGCAGTATGCGAATCAAGTAAGTAGAGGCACACAGGCTGTTTGGGGTAGAACGGCCCCTTGCCGTGCCACACTCGGACCTGACGCCATCGCCGTCTCAGCCACGCTCTACGCTCCACCGCTCCCGGGGAGAGCCAGACGTGCTGGACAGCCTCATGGGTCAGAGCTTGATGACAACGGGCGGCCCGCAGCAAGGAGTCCATCACTTGCGGGTGTCCAGTGGTGAGCAGGTCCACCAGTTTGGCGCCCTGGACTATCACGTACCCAAGACACTCTCCCCCCTCGAGGTAGCCATAGCACGAATAGCGACGGTCGGGTCTCGCATAGTAGCGCCACTGAAGAGCTTCGCTGGACCGTTCCTGGATGACGCGCCACTTCCTCCTGGCAGACTCCCACAAGCGATCCACCGCCGGCCCAAAGAAACTGATCCGTTCTACGTTCTTAGGTAAGCACACCGCGATGGCACCCTCGTCGGGGCCTCTTGGGGTGCGTACCCTTGCCGCTCGTCGTAGCCCGGTAACAGTATCAAGATGGAACCAGTACTCGAAATGCATCAGAAGCTGATGGTTCAGTTTGAGGTAGCCAGGATACGATTCGCTCCCGGGGAAGTTGACTTTCACCAATCCACCGCGCCTAGACATCTCTCCCAGAGCCGTTTGCGTCAGAGCAGAAAACAATCCCTGCCGCCGGAGCTCTGGATGTACCATAGTGTCCACACTCTGATAGGCTATGGTTTTCTCTCCCTCAATCCATAGCCGCAGCGGAATGAAGTTGACGCAGCCGACTACTTGCGCGTTCTCGAATGCTACATATCGTATCGCCTCACCCGCTGGATTCGTATCGAACTTCCAGCGGCAGTAGTCCTCACCTATCTCCCTTCCGAAGCATGATGCAAACAGTTCGCGGAACCCGGCTGTATCGGTTTCGGCCCACGCGCGAATCTCCATAGCTGCAGCATCTTTCCTGCGATGGCTAGCCCGAAGCGTGCTTCCACCATACCGACAACCATTCGCACGACATGAAGCGTGTCATGTCGTCTTCCTCGGTGACCAGGCTAACGTCCACGGCCCCACCTCCGCCGTAATTCCTTGCATTGCCAGCGCACCTCCACCGCCGCCTTCTCGGTGTAGTGCCGATAGGCTAGCCAGCCACGCACCTTGGCCTGAAAAGTGAAGAGACTGTCTCGCCCCCACACTGGCGTCCGACTCAACCGCATGGCGTCCAGACATCCTCGGTTGTCACGGTAGCCACCGGCGAGCACGGCGTAGCGGTAACCGGCCTCCCTCAGCAACTCTGGCAGCACTGTCCTGAAGTACCCATAGGGATAGGCGAAGGACACTACCTCTTCCCCCAATTGCTCTTCCAGCGTAGCCTTGGATTGCACTAGTTCCCGGTAGATCTCGTCATCGCTGGCGGTGCGCACGTCCAGGTGCGTAGCCGTATGTGAGCCGAACTCGATCCCGGCGGAGGCCATCTCCTTGATCTGCCCCCAGTCCAGCAAGGGCGCCACCGGCCTGGCCTCCGGCCACGACGCCACCTGGCCCACCTGATCCGTCACCAGAAAGACGGTGGCGGTCATGCCGTGCTCGCGCAGTATCGGCCAGGCCGTGAGGTACGCGTCCGCAAAGCCGTCGTCAAAGGTCAGCACCACCGCACGCCGCGGCGGGCGGTCGGTCTCCATGGCCGTCCTCAGCGTCAGGCTCTGCCATCCGTTCTGGCGCAGCCAAGCCATCTGGCGCGAGAAGGCGGCGGGTGACAGACTCATCGGGCTTGCCGCCTCGCTGATGCTGTGGTACATGAGTATCTGCACCGCGCGGTTACTCCTCCCCTCGGGCTGTCTCGAGGAGACACTTCTCCACTGCGCTAACCATCCTCCGCATGACAAACCTGCTGCAAGCGAACTGCTGCCCCGCCGCGCTCATCCGCTGCCACTTGTCGCTGTCAGTCACCAACTGCTCGATCGCCTCAGCCAGAGCCAGGGCGTCACCAGGTGGCACCATCAGCCCGGTGGTCTCCTCGTCCACGGTCTCCGGCAGCCCTCCGGTCCGCGAGACCACGACCGGCGTCCCGTTCGCCTGCGCCTCGGCAGAGATCAGCCCAAACGGCTCCTCCCAGACGGAGGGCATGGTGGCGCAAGCGTGGCGTCGGTACTCCCCAGGCATCTCCTCGGGGCTCAAGTAGCCTCGGTAGACGATACTCCCCGCCACGCCCCACTGCACCGCGAGTTCCTCAAGCCGCGCCCGGTACGTATCGCGCTGGAACTCACCGACCAGGTGCAGCTCCACCTCCACGCCGCGCTCCGCCAGACGACCAACTGCCTCCACCGCAACGTGCAGTCCCTTGTCTAGCACACATCGCCCGGCCAGAAGGATGGAGTTCCCCTCCGGCCTCGTGCGCGGGCCGCCGGCGAAGTGCGGCTCCTCCACCCCATTGTACACCACCCGGACCTGGTCACGCTCCCAGCCGATGCCGAGGTATTGTTCGGCGATGAACTCACTTACGGCCAATAGTGGCCACGATCGCACGGAACGCCCGCCTCGCGCCGGGCGCAGGAACCAGTCCAGCAGCGCCTGCTTCGCCCCGCGCGCCGCGTGCGCGTCGGACTGCTCACCCACCGTGTGCAGGAGCGTCAGGTCGTGCGCATGGAAGACCAGAGGCACGCCCGCCTCGTGCGCCGCCCCCAACGGTGACCCCGTCAGCAACTCGAGATCGCTTACATAGACGACCTCGGGCCGGAACTTGCTCAGGGCGTGCCTGGTCACGACGTAATTGTGCCGCGCCTTGCCCAGGAACTGCAATTTATCGCGCCATGACCACTGGTCCGGCTGCAGGCTCGGGTCCGGCCGGTTCTTCACCAAGTGAGGCCAGACCACCGGGCCGTCCTCGGTGACCGGCGTCATGCTCCGACTGGTAAGCACCACCACCTCATGCCCGCTGCTGACCAGGTGCTCGACCACCCGCCGGCACATCAGGTCCGCACCGTAGGCGGGACGGTCGCCGGTGGGGAAGGACTTGCTCAGGACTAGGATGCGCATGAGCCAGAATGCTGCCCCGAAGTCGCCAGCAGACCTTCCCTCTGCGTCTCGCCTGGGAAGAGGGCGGCTATTCCCAGGATCAGAGGAACGAGGAGGAGAGGATAGTGGTTCTTCTCGAACACCTCGAACGGTATCAGCGCCACCATATACATGACGTAGACCGCGGCAAGCAGAGTCGCGATAGCGTTACTTCGGAGCAACCACCAGACCCGACGCCAGCGGAACAACACCAAGACAGGGATAACCCAGTAGCTGAGCAGTAACAGGGCGGTCAGGACGCGTATCTCCCCTGTTGAGAGACGTGCCCAACCCAAACCAGCGAGGTGTGTACTCCACAAGGTGCCGTACCTATATGGGAGCGAACGCAAGAACAGGGCCGGGGCCTCTCGGATCTCCTGCATGCCCAGCCGATACCCCAGTCGGTCGCGTTCGACCTCGTCGGGGCAGATACTACGAAGATATCGGTGCCCCTCGGGCAAGTATGCTCCGCCCCACTGCGGGTTCCCCAGCATCCGGTTAGTGGCGTAGAAGACCTCGCCGCCGTCAGTACTGATGAGCACAAAGCGATGGCCCTGCACCACCCAATTGCGGACAGTCCACGGCGCGACGGCAAGTAAGACCCCCGCTGTGATTAGCGCAGGCTGACGCCACGACCACCGTGCCCTTTGGCGAGCGGCGAAAGCCACGGCCAGGGGCACCATCAGCAGCGCCGGCGGCCTGATCAGAGCCGCAAAGCCCAACGACAACCCCGCCACCAAGGCGACCACGGTTCCTCCTCGCGTACCGCTAACCGCTCGACATCGGGACAGCAACCACATGCCGGCAAATAGAAAAGCACCCCACGGGACCTCAGAATACCCCCACCAGACCGTCACCACATTCAAAGGACACAAGTAGAGGACGCCGAACGCCACCATTCCGGCGACGGAGCCGGCCAGTTCCATCACTAGCAGCGCTCCGAACGCTGCGAGCATTGTCTGCGCGACTATGTTGACGGCATACCACGCCCAGCCGCGCCCGCCTGACAACCAGTATCCTCCAGCCAACAGCAGAGGGTAGCCGGGTGGCCGAAGAGACAGCAGTCGCTGGTTGGCCTCGGAGAGATCGTACTCTCCATGCTGCGCAAGTTGCTTGCCGAGTGCGACGTATGCTCCTGGGTCACTGCTTACCACCACGGGAACAGCCGTTGCGGCGACGATGCGCAGGGCCAGTCCCAGGACGAGCACAGCAGCGACTACGCCCATTCTCGCGCGGAACGTGAGATGCAGGTTCCACTGGCCCCTCCGATGAGCAACCCAAGCGGCAGTCGCAGCCAGCAAGATCGCCCCCAACAGCACCATGGCCCGCACCGCGCTTCCCCACACCACCACATGTCGGACCACATACGCCAGCCACGCGATCATCATCAGCGTGAGCAACACAAAGACCGAGGTCGCGACCAGGTTCAGCGCCTTCGTCGATGCTTTCATGGGCCTTCGTCCTGCCCAGCCCGCTGCTGCAGGTGGGCGCAGATCAACTCCCCCAGGCGCTCGCTGCGGCTGCGCCAGGTGCAGTTCTCCGCCGCGTAGCGCTCCCGCTCGGCGCGCGCAGCGGGTGGCTCCTGCAGGGAGGCCTCCACCGCCTCCAGGAACTGCTTGGCGCCCTGGGCTATTGTGACGAAGCGCTGCAGATGCGCGGGCACGTCCGGCGGCGTCGAAACGATGGGCAGCCCGGCGGCCAAGTATTCGTAGAGCTTGAGGGGGCAAGCCCCAGCCATCCACTCGTTCTGGACCCACGGCATTAGACCGATATCCATGTGCCATAGGTACGAGGGCAACGAGTCCCAGCGGCGCGGCCCCAGCACGTGGGCATTGGGCTGTTCGGCGAGGCGAGCCACGGGGTCCGCGACGTCCGCAGACGTCGGCCCGATCAGAACCAGAGAGAGGCTGGGCGCAGCAGTGCACAGGTCCGCCATGAGGTCATAGTCAACCAGCCCGTCCAATGATCCCAAGAAGAGGACTCTCGGTCGCGGAATCATCGCTAAGTCCTCCGGGCAATCTACCTCCCCCTCCGGCCGGAAGAACCTCTCGTCCACGGCGTGCTCCATATAGTGAACACGGTCACTGTGCTGCTGGCACTTCTCCACCAGCATCGCGTGGGAGCACACCACCAGATCCGCCCTCCGAATCATCTCCTGCTCCCGCTCCTCGAACCGCCGCCGAAAGTCGCCCTCGAACATCGCCGGGAAGTTGTCCGAGCAGTGGTAGATGGTGCAGGCCGCCTCCGGGAAGGCGTCAAGCAGGAACACGTGCCAGGCGTTGCCCAGGAATAGGATCAGGTCCTGGCCGGGATGGCGGCGGACTAGGCTGCGCGCCTGCCGCACAAGATACGGCTCCTCCCGGCGCCGCAGGAAGTCAAGGCGGGAACGCCCCGGGAGCCACAGCGGCGTGAACACCGTCAGGTCCTCGCCCTCCGGTTGCCAGGTCCGCCGCGCCAGGCTTCCGCGCTTGCCGCGGTCCCGCCGCAGGTACGCCCGCCACTCCTCCTCCGGGTCCATGAACACCACGTCGTTGCTTCGGGCCAGCCGCGACATCAAGTGGTGCTTGCTGTACCGGTTGTGGTGCCAGGGGATGTTGGAGTCGCAGATTATCAGCTTGCCTTCGAGCATGGTCGTCAACACCGGCCAGCCAGCCGCTTCACGATGTCCACCAAGGCCTGCTCACGCTTCTCCATCGGGAATGACCGCCGGATACGCTCCCTCGCCGCGGGTCCTCGATCCGACGCAAGCGCTTCCCCCACCTGACGTACGGTTGCTTCAACATCTCCGTAGGGCGCGTAGTACCCCACCTCTCCTGCGACCTCCGGCAGCGACCCTCGGTCAGTAACTACCGGTACGCATCCGCACAGCATAGCCTCCGCCAAGGCACAGCCAAAAGTCTCAGTGGCCGACAACTGGGCGTATACCCGCGCCTCGCCCATAGTCTGCGCGACCCGCTCCGGTCCCATGGGCCCGAGCATCTCCAGTCGCCCCTCAGCGAGGTCCTGCAGTTCAGCCCCCACCTCCGGATCGTATCCCCCGACAAGCACGAATCGCGCCTCCGGCAACCTCGCCGCGGCCCGAGCGAAAGTGTCGAGGCCCTTGTGCCACACCCGCGCGCGACTGCCCGCATGGGCCACGGTCAACACGGTGGGGGCCCTCACGGTCTCGACGGGCGCTTTGTACGTCTCAAGGTCGAAGCCGTGATAAACAAGCCGTATCGGCGCCGCTCGGCGCTGTCCCTTGCGGATGAGTTCGGCATGGTACTCAGACACGGCCACGACGAGGTCGCATTGCGAGACTACGCGACAGGCCTGTTCGAAACGCTTCCCACTTTCCAGTACCAGTCCATACCCCCCCTCCCGGGACTCGGAGAACTCGTACTGCCCCGGTATCACGATCACTGGTCTACCCAACCACCGCCCCGCCCTGACCGTCCAGTAGGCATGCGTGTCGGCGAACCACGTCACCGCCACGTCATGTCGCCGCAGATGCCGGGCGACGCGGGCGGGGAATAGCCGGTCACCGGTCTCCCGGTACAGACGCGTGACCGAGAAGTGCTTGCTCAACAGACCGTAGTCCGTGTCCACAAAGGTGGACCCTCGGGCGAACCCCGGCAGCACCAGTAAGACCCTGAGTTCGCGGTCAGCCATCGCCGCACTCCCGATCGTGCGCGGTCAGGCGCAGCTCTCCAGGATGATCTCCGCGGTTCGTTTGGTCAGCACGTCCCAGTCATACTCCCGCGCCCGCGCCTGGCGCGCCGCGATCAACTCGGGACAATCTTCATCTAGAGCGTGCCGCAGCGCTTTCACCGTCTCCAACACGTTGTCAGCGAAGTACAGCACGTCCGCCAAGTCGTCAAGGCTCCGCGAAGCATGCGTCACCACCGGCTTGCCGGCGGCAAGGGCGTCCAACACGCGATAGGGCAGCGCAGCACGCGTAAACGCATTGCGCTGGAAGGGGCACCATGTTGCGTCAAACTGCTGGAGGTAGCGAGGCAGAGCATGGCGCGGTCGACTGCCGACCGTCCGGAGGTTGGGGAGCCCGCCTTTCAAGCCGGGATGCGCGAAATGCGTGTCTCCGGCCAAGAATAAGAAGGAAGCATCCCCCATCTGCGTTGCGACCGCGTGGATGGCATCCTGGTCCACCCACTCGTGTATGCCCCCGACCGAACCGACCACAGGGCGTGGAACGCTCTCCGTGTCACCGGGGACCTCAGACTCATCGCCGTGCTCCGCGAACAGGGAGAAGCTGGTTCCGTTGGGAACGTAACACACGTTACCGTGCAGCGTGCTCCGCGTAGCCCAGAGCACTCGGGACGTGGCAAGCACCACGTCAACGTCCCGGAGCAGAATGTCATCCTCCGCGGCTACTTGCGGCAGGGGCTGACCCATACCGTCATATCGATACTCGTCATAGCACTCGTAGACGACGTGGTCTTCTCCCGCTGCCCCCAGCAGCCACGCCTGGTCTGGGCGGAAGATCAGCGCGGCCACGCGATCCGGCCGCGGACCGATCCGCCGCAAAGCCCCCCGGATGGCGCGAGCGTACGCCGCGAACGCTCCCCGACCCGGCCGGGCCAGCGTCGGGCGCACCAACCAAAGGTTCTCCGTCACTCGCTCAAGGGGCCGTACCACTGCCCGCGCGGCCGGTCGCCAGTCGCGCAGGTGCCGTCCGTCGAGCAGAGGCAGCGGCGGCTCCACCACCAGCAGGAACCCGCGCCCCCGCAGGTTTCGTGCCAGGGCCTCCAGCATCTTGCGCCGGTGGAATCCCTCCCAGGTGCCGATTGGGTAGACGACCAGGGCTAACATGTCATGGTGAGGCCCGACGGCAAACCGACTAGGCGAGGGGGATGCTGGCGAAAGCCTCCAGCATCCGTTGCCCACTGACCTCACGGCTAAACTCCTTTTCCACAAGTTCGCGTGCTGCCCGGCCCATCCGCTCCCGCATGCCCGCGTCCTCCAGCAGTCGCTCCATCGCGTCGGCAAGCGCCTCGGGATTGCGCTGGGGGACGATGAACCCGGTGACTCCATCGATCACCAACTCAGGTATCCCCGCGACGGCTGTCGAGACCAAAGGTAGCCCGCAGGCTGCCGCCTCCATGAGAGCCACCGGCAGCCCATCCATCTGTCCTTCCCTGGTCACGACACAGGGCAGCGCGAAGACCCGTGACCGCCGCATCAGGTCACGCACCTCATCACTGGGACGCGGGCCCAGAAAGACGAACGCGTCTTCCGCGCCGCAGATGCTGCATTCCTCACGCAGTGCAGTCGCCATCTCCGGCTGCCTCGCCGGAGGTCCGCCCACCAGAGCCACCCGCAGCTCGGGCCGTCTTGCCTTGAGCAGGGCCGTGGCACGGATCAGGTACTCCAGCCCTTTGGACTCGCCGAAGCCCGCCACGCAGAGAACGTCGTAGTCCAGCTCCGTTCGCTCGGGTGAGAATGTCTCTGCGTCGATCCCGCACCGCACCAAGCGGATTTTCGTGTGGTGTTCCCCCGGAACCAAGCTACGCATACCTCGCTGCACGAACTCTGAAGCCGCCACGGCCAGCGGCACCCGCTGCAGCTCCCGACCGTAGGCCGCCTTGACTTCGGCGCTCATCGCGTCATCCCCGTAGCAATGCGCCGTGAAGCTGTAGGGCAGCCCCGCTAGACCGGCGAGGTGCTTACCGATGGACAAGAAGTGGACGTGGCAGTGCTGGAATTGGCCCACCGCCAGCAGGGCCGCAAAATAGGCCGCCTCGAACTTGTCGCGCGGGGTGCGGAAGGTGCGGCGGTAGCTCCCGGCCACCACCTGCCCCAGCGCTCGCCAGAATGCCCACTTCCCTATCACCCGGGGGAGGTGCCGCCAGCGGAAGTACGATACCCGCTCGAGAATACCACTCGCTCGCACCTCCGGATGCATGACCTCCCCGGTCGGCATCGACCAGGAGAACACCTCCACGTCCACCCCGCGCCTGACCAGGTCGATGACCTCGTTGCTCACGAAGGTCTCGCGAGTCGAGGGAAAGGTGCCGAGGAGGTAGGCGATCTTCATGCGTTCTTCTCCGCTTGGCCCTCCAGCAGCGATCTGTAGAGTGCGTCAACCTGGGGCCACACCGCCTCGCGCGTGTAACACCTCTCGAAGCGATCCCTCGCGGCTTTGCCGAGTCTCTCTCTCAGTTTCTTGTCTCCTGCCAGCCGCGCTAGCGCCTCTGCTAACGCTCCAGGGTCGCGTGGCGGTACCAGCAGCGCGCTCCCCTCGTTCTCCAGCATCTCCGGGATCCCGCCTACGGTCGTGGCCACTATAGGCAACCCCGCTGCCATCGCCTCCAGAATGGACATGGGCATGCCCTCGTCCTCTGAAGCCAGGACAAAGACATCCAGCTGGCTCAACAAGGCCCACACCTCAGACCGCTTCAGATTACGCCTGATCGCGATGGCTTCTTCCAAGCCCTGGGCCCGCACCCCCTGCTCGATCTCCTCAACGATGGAGCCGCCACCGGCAATGATGCATTGCAGCGTGGCCCCTTGTCCCCTCAATATGGCCACCGCCTCTACTAAGGCCTCCACCCCCTTCTGGGGGGAGACGCGGGTTACCGTACCTACCAGGAAGCCATCCGCTCTTCTTTCCGTCTGTGTTGGGCATTCTGGGGGGTCAACCCAATTCGGCACCACTACCATGTGCGCCTGGTCTCCGTAAGCGGGACGCGCCGCTCGGCAGATCTCCGGCGTTAGCACCACCACAAGGGCATGCCGAGCAATAAGCTGGATGTCCTCGGGAGAGTAGGCCCAGAGACTGCGCTCAAAGAACCGCGGGCGCCGGGGGCCGCAGTGGTCATGGGAAATGGCCGGCACATGGTGGCTCGCGGCCCACCGCACCGCCGTCGGCGTGGCCTGGTCGGTATTGTGCGCGTGGACTAGTGCAACTCGCTCCCGGGCGTGCAGCCGACTAAGGTGGGTCGCAAGCAAGGAATCCAAGACCCGCACCCGCGCTGGATACGTCACTCTAACCGAAAGTTCCTCGCTCACCCGCTCCCAGGCTCGCACGGGCCCGACTCGCCTTCGAGCCATGTAGAACGGACACAGTAACACGCGCAGACACCAAGCCAGTGCGCGTGTGGCTGCGGTCCTCATCGCCACCGTCCGGAGCGACGGAGCAACGACCGGAATTCCATGTTCGCCCAGCGTCTGCGCGTACTTGTTGCCCGGATCATACGATGACCGCGTAACTACTACGGGCGCATAGCCGTCCACCTGGGCCGCCATTGCGGTCTGCACCAGCACTTGCTCCGCTCCACCCGAGTGGTTGAGGAACTCCTTGACGTAGATGATGCGCTCTCGTGTCATGGGCAGCACATTCGTGTAGGCTGGGCCCCGCCGTCTGAACGCCAGGCCCACTCCACTATCGCTCCTGCAGCAGCCGTCGTCGCAGCGTCTCCCCCACTCGCCGCCACATAGGTCCATAGGTGGGATAGTAGCTCATCAACCGCAGCATCTCTCGCGCAGCCCCCCGATGATCGCCTGTGTCCCACCGGTCCGAGGCCCGAGGACTCATATCTGCCTTGGCTCCTCGGACGCAGCAGGCCTGCGCATCAGGCGATCTCGCATCTTGATGAGATGCACCGCCAGAGTAGGGGAACCCACGGTCTGCTCCCACAGCCTGCGGGGAGTAGGTGTCTGACGGAGGGCCGAACGCCGCACCCTAGCGTCCACGCGCCGGACTCGCTCCTCGCCCTGGGTGGAGCTCAGCGACTCCTGATGAATGCGGTAGCCATACAGCACATGGTGTACCGGCGAGATCCCGAACCGAAAGAAGATCCGTAGCCAATACTCGTAGTCCTCAGCAAGAGCCAACTGCGGATTGTACGCACCGACGGTCCGTGCTGCGTGACGAGTGTAGAGGAAGCAAGGTCCGACCCCGTTCTTGCGCCGGACACTGGCCGGGGTCCCCACATGGCGAGTTCTGGTCGTGTGGCCCTCTGCATCGATGAGATCGTAGTCGCAGTACACAAACTGCACCCTGGGCTCCCGCTGCTGCAACTCCCAGAGCATCACCTCAATGGCCTCGTCCGCGTAGTAATTGTCATCGGAGGTCCAGGTGAGGTACTCCCCCTTCGCCAGGGCGAAGCCCACGTTCAGGCTACGGGGCAGGCCAGCGTTCGGGTGGTGCTTCGCGTAGACGAGGCGCGGGTCCCGGTAGGATAGCGCAATCTCCTCGGTCTCGTCGGTAGACCCGTCGTTAACGATGACCAGTTCCAGGTTGCGGTGGGTCTGCCGCAGGCAGGAGTCAATGGACTCGCGCAGGTACCGCGACCCATTGTGGGTCGGCAGGACGATGCTGACCAAGGGTACACTCAGGTCTTCCGCCAAACTCATTCCACACGGCCTCCGGCCTACGAGTGCAAGGTCCAGCGGCGGCCCGACGCTTGGGCACAAACTGCTATCAAACATGTCCTCTCAGCCGTCGCGCTAGACTCCGTATCCGACCTCCCGCCCACAGCGCGGGTCGTGGCACGTACTCGTGCCAGGGAAAAGCCGAAAGATCAACTGGAAACTGGACCCGCCGTGACCTCGGTAAGGGATACGCTCCACCCATCGCCCTGTCGACTAGCTCCACGTATCTGCGGCCCATCGCCTCCACCGAGAAGTTCTCCGCTATCCTGGCTCTTCCGGCGGCGCTCATGCGAGCCAGCGCGGGCCGATCTCGGTACAATGAAGCTATCGCGTCCGCGAATAGCTCAGCGTCCGGGCGGTCGACAAGCAAGCCTGTCTTACCCTCCTCAACGGTCACGTCGGTTATCCCTGCCAGTCGAGTGGCGACCGGCACGCATCCCCAGGCTTGCGCCTCCAGAGGAGCCATGCCTAATCCCTCAAAGAAGGAAGGCAGGAGCAGTAGATCCGCATGGCAGTATCTCCGATAGGCTTCGGCGGGGGGGAGCATCCCCAGCAGCGCGATCCGGTCGGCGGTGCGCGTCTCCTGAATGAGACGCTCTAGCGCTGCTCTGTCCGGACCGTCTCCCACGACGTCTAGCTGCACATCCAAGCCCTGCGCCAGGCATGCCTCAACAATACCGGGAAGGAATAGCACTCCCTTCTGGCCGTGATCGAGTCGCCCTACCGAGAGCAGCCTGAGCCTGCTCTGCGCTGTCCGCTCCCCTCTTTGGCCCGTGTCAGCCGGAACCTCCACGCCACAGGGGATATGCACAACCGGCCTACCCGGGAGCAAGCCCCTGAACGTGTCAGCCACCTTGGGGCTGACGGCCACTGCGACATTCCACGACCGAGGGTTCAGACCAGCCACCTTGTAGATGGCCGCCGCGTCGTTGTGCAGGACTGGCACCGCGCGAACGTGGTCTGGAAGCATGCTGAGGGCCGCCTGCGCATAGGGAGCGTGGTTCAGGAACACGATGTCGTAGCGGCCCCCCCGCAGTGTCCGGCCGACGTTGATTGCATGCGCAACGCACCTGGTGCCCCGACGCCGCTCCACATGGATCGCGCCTAGGTCCGCGGCACCGATCAGGTCGTACCATTCCCCCCGACCCTCGGTGGTGATCACATCGACATGCATCCCCTGCTCGCTCAGACATCTCCCCAAGCGGAGCAGAAAAGTCTCCACGCCCCCGTGGTACATTGCGTAAGTGACCAGCGCAACCCTTATAGCCACCGTCATCACGTTCCCGGAGACTGGGAGCCGAGGCCTGGCGCATGAGCATGCATCCACAGTCCCAACTGGTCGTCAGGCCCCAACAGTCGTCGCTTGATCCGTCTCAGATGACCGCCGAGCCCACGTGCCACGGTAAGGCCTGGTATGCTTCCGACGGCTATCTGTGTGAACCCCGCCCCTGTCGCCACTGTCGCAAGCGCATGACTGGTATAGAAACACACATGGACGGGCGGCAGCCAACTGACGATGGCTGCCCGACGAACCGCTTCGTGCTGCCAATTGGGGACAGTGCAGAAGAACTGACCGCCGGGCTTCAAGGTGGTGATTGCCAGCGCCAGAAACGCAAGCGGATCTGGCAGGTGCTCCAGGACCTCAAAAGCCGTCACCACATCATATCGTTTACCTGCCGCGACCACCTCCTGCAGGCTACACCGTGAAATCGGGATGTCCCCGTGTCCCTGTGCAAAGGCCACGGCCCGAGCAGATACATCGATGCCTACCACGTCCCAACCCATGGATTGCGCGGCCCGGCAAAACCGGCCCCCACCACACCCTACGTCCAGCAGCCTCCGGCTCTCACCCGGACGTACTCGACCAAAGAACGGCGCATAGGTGGGATGCTCTATGATGTCCAGGCGCCCGCCACTCGAAGCCGGCGCGCCAAACTGGTTCGTCACATAGTCATCGGTCTCATAGACCGCATCGTAGTCGGGTAACTCCTCGAAGGCATCGGGCGCAAAAACGAATCTGCAGTGTCGGCACTCGAGAAGGCTGTAGCCTCCGAGTGCCAGCCCGGTGTCCCTACAACCTCTACGGCATATGGGACAGTCCCTGACCGGGTTGCTCATCCTGTCCCGCCTTCTAGCAGATCGGCAGCCGCGTCCACCAACGCAGAGCCATCGGTAGCCCACCGGCACTCGGTGTCGAGGACTCCCCGCCATTGCGCGAGACGAACGCTCTTCTGATTGGGCCGAACCGAGAACCGCAGCCCCTCACGGTGCAGCCCCGCCCACACGTCGTGGTGCACCTGCGAGGACTCGTCGAGCAATTGCACAGCGAATGAGTACGGCCCGGCAGTTAGAGGCATGCGCATTACGCGCCAAACGAACTCCCCACCCTCGCCGTGTGGAAGGATGATCGTGTCATTGAGATACGTGGTGTCTGTCAAGATGACCTGGCCGACTGAATCCTGGATGGAAACCTCAGCGTGGAATGCCGCGTCGTCGCCGTTGACTTTGTACCCAACGTGCAGCGCAACTTCATCTCCAGTGTCAAAGGCCCGCGCCGGCTTGTCAGAGGCATCGCGTATCTGCACATGCGTGATCTCGATATCCCGGGACAGACTCTCTTCGTATCCGGCGATCGCTCCGATGCTCTGTCCCTCTTCCGCTCTTTCGTCGAGCAGAGCCTGGTACTGCCCGATCACCTCGTCCGTGGCCCCCCTGACCTGCCCGTGCCCTGACACGAGAAGCAGTGTCCTCTCGCAGTTCCTCTGGATGTTGTACATCGAGTGCGACACGAGGATGACCGACACGCCCTGCTCCCGGAATCTCTGCATCGCGCCGAAGCACTTCTTCTGGAAGGCCCCGTCCCCTACCGCCAGGACCTCGTCTACCAGCAGGATCTCCGGGTCCATGTGGGCGGCTACAGCGAAGCCCAGGCGCACGTACATGCCGCTGGAGTACTTCTTCACCGGCATGTCTATGAACTCGCCAATCTCCGCGAACTCCAGTATCTCCTCGAAGCGGCGGGTGATCTCCTTGCGGGGCATGCCGAGAATGCTGCCGGCGATGTAGACGTTGTCGCGACCGGTGAGCTCGGGGTGGAAGCCGGCGCCTAGCTCGATGAGGGCGCCTACCCGGCCCCGTACCGTCAGCCAACCCTCCGAGGGAACGGTGACACGCGAGAGGATCTTCAGCAGGGTGCTCTTGCCGGCGCCGTTGGGGCCGATGATGCCGAGGGCCTCGCCGGCGCGCAATTCCAGGTCAATGTCTTTT
Organism: Candidatus Zipacnadum vermilionense; assembly: GCA_029821755.1. Lineage (GTDB taxonomy): Bacteria > Armatimonadota > Zipacnadia > Zipacnadales > Zipacnadaceae > Zipacnadum > Zipacnadum vermilionense. The sequence goes on along the minus strand of JALGSV010000001.1, from coordinate 142,726 downwards.
AGCGCCCAGAACTCGTCGGAGCCCCGCTTCCTGCCCCGCCGGGCGAAGTACCCGCGATGATATTTCTTGCCCAGTCCGTGGGCTTCGATCAGGATATCACTCATGTTGCCGTGCACAGCCGGGACCGCCGCGACACAGGCTAGAAAGCCTGTGCTACGGACGCAGGCCGGGAAGCCTGCGCTACCGCTACAGTACGTCCGCGAATCTACCCTCCGCTCGTTTGAAGTACCAGTAGCCCAGGCCCAGGAAGAGGAGCGCTACGCCCGCCGAGTAGGCCACGTATTCCCACTGCGGCATGCGCTGGTCCACGATGATGCGCCGGAAGCCATCCACGATGGAGGCCATGGGGTTGAGCATGTACCACCCCAAGTACCTCTCCGGCACGGTGACGACCGAATACGCCACCGGCGAGATGAACATCCCCAGTTGCAGCACCAGCGGCAGGCCGAAGCCGACGTCGCGGTAGAACACGGCAGTGGCGGACAGGAAGAAGATAATCCCTAACGCCATCACAACTTCGACCAGCAGGAGCACCGGCAGATAGACAATCAGGACCGTGGGGGCTACCCGGTAGATGATCATAAAGATCACCAGCGCCAGCGAGGCCACGGCGAAGTCCACCAGCGCCACAAGTATAGAGGCCATCGGGCAGACCTCGCGCGGGAGGTAGATCTTCTTGACAATGGCTCCGTTTTCCAGCACGCTGCCGGTGCCGCGGCCGACGATGCTGGCGAATAGTTGCCAAGGCAGCATGGCGGCGTAGGCGAACACCGGATAGGCCGCCCCGCCGGTGTCCACCTTGGCGAACTTCCCAAACACCAGCGTGAAGACCACCGTCATGGTCAGCGGCTGGATGATGGCCCAACTGGCGCCGAGGAGGGTCTGGCGGTAGCGGGATTTGAGCGAGCGCAGTGACAGGGTCCACATCAGCTCGCGGAACTTCCAGATCTCGCGCAACTGGTAGATCAGACCATGGGCGTCGCGCGAGCACCATTCTTCGCGCGGCTTGCCGTCCGCGTATTGCCCCTCAGCCCGATTCTCGTTCACGACTGTTTCTGCGCTCATTTACTGCCGTTCGCCCCGCTGTGCCCGTTCTTCCCCTTGTTGCTGTGCCCATTGTAGTAATAGTAGTTGTAGTAATAGTAGTAGTAGTGCCCCTGCTCCCGCTGCCGCGCCTTGTTGATGGCAATGCCTATCACTTGAGCGTTGGCCCGGCGCAGGAGTTCCAGGGCTCGCTGCGCCATCTCCCGCCGAGTACTCCGCGTCTCAATGACGATAAACGTGGTGTCGAGAAAGCTGGCCAGCAACTGGGAGTCCGCGGCGATCAGCACCGGGGGGGAATCGAAGATGACCAAGTCGGCCATGGCACTGACTCGCCCTATCAGGTTCTGCATGGCCTCGGACTCGAGCAACACCACCGGATTCGGAGGCTGGGCGCCGGCCGGCAGGAGACGCAGGCCGGGCACCGAGGTATCCACAAGGGCCTCCTCCGGCGACAGGTCCCCCACCAGCACGTTGGAGACACCTCGGTCGCTCTCCAAGTCGAAGTACGTGTGCAGGGCCGGCCGGCGCATGTCCGTGTCCACCATGATCACCCGCTGCCCGGCGCGCGCCGACTCGATGCCGAGGTTGGCCACGCAGGTGGATTTGCCCTCACCTGCCGCGGCACTGGTCACGAGCAGCGTGCGGGCCGGCCCGTTCACGGAGCTGAAGCGCATGTTGGCGCGCAGGGTGCGGAAGGCCTCCGCGTACGGCGAACGCTCATCCTCGTCGGTCAGGATGATCGGCGTCCCCTCTTCCTTCATCCGCACCAAGCCCAGAACCGGGAGCTTCAGCAGGCGCTCCAGTTCCTTGGGATTGCGGAAGGTGTCGTCGAGGCGGTCGGCGATCAGGGCGACGACCAGTCCCAGGAACAGACCCACCAGCGTGCCGGTGATCATGTTCTTCTGCGGCTGGGGGGAGATCCGCTCCCTGGGCACGTCCGCCCGAGTGAGGACGAACGCGCTGGCAACCGCGGCGGCCTGCTGGATGCGCAGAACCTGCGCTTGGGCGAGCAGGTCATTGTAGGCGTTCTCGGCGACCCTCAATTGCCGCTCGACCTGCGCGTACCGTACCTGTTTATCAGGCAAGGCCTGCATTTCCCCTTGCGTCTGGGCCAGGAGGGAGGAGGCGGCGGCCACACTAGCCTGGGCCGTAAGGCGCGCCGTCTCCAGCTCGGCTCGGCGCCTGCGCAGTTCCACCAGCTCGGGGTTGACCCGCTCCAGCTCCGCGTAGGAGACCTCGCTCAACGCTTGATGGAGTTGCTCTCGCATGCTGGCGATTTGAGCGTCCATCCCCCGCACCGTCCGGCTCGTCTCGGTGTAGTCCTTCAGAAGCGTCAGGCGCTGCGTCATCAGTTGCTGTAACTGCTGCTTGATCTGCCCGATGCTGGAGTCCGAGGCAGCCGTCAACTCCGCGGTCCGGCGGGGGTCAATCGCCTTCCTCTGCGCCTCCACGGCCACCAGTTGCGTGTTGAGAATGCGGATCTCGCTCCGCCCCTTCTCTATTGCGTTCGTCATGGACTCGTACCGCGTGGCCACGCGTCCGCTGGCCGAGGCAATATCCACAATCCCCTCCGCGCGCTTGAAGGCGCTGAGTTCCTGCTCGGCCTTGTCCAGATCTCCCTTGGCTTGCTGTGCTTGTTCCGTTACGTACTTGAGCGCTTGCTCGGTGGCCATTTGGCGCATGCGACGGGTGTGCTCGATGTACGCCGCCGCCAGCTCCTGCGACATCTGGGCGGCGAAACGATTGCTGGGCGATTCGATGGTGATGCCGATAATCGCCGTCTTGCCGATCTGGCGCACCACCAACCGGGTGAGCGGCGAATTCCGCAACCGTCCCGGCAACCGCTCGCGCGTCTCCTTGATCAACTCCGGGTTCTTTATGCGCTCAATCTCGGTGTCGATGTCGTAGGTCTGGCTTAGGTTGCCAACCCCCAGAGACATCATCCCGCCGGTCTCGCCCGCGTAGGGCATGTAGGGGGAGCGCAGCAGCACACGGGACTCGGCCGAGAACAGATCGGGCTGGGTCAGCGTGTAGGAGATGGTCGCAAGGACGACAGTGACCACCGTAAGAACGATGAGCCACTGGCGCCTACCCAGAATGGTCAGGTAGTCGCGTATATCAAGCTCTTGTTCGCGTTTCTCGAGCACGTTCCGCGTCCCTCCTGGCTGCGATGTTAGCTGCGACTAGCGCTACTGAAAGATCCGCACTGCGCCGACAACGAAGAACAGCTGCTGCACCCACTCCCGCCAGTTCATGCCCGTGCGCTTGGGCACGATGATCACATCCCCGTTCTCGATCAGGTAGTTCTTGTCGGGGGCCTGCCCGCGGATGATCTTCTCCATGTCCACCACGTAGACGTCAACATCGACTCCCTTGCGGCGGATTAACGCTGTCTTCCAGGGGGCGGCGGAAGCCTTATCATAGCCTACGCGCGCCATGATATCTATCAGCCGATCGCCTTCCTCGAACTCGAACTTGCCCGGGGTCAACACCCACCCGAAGACGTACAGCTCTCGCTTCACCTCGGGGACAACCACCGTGTCCCCGACCCTAAGGGCCAGGTTATTGGTCATGTCCCCGCTCTCGAACAGTCCCCTCACGCTGACCGTCACGGGCGGCTCGCCAGCACGCAGCAGAGCCACGTTGTCCAGGTCCCCGTTACGCGCTATCCCGCCGCCTTGGGTGAGCAGGTCCAGCAACTTCTCGTCATCTGTAAAGGGGTACGATCCCGGGTTGCCCACTGCTCCCACCAGGGTGACCTCGTTGCGCCGGCTCGCGACTAGCAGCGTGTCGCCCGCTTGCACTGCCAGGTTAGCCTCGGCCAGCGGGGTCTCCAACGCTTGCTTCAGGTCAACCGTCACCGATTCGCCGTTAGCTCGTACTAGACTCGCGGTCTCCCTGTTCGCGGAATCCGTGAAGCCTCCAGCCGCCACCATCAGATCGCTCACCTTCTCCTCGTCGAGGCCCAGCATGATCTTGCCTGGCTTGACCACGGCCCCCCAGACCGTTACGTAGTTGATCGCTCTGGGGAAGACCAGCATGTCGCCCGATTCCAGGTGTGGGCCCACCGCTCCCGGTTGGTACTGGAGGAGGGGAGCGATCGTCACCCGCTGCGCCTCGTCCCCATCGCGCACCAGCAACGCGTACTGACGGTCGGCGCTCGGGGTGACCCAGCCACACCCCAGTAGCGCGTCGAGCAGCGTATCGTCCGGGGCGGTCAATCCGTACTTGCCCGGCTTACCGACCTCGCCGACGATGGTAATGGCTTTCACTTCTACGGGAGGGACAACGAGGGTCTCAGAGGGGACGAGCATGAACTCGGCGGCGCGCTCGCCCATGGCCACCGTCAGGTCCACCTTGCGGGTATCGCCCTGGGGCCCGATGATGTAGGCTTCGCGGCGGCTTGCTTTGGGGGTCAGGCCCAGCGCGAGGTTGATAGCGCGGGCCACGGTCAGGGGAGTTAGGGTGGGGAAGGCCCCGGGGGCGGTCACCTCGCCTCTTACGTAGACCATGCCTCCGGCCATCTGCAGCACGCTCACGGTGACCAGCGGCGCGCGGAGTTCTTTCTTCAGCTCCTGGGTAAGGCGCCCAGCCAATTGCGTGGGCGTCTGCCCAGCTACCTTTATCGCACCCAGGAAAGGATGGGTAATCAGCCCGTCCGGACGGATAACCACCCGAGTCAGGCTCAACTCCGGGTGCTCGAAGACCGTGACAGCAATCTCGTCACCCGGGCCCAGGATGTAGTCGTCGACAGTTTCTGCTGCAGCTAGGCTGACTGTCAGCATAGCGAGGATGCCGAACAGTAGGCCGAGCCACGTCCGCGTGGTCGTCTGCATTTGCTGCTGCTGCCTCCCTGGTTAGTCTGCGGCGACCGTAGCCCCCCCATTCCAGGTCATCTCGCCGGCACTGCTGCCCCCGAGGGAATGTAGTCCGGAATCATGTCCTGTAGAAGCCGTACTATTGTCTCGCGGTCCTCCCTGTCCGCCGCCTGGCGGAGTTGCTCGACCTGCAACAGCAGGTGCTCCAGACTCACGCAGCGGCCCGGTACGACGTAGAAATGCTCGCCTGACTGGACCCACTCGTTCTCCGCGCCGGTGAACAGTTCTTCCTTGAGCTTCTCTCCAGGCCGGCAGCCGATGATCTTGAGTGGCACATCGACATTCGGCGTCAGCCCCGCCAGCCGGATCAGGTCGCAGGCCAAGTCCATGATCCGCACAGGATGCCCCATCTTCAGGATGTAGGCTTCCCCATTCCCGTCGGTAGCCCCCGCCTGGAGGATCAACTGCACCGCCTCCGGGATGGTCATGAAGTAGCGCACCATCTCCGGATCGGTGATCGTCACCTGCTGCCGCCGTCGGATCTGCCGGGTCATGATCGGCACGACGCTCCCGCGGCTCCCCAGCACGTTGCCAAATCGCACGCTCACCATGTTAGCCCCGGTCTCCTCGGCGTAGGCGCGCACGATCTGCTCCGCCACCCGCTTGCTCGCCCCCATGATACTCACGGGATTCACGGCTTTGTCGGTCGAGACCAGCACGAGGCGCTCGGCCCCATACTGCACCGCCAATTCCACCAGGTTCAGCGTCCCCACCACGTTGTTCTTGATCGCCTCGGCCGGGTACGTCTCCATCAGCGGCACATGTTTATGCGCGGCCGCGTGGAACACGACCTGAGGCGCGTGCGTCGCAAAGACTCCCTCGAGCGCCTCCCGGTCCCGAATGCAGCAGATGATCGGGACGATCTCGCGTCCGGATGCCAGTTCCTGCAGCTCCAGGACTGCCTCAAAAACGCTGTTCTCGCCGCGTCCCAGGACCAAGACTCGGCTCGCTCCGGCCTCGATGACCTGCTTGCACAACTGTCTCCCGATTGATCCGCCCCCGCCGGTAACCAGCACGGTCTTGCCGCGGAGGTACCCGCAGATGGCGTCCCGGTCCAGATGCACCGTCTCCCGGGGCAGCAGGTCCTCCATCCGCAAGTCCCGCAGGTCGTCGATGCTCGCCTGTCGGGTTAGGACCCGCTCCATCGGCGGCACAGTCCGGATGGGCAACCCGGTCGATTCCAGGACCACCAGTAGTTCGCGCAGCCGCTCCGGCCCGAGGCTGGGCGTGGCGATGATGATGGCCTGCGCTCCCGTTCGCGCCGCCCACTCGCGGGCCTCGGCGACCGACCCCAGCACCGGCTTGCCCCGGATCCGCCGGCCCCGGCTGCGCGGCTGGTCGTCCAGATACCCCGCCACCGTGTACTCGTGGCCGGGCTGCTCCAGCATGTAGCCCAGGGCCGCCCCCGTCGCCCCGGCGCCGACCACCAGGACCGGGGTGCGGCTGTCCGCGTCCTGCTGGGCTGTCTGGTACATCCGCACCAGCAGCCTTATGCTACCCAGGAACAGGACGTAGAATACCGGCTCCGTCAGCAGCAGGATCGACGGCCGCCCTAGTTCGGGAAGCAGAAAATGCCGGCCCAAGTACACCGGAACGTACAGCACCGCCGCTAGGAGCGGCATGGCCGCGACCGCGCTCAAGCCCAGTTGGAGTATATCCTGCGGCGAAACTTGTTTCCACGAATAGCGCCAGATCCCCAGCAACCGGTAAACGGGCAGGCGCGCCACTAAGTCCATCAGCACGAACCACGCCGCGTTGCTCGCGGTGACTTCCCGCCCCAGAACCACCGTCCAACTCCACAGGGCCGCCAGCGCAATCAGGACCACGTCAAAGAGAACCTTGAGCAGGTCGTGCGCTTCCCTATCTACCCTGTTCTCCAGTCGGGAAAGCAGAGAGAAGATCAGGTCGTACAAACGCCTGCCCACGCCGGTGCGGCGGCTACCGTTGCTGCCTGGTTCAGGTGCATCTTGTGCGAGAACGGGCCCGGACATCCTCTCTACCCTCTCTTCCGGCGATTGTGCCGGCAGAATCTGCCGGTGCATCCGCCTCAGGATCCCCCCGGGATTCGTTCAGCCAGTCCGAGCGGAATCCGTGGTCCGCTCGGCGCGGCGGCACATGCCTGCCTTCCCCCAAACCATCACCTGATAGGTGCGTAAGCGGCACAAGCCTACGCTGCGCCCGCCCCCGGGCGAAACGCTCATACCATTGTGCTGCATTATAGACTGAAAGAGCGCTTATATCAACCTGCTCGACGCAATACCTATGCCCCTCTGCAGGAAATCACGGGGGAACTACGTACCCCGCAACTACTTCTCGGCGCTGCCCGGGCCACTGCGGATACTCGTGGAGCGTAGGGGATGGGGGGCCGGGATTGCCTTAGGCACCCAGCGACCGCTGCACGTAGGGCAGCATCTCGCGGGCGAAGCTACGGAGCGCTTCCGCACTGGCCTCCGGGGTACTGCCCTCTCTCACTCTTTGGGTGAGGATGAAGTGACACGCCATGTCTCCCCGGCCCCGGTTCTTGATTAACATCAGGAACTGCTCAATCCAGTCGGCGGTGACTCCCTGGCGGTTGACGAACATGTAGTACTCGACCATCTGCTGCCCCCGCTTGTCGCGGGCTAGCAGTACCGTGCCCGGGCTCTCCTGGTCGTCTGCCCCCAGCGCGAGCTTGTACTGCTTGACGATGTCCCATCCCCCGCCGGTCAGGCAGCTTTCCGCGGAGTGCAACCCCTTCCATTTGCTGCTGTACACCACGGCGATGGACAGCGTCTCGCCGGCGCTGTTGGTGTAAAGCCGCCGCAATTCCGCATCGCGGTCCAGTCGCGCCAGTTCCTCGGCCGATACGGGGATTTCGGTTCCCTGCCAGTCCCCTAGGCGCAGCGGCACTACCGCCGTGTCGACTTGGCCGCCCGAGGTTGCCCCGACTGCGAACAGGTACTGGCCGCTGGTCGCCATCGCCAACGGCAGGCAGAACGCCACTAGCCATCGCCAGTTTTGGTTGCGCATATCCACCTCGTCATGTAGGCCAGACAGATGACGCCGAGAGCAAACACCACGATACCGGTGCCGGAATGTGACACGCCCCGCGCCGCCGCCAGACCGAAGGCCTTGCCCATCAGCACGGACAGCTCAATCCGCATCAAATTGATCACCAGTGCCAGGGGCACCGACAGCGCCACCAGGAGGGCTCGCCGGGCCGTCGTGGTATCGGTCAGGTACGCCACGAAGAAGGCGGCCGCTACCAGCGTCAGTAGGAACCGCATCCCGGCGCAGCCCGGATCGACGGTGATCAGTTGACCCGCCATCACGATCTGCGTGCCGTGGATCTCCAGGGGAATGCCCATCGCTCGGGTAAGGCCGCCGGCGATGGCGGTCAGGACCACCTGCACGGGCACGGTGACCGGCCCGATAAGTGGCAAGGGGAGCATGAAGAAGAGAAAGCCGAAGGGAAAGGCCAGTAAGCGCGCCCATCTGGCCCCGCCCAGCCACAGCACCATCCCCCAGCCGACCACGAGCAAAGCCAGGCCCTGCGGGAGGAAGATATCGGTCCATTTGCCGGCCCAGAAGACCAGCACGCCCAGCAGCATCACCGGCAGGCCGCGGTTGTCGCCCGCCGCCGGGATGGCCGCCAGCTTGTCGCGCATTAGCCAGACCAGGTACCCTGCCGCTACTGGCACCAGCGGGCCCCCGCCGGAGGGCTCGTCCAAGACCCAGCGCTGGTAAAGCCCCTGCAGCACTGACCAGAAGCCAACGGCGAGGAGCGCCACTAGCAGCCCGACTTGCCAGAAGCGTAGTAAGTCGCCGATCCCCCCCCCCTTCCCCTCAGGTTGTGCCGGTGCTTCGGTGGTCATGGTCACAGAGCGCTGCTGTTCTCGCTTCTGCTCCGCTGGGCCATATATAAGCCGATTCCGAGCTTTCTGTCAACTATGTGACGGGGAGGAACCTGGCCTGCGCTGGGGAACCTCCACCCCCAGGACCCACTCTCACGACCGAGAGCACCACTTCCCATGACCATCGACTGCGACTTTCCCGGCGGCAATATCCTGCTGGTTTCGAGGACGGAGGATGCCCTCATGCTCCGGCCTGACTTGCGGGATACTACCCAGCCGTGGTTCTACTGGCACTTCCGCGTGCGGGGAGCAGCCGGACGCTCTGTGACCTTCTCCTTCGACACGCCCGAGTGCGTCGTCGGAGCCTTGGGGCCGGTGGTATCGCTGAATGGCGGGAGCAATTGGCAGTGGTTGGGGGCAGAGGCAATCAGCGGGAACGGTTTCCATTTCCGCTTTCCGCCAGAGGCCTTGGAGGTCCGGTTCGCAGTGGCCTTTCCCTACCTCCAGGCAAATCTTGAGGATTTCCTGATTCGGCACAGGTCCTGCGCTTCGCTGATCCGCGAGACGCTCTGCCTGACCGCGTCCGGGCGGGAGGCCGAGGTCCTCCGTACGGGCTGTCTCACCGGCGAGCCGCGCACTCGCGTACTCCTTACCGCCCGCCATCATGCCTGCGAGAGCATGGCGAGCTTCGTCTTGGAGGGGTTACTGGAGGCGACGCTGGCCGAGGAGGGGGCGTGGCTGCGAGACAACGTCGAGTTCCTCGCCGTACCTTTCGTAGATAAGGATGGCGTCGAGCAAGGTGACCAGGGCAAGGCGCGCGGGCCTCACGACCACAACCGCGACTACCTGGACCAGCCGCCCCTCTACCTCACCGTCGCCGCGATCAAGCGGCTGGTCCCGGCGTGGTCAAGCGGGAAACTGCGAGTGCACCTGGACTTGCACTGCCCCTGTCTGCGGGGCGCGGACCACGAGGAGATCTCCTTCGTCGGCTCCCCGGACCCCTCGGGCTGGCGGAGCGCACAAGCCTTCGCTCGGCTCCTGCGCGAGCACCAGCGGGGCCCCTTGGTCTACACGGGGGCGTGCGACCTGGCCTACGGCGAAGGCTGGAACGCCGGCATGGAGGGACAGACCGCCACCACCTGGGCCTCTGCGCTGGTCACCGGCGGGTTCGCGGCTACCCTCGAGATTCCCTACGCCCTGGCGCATGGCACGCCGGTCACCCCCGACAGTGCCCGCGCTTTCGGCCGTGATTTGGCCACGGCTCTGGCCGGCTACCTCGCTTGAGGCCCCTACCGCACCAGCGCCTGCTCGCCCCCCGCGGGGGTGGGTCTCGAATTGCGCCGTGGAGCCGTCTTTGGTCTCATTGGCAATCGCCCGATTAGTCAGATAGATGAACTCTAGGAAGACCGCGTAGTCGGCGGTCCCTGCCCGACTAGTTTGCGGCTTCTCATGGCTCACTCCCTTCACTCCGCGGCTGCAGGACGGAGATGAAGTCGTCCACGTCAAAAACGAATCCGAATTCCACCGACACCCGCCACAGGCCCTCTTCCTTGTTGAGCTCCTGCCGGACAGTCTCTTTGCGCTCCACAGCGCAGGTGGCCTGGCGGAACGCGCTGCACAACACCCCGCGGCGGGCCATCTCCAACATCCCGCCGGGCGACATCAGCAGGCACCAGTTGATGGCAAAGCCGGCGTAGATCAGGTGGTTGATGCCCGCCTCTTGGCACAGGGCAAACAATTGGTGCCCATTCTCCGCCACGCCCTCCTCCCCCTGGGGACGCGCCTCCGCGGGGAAGTCCAGATGCGGCCCGCCCCGGGCGATGTCCGCGCGGTTGCCCTCTCCCGGAAAGACCCGGTTGGCGTGGAAGAGGCGCAATTCCTCCAGGACCGGGTCGCTGGGGACCGTCTCCAGAGGCGGCGGGGGCGGACCGGCCAATTCCACGGCCCTTCGGTATCCCGGCAAGTGCTGGTAGTACTCGCCGCTCCCGACCACGTGCAACAGCGGCAGGCCCGCCTCCCGCACCCCCGCCAGCAGCGGCGGGAAGACCGCCCGGCAGACCTCATAGGTCCGCGGAATCTCCTCCACCGCCCGCCACCAGCCGGGGTACTCCTTGTACGTGCCGCAATCCCAAGCGTGCATCACCACCACACCGGTGTGGTCCAGCGCCAGCGGAATCTCCTCCCGCTGCCAGCCCCCGTATGCTTCGCCGGGGACCTCCCGGCTGAAATCCGCGTCGAATTGCTGGTAGAACCAGGCAGGAATCATAGCTCTACGCGTCATTCGTCGACACCTCCGCTCCTCGACAGGGGAACAGAAAGGTATGCGACATGGGAAGCCGGTATTCCTGCCCGCACGGCATAACCGGCCGTCGTCTCTTCCCTTGCCGTGGCCCGCCGTGTATAATCGCCAGACATCCTTAGCCGCCCGGATTCACGCGGCACACTTTCCGCAAGGGAGAACTCGCATGTGGAAGAACCGCACGCCCCGAGGCCTTGCCATCTGCGCCCTGGCCCTCCTCACCTTGTCCGCTATGGCCGCCCCAGATTTCACGCTGCGCGAAGAGCTGAGCCGCCAGTGGACCGATGAGTACGTCACCTTCCCGCTTACCGCGGCGCAGCTCGAGCTGGCCCAGGCCCAGCGTCCGCTCCTCGACCCCGACGGTAAGCCTGTTACCTACCAGATCATCCCCGGCGCCCCAGGCGCCTCGCGGCTCGCCTTCCAGACTAGTCTGGCGCCGCTGGCCACGCGTGAGTTCTCCTTCGCGGCCACCGGCGAGGCCAGCTTCCCCACCGACCTGAAGGTGGAAGAGGCCGACGGTATGGTGCGCCTCTACAACGGCAAGACCGGAATCGCCTTGTCTAGGGCTCCTGCCGCCGGGACCGGGCCACTAGCGGGAATCATGCTCAACTCGGGTAAGTGGGTCGCCGGATCGCGTCTGGTCTCCGAGGCCCCGGTCACCCAAGTGCAGATACAGATCACCGCCCGCGGCCCGGTCATGGCCGAGGCCACCTGCAAGCTTACCTTCGGCGACCAGGGCACCTGGGAGACCCGCTACCGGCTCTTCGCCGGAGAGCCGGTGGTGTTGATAGACGAGGTGTGCGCCGTCGATACGCAAGCTACCTTCAGCCTGGTGCTGAGCGACAACTTCGCCGCTGAGCAGCTGCTCTTCCGCTACGCCGATTCTATTGCCACCGGCAGCTACGGCAAGAACGCCGTCCTCCCCGTCACCAAGGGACAGTTGTACCTATTCGAGCCATGGCTCCGATGGCACGCCAGTAACCAGCGCGGCAACTGCTTCAGCGTCTTCAACGCCCGCGAGCCGGATCTGCTCACTGTGTCGGCCTGTCAGGCAGGCGTGTGGGTGGATCCGGCGCTCCCTCGCGAGCAGCAGGCGGTCGCGCCGCTGGTAGTGAGCCAGGACGACACCGGCCTGCACATCGACTTCCCGCTCAAGCACGGCCGGCGCCAGTGGATGCTGACGGCGCTGGACCGCGACGCCAGCCTGACTTTCTTACAGGACCCCGAGCTGGAGTACGTCTCGGGTCTCCCCTATCGCTACCTGATCAAGTACGGCCACTTCCCGCTGGACATGATCAAGGACTATGTCACCCGCTGGCCAAGCCAGCTGGAGCATCCGCGGCTACTGCTGACGAAGAAGGACGTGGAGACCTTCAAGGGCCGCGTGGCCGACCCCGAGCCTTACCAGAAGACAGCGGAGTACTTCCTCAACAACCCGACCGCGCTGACAGCGTTCAGGATGGACGACGCCATCCCGGCCTACCTGGCGACCGAAGATCCGCGCCTGGGCGACCTGCTGGCGCAGAAGGCCCTGGACATGTTGCAGCATATAGCAGACTACCTGATAGACCAGAACGGCCTGCCTTTCGGCGCGGCACCGCATAACCACTCCGGGCTATCAGCGGCGGTGGGACTGGCCGACATCATCTATGACAGCCCGCAGACTACGCCAGAGATGCGCGACCGGCTGCGCGCCCTGGCCGCTTTCCTGGGCTACACCACCTCCCGCCCGGAGTACTGGTCTCCAGCCCGCGGCTATGCGGCCAACCCCAACATGACCACCTCGGTCTACGGCTACCAGGCCTCGCTGGCCGCCTTCATCCCGGACCACCCCTACGCCCAGCAGTGGGTCCAGGAGGGCATGGACGGACTCAAGGACCAGCTCGACACCTGGTCGGACGACAACGGCGGCTGGCTGGAAGCGCCCCACTACGCCATGGTCTCCTACGACCAGATTCTCGCCATCCTGCTCATGGCCCACAACGCCGGATTCAACGACTGGCTCTACACCGACCCCAAGGTGAAGAAGGTCATCCAGTGGTTCGCCAAGATTGACACCCCGCCCGACTCTCGCCTGGGTGGCTTCCGCCACCGGCCGCCGCTGGGCAATACCTACATGAACGAGCCCTGCGGGGAGTACGGTCTGCTCGCCTACCTCTTCCGCGAGCAGGACCCCCAGTTTTCCGCCGAGATGCAGTGGCAGTTCAACCAGAACAAGCAGTACGGCACGGCCGGCATCGGCGGCTTCTTCCCCGCCTTCGCTGGCTATCGCAAGCTCCTGACCGACCCTGACCTCCCCCAACAGGCGCCCCAGTACGGCAGCGAGCTCTTCCCCGAGACCGGCCTGGTCCTGCGCGATAGCTACCCCTCTGACCGCGAGACCTACCTGCACATGATCCACGGCACCAACCATGCCCATTACGACGACGACTCGGGCAGTATCGTCCTGTATGGCAAGGGTCGCATTCTCGCCGACGAGTATGGCTACTACGGCTACGTCCCGCAGGAAGACCACAGCATGGTGGAGTCACCTCAGGCGGGACGCGGACTCATGAAGGTCCGGGATTTTGTGACCGGGCCGCGTTTCGACTACGTGGCGGGGGTGAAGGAGGCCTGGACCAGGCACATCGCCTTCGTCAAAGGCGCCGACCCCGAGGCCCCGACCTACTTCCTCCTCAACGACGCTTTCCGGGTCAACGGGCCGGCCACCTGGCGATTGTGGCTGACGGCGCAGGAGGTCCAACTCGGGCCGCAGTCCGCGCTGGTGGTGGGCAAGGAGGACGTGGACATGGACGTCTTCTTCCTCACCCCGCAGGGCGTGGCCCTGACCACCGAGCCCAAGACCCGCACGAGCGGCTCCGGCATGTTCCCCGACTGGCACTGGGGGCCCATGGAAACCACCCAGATCGGCCTGATCGCCGCCGAGCCGCACGTCGGCGGATTCAACGTCGTCCTCTACCCCCGCTTGAAGACCACTAAGCCGGCGACCTTCGTGCCGCTGGCCGACGGGCAGGGGGTCAAGGTGACGCACGAGGCGGGAGTGGACTACGTCTTCCTGAGCGGCGAGCCCTTCATTTACGCCGAGGGGGATATCCACTTTGAGGGAATGGCGGGGATGATCCAGCTCCGGGGCGACGAGGTAATCCTGAGCATGGGCAGCGGCGGCAAGGTCAGCGCGCGGGGCCAGACGGTCACGTCCGACAAGCCCCTCCCCGTGGTCTCGACCAACCTCTTCCCCAACGGCGACTTCGAGACCGGTAAGCTCGACCCCTTCCCCGCCACGGACAACGAACAGCTCAAGGTTTCCATGTTCCGGGGCAACCCCGTCGCCGATGACACGGCCCCTCCGGGCAAGCACTGCCTGGCGCTCACCGTCAAGCAGCACGGCAGCGCCCACATCGCCGCCCCCTACCGCGTGCCCGTGGACTCGCAACAGGTGTACCGCATCCGCGTCCGGGTGTATGCCGACAGCAAGCTGACCGTCACCCTCGGCGGCTACGCCCCCGACGGCAAGGGCAACCACCTCCAGGCCAACAACAAGACTTGGCAGTGGGCCCTCGCCGTCTACGGCCCGACCGAGGGCTGGCAGACCTACGAGACCACCTGCGGCCCCCCCGGCTCCGGCGCCGCCGTCACCTGGCCCCCGGGCATCAGCTCCACCTTCCTGCAATGCTTCATCAGGGGTGGGCCGGGCACGCTGTACCTGGACGATATCACCTTCGAGCCGGTGGACTAGCCGCCCTCGTACCCATCGCGCACCGGAGACAGCCCGTCAGCAGCGTTGCGCGTCGTCCCTCCCCGGTCCGCCTGGGCTGCCGGCCGGAGGCCATCTTGCTGACGCTGCACTGGGCCCCGGTGGCGACGCCCTGAGAGCGCGTGCGAGATGTCGAGTCTGGGCCTCGTAGGGGCGGATGTTTCGCGGAATACGGCTCCGCTAAACATCCGCCCCTACAAAGCCGCCGGGGCTTTCCACACACGCTCCGAGCCCTACCCCGGCCACTCCTCCCCAAAGTAGAACACGCGCGTCTCCGGTGTCGCTAGCTCCAGATCGATCGCGCTGAGCGACTCACCGAGCTTCTCGCCACTCAGCAGGTCCCAGACCGGGCGCGCCGTGGGCAAGGCCAGACGCCGAGGCCCCGCCTTGACCGTATGGATCGCCGCTACCGTGTCGCTGGCGTAGACCACGTCGTCCTCCTCGCACCACACATGACACCCGCCCCAGCGGGCCAGCTCCCGTAGCAGTCCGGCCGGCATCGGCAGCGCCGAGGTCCAAGCGACCTTGTGGGTGCCGCGGTTGTTGACGAACAGCCCGGGGCGGTTGACCTGCCAGTACCCCGTCGCCCAGCCGAGACGCTGCGCCCCGGCCGACTCCACCGCTCCCTTGGCCGGGATCAGGATAGGACCGTAGCCCAGTCCCTCACCATAGGTCAGCGAAGCCGGAAGCGCCTGGGCAATCGGGTGCGGCCCCTGCAAGATCACTCTCCGCAGCGCCTGCTTGTCCGGCACCATCTCCATCTCCACCCCCAGCAGGCGCGTGGCCCACTCCGCCGATAGCTCCTTCCCGCTACTGATCCCCGTCGCCGGCCCGAAGATGGCGAGGCGGCCGTCGGCCAGCACCTGTCGCTGCAGCAGCTCCAGCCGCTGCTCGTTCATCTCGAACAGATTGGGGAAGTAGTACGCCCCGTAGGCCGGCATGTTCTCCTTCTCCAAGTCGGAGAGCAGGTAGATGCGGTAGGGAATCCCGCAGTGCGACAGCCCCAGCACCCGCTGCCAGATGCAGGCCAAGTTCTCGTAGCCGCTGGTGCCGTCTTCGAGCCAGGGGGCGGTGTCGTCCACGATCATAGCGATAGCGTGCTCGGTCTCCCGGTGGGGAATCGAGGGCGCCAGGTCCAGCAGGCGAGTGCAGGGCACGATGCCGTGTTCCTGCACCAGGGGGTTGTCGAAGTAGGAACCGCCGCCCAGGCCCCACTCGTCCATTCCCGCCCGCGTCAGACACCAGGCTGCGTTGCGCAGCAGTCCCGCCCGGACCTCCTCGACGGTATCGAAAGCGCCCTGGGTGGTATGCTCCCCTCCCGTGGGCGAGAAGGTGCGCGAGTCGTTCTCGATGATCAGAGTCTTGCCGCGCAGGAGCATGGAGTCATTCATGCCCTCCGCCTCCCAACCGTAGCCCACACTGCGAGCGGTGTAGTCCGCGGGCGTCCACAACAGGTCCAGCCCCGGATCATCCAGCAACTCGCCCACGTCGATGCTGCCGCCGGCGCTGAAGACGTCCAGGAACTCCGCCACCGGCCCGATGCCGCTGAAAAAGAGGTTGTGCTGCCAGCCGAGCATGTGCTGCTTACACATGTCAATGCCGAAGGGGACCACCCCTTGTATCGTCTCCTGCGTGGCGCCGATGATGCCCCGGTACCAGCGCAGGAAGAGACCGCGCATGAGGTGGAAGTAGTCGCGGTAGCGGGTCAACTGGTCCGGCCGCGGCCAGTGCTCCACCTGCGCCAGGTCCGCGCGCCACTCGGCGTCGGTCGGTACGCGCAGTGTCTCGAAGCTCACCTCCGGGTCCCCCCACGCCTGCCGCAGGGACGCCTCCTCGCCGTACGCCCGCATCAGGTAGTCTCGATAAGCCCTCTGCATCGCCGGGCACGTGTCGAACACCATGCCGGACACGTTCAAGTTGGGGATACCCTCCCCGCCGGGGCAGTAGCTGTAGAGGAATAGCCGCTCGGCCCAGGGCTGCGCCTCGCAGAAGCGCAGGAAATGCTGGACGAAAGTGCACAGATCTGCCAGCCCCTTTTCGGAGGCTAACGAGGGCTGCGGGGAGAACCAGGGACGCTCTTCGCCGCTGTAGTTGCGCTGGATCTCATCCGGATTGGCGGCAACCCAGGCCGGGGGCACTGTGTCCCCGAAACGCACCCAGAGCCGCGCGTCGGGGTCGATCTCTAGCAGCGCCGCCGCCTGCTTCTCGATGCCGTACTCCGCATCGTTCGGGTCGGGTGTAATGTACTGCCCCTCCCCGACCCAGAACCGGTTGTTCCTCCCGTCCGTGGTCCAGTGCACCGGGTTAATGCTGTAGTTGTGCACGCCGCTCTCGCGGAACAATCGGCAGCGCTCGATCCACATCTCCGGCTTGGAGTGGGCCAGCGGCTTGATCCAGACCACGGGGTCGCTGGCAATGGCCTGAGAAATCGGCTGACCGTTGAAGACAAACACCGGCCGCCCCTGGCGAATCTCCAGGGCGCATCGTTTCTGGGAGCTATCGTTCGACATGCCGAGTATCTCCTTGCTTCTGAGCTTACGCTCGGTAGGGGCGGATATTGCGGCTTCTGAGCCGCAATATCCGCCCGCGACTGCCGAGAACAGGACGCCGAGGGCGTCGGCTTCCAACAATCCAGAGGGTCCGCCGCACGCGCGGGCGGATGTTGCGCGGGATACGGCTCCGCGGAACATCCGCCCCTACAGGAGCCGCCCGGTCCTCATCCCCGCCCTCAGATCTGTAGGAACCGACGGTATATCTCCTCACACAAGCGCACATCCGCCAGAGTGTCCTCTCCGGACGACCGGAAGGGTTCTCCAGAGCGCACCTGGGCCAAGAAGTGCCTGGCTTCCTCGCGGTAAGACCAGGCGGCCGGGGCCAACTCGCGGGTCTCGCGCACCGGCTCGCCGTCATGGGCGGCGCGGTAGATCTCGACACTCGCGGGGGTCTCCTTATGCATCAGCGGCGGCGCCGCCGTCCGCAGCCAGCCGCCCTCGAAGTAGACGGTGGTGTGCTCCTCCCAGGCATGGAACTGGGTCATGCCGCTCTCAACCACCGCACGCACCCCGCCTATCTCCAGAACCGTGAGCCCCGTCATCCCGTCCTCGTCCAGCATGACCTGTACCACCCGCGCCTCCCCGGCGTCGTCCCCCAGCAGGAAGCGCAGCAGGTTGATATTGTGGGTCCACTGCTGCAAGTACCCGACGTACGAGCCGCGCCGCTCCTCGGGCAGCCACGTCGGGTAATCGGCCGCGTCGTCCGGCACGGGCGCCTTTGCCTCCGACTCCTCCCAGGCCACATTTGGGTCCCGCGCATACGTCCAGTTGCCGCAGAACCCATGATTGCGCGCCAGGACAATTTGCCCGCACTCGCCGGACGCCTGCCAGGCCTGCAGACGCTCGCGCAGCATGAGATTGCCCGGATCGTAGCGCTTCATGTAGCCCACCATCAGGCGCTTGCCGCTCTCGCGGGCGGCAGCCAGGATCGCCTCGCCCCGCGCCACCGAGATGGCCATCGGCTTCTCCATAAAGACGTGCTTGCCGGCGCGGAGCAGGTCCTCGGCGATCCGCCCCTGCAGAGCAAAGGGCGCCGACACGCCGACGGCCTCCAACTCCGGATCGGCGGCCAGCTCATGGTGGTCGGCATAGACGCGGGGAATGCCGTAGCGCTGCGCGACCCGCCGCCCCAGGTCCTGCCGGACCTCGGCCAGCGCCAGGAAGTCGCAATCGGCCTGCGCCCTGAAGTTGGGAATGTGGATGGTCTGCGCCACGAAGCCGCAGCCAATATATCCGAAGCGAACGGGGTCGTCTGACATTGTCATCTCCCGGTGAGCCATGGATGCTGCGCGGGGGCATTCCCCGCCTGCCCCTGGCAGACCTGCAAGAGCGTGTATGAGCAGTCGAATCTGGCCTCGTAGGGGCGGATGTTGCGGCTTCTGAGCCGCAACATCCGCCCCTACGAGCTCCCGATACCTCTCCAGGAGGCTTTCTGGCGGCCAGCGGCGAAAGGCGCGCGACAGGCTGCCTCGCGGTCGTTCAGCCGCCGTTCAGCCGTCGTTCAGCTTCCCAAGGAGGGCCTTCCCATGAAGATCGCGATGATCGGCGCCGGCAGCATCGTCTTCACCAAGACGCTGCTCAACGACATGCTGGGCACCGAGGCGCTGCAGGGCGCCACCTACGCCCTGATGAGCCCCACCGAGTCCAAGCTCCGCAAGATGGAGACGCTGGCGCAGCGCATGATCGCCGCCCGCGGGCTGCCTGCTAACGTGTACGCCACCACCGACCGCGCCCACGCCCTGCGCGACGCTGACTATGTTATCTGCATGGTCCAGGTTGGCGGGGTCGAGGCCTTCCAGCAGGACTACGAGATCCCGCTCAAGTACGGTGTGGACCAGTGCATCGGGGATTCGTTGGGGCCCGGCGGCGTCTTCCGCGCCCTGCGCACCATTCCCGTGCTGGAGGGGCTGGTCCGCGATATGGAGGAAATCTCCAGTCCTGGTGCGATTCTGCTCAATTACGCCAACCCCATGGGCGCGTGCTGCTATGCCTTGGGGAAGGTCTCCAACGTCCCCTTCCTCGGCCTGTGCCACGGCGTGCAGACCACCCTGGACCTGATCTCCGGCTATGTCGGGGTGCCCAAGACCGAGATCGACTACCTCTGCGCCGGGATCAACCACATGGCCTGGTTCCTCAAGCTGGAGCACAACGGGGAGGACCTCTACCCGCTCTTCAAGGCCACCTGCGAGAAGCCGGAGTACTACGTCAACGAGAAGGTCCGCATCGAGGTCATGCGGCATTTCGGCTACTTCATGACCGAGTCTACGGGCCACCTGTCCGAATACGTCCCCTGGTTCCGCAGCAGTGACCGGGGGCTGCAGGAGTTCTGCGACCAGCCGGCCTTCGGCGGGGAAAGCGGCGCGTACTACAACTGGTGCGCGACGGTGGCGAAGAAGTACGCCCAGATTGACCCGTTGACCTTCGAGTCCTCCGAACCCGAGCCGCGCAGCAATGAATACTGCTCCTACGTCCTGGAGGCGGCGGCCACCGGCCAGCCCTTCCGGCTGCAGGGCAACGTACGCAATGACGGGTACATAGACAACCTGCCGCAGGGCTCTTGCGTGGAGGTGCCGGTGTACGTGGACCGCGAGGGGCTGCACCCGCTGCGCGTCGGGGCCCTGCCGGTGCAATGCGCCGCCCTCAACCAGAGCAACGTCACGGTGCAGGCCCTGGCGGTGGAGGCGGCCCTCAGCGGCGACCCGGAGACGGCCATGCAGGCGGTGGCGATGGACCCGCTCACCTCGGCGGTATGTACGCTGCGCGAGACCCGCGAGATGACGGGGGAGCTGCTCCAAGCCGAAGCCCAGTGGCTGCCGCAATTCGCCGGCAAGTCTCTCCGCCCGACCCCGTCGATCACGGTCTCCGCTGGGGTCAAGCCGGTGGAGGTCCCGCTCGACCCCGCCCTCGCCATCGGCAAGCGCTTCGGGACGCTGCTCAGCCAGGACGTGGGGTGTCCGGAGGAATGAGGTAGGGCGCGGGCTACGTGCCGCGCCCGGCCGCAAGGCCCGTGTCTCGGACCAGCCACGCGCGCCGCTCGACTGCCCCCCTTGACACCCCCGCACGTCAGCCGGATAATGTGGTCGGATACGCCAAAAGCGTTCAACGAAGGGGGCGAATGTGATGGCGCAAGAAGTCAAGGTTTCCCGCAAATACCAGGTGGTCATCCCCAAGGAAGTCCGGGAACAGGTGAAGATCAAGCCGGGTCAAATGATGACTATCATGGTCAAGCACGGCATGGTCACTCTTGTGCCGGTCCTGTCCATAGAGGAACTGCAGGACATCTTCCGGGGCATGAATACCGAGGGGTACCGCGAGGAGGTAGATCGCTATTGATCGTCCTCGATACCTCTGGATGGCTTGAGGTGCTGAAGGAGGGACCGCGCGCGCAAACCTTCCTCCAACGCCTCGAGCAGGCAGACCACGTGCTGGTACCGACCGTCACTGTCTACGAAGTCTACAAGGTGGCTCGCCGCGAACTCAGCGAGGAAGCCGCCAACCTGGCGGCGGGTCGCCTCCGGCGCCATGAGATCGGGCCTTGTCTGAGCACCTGGCGCTCGAAGCCGCCGACTTCAGTCTTGCGCACAATCTGCCCATGGCCGACGCCGTGATCTATGCGACAGCGCGTGCCCGCGGCGCTACGTTGGTTACCGGAGACGCCCACTTCACCGAGCTGCCGGCTGTTGAATACGTGCCCGTGCCTGCCTCCGCTGGCCCGAGTTGACGGTGCGCGATTGCCCGTTCCACGCATCTACTGGAGGTCCACCCATGCCCCTCACCTTCCGCAAACATCTCGTCGCCGACGAGCGCTATGAATCGGCTGGTTGCTTCGACGTCAACAACGACGGCATCCTCGACATCGTCTCCGGCGCCTGGTGGTATGAGGGACCGGACTTCAAGCGGCGGCACCCGGTGGGAGAGGTGCAGGCCGAGGGGGAGTACTACGACGACTTCTCGACCATCGCCTTGGATGTCAATGGCAACGGTTACCTGGACTTCATCACCGGCGGCTGGTGGGGTAATACCCTGCGCTGGCGCGAGAACCCCGGCGACCCGGCGCAGGAGTGGCCGGAACACGTGATCGCCGAGGTCGGCAACGTGGAGACCACCCGCGCCTGGGACGTGGACGGCGACGGGCAACTCGAGCTGGTCCCCAATTGCCCCGGCGGGCCCCTCCAGGTCTTCAAGCTGCTCACGGACGACGCCGGCCGCGGGACGGGGGAGTTCGCCACCCACCAGCTCTGGGACCAGAATCAGGGCCACGGGCTGGGCTTTGGGGATGTCACCGGCAACGGCCACGGGGATTTCATCCTCGAGCACGGCTGGTTGGAGGCGCCCGCGGATACCTACGCCGGCGAGTGGACCTACCACCCCGACTTCGACCTCGGTTCCGGCAGCATACCGATCCTGGTGGTGGATGTGAACGGGGACGGCCTGAACGACCTCATCTGCGGCCAGGCGCATGACTACGGGTTGGACTGGTGGGAGCAAGGCCGCGACGCCGAGGGACAGCGCACCTGGACGCGGCATCGCCTTGACCGCTACAACTCCCAGTACCACGACTTGATCTGGGCCGATATCGACGGCGATGGGGAGTGCGAGCTCATCACCGGCAAACGCTATCGCGCCCACTGCGGCACCGACCCGGGGCAGTCCGACCCCGTGGGGCTGTACTACTTCAAGTGGACCGGCGACTGCTTCGCCAAACAGATCATTGACTACGGCCCGACGCGGGTGGGCAAGGGCTGCGGCATTCACTTCGCCCTCGCCGATCTGCAGGGCACCGAGCGGCTGGACGTAATCGCGCCGGGGAAGGACGGATTGTACGTCTTCTACAACGAGGGGTACGAGCGGTAGCCTCTCGGTGGCACCGGCGTCTCGGCGGAGGTGCATTTGGTGCCGCACGGGCTAGAAAGCTCGCGCCGCGCGGGAGCTACCTCTCCGGCGACTCCCAGACGCCCTTCTCCCTCTCGGTGTGCACCATCCCCACATTGTCCGCGATGATGACGCCCTCCCCGTGCTCGCCCAGGTCCACGAGCAGCTCTGTCAGCGCCCCCAGGTGCATGGTGTTGTCCTTGATGACCGCGCTCTTCAGCGCCCGCAGCACTATCCCGTATTCAGGCGAGTTCAGCCCGCCGCCGTCATCCTGCCCCAGGCACATGCTATTGCCGCTGAAGACGAGCCCCCGGGCCCCCTCGAAGCGTACGTGGGCGCTGTCATACTGCTCCGTAGTCCACTCCGGCTTGCCGCTGCGGTAGATAATGTTGCCGGTGATGGTGACGCAGAGGCAGCCCACCCCGTCACGCGGGTACAGGCTGATCCCCGGCCCGCCGGAGCGGTCGATGTAGTTGCCGGTAATGTTGTAGTGGCTCCCGCCGTAGATGCGGATGCCTCCGCGGTGGTTCCATTCGATGCGGTTGCCGGTCATGGTCACCGAGGCGTTGGGGCCGTCGGCCAGGTAGCCGGAGCCCTCATTGCCGGAGAACCAGTTGTCCAGGATGAAGCCGTCCCAACCGCGCACATACAGAGCGTTGCCCCCGTTGAAGATGATCTCGCACCCCCGCACGCTGAAGCACCATACCGGAGCCAGCCGGATGCCGTCGCCGGTGAAGCGGCTGATGTGGCAACGCTCGATCCGGGGGGTGTCTTCCTCTTTCTTCTCGGCAAGCTCCCCCATGTGGATACCGTGTATCCCCTCCCCCAACTGGTCGCCGTAAAGCGACAGCCCGTTAACAGTCGCCCCCACCGCGCCAGTGATATCTAGCAGGCAGGTCGCCGCGGGGTTGTTGAGCTTGAGTACCGACCCGCCGCCCTCCCGGTAGCCCCAGGTGGCGTTGCCGACCAACCCGGTATGCGGCGGCATCTTCAGATCGGCGCACAGGTAGGTACCGTCCGGCACAAACACGGTGCCGCGCGACTTGCCGGCCTCCTCCAGCGCGGCCTGGAAGGCGGCAGTATCGTCGGTCACCCCGTCCCCTTTCGCGCCGAAGTCGGTGACAAGAAAGCCGTAGAGGTTGCAGGGCATAGGTAGGCTGCTCCTTCGGAAGTCGCGAGACGCGAGACGCGAGTGGGAAATGGGAGCGGGGAACGCTCCTTTGTGCAATAGCCCAACGGAAGCTCAGCGGAAGCCCGTCGGGAGCCGAGGCTCATGCGGCCAGTGGCTGCAGCGATACGGCGGTGGCAGCCCACAGGCGGAGGCCGGCCTCCTGGCCCGCGAACGACGCGGGCCACTCGACGCGGCCGCTCCGTGAGCCCTGCGGCTATCGGATGGATGCCCGGTCAGGTTCGTGGCCGCGGGGGCCGGATGGGGCCCGTCTCGCGCGCAAACGACGCGCGCGAGCCACCCATGCGGCCCCTCCATGAGCCCTACTGCACCTCTTCCCAGGTAATGTCATCCAGGTACAGCACCGCTCCCGGGTCGCCGGAGATCCACAGGTTCATGAAGGTCGAGATGACCCCCGGCGGCCAGATGTACTTGGCCCCGGAGCCGGGCGGCCCGATGGTGGTCTCCGCCGCCATCCATCCGTCGACTGGGCCCTTCATGTCGACGCTCCAGCCCCAGGTGTTTCCCTTGTCGTCGGTGATCTGGCGCACGAGGTCCCGCCCGTACCCGCCGGCCCCTACGCTCATGTTGCTGGTGGTGTAGTAGCTCATCTTCACGCGGTAAGTCTTGCGGGCGTCGACGTAGATCTGCTTGGGACTTATGCACACCCCGCTCTTGCCCTCGATGCGAACCGCCACGCAGAACTTGCCCTGGTGCTGGCCATCGCCGGGCACGGGGTTTCCCTCGTGCAGCGTGGCCGTGCAGCCGTATTGCCGGCTATCGACCACAAACAGCTCCTGCTGGCCGGACTCGAAATCGCCGCCCATGACCGGCCGCCAGGTCGCGGCGAAGGTCTGGCCCGCCTTCTCGGCACTCTGGCCGGCGGCGGAGAGCCTGCCGGGCGCGCCCAGGCTCAGCGTGGCCTTGCCGTCGCGAATCTGCGCCACGCCCACAGTGCCCTCGAAGGAGACGTCGCCCTCCTGGTACTCGAACCGCGTCGGGCTGAGGAAGACGTAGTCGGTGCCGACGGGGGACTCCACCTTAATCCCCTTGCCCCCGGCGAGGGCCGTCATCCTCGGCGGAGCCTCGTTCTTCAGGCGCGGGTAGACCAGGGCGGTCACCGTCTCGGCGCCCTCGAAGGGGGCGATCAGCGCCGTCTGCGTGGAGGACATCCCGCTCCAGTGGCCGTCGGGGTACATGCCTGAGCCCGCGGCCAGGGTCTTCTCCTCGGTGCTCAGCTTGACGCCGTTGGGCAGGGCGAAGAAGATGTCGGTGTCGACGTCGTCGGCGCCCTCCACGACCGCCGCTTGCCCCTGCGGAGTCACGGACTTCGCGGTCAGCCACAGCCGCCAGGTGCCCGTGGTCGCCACCGGGAAACTGTCGCAGAGGACGAAGTAGTTGGGGCCCAGCGGATCCGAGTCCTTGACGAAGGCTACCTGGCGCGTCCAGGCGTTGCTGATACCGCGGACATAGTCGAGTCGCTCGCCGGGGAGGTACTCCTTGACGCTCATGATCCCCTGGGCGAGGGGTGTCTCCGGGAGGCTGTGCTCCGGGCGGGTGAGAGTGCCGTAGGCGAAGTCATCGGCGATGATCCGGCCCTTGCCCCAGATGGTGACGCTCCCGGAATCGTCGTCGTAGTGCTGGTGATTGTTGCCCGCAATCATGTAGAGCGTGGTCTCTCGGTCGCTGGGGAAGACGTTGCGGAGGATGACTCCGGTCTCAGGGAACCACTCGCTGGTCCAGGGCGGCGCCTTCTCCGGGAGGGTGGGATCGGCGATGATTTCCCGGAACCCGGCGAAACCGGGGGCGCTCCCGCCGATTCCCGGCTTCTTGTAAGACCACTGCTGGCGCCACATCCACTGCATCTGCGCGGAGAACTCCGGGTCCTTGTCGCGCCACAGCGCCGCGACGATCCCGAACTCTCCGCACGGCTCGCGCAGGTAAGTATGTCCCACCGGCGGTTGATGCCGGTAGCCGTTGAGGCGGGAGTCGGGCGGGGTGGCGATCTTGCTGAACCAGTTCATGATCGCCTTCATCCGCGGGTCGTACAGGTAGTCGTTGAACCCGGCGTTGTTGGCCATCACGAAGCACGATAGGATCTGGTCCAGCGACACCATCGCATAGTGCGGTGCCTCCAGCCACCCACCGTGGTCGTCCGACCAGGTGTCAACTTGGTTCTTGAGGCGCTCCAGCCCGTCCCGCGCCCAGGATTTGGCCAGCGGGTGCGAGGAAATGGCGCAGGCCGCCGTGACCTGGTAGCCGTAGACGCTTGTGGACATGTTGGCGGTGCCGCTGAAGCCACGCTCCTCCGACCAGAACTCCGAGCGACTGATCGTGTAGCACATGAAGGCGATCTGGGCCAGCATCCGCTCGCGCAGGACGGGGTCCATCTTCGGGTTGCTCAGCGCGACGTCGCATAGGAGAATCGACGAGCCGATCTCCTGGAAATGGTGCGGCGCCGAGCCGTAGGGCATGTCCGGCTGCATCACTACGCGGCGGATAACGCGCAGCAGCCAGTCCTCGGCCACATCTCCCAGCACCTTCCCCATCGCCTCGTCGCCAGTCGCCAGGTAGGCCGAGATTGGCCCGCCCATATTGTATTGCTGGACCTGCAGCGCCCCCCCGGCCGCCTGGGCCACGTAACCCGCCGCGGCCCTCTCGTAGGGCGCCACCTCCGCCAGGTTCTCCCGGAATCGCTTCACCCCGTCCTGCGTTAGCAGCAGCCGCGGGTAGTTGTCGTGGGCGCCCTGCCACGTATACTGATAGTCCTTGGTGACGTCCAGCGGGAACTGCCCGTGCTTGATCAGGTAGGCGTAGGCGGGGAGAGTCTTGAAGTACTCCTCTTCGCTAAAGCCGGTAAGAGCTTCCTCGGTGCTCAAGGCAGTGATGATCCACATCCGCTGCCCGCGCCTGACGGGGAAGGGAATCCACAGCCCCTGGTCGTCCTTGGTGACGGTGAGGTTCCCTGGCGTTCGCTCCGCCCACGGTATCTGCGGGTCCACCCACCTGCCGGCCCAGCCGGCCCCGAAGGACAGCGCATCCGGCCCGTTCGGGTTGAAGAGCGTGAAGCACTGCCCCCGCCGTTCGGCATACGCCCAGAACAGGCGTGGCTCCCAGGTGAACACCGTCCCTGGCTTCACATCGTCGATCTTGTTCTTCCCTACCTCGTTGTTGCCGGTCTTGAACAGGATCTTATTGGCGCCGAAGTTGCGGTCCGGGAAGAGGCGTAGCTCGACCTGGGCCCCTTGGACCTTGCACCACTCGTCCACCCGGATGACCGGCTCGTTGGCCTGAAGCTGGAACCGCATGGCCCAACTTCCCTTGTCCCCGAACTCCGCCCGGCACATGACCTCCGCGTAGACAGGCCCGCGAGCGGTCACCATCGCCTTGTAGTCAGTAACCGGCTGGTCGGTCTGCAGCAGCGACCCGCCCACCAGCTTGCCCGAGGTCAGCTGCAGCCGCGCCACCGGCCCGACGCCGCCCTCCAGCCTTTTGTTGAGCACGATCCCAATCAGGCCATTGCTCAGCTCGATGGTCTCGCCCCTGTCCTGCACGGTGAGATCGGTGACCGGCTCACCCTGGCCGTCGCCGAAGCTATAGACGGCGCTCTCGAAAGGCTCCAGGTCCGCCGCGAACTCGATCCGGCTATCTTGCGCCGTCTGCCCGGGGATGAGCTGGTAAGTGACGGCCTGACCGCCCGGTCCCAGCAGCCTGTCGCCCGCCTTGGCCTGAGCCAGTTGCGCCGCGCTGAGGGGGAAGCTCACCCGCTCATTGTGATGGGCCAGGCCCACCCACTCCTTGACGGTGAACGTCTCTGGCTCGGCCGCGCACCCGGCGATGGCCAAACCGAAGAGGTAAGCGGTCACCGTTAGCAGGCACCACCGACCCCTTCCCCACTTGCTTCCGCGCTGGGTTCTCATGCTAGTCAAGATCTCCTTCGGCAGGTCTTCGTCGCGGCCCCCCTCCGCCGGGGGCAGGAACGAGGCGGACCTACTCCTGCACCATCCAGGTCACCACGATGTTGCCCTCCCCGGCCGGCGGCGGCGTGGCGAAGGTCACCGTGCACCCGTCCTTCGTCGCCGCCGTCACGCCCATACCGATGGGTAGGTTCGACGACGCCACCACGAAGGGCTCCGCCGCGTAGGCGGAAGGGAACTGGAACGTGAACTCCACCTGCTGCCCGTCGCCGGAGAAGGTGGCCTTGCCCCGCGTCCGCTGGCTTCCAGCGATGGTGGCGTCACCGTACAGGGTGATCCCCTTCTGCCCCAGGGCCACCCAGCGTGCCCCGCCGGCCTGCTCCAGGAACAGTCCATTGGCGTCCTGCGCCAGGTTGAACCGGTAGGGATCATCCCGGATGCAGGAAATGAGCGTCGCCGTGTCCTTGTATACCTGCATACCCACCTTTGTTCCGTCCATGCAGGCCACGGCCGTCTCTGCTCCGTGCGTCTCCAACCCGATCCCCCAGTTATAGGTGATCAGGGCCCCCTCGCTCGTGGGCTTGTTGCCGTTGTAGGCGATCCCCAGCCCGGCCACGTGGTCCTGGGGCAGGAACTCGCCGCCCATCTCCCACCAGCCCAGCCGGAAGGTGGTCTGCGGTCCGGCGATCACCTCGACGTCGTCGCCCTCCTTCCACACCACGGTCAGCGGCGCCACCCGCAGCCCCTTGGAGGTCGCTGAATCCCCATCGTTCATCTCCGTATACGGGCAGATCATATACGCTCCGTCCGCCCGCGCTCCGCCCTTGTAGTTGTACTTGCCCCAGTACGTCTGCGCCCACAATTGCAGTCGCGTTGGGTTTACATACCGCTCCACCAGGTACCATTGCCGCGTGTCGCCGGCGCTGCTCTGGACGGTGTCCGCATCGAAGCTAATCCAGCGCCCTTCCAGCTCCGGCGTCCAGTTGGTATCCTTGCCGACCGCGACCGCCCTCCCCTCCACATGCGCCTGCCCTGCTGTATACTTCTGCGTGAGGTTGACCAGACCCCGCCCGGAGGCAACAATCCCCGGGCTACCCTCCAGCGACAGGTACAGATCACCCGGCTGCGCCTCCGCCGCTACCTTTACCCGACTGAAGCTTAGCCGCCGGTTCATGTGCAGACTGAAGAACTCACTGCCCTCGTCGCCGGCGGTGCGGTTCTGGCCCTGCTGCTCCAGCGCGGCGTGGAAGAGAACATTGTCGCCTATGCCGTAGTTGTACATGAAGGTCAGGTAGGGAGAGTGCTGCCCGGCGGTGTAGTTGAACTGGTGAATATCAATACCGTTGTAGGTGTTCTTGGCGCTCTCGTGGTGAATGCCCCCGACCCCGGGGTAGACGTTGAGGCCGCCAGCGATGTTGTCCTGATGGATGGTCACGTTGTTGAGCAAGTCCCAACTGTACTGTGGGCTCTTGAGGGTGTTGCGGTAGTTGAACTGAAAGGCGCCTCGTTCCCCGCTCGGCTCGAAGCCCTTCACTACCGGAGTGAACGACTGGTAGGCTGTGTCGGTCGTGTTGATGTCGTAGATGAACGTCGACGCCAGCTTCTGGCCCTGATCAACGATCTGCTCCCCCTGGGAGGTCCCCACCACGTAGATGCCGATACCCTCCGGCTTCTCCTCAGCGTTGCCCGCCGGGCTGATGATGCGCGAGTCCGGGGTGAGGCCCTTGTCGCTCCACTCGGTTTCCTTACCCGCCGTCAGGATCACGCACCCCCGCCACCCCAGCGGCTGCACCTCCGTCTCGGTCCGGTACAGATAGTAGAACTCCACCCCGCTGTCCCCCCACGTCATCGTGTTTTCGGGATTGTCGGCACAGCCGTCCACCTGGAACGGCCCTTCCACCGCCGACCACACGCTCCGCCCGTTGCGGGCCTGGGTCCAATAGTAGAAGGTCTTCTCGCCCTGGGCACCCACCTCCACCTGCAGATCGCGCGGCGCCTGGCAGCGGCTGCTGAGGATGCCGTACCCGGTGGCGCCCTCTACCGGCGCCGGGGTCAGCACGACCGCGTTCTCCCCCGACAGCGTATCGGGCGCGTTGTTGACGACCACCGGGTCGGAGTACGCCGTATGTCCCCGCTCGTCAGTGGCATACGCCCAGTAGTAAATGGTCTGCTGGCCCGCCTGTCCCTGTATCTCCACCGCCGGCACTCCCGGCCGGGCCAGCGGCTCCTGGGCCCAGGCCCAGCCGGCACCAATCACCAACAGCACCATTGTCAGGTAACGCATCTGCTATCCCTTCCTTTCGGTTTGTGCGTGGCCAGGCGTCGGCTGGCCCGCTGCTACTCCAGTTCTAGCGCGAACTCGGTGTCACCGACCGGCAGTCGCAAGGTCACCGTCCCGTTCTCGGCCGCCACCTCTCGCGTATCGCCCCCGCAAGTCAATACCTTCACCCGCCCGGCCATCTCGCCACTCAGCGTGACCACCGGCACCGCGTCCCTCGCCCAGAGCCGACCCGTGATCGTATTGTCCCGGACGAGCAACTCCACCGGGGAACTGCTGCGGACCGTGAGCCCCTGCGCCGAGAGGGTAGTGTCGCGCTCTACCCAGTAGTAGGCGGCCCCGCCCCGCTGCGAGAAAGCGGCGGCGCTTCCGCTGACGGTGATTCCCTCGACAGTGCAGGCGCCCTTGCGCTCCGGCAGGAAGACCCAGTCCGTCCGGCCCTCGGCCTGCATCTTCACCCCGGCACCCTCGGCAAAGGTGGATACGGCCGGGCCTTCCTGCCCCGCCATCACCGGGAAGAGTACCGCTAGCACCCCGCGCCCCGCCGGGCGCCTAAGGTGGATCAGGGTCTGCTTCCGGCGGTCGGCGGGCATCTCCACCGTCGCCGTGTTCACTTGCCCCTTGTCGGCGTCGGTCAGGTAGACGAGCAGGTCCACGCCGAACTTGCCTACCGCGCGAATCGGGGTCGCGGCGAAGTCGTCGATCGTCCCGTAAGCCCACAGGCACCACTCCGTCGGCAGCTCGCCACTCACCGTGTCCCGTATTACCACATAGTTGGGACCGTCGGGGTCCTCGTCCTTCATCAGCAGCGCCCGGCGGGTCCAGAGCGTGGTCATGCTCCGGCCATTGAGGGGCTCGGGCTGCATCGGCCAAACCTTGACGCCGGGGTATTCATCCTTGTTCAGATTGTCCAGCGTCACCTCGCCCTGCACAAACCCCGCGCCGCGGCCGGCGAAGAAGGAGGTTACTTCGCCCAGCTTCATGTCGTTCATGTGGTTGACGTTGATACGGTTGTGCAGCCACGGCTGGAACTCGCCGTAGCCGTGATCCAGGCAGAGCGGCGCGCCTTTGCCCCAGAGCACGACGCTGTTCTGATCCGCGTCCCAGTGCGAGTAATAGGAGCCCGTGCGCAGGTACAGCTTGGTCTCCTTCGGCCCCCCGGCGTGCGCGCTGAGCGTCGCCCCGAACCCCAGCCAGGGGCTCCCCTCGCTAGGCGTGGGGGCCAGCGGCTGCACGGTAGGATTGAGCAGCGCTACCTCGTGATACCCCGGTAGGCCGGTGTGCGCCCCCCACCACATCGACGGCCCGGCCCCATAGGCGACGAACTTCTTCCCCGCCATCTCCTCTGCCGTACCGAAGCCCTCCTGCCGCCACATCCACATCAGGTTGCCTGCCAACTCCGGATCGACATCCACCATGCCCGCTGCCCAGTAGCCAAACTCCGGCACCGGCTCGAAGACATAGCTGTTGCCGATCTGGGTGATGCCCCGCTGGCCGTTGAACTCCGGGTCGGGCGGGGTCTGCATGGCCATATAGTAGCGGAAGAACTTCTGCGCCCGTGGCTCGCGGTAGTAGTCCTTTACCCCCATGTGCTTGAGCGTGGCAAAGAGCATGGTATGCTCCTGCCAGGCCGCCCGGACGTAGTGCAGCGACTCGATCCACGCACCGTCTGACGAAGTCCAGTGGGCCATCTCCCGGTCCAGCTCGCTCGTACAGGAGCGCACCCAGGTATCCGACTGCGGGTGATCGCGCAGCAGCAGGCCAATCAGCCCTACCGCGTCATAGCAGAAGGAGGTCATGTTAGGGTTGCCCGCGTACCCCATCTCCGGCCCCCAATACCCCCGCCAGTTCATCATGTAGGCCACGTACGCCAGCCGCGCCTTGACGCGGACCTCCTCTTCGGGAGTGAGCGTGCCCGTGCCGAGCACCATGTCCGCCACGTTGGCCGCCATGTAGATGCCGGCGCTGACATGGTGCGGCGGGCCGGGGTTGGTGGTAGCCCGTTCCATCAGGTCGTCCAGCGTCGCCAGCAGCGTCGCCTTCATTCTCGCCTGCACGTCGGGGTCTTCCACCAGGGGCAAAGGCGCCCCCCCGAACCAGGCGTTGTATCGCACCACCCGCGCCGTGAACTCCTCCTGCGAGGCGTACAGGTGCGGGTAGGCTGCCTCCGGGTCGGGCGTCCACTCCAGGTTGTAGTCCTTGATCCGATCCAGGGAGTTCCAGAGGTAGTCCCGCGTCTTCTGGGTGAAGAAGGTCCGGGGGCCGGAGTTGTAGGTCTTCTGGACCGCATTGGCGCCGGTGCCTTCCGTGATCTCCTCGGTCAGGGGGAAGGCGTCGCTCACAAAGAAGGCCCACTCGCGGTGCCCGGTCAGCAGCCGGAAGTGCGCCGTCAGGCTCCGGTCGGCGGCCCCGACTGTAAGGTCCACGTTCTTCACCAAGCGGAGCGTGAAGAACATGTGCGGATTCTGCACCAGCTTCCAGGAATCGCCGGGGGAGACGTAGGCGATGTGGTCCCAGCGCTCCGGCGCCGTGTTGATGATCCCGACCATATCCCCGCCCGGCGTCGCGGAGTTGTAGCAGGCGAAATGCACCCACTGCCCCGGATGGGCCGACCAGGGGGTAAGCGCCCCGTAGGTGGTGTCCTCGTCATAGGTGATGGGGAACATGTCGCCACGGTAGGGATTCAGGTCCCACAGGCTGCCCGTACTGGCGACCGAGCCGAGACGTTGCACCGGCTTCTCCACTGACCGGTCCGGGTTCAGCCCTGGCGCCAAGTTGAAGGCGAACTCAGCCCGCGTCGGCTCGGAGAAGGTGAGCGTGAAGTCCTCCGATACCCTCACCAGCTCCTCGCCCCGGTTGAGCACCACCTCGACCACATACTTCTCGCCCCCAGCGAAGGTGTACTCGATGCCCACCTTCTTATAGATGGGCCCGTCCTCGGCGACACTCACCTTCCGCTCCGTCACCCGCTGCACGCTGTCCAGCGAGGCGCTGCCGTACCACCGGGTCTTCCCGCGAATCTGGCTGACCGGCGGCGGCACCTTCTGCGCCGACATGCCGCCCCCCGGGTACGCCTGCGACTGCGCCGGAATCCGCGCCGCTACCAGCGGAGAGGACAAGATCAGGCTGTCGCCCTCCCGGCTCAGCTTCAGCGCCCCGTCGTCTTTCGGGGCCTGCCCCGAGTCATCGAGCGCGAACTGCTTCGTCTCGTACTTCCCTAGCCCACTGATGAAGGCCACCCGCAGGTGCCGTACCGAGCCGTCTTCCCAGGCGTCCAGGGCCTTGCACTGGGCCAACATCGCTGCCCCCGCGGGATCCCGCAGCGTGCAGCGGGCGACGTCCCTCAGCGCCCCCGGCTCGAGCGTCAGGGTGTAGTGCAGCACCTGGGGAACGAACTCTACCCCCAAGTGCTCTTTGAGCATGATCTTGCCCACCTCGGCGGCCTCACCCCGGGCGCAAGGCAGGATAAGGGCGGATAACAGCAGAATCAGGAGATACGGCGAATAGGCGTTCATCGTGGGACTCCAATCGTAGTCATATTGTCGCCACCACGCCCGGCAGTGGCGCGTGGCCAGTTATCTTCCTGGACAAGGTGGAGGCGACCTTGGTCAATCGTCTTCTGCACCAACTCCGGTCCCAAGGCCCCGCCGTACCCATCGCCCACACGAGGCCCAGAGGAACGACCCTTCCCCAGCCCCCCTCTACCTCCTCGCCACGGCATCCGATCGACTTCCGGCTACCGCGCCGCCGTGAGTACGGACGTCCGACTCGCCGCCCATTTCACGAGCCACACCGCCATCCACGGTGCGGCAATCCCCAAGGTCACTCCTACCACCAGCCCGACCACCAGGTAGCGCCACAGCACCTCACCACCCGTGCCGTGGAACACCAGTTGGTGCCCGCCGGAGGAGGCCGTGTTGCGGAAGAGCCACTTGATCATGGCCACCATCACCCAGGCCCAGCCGATAATGGAGTAGACCGACAGCCACAGCAGCAGCGTCCAACCGAGGCACTGCCAGAGCGTGCCGGTGAAGGTAAGGCGCGTCCCGCACCCCAGCACGAGGTTCTCCAGCGCCCACCGCGTCATGCGCACCACGACCCAGCACATGGCGATGACCCCAGGGACCATCAGTACTGCCATGGCTATCGTGCCGCTGGTTAACAGAATCCTCTGTATTTCGGCCTCAAGCGGCAGTTGCTGGGCGATACTTGGCAAGGCACTCACCAGGTTCGCCAGCATCAGGGGCAGCATCCCCACCACCGGCACCCACCAGACCTGCCCTCCGCTGCCCGCGAATTGCACCGTGGTGTTGTCGCTGAGCCGGAGTTTGCTGAAGAACCATTTGTACAGGTATTCCAGTCCCCACGCGGTGCCGAACCAGGTCGCGGCCAGTAGGTAATTCAGCAGCCCCCATCCCAGAGCCTGCCAGCCGGTGCCCCAGAAGGAGAACCCGACACCACCCGGCGGCCCGGCATAGGCCGGGTATGCCGCCGGGAGGGCAGCGGCAAGGGCGTAGCCGGGAGCGGCCACCGGCTGCGGGGCGCCCGGCTGGGGCGTCCTGGCCTGGGGCGGAGGCTGTTGGGGAGGAACTGGCGACACTGGAGTCGGCTGCGCCACGGGTGGCTGGGCGGGGGCGTAAACTGGGGGCACCTCCTCCCGAAGCATTGCCGGTGTCTGAGCGGACGCCTCGGGCTGCGGCGACGCCACAGGACCTTGAGCGGGAGCCGCCACCGGCGGCGCTGCGGGCGTGGAGCGACTTGCCGGAGTGGCCGGCGGGACGGGACTTGCCGCGACCGGCGCCGCCGGCTGCACCTCCCGGCCACACGAGGCGCAGAATCTGGCGTCGTCGGGGTTGGCCTTGCCGCATTGAGTACAGAACATCGCCAGCTCTCTCCTTCCCGAGTCCCCCTGGTGGCTGCTGCGTTCTGGCTATTCCCTTCACAGGCACGCCAGACCTGCCTCCCCGCCCCCTTACCTGGAACGCTTCCCCACAGGAGACTTCCCCCCTGGGCAAAGGAAGAGGCCAAGCGCGTCGCCCTCCAGCATGCCCCACCCGTGCCGTCATCATCCACCGCGGTCCTGGGTGGCTTGAGGCACACTCCAGAAACCTCCTGTGTCGCCGCGCGCCCCCCTGACTCTCCCCCTGCCACGGGCGTCGGCGCCCAGGGACCGGAGGGGCGCGCGTCACAGCCCCCAACCAACCAACATCCCCACCGTAGGTAGCCACGGTGGGGATGTATCCTCGTCCCTGCGCCTTACCCGCGCTTACTTCTCCACCACCACGCCCTCAAGCAACGGCGTGAAGGGCCGCGTCCATACCGGCGGGAATTGCAGATCCCTCACCACCAGCTCATGGTCGCCCGCCGGCACCGACAGCCCGATCAGCCAGGTCCGGTCGTACGCCCCCCAGCCACTGGCCGGGTAGTCGGTCCAGTTCGCCATCCACTGCTGCCCGTCGATCCTGTACTCGGGCCGCACGATGAATGGCGGCTGGGTGACCTGCAGCACCCGTGCCCGTCCACTGGTACTGATCTTGATCGTCTGCCCCTCCAGCGTGGCCGTGAAGGGCCCCTCGCCGCTCACCTGCACGCCCTGCCCCAGATCCACAGTGAGCTTCTCCTTCACCCCGCCGAGACGCTTCTGCACTCCTGGTTTCAGGTCCTTGAGAGCGACGACCACCTCGAAGGGCGCTGGCCCCTCGATGATGTGGCCTTTGTAGCCGACCCGTCCGTTCCCGGCGTTCATACACAGCACCACCCGGTCCGGATAGACCCGCACCGCCCCGGCCTGGCCGCTGAAGACCAGGTCGCCCTGGTTGTAGCTGAAAGCGCTGTCGCCCACGAACACCGTGTCGGTGGCCTCAGCGGTCTGGACCTCCATCACCCCCGGCGCCAACAGCCGGCAGGCCGGCGGGGCCTCTCCGTCCTGGCGGGGGTAGACCGCGTAGAAGTAGTCCTGCCCCGGCACGCCCGGTATCTCTACCACCGTCTTCTGCTGCCTGCCGCCCTTGCCGTCCTGGCGGGTGTACTCGGCGATCATACGAATCCGCACCGTTCGAGGTTCGGCGAACCACATCCAGGTGGAGGCCCCGTAGTCGGTCCGCATTTCTACCGTCTGCCCCGTTTGGGTCGGCATCTGCTCTTCCGGCACCGTCTGGTTCAGCGGCCCCGCGTTGGGGAAAGCCTGCCCGTCCACCAGGATCCGGTCGGGCGTCTCCAGGTTCATCCAGTTCCACCAGGTCGGCCGCTTCTCCCCGCCGGGGAAGGTATCCCGCAGCACGAAGTAGTCGGGACCGTCCGGCCGGTCGCTCTTGAGGAACAGTACGTGCCGCTTCCACCACATCGCCCCGAGCCCGTCCTTGAAGACTTGCGAGGGGTAGTAGCGATCCGCCACCGCGTAGTCGGCATGCGGTCCAAACCCGTAGTCACTCACAGCGTCGTCCACCCGGCCGAAGACCTCCTGGGTATCCCGCGCCCCCACCTTCACCTGGTTGTGGTAGACGCCATCGTTCGACCACGGCCCGTCCTCGGAGAAGTACTGGTACTCCGTCCCTGGCGAGAGCGGAGCGCCCTTCCCGTAGAGAATCACATTCAGCGCGTCGGTATCCCAGTGCCCCCAGTTCATCCCCGCACGCAGCAGCATCGCGGTCTCGTTCGGCGTGTTGAAGTGATTGCGAAAGGCCACCCCGTACGTGGGCATGAAGGTGGTGGTCAGCGCTTGGGGGTTCTCCGGGACATACGGCAGGTAGTACATGGCATGGGGCGTGCTCTGGACGTTGTCGTGCCCATTGGGCCCCGGCTCCAGCGACGTGGCCCGATTGCCCAGCCGATTCATGAACCGTAGCCAGCCGGCGAACTCCGGGTCCCGGTCTACCTGGGCAGCCATGCTGAAACCCCAGAAGTTCTCGAACTGATTCGACGAATTCCCCATCCCCGGGATGATCCGCATGCCGTCCCAGCGGGCGTCGGCCATCGACAGGTTACTCAAGTACTGTACGAACCTGGCATGGTACAGGGCCGGGCCGAAGTCATGAATCCCCCGATTGCGCAGGATGTTCTGCGTGATGTTCTCCGTGCGGAAGGGGCTGTAGAGCGCGTAGCTCGGGCACTCGATGTTCGGCCCATCCACCGCCATCTCCGTCCCGTACTTGTACTGCTCGAAATCCCGTGCGCACTCCATCCAGTACGCATACCGCGGATGATCCGGCAGTAGCCCTGCGAAGTAGGTCAGTGCCAGGGTCCGGTTTATCGTCATATTGTTGTTGCCCAGATGTACCCCCGCTCCGCGCGGATTCAGGTCCGGGTCGGAGAACACATGGGCATACAGCGCCAGCCGGCGTCGCAACTCCTGCCGCAAGTCCGCCGGCAGGTCCGGGCAAGCCAGCGCGTCCTCGGCCAGGCACACGAAGGCGAAGAACTGAGACTTGCGGTAGTTCGACAGCCCCACCAGGTAGAAGTTGTTCTCCCCGGCGGGCTGTTTGAGTCCATTAATCACCCGCTGGGCATGGGCGACTGCGTCCTCTGTCCTGCCGCTTATCAGGTACCACGTGCGCAGGAAGTCCGCATCCGGATGCTGGTCAAGCGCTCCCTTCAGTTTCTCCACCTGCTGCGGCGAGAAGAAGGCGCCAGGGTACTTAGCCTGCGCTTCGTCCTCGGGGTAATCCACCACCCAATCTTTGTACCGGTCCAGCCCGATGTACCCGTACTGCGCCTGTGCCTCGGCCGGCTTGGCCCCCACATACAGCCCCCACTCCCGCCGCCCGTAGGTCGGCGACAAACCGGGGTCGTGCTCGTGGGAGGAGAAGGGCGAGTGGTCGTCGGTAACCTCCAGCGACCACCGCGAGTAGCGCACGCTGAGCGGCAGCCCTACCGTCATACCCACCTGGTCCTGGTACCACACGTTGAGCGCCATTGCCCGCCGCCACGACCCGGCGTACAGCGGTATCAACCCCACACTCCGGCCGTCCTCCACCTGCACGCCGCCCTTCAGTCCACCCCAACGCCCCGCGGGGGCGATCTTGTCCAGCAAGAACAGCCCCGGCTCTGGCAGATAGGGAGCCGGAGCCTCGCCGACGCCTCCTACCGGCGCCGCCTGGCCCTGCGCCTGGCGCTTAGCGTCGAGGTAGGCCGCGTCGTAGGCCCTCGTCTCCAGTACGGGCATCTGCTGCTCGCCAGAGCCCGGCACCCAGCCCACGTTCTGGGGCTGCCACCCTCTGTGCAGGTCCAGCATCAACAGATCTCCGCCGTCGGTGATCTCCCCCACGTCGAATTCCTCGGTGACTATGGCGAGGGGCATCCCCGGCGATAGCCGCAACCGCCACACGTACTCTCCCCGCGGCACGAAATTGTAGCGAGCCTCGTACTCCACCACCGCTGGCCCCTGCCGCACGATGCTGAACGCATACGACGCCACCTTCCGTGCCGTCTGGAAGTGCGCCCCGCCTATCCACTCGCCGCCCCCCACCGCCCACTGTCTGATCGGCGCCGGTACCGTGCTTGCCTCCGCCGCCGGCTCATACGTCTTCTTCCCCGGCGCGGGCATCCGTACGGCCAGGAACTCGTTGCGCACCTCCAGCGCATCCCCCTGCACCACCGCGGCCAGGGTCGTCCCTTCCTTCGACCGGTCCGTTGCCGATTGCTGCAGCTCATACGCCCCCGCGCTCCCTCGGGGTAGCCTGGCCACGAACGACAGCACCCCGCCGTCTATCTGGAGTGGCACGACCTGCCCCGCCGGGTCGGTCAGCACCAGCGCTCCCGGCTTGAACTTAGCCGTATCGACGCGGTACTGCACGAGTTCCGGCCCCCAGTTCCGGTACCCGTAGTCGACTAGATTCATCTGCCCATCCGCGGGCACCGCCGCCCGCTGCAGCGGATCCTCCGCCGCCCACGCCAAGCTAGACAACATAAGCACGGCCCCCAAGATGATTGCGCGCATAGTCAAATCCTCCTATGGTCGTTCTCAACAAGTCCGCCCGCTCCTAGACCCCTTCCGTTCCCGTAGCCGTCAGTGTCTTGCCCTGGTAGGACAGCCTCTCCCCCTCCAAGAGGGTCAGGGTCGCTTCCCCTGCCCGATCCCGGATCACCGCATACTTACCGGCAAACTCGACCCCGTTCTCCTTGTACGTCACCGGCACGGCCGAGGCGAACACGAAGTCCCGACCGTTCTGGTGCTCGATGATCAACCCCTTCCCTCCCAACAGCGGCGTCACCTTCGGCGCTGGCTGCCCCGCCACCCGCGGGTACAGAATGGCCAGCGTATCCTCCTTCGGCGCCCGCGGCGAGTGGATGAACCAGTGCTCAATGACGGGGAGTTGGTTCTCCATCGCCTCCTGCCACTCACCCTTCTCCTTCTCCACCGCCGGGTTGGCCGGGGTCACGAAGATCACGTCCAGTCCCACGTAAAAGCCATCCTGCGCGATCCCCGGATAGTGTGCCACCGCCGGCGCGCCGTTGACCGCCGGCTCTATCGTCGGCTCAGCGCTATGCACATCCAGGTGCCACTTGCTCGCCTCCGGACCGTTCAGGTTGTCGTAGACCACGAAGTACTCGGCGTCCTCCGGGTTCTTGCCCTTCACCAGCATGATGTTCCGCCACCAGTCGGTGGTGTGGGGGTGGCGCAGGAAGAACTCGACCCGGCGCGTCTTCTCCTTGGCGAACAGCGCTTCGGCCCAGTCCACCACCGGCGACTCGAAGTGGTCAATGATCTCCCCGCCGCGCTGCACCAGGTAGTTGTCCTCCCCATCTAGCCCGATGGTCACCGTGTTGTGGTGGTTGCCGTAATCGGAGCTCAGCAGCGTCAGCCCGTCGCAGGCCAGCGGCACACCCTTCAGGAACATGTGGAAGCTGCCCTCATCCACGTCGTAGTGGTAGTTGTACCTCCCCGCCTTGAAGGCCATGTACGTCTCCTTCTCGCTGGGAAAGTGGTTACGGAAGATGTACCCAAACCCGTCTAGCGGCAGGCTCTTGAGCGGCGGCACCTTCGCCTCGTAGTCTTTGCTGGCCCACAGGTCGTTCAGCGGCATCAAGTAGTGGTAGTCGGCCTGCTGCCCGCCCTCCAGCCAAGCCCAGTGGGACCAGGCCGCCAGCTCGGGATTGACCTCCTGCTGCAACCGGGAGTTCCACTCGTACAGACCGGTCAGCCCGGCTGCCGAATAGGGGTGGTTGCCGACCGGCGGCAGCATGCGATGCGGCGGGTCAAACCGCGGGTCCTGGGGTGTGATCACGTCCAGGAAGCACTGCGTCGCCCGCACGTACCGCGGCTCCTGGCGCCAGTCCGCGATCCCGCTGCGCTGGAAACCGTCTACCAGTTGGGTGATCATCCGCCAGGCGAACGGGTAGTAACTCCCGATGTTCTCTGCCCCCATCCCGTCCTGGGAAACGTTGTAGGTGAACTCCTTATCCAGATAGTACTGCGACCGCGCCAGCCACTCCTTGGCCATGGGGTGCTTGGGGAACATCAGCCCGGCCAACCCAAAGCTATACCAGCGGGTGGTGTTGAAGTTGGGCAGGTACGTGGTCACGCCCGGCACGCAGGCGTACTGCCAGTAGTCGTCGTCCGACATGATGTACATTCCCGCCAGCGAGAACCGCACCATCTTCTTCCAGTTCTCCGGCGTCATCTCCGGTGCCACCATATCGCTGAACTGGAACATCCACGGTACATACTGCCCCATACTCAGCACGTACATCCCCGCGTTGAACCCCACCGCCATGTGCTCCTTCACGCAGGTCACCCCGCTGAAGGGGTCGAACGGCTCCTTGTCCTTGTAGACCCCGGTCTTGAAGTACTGCAGGTACGGCGACTGGTCGTACTGCTGCTTGAAGTTACGGCTCAGCCCCGGCAGGCTTTCGATCCTCCGCATCACCGCCTCCCGGTCCTTCGCTTCTGGAAATAGCCGCGGGTGCTCCATCTGCGGCTCGTCGTAGTCCAGCACCCAGTCCTTCACCTTGTTCAGCGGCAGGTCCCCGAACTTATAGCGCAGCTCCCACAGGCAGCAGGTATCCGTCGCCAGCCGCTTGCCGGTGGACCAGCCCAGGAAGGTCTGCGTCTTGTGCTCCTCCAGCCACTCCGGCGTGTGCACCACCTTGTCCTTGCTGGTCACCACCAGCAGCCAGTGCCGCTGCATCCGTGCCAGCGGCAGACGGAAGTAGGTGCCCTTGCCCGGCTCGTTCAAGAACATGATGTCCGCATTCCACCCCGGCGAACCTGCTGTCCGGTGGGCCTCATTGTCGGGATACTGCCAGTGACTCCCGTCCACTCCCACCAGCCCCAACAGGTCCTGCGAACCGGAGTTGTACACGCTGAACCATCCCGCGTCCATGAACGGATACACCGGCCGAATCGCCGTCTGCACCCGCATCTGGTCCGGGAGAATCGGCATGTTCAGTAGCGTCTCGCTCCGCACCGAGGCGGCATAGAAGTTGTCCGGCTGCCAGTCCGGCGTGCAGTTGAGGATGGAATTGTCTGCCGGGCACGGCAGCATGCGCCAGCCGTCCGTATCCTCGGGGTCCTTGCTGAGGCCCATCGCGTCCCGCGGCAGCGGCTTGAGCCGCACCGGGAAGTCACTTTTCTCGGTGATCCGGCAGAAGTCGCGGTTCGTCAGGACC
Organism: Candidatus Zipacnadum vermilionense; assembly: GCA_029821755.1. Taxonomy (GTDB): domain Bacteria; phylum Armatimonadota; class Zipacnadia; order Zipacnadales; family Zipacnadaceae; genus Zipacnadum; species Zipacnadum vermilionense. Next base: position 101,524 of record JALGSV010000001.1, on the reverse strand, counting down.
TGGAAGCGCATTTCATAGTATGGTCCAGCGGCCATCCCACCCGTCCCCGGCGGCGCGATGAAGTCGAAGTGCGAAACGAAGGTGGTCCACAGGGGCCCCTCCTCCGCCACCCGCAGCGTATGCCGCAGAATCCCCGACTCCACCTGCAACTCCCCCGTCGCCCGCCACACCCCGTCCGGTCCCTTGAACCCTCGCAGCGGCCCTCCCACCTTCGTCCCGTCCGCAGGCTCGGCATACTCGGCGTTCCCCGCCAGCCGCAGCGAGTACAGGCCGTTACTTACCTCCACGCTTTCCCCTTCCAGAGCCGTCCAGGTAACGGGCGACTTGCCGAAGTCCGGCGGCTTGCACCCCGTCCTCCTCGACCCGTACAGCGTGTATGTCCTCTGCCCCAGCACCGGCAGGCTATCCACCCAGAACCACACCTGGGCCGACCTCAGCATCCCTTCCTCCACCTGCGCCTCGCTCAGCTGGAACACCACTTCCTTCTCTGCATCGTCCATCAGTCGCAGCGACTCTACCCGGCACTCCTCTGCCGAGAAACTGACCGGAAAGCTCACCAGCTCATCTGTATAGGCATGTTCCAGATACTCCTGCAGCTCAAACACGCGCGTCGCCGGCCGCACCTGCCCATCCGAGAACTTCACTGGTGCCGCCATGGCCGCCGCGGACAACAATACGAGCAGAACCAACCAGGGCATTTTTCGCATTCCCATGCTCCCTATTGCAGTCGGGATGCCAAATCAGTGACCTCTTCCGCGCCTGACTGTGCCAGACCTCCGTGCACTCGCGGCGCCGACCGACGAGGAATCCCGCCACGCACGGGGAACTCTTCCTACAATCACGCGCGCCTCTCCCGGGTGAGGCGAACAGGAGGCTCTCATGGCTCGCACGCTACTGCTAGGCGTTCTGCTGCTCTCTCTGACGCTCCCGCTATGCGCTGCCGATACCGGCGAGTACTACCTTTCCGACTTCGGCCCCTTCGCCACTGCCGCTGAGGCGCAGGCGACTTACGAGAAAGCCGCTGCCGACATCATCGCCAAAGGCGGCGGCCTGCTCCTCGTCCCCCCGATCGCGCCCAAGGAGTGGGCCATCGTCAACACCTTCCAGCAGAACCGCGACGGCCAACCCACCGTCACCGTGCTGGACCTGCGCAACGGCTACCAGAACTACATCCTGCCACCGATCGGCAGCATCGCCCCGGCCGGCTGGGCCGGGCAGCGCCTCTCCCGCACCATCAACGTCAAGGAGGACGAGCCCGGCCTCTCCAGCCACGGCTGCTACCAGGTCCAGGAGGTCCGCAGCATGGTCCCCCACGGCAGCTCGTCCTATAACCAGTGGATCGTGGCCGATACCCCCGCCGGCCCGGACCAGCGCGTCTATCTCCCCACCGCCCGCGGCACCTTCGTGGGACAACAGCTCAACCTCAGCGACCCCGCCGGCTTTGAGTTGTTCACCGTCAAGTCGGTCGGCTGGGACCGGGACCAGAACCTGCCTTACATCACCGGCGACTTCGAGAAACCCCACCCTCTCGGCTCGCTGATCTGGAACAAGCATGTCACCGGCATCATGTACCTGGAGAACAGCACCCAGGCCAATACCCAGACCATGGACTTCCAAGTCACCCGCAAGCAGTACGCTCAGGGCGATTGCTTCGTGGTCAGCGCCTCCCTATTCAACCAGGGCGACGTCTTCTCCGGCGGCGGGGATGAAGCGGCCTGCATCTACAACGCCGAGACGGTCTACGACGCTCAGTCCTTCCACTCCACCGTCGAGTCCAAGGACCCCCAGAGCAACACCGTTGTTTTCACCGCCGCCGGTACCGAGCACCCCCACAAGCTCGCCAGTTGCCGCGCCCTGATCAACATGAACGAGGAGAAGTGGATCACCGCGGGTACCGTAAAGATCGTTGCGCCTGACGATTGGGCCGGGATGTTCGCCGATCCCTCCATTCTCGACCCCGATGGTCTCACCGTGGACCTGGGCAAGTTGAGCGCGTACCAGGGCGACAAGCCTGCGCTGACGACCTGGCAGGGCAACCCGGTGGATAGCTTGACCTATACCTACCAGGGGAAGGCCTATCCCTCCCTCATCAAGGACGACAACCGCAACCACATGGGCGGCCGGATCATCGGCTCCCCGGACTGCGGCTGGACCGAGGCGGTGGTGGGACGCTACTTCACCGTTGCCGACGACAGCGAATGCCTGACGCCCAATGACCCGGGAGCGGGCTACGCCACGACCGACCCCCAGCGCAACGTCTACCGCTGGTATCTGATCCGAGAGTTCATCGAGCGCCCCGACGGGACGAAGGCGATCCGCATCGAGCGCATTCGCTGGGCGGCGGTCAACGCCGGGTCGCCTCTCCTCTTTGACAAGAACAACTACACTTGGGATGACCATGAGCGTCCCATGAAGTACCTCATCGCGCCGGGAGCCTGGGTCACCAACGTCGGCGAGGGCTGGGTAGATCGTACGTGGTCCACCGGCACTGACCCCCGCAAGATCAAGATCGTCCCTAGCCCCGACAAGGGCACGCCCTTCGACTTCGAGCCCGGCGACCCCCTGGAGCTGGCCGTCGGCCCCGACCCCGCCAACCCCATCGGCCTGCGCGTCCGCTTCCACAACCAGATGCCCACCACTTTGGAGGACGCCGGCGTTGCCGTCATGAATCTCTCCCGCGTGGCCATGACCAGTGCCTTCTCGCTTTCCGGCACCTACAGCCTGGAGGACGCCATGCGTCAGAAGGATAAGCAGCCCGCCTTCCTCACCGGCCTCAGGCTGGACTCGGCCACCAACACCGGGATCGCCTTCAACGCCGACACCGCAGAACAGGCGATTCTTTTCGCCCAGCCTCACGACCGCGCCCAGGAGATCCACTGGCAGGTCAACGACTCCGCCTCCCCGGTCCGGCTCTGGGTCAACCCCTTGGACGGGCTGATGCATCTCAGCGGGCGCGGCGTGAGTCTGGATGGTCAGGGACTGCAGGGGATCACGGGCCTTTCGGGCACCGACACCCGGGCAGCCAACCTGCGGGGAGTCGCCGTCAGGATGGAAGAGGGCACCAGGCGGGTAACCATCACCTTCCCGTCGCGGGAGACCGATGGCGCCTACTCCCTGGTCGTCCAGCCTTCCTGGATGACCATGGACAGCGTCACCAGGAAGCGCCGAGAAGGCTTTACCGTGGAATTCTCCGCCCCCGCTCCCGCGCGCGCCACCATTGACTGGCAGCTCATCCGCTAGTCTGCCCGCCTGCGCTGACAAGAGCCCCCTCTCCCATGTGGGAGGGGGCAAGCGGCTCCACTCCCTGGCAGGTATCCACCTCCACCCCAACGAAGACCTTCCCATGCGCCCTCTCCTTCTCTTGGTCACCTGCACATGTCTCCCCGTTTCCGCCGCCTTCGCCGCTCCTGACTTGGCCCTGGTCACCGCCGGCCACTCCGACTATGTAGTCGTGACCCCCGCTGACGCCCTACCTGCCGAGACCTACGCCGCCAGTGAACTGGTAGTCTACCTCCAACAACTCACCGGGGCGGAACTTGCCGTCGTCCAGGACGACGCCCCCCTCGCCCCCCATGAGATCATCCTCGGTTCCACCAACCGCCGCCTCGCCGCTCTCGCCCTCACCCTCCCAGCCGACCGCTGGGGACGTGACGGCTTCTCCCTCCGCACCGCCGGTGAACGCCTGATCCTGGCCGGCGACCGCCCCCGCGGCACCCTCTACGCCGTCTACGACTTCCTCGAGCGCCAAGGCGTCCGCTTCTTCGCTCCCGACGTCACCTTGGTCCCCCGCCGCCCTAGCCTAACCTGCCCGCCACTGAACGAGGTACAGCGCCCCGCCTTCGAGGGCCGCGGCTTCATGTCCTGGGCGGTCCAGCAGTCCGACAATGACTGGGCCGTACGCCTACGCTACAACAGCCCCTGGTTTGGCCAATGGCAGGAGGAGCGTGGCGGCCACTTGCGCTACGGCTTCGGCCCCCACTCCTTTTTCACCATCATTCCCCCGGAGCGCTACTTCCAGGACCATCCCGAGTGGTTCTCCGAGATAGACGGCCAGCGTACCCCCGGCGGCCAGCTTTGCCTGACCAATCCCGATCTGCGCGATGAAGTCGTGCGCCTCCTCCGCGAGCGCATGGCCCAGCTCCCCGACGTCTGGCTGTGGGACATCAGTCAGGTGGACAACCTCAGCTACTGCCGATGCCCCCGCTGCTCCGCCCTGGCCGACGCCGAGGGCTCCCAGTCGGGACCGATCATTCACTTCCTGAATGCTATCGCGGAGCGCTTGGAAGGGGAGTTTCCCGAGGCGATGTTCACCACCTTTGCGTACGCGTACGGGGTGGAGCCACCGAAGCAGGTGCAGGCGCGGCGCAACGTAGGCGTGCGTATCTGCACCTACGACAAGGACTGCCTGCGGCCCCTCGCGGCGGACTCGCCGGTGGAGGCAAGCCGGAAGATGGCGGCGGAGTTCGAGGGCTGGGCGGAGCACGCCCAGAACCTGCTGGTGTGGGACTACGGCACCAACTTCGCCGACTACCTGGACATCTTCCCAGACTACTACACCTGGGGGCCCAACTTCCGGTACTACCGAGATCATCATGTACGCATTGTGGACATGCAGGGCTCCTACAGCGTGCCGTGGGGGGAACTCGGATACCTGCGGGCGTACGTGATGGGGAAGCTGCTGTGGGATCCCGAGCAGGATGATCGGGCGCTGATCCGGGAGTACTGCGACGGGGTCTACGGCCCGGCCGGAAAGCTGGTGGCGCAGTTCTTGGACTTCTGCGTGACCGCGGCCCGGGCGGCGCATGAGAACAAGGCCATGGTCGCGTCCGGGTGGGAATTCAACAAGGGCGGCTACCGCTATGAGGACCTGCAGGTATGGCGGGACCGCTTGGAGGCGGCCCTGGCCGCCGAGCAGGACCCGGTGCGGGTCAAGCACCTAAAGCTGCTGCTGCTGCCGATCTACAAGGACATGGTTTATGTCCGGCAGCCCCAGATGGTGACGACGGCCACGGGACTCAAGCCGGCCGGGGAGATCAGCGAGGACTACCGCAAGACCGTGGATCGGCTCTTCGCGCTGGGGCGGGACCTAGAGGTTGTGCGCTATCGCGAGGGGGCGGGGGACTTTGACACGCTGGAGCAGGAAGTGCGGGCCTCCCTGCGCGACCACCCCTTTGTCTTCCTCCGCTCCCCCACCATGTCTGTGCGTACTCTCCCCGGCTCCGGTGGCCTGCTTAGCCTCGTCCAGACCCCGCCCGACACCGGCCCCACCCGTATGTCCGCCTACGAGACCTATGTAGGCTCCCGCTGGCACGACCCCGGCTGGTGTGAGCCCTACCGCCTAGAGGAGTCCACCCCCGCCCGACTCCGCATGACCGCCCTGCTCAGCGGCGGCATGGAACTGGAGCGCACCTACGAGCTCACCGCCGCCACCACCCTCCAGATCACCGAGAAGCTCACCAACCGCAGCCCCGGCCAGCTCGTCAAGCCCTTCCTCAGCAACCATATCTTCCCCCTGGAGAGCCGCGAGGCGGAGGCCCTCTACCTACGACAGCCCGACGGTACCTGGCAGGAGGACCGCTACCCCGAGGGCCGCTACGAGCAGATGGGCTGGCTGGGCTACGCTCGCGGTGGGGGCTGGGCGCTAATCAACCGCAAGACTGGCCGTGGCGTCGTCGTCCGTTTCCAGCCCGAGGACGTCGCCATTATGGGCTTCTGGGTTGACAACAACTTTTCTTTCCAGCTAACCACGCCCCCCTACCGCCTCGACAAAGACGAGTCCGCCACCCGGGTGGAGACGATACAGTTCCTCTCCCCCGAGGAGTCCACCCTCCTCCGAACTCCCCCTCTCCCGTAAGCGCACGGAACGTGCGCAGGGAAAGAGGGCAGGGGGCTGAGGCTTCTCTACCCTCCGCTGCCCACCACCACTCCCCGCGCCGCTTCCACGATCCTCTCCACGGTCGGCCGGTAGAACTCCTCCATCGGGGGCGCAAAGGGCACGGGAATATCAGGCGAGGCCACCCGCCCAACCGGCGCCAGTAGGTAGTCGCTCATCCGCTCGGCCAGGCTCGCCGCGATCTCCGCCCCAATCCCGCCCGTCCGCGGCCCCTCCTCCACCACTACCGCCCGCATGGTCTTGCCCACCGACGCCTCCACCAGCTCCCAGTCAAAGGGTACCAGGCTCCGCGGGTCGATCACCTCCGCGCTGATCCCCTCCCCCGCCAGCCGCTCCGCTGCCAGCAGCGCCCGGTGCATCATCAGCAGGTTGGCAATGACGGTCACGTGCGTCCCCTCCCGCCGCACGATCCCCTCTCCCAGCGGTACCACATAGTCCTCCTCCGGCACCTCGCTGGAGGCGTCCAACGCCTCCGTCTCCGCTCGCGCACCCTTCGAGCCGTACAGCAGCTTGTGCTCGAAGATTAGCACCGGATTGTCCTCGCGGACCGCCGCTTTCAGCAAACCCTTGGCGTCGTACGCCGTGGCCGGACAGACGATCTTCAGCCCGGGGATGCCGTAGAAGATCGCCTCGGGATTGCGCGCATGTTGCGCCCCGCGCCCCGTGGCCCCCACCGGTGCGCGCATCACCAGCGGCACCGTCACCTTCCCGCCGGACATGTACCGCATCGTCGCGATCTGATTGACCACCTGGTCCATGGCGCAGAAGAGGAAGTCCCCGTACTGCACATCGGCCACCGGCCGCAGCCCCATGATCGCCGCCCCCAGCGCCACCCCAAACAGCCCGGCCTCGGAGATGGGCGTATCAATGATCCGCTCCCGGAAGTCCTGCTCCAAACCAAGCGTCACCGTAAACGCCCCGCCCCAGCCGCCGGGGATCCCGATGTCCTCCCCGATACAGAACACCCGCTCATCGCGGGCCATTTCCTCACGCAGTCCTTCTCGCAACGCTTCCGCTATGCTCAAACGTGCCACTGGACGTCTCCTTTGCTCAACCTCAACCTCATCGCGCCGCTCAGGCAAACACATCCTCCAATGCCGCCTCCGGGGCCGGCGCCGGGGCCGCCTGCGCCGCTCGCACCGCCTCCTCAATCTCCGCGTCTACCTCCGCCCGCGCCTGGTCCAGCGCCGCCTGCTCGGCTGTCCCTTCCGCCAGCAGCCACGCCCCATACCTCCCGATCGGCTCCTCCGCCAGCGCCTGCTTGCGTTCTTCCTCGGGCTGATAGAGGCAGGGGTCCCGCCGCGAGTGCCCGGTAATCCGGTAGGTCATCGCCTCCAACAACGTCGGCCCCGCCCCACTCCGCGCCCGCTCTACCGCCACCTGCGCGGCCTCATGCACTGTCAACACGTCGTTTCCGTCCACCGTCACACCCGGAATCCCGTACGCATGTGCCCGCTCCGTCAGCCGCTCGACCCGCGCCGTCTGGCAGATCGGCGTCGAGGCCGAGTAGCGGTTATTCTCGATCACGTATACCACAGGCAGCGACCAGATCGCCCCCATGTTGACCGCCTCATGGAAGGCCCCCTCATTGGTCGCCCCGTCCCCCATGAAGCACACCGCCACCCGCGGCTCCTGGCGCAGCTTGAACGATAGGCCGATCCCCGTCGCAATCGGCACCCCGCCCCCGACAATCGCGATCGCCGGCACCATCCCCTTCTCCAGGTCCCCCACGTGCATCGACCCGCCCTTACCGTGACAGCAGCCGGTGACCTTCCCGAACAGCTCCCCCATCAGTGACTCGATGCTCAACCCCTTGGCCAGGGCATGGCCATGCGGCCGGTGGGTGCTGGTGATCACATCCTGCGCTTCCAGCGCGCTGCACACCCCCACCGCCACGGCCTCCTGGCCCTGGTACTGGTGAATAGTGCCCGGCATAACCCCCTCCAGGAACAGGAACTTCACTCGCTCCTCAAACTGCCTTATCAGCACCATCTGCCGGTACAGCCCCAGCAGGAATTGCGTGTCGTATGCCATGTGTCTCCTCCAGGCTGGAACTAGCTCAGCTCTCCGGCCTCAAGCCGCTCCTTCACCTTTCCCAGAAACCCCGCCGCCGTCCTCCCGTTCACTACCCGGTGATCCACTGCCAGCGTCAGTCGCATCGCTGGCCGCGCCTCCACCTTTCCCTCCACCACCAGCGCCTCTGGCTGCACTCGCCCGGCCGCCAGGATCGCGCTATGCTCGGGGAAGATGATCGGGTCGAACGACTCAATCGGGTACATGCCCAGGTTACTCAGGGCCATGACCCCGCCGGTCATCCGCGCCGCTGGGGACTTCCCGCCGCGTATCTGTGCGACCAGCTCGTTTACCTCCGCCTGGATCTCCTCCACCGACAGCCGGTCTGCGTCTCGGATCACCGGTAGGAACAGCTCCTCCCCACGCCCCAGGGCCACGGCCAGGTGTGTGCCCTCTCGCGCCACCGGCCGCCCGCCTTCCCACGCCGTCTTCAGCGCCGGAAACTCCTCCAGCGTCGTCGCCATCGCCCGCAACAGCAGCGCATCATACCCCACTCGCTTCCCGTCCTCCGCTAGCCGCTCACGCAGGGCCTCCACCGCGCTCATATCCACCACGGTCCGGAAGTACGCATGCGGCTTCTCCGCCCAGCTCCTCCCCACCGCCCGCGCCACCGCCGCCTGTCCCCGCGGCGGCGCCTCCACCGGAGCCTCCTTGCTCACCCGCTGCACATCCTCGCGAGTGAGCATCCCGCCCCGCCCGGTCCCTGGCACCGCGCCGAGGTCCACCCCCAACTTCACTGCCAGGTTCCGCACCACGGGCGCCACCCGGATCTCCCCGGTCCGTTCGACCGGCGCCGGACCCACGGGAGTCGCCTCCGACGCGGCCGGCTGCTGCTCTTCCTCCGGCACGGCCTCCCCCGCCTCGCCGACGTAGGCCAGCACCTCCCCCACCTGGACCAATGCCTCCTCCTCCACCCGCAGCTTCAACACCACCCCCGCGGCAACCGACTCCAACTCCACAATGGCCTTGTCGGTCTCGATATCAGCCAGAACCTCCCCCTGCACCACCTTATCGCCCTCGCGCACACGCCAGGCCGTGATCCGGCACTCCTCCACCGTGGTCCCCAAGTCCGGCATCCTGATCGGCACCGCCATCGCTCTACTCCTCCATCTTCGTGTAGGCGTTATAGCGCCACGGGCGGAGACTGCGCGGAGATACGACCTCCACGAAACCTCCGCCCTACCAGCAGAGCACGTTCCCGCCTCCAGGCGCCTATTGCAGCGCGCCACTCGGTGCCAGCCGTACCGTCTTCCCGCCGGCCGTCACCGACAGGCCGTCCGCCTCCTGGACCTGCAGATCCACCGGCTTCGCGCCCTTGGGCCAGGCCACGATGACCATCCGGAAGGGGCCGTCGCTCTTCAGGCGCAGCAGCGTCTGCTGCTCTGGGCAGACGTTCTGGTGACTCCACTCCGCCAGGAACCCTTGGATCGGTCGGTCCGCCAGCACGTACACCTCCCAATCAATTCCCTGGGTAGCATGCTTGGCGAAGGTCTGACCGGCGAAGCCCAGCATGCGCAGCCCAGGTTGCAGCGTGAAGCCCTGCCCCGCTACCTTGGGGCCCTCGGGGGTTTCCACGGGACCGGTGGACATGAAGTTGAGGCTGAAGACCTTCGGAGCAGCGCCTTCCTCCCCGTCGAAGGTATCCTGGATCCCGAAGACCGCCACCTCAGGCACCGGCGCGGCCAGGCTCACGGCGCGCGTCCAGCCGATCTTGCCCCGCTCGAAATGCGTCCGCGCCCAGCCTCCCTCATCGCTTCCCTGGTAGGCCTGCTGCTCTGCCTTGCCCCAGCGCCCGCCCCTGCTCAGGGGCGGCGGCAAGGCGTTCCAGGTGTCCGCCACCTCCGCTAGCGGCAACACGACGCTGTGCAGGAGGCCTCCGGGCGCGGACGGCGAGTAGAAGCTCCCGAAGTCGAGGGACAACGGGGCGTTGTGCGCAAACAACACCACCTCGCCCAGGTCGCGATGGGCGTGGTCACGGTACCACCCACCGTCGACGAACCAGGCCGCATTCTCGTTGGCCGTGCCCCAGCCGGTCCGCAATACTGAGTACCAGCCCGAGCAATGCGCGGAAGATAGGCCAGGATCCTCCGACGGGAGCGCCTCGTCAATCTTCAACTGAGTCGAGCCATGGAAGGCAGAATGAGGTTTGCCGCTTTGTTGCCAAGCCCCCATCAGGCGAGCGGAGAGATCGGGATTGAGTTCGGCGAAAGCGGTAGCCAGTTGCCCCCAGAACTCGGTCGCCTCCCCCGGAGGCGCGTCACCGATGGCCGGACGCTTGCGCAGGTTATCGAAGCGGGGGTCCGGAGGCGTCAGAAAGTTCATCTCGAACTCCGCATACTCGGCCATGCGCGGCTCGGCCTGGAAGGGGTCGGCGATTCCCGACTTCTGCAATTGCTGCAAGGTCGACAGCAGCGGTCCCATCGCGGCCCCGATGTAGTGTGAGCTGCCCATGTGGGAGCCCTGGTCGTTAATGCTTTGGGCGAGCATCTTCTGGGCGTTGGGCCAGACCTGCTGGGCTCGTTCCTCGAATACCGGATGCGTGGCCAGGTACAGGGCATACATCTCGCGGTAGTTTTGCTGCTGCACCGGCATGTTCTCGGTGCCCAGGTTGAGCCGGTGCCCGTCGAACATGGGCACGAAGTCGTCATCCCACAGCACCCCGGCGAAGAGGACGGCGGCGGCCTTGGCTGCACGCTTGTCCTCGGGGGAGGCCTGGTCGGAAGCCAGCACCTGATCGATATACGGGAGCAGCCTACTCATGGCCAGGCCCCCGTGCCAGTAGTGATACTGGAAGCCGTAGATGCCGCCTTTGTTGACCAGTTGGTCCAAGATCCCCTGGGCGTCACTGGTGATCGGCTCCATTATCTTGGCCAGGCCGGCAGCGGTCCCATCTTTCCACATGTCCATCAGCGGTCGGGTGTAGGGGTCGACGTTGTAGCACCACCGGAAGTAATCATCGTCCGCCCGCATCCTGACAACGCGGGCCTCGGTGACCTGCTTGTCAACATACATCGACCCGTACCCCTGCGGCGGGTCGGGGAAGTCCAGGGTCAGGCGTTGGATATCGTTCAGCGAGACGCCGCCGTGCAGGTTCATCTGCAGGTTGATCGGCTGAATCTCTCTGGCGTCTCGCAGGTCTTGGTCCCGTACCCCCAGGAACAGTCCCCACTGGAAGCGGCTGCGCGGGTAAATGCTGTTGTCGGCGCCGCGCCGGTACGACTGGATGGCGATTCCAGCCTGGGGAGGGCCGTTGCCCTCAGCCGGCCTGGTGTAGAGCCCCGTACCCGAAAAGCCAGCCCCGAGGGCGCGGGAGGCCTTCCCGGCGAAGATGCCCACCAGATTGCTGTTCGGCGCTGCTTGGGCGTCGTACATCTGCCAGTACCAGCCGGTATCGAAGGCCCACGGGTCCCAGACCGACATCCAGCGCCAGGAGTCAGGACTAGAGTTGTAGTATGACACCCGCGGACGGTCATACGTCAGGTCTACCTGCGCGTCCATCTCCGGCCGGGCGTGAGAGGGTCCGTACACGGCCCCGTCAGGCTGGTACCCGTATTCCGGCCTGCTGGAATGATGACCCCGGTAGCGCGCGTGGGTGGGATGTACCGCCTCGTAGAACTCCAAGCCCCACTTGGGCTCGATGTCGGTATCCTCCTCGAAGAGTATCGACGGCTGGCCGGCCTGCATTCGGATGGTACAGGTGTAGGAACCTGGCCCCGCCTCCCTTATCTTCTGCTGGCCGTAGTTGTAATCAGGGGTCGTGAAGTCATACCTGACCCGCACGACCACTACCAGCGGCCCTCGCTCGACGAATTCGACCTTCATCCCTGTCGGGATGGTCTGGTTGGTCCCATCCGCCCCGGACTGGTAGATGAGCGCATTCCGCCCCTCGCCGGTCCAAGTTCCGTCACGCATCCGCACGCCCTGCACCGGCGCGGGCAGGTTGGTCCCCTCCCCGACCGCCTCCAGCGCCTTGGTCACGCGCACCCCGATCAGCTCGTTGGTTATCTCGTAGAAGGTCGGTTTCTCGACCACAGTCAGGCCCTCGCCGTCGACGGGCTTGCCGGCGGCCAGTTGCCAGCTCTTCTCAGCCCCGGCTGCCAGGTCGGTCCGTATCGCCAGCCGCTTGCCCTCGCCCACCAACTGGTAGGGGACCTCCACGCCGTCGGGACCAAGCACGCGCGAGGCCTGCGCGTCCACCTTCTTGGCCAGGTCAAAATCGATGATCTGATCCGGGTGGGACACGCCAAAGTACTCTTTGATGGTGAAGGTCTGCTGCTGAGCGCAGGCCGGCAGACTGCACAGAACGAGGAACAACGAGAGCAAGCCGAGGCACCGCAGTCGAGTCATACGCATTGCGCGTCTCCTTACACTACTTGAGTTGGCGAATCTACACCTTATTGAGGTCTGTCGGTCCCCCCACTGCCGGGACAACCGGAACGTCACCCAGTTTTGCGCAGAGAGGCTTTACGGCGCAGGAGCCCGGGAGGAGTACCGGTGGCAAGCACGAAAGACAAGCCGTGCGCGACTATCACTCCGGGGATCCAGCACCGCAGAGGGGCGGCAACGGCACCGAATCCATTCTCCTTCGCCCGGCTCGAAGCAAAACCACCGAGTGGAGATTTCGCCGGCCCCCCCCACCTTCCCTCCCAAGCTGGACCAGCCGCTATCCCCCTTACTCGAACTGTCGCTCAGCCGCCGTTCAGCTACCTCTCCAGCTTGCACTCGACACCTAGGTTGCGGGCGACCTCGACTAGCGTGTCGAGCAGATCCGACTCGGGTGGGGTGGACTGTTGCTCCGGGGGCTCCTGGCCCAGCGAGGCGTACTTGCCCTCACCCAGGCGGTGATAGGGGAGCAATTCCATGGGGACGGGACGCGGCAGGCCGGCCAGCAGCCGGGCCGTAGCCGCTACTCCTTCGGGGCTGGCGTTGAAGCCGGGGATGATGGGGACGCGGACCAGAATCTCCACCTCGGCAGCCGCGAGCCGCCGGAGATTCTCGAGAATCAGCGTGTTATCTACGCCCGTGCCAATTTGATGCGCAGTGGGCTCGGTGTGCTTAAGGTCAAACAGGACCAGGTCCACGAAAGGCAGGGCCTGCTCGTACAGTTCCCAACGCGCATAGCCACTGGTGTCCACAGCCGTGTGCAGACCCTCCGCTTTCGCCGCCTGCAGCAGGGCGGTGGTGAAAGCCGGCTGGTACATCGGCTCGCCCCCCGACAGGGTCATCCCCCCGCCCGAGGTCTGATAGAAGGCCCGGTCCTTAACCACCTCGGCCATGACCTCTTCCACCGACATCTCCTTGCCCAGCAGCACCAGCGCCTGGGCGTAGCAGACCTGGGTGCACGCGCCGCAGCTCTGACAAACCTCCCGGTCAATGGCGATCTGCGCCTCGCCGCCGCTAGGCGGCGAGACGCCGGCGCTCAGCGCCCCGTGCGGGCAGGCCACCAAGCACGCCTGGCAGCCGATGCAGTTGCGCGGATACTGCATCAGCACCGGCCGCGGGGCCTGCGATTCGGGGTTGTGGCACCAGTAGCACCGCAGGGGACAACCCTTGAGGAAGACCGTGGTGCGAATGCCGGGGCCGTCGTGGATGGCGAAGCGCTTGATGTCGAACACAATGCCGGTCATAATCATCGCGAAGTAGCGAAGCAGGCCGACCCCCTTGCGCGGGCCGGCCTCTCGCGGTATTGTAGGGAGTACGAAGGGGAGCGTCAAGGAGTCCACACGAAGGACCAGCATGCGAATCGCTTACCTCGCCGCCGGCGCGGCCGGCATGTACTGCGGAGCCTGCGCGCGCGACCTCGTGTTGATTCGCGGGCTGCTCGCGCGCGGCCATGACGTGCAGGTCACGCCCCTCTATACACCCCTCAAGCTGGAGGGCTCCCGCCCTCTAGCCACCACCCCCATCCTGCTCGGCGGCATCAACATGTTCCTGCAGCAGAAGTGTCCGACCTGCGGGAGGGCTCCGGCGGCGGTGCGGGGCCTCCTCGACCAACCTGGCTTGCTCAACTTCGCCACGCGCTTCGCGGTGAGCAACAAGGCCGCGGACCTGGCGGTCATGACCGTCTCGGTGCTCTCCGGGAGCCAGGGCCGCCAGAGGGCGGAACTGGAGCGACTGGTGCGCTTCCTGGCGCGCGCCCCCCGCCCGGACCTGGTGGTCCTCACCAACACCATGCTGGGCGCGGTAGGCACCGAGGTCAAGCGCCGCCTGGGCGTGCCAGTGGTGGCGGGACTGCAGGGCGAAGAGGACTTCGTCGGGGAGATGCCTGAGCCCTATCGCTCCCAAGCGCAGCAGCTCATGCAGGAGCATGCCCGCGCCGTGGACCTGTTCATCGCCCCCTACACGGCCCATGCCGGCAAGATGAGCGAGTACCTGGACGTCCCGCCCGACCGCATTCGTATGGTCCGCACCGGCCTGGAGGCCCCCCTCTTCGCCCGTCCCGGTCCTCGCCCCCGCCAGCCCTTCACCATCGGCTACCTCTCCGCCATTACCGGCGGCAAGGCTGTGGACCTCGTCGTGGAGGCCCTGGCGAAGCTGGCGGAACAGGGGCGGGAAGCGAGACTGAGGGTGGCAGGTAAGGTGCTGGACAAGCCCTACTGGCGGCAAGTCCAGCAGCGGGTGCGGGAGGCGGGACTGGCCGGGCAGGTGGAGTATCTGGGGGAAATCAGCCTGGAAGAAAAGGTGCGTTTCCTGCACAGCCTCAGCGTCTACGCCCTCCCCAGCCGCTTCGCCGAGGCGCGAGGGCTGTCGGCGATGGAGGCCCTGGCCGCCGGGGTGCCAGTGGTAGTCCCGAATCGAGGAGTATTCCCGGAGATGCTGGAGCTAACCGGTGGCGGCCTGTTGGTCGAGCCGGATAGCCCGGAGGCCCTGGCGGCGGCGCTGGCCCGCTTGCAGGACCACCCGGAGGAAGCCGACCGCCTGGGCCAGTTCGGCGCCGAGGGCATAGCGCGGCACTATACGGTAGATGCGGCGGTTGAGCAGACGCTGAAGCTATATGAGGAGGCGCTCGGGCAAGGCCAGTGAGCAGCGCTCAGGCTTGAGGAGGGCTGGCGCCCGCCAAGAACTACAGAAGCAGTTCCTCCGCGTCCTTGCGGAGACGAACCTCCAGTCGCGGCTGAGTCCCGCGCAACACAGCGAGTATGTGATGGCCGTCGCGGGTCGACACCGAATAGCGGTCCTCCACAGTGCCCTCGACATCCACCTTCACGCCATGTGCACCATCCTCGCCCTGATAGTTTGTGTCCACTTTCCCGTCCGTGTCTTTGAGATGACGTTTCTCTGAGATGATGTTCAGCGTCGGCTTGCCTCCCTTCATACAGTCGAACAGCGCTTCGCAGAAACCCGATTCAAGACCGTGGTGAGGAGCTACGAGAAGCGTCAGCCCCCTCTCACTCAGAAGGTCCCCGAGGTCTGGCTGGCTCGATGTGCAGAGGTTGATGCTATTGGGCATCCCTTTCGGGAGATCACCGAAGTAAGTGTAACGCTTCTCGACCCCTTTCCCGCCGGCCAGAACCCGCTCCATCGCCTCGGGCGTGATGTCCCCAGGGATCAGGACGCTTTGGAGCCCATGACGAATGTACAGCACCAGACTCATGGCGTTGGAGTACGCCTGATCATCTTCCGGATGAAGCTTGTCACACTCCGGTGGTCTGAGATAGTAGATACCATACTCGACATTCGGGACGGGATTGTCGGTCTCTGACTCAATGGTCTGAAGGGGCAGACGGCGCGGCTTGAACACCTCACGGTACTCCTCGACCAGGTCGGCCGCAGATGCCGGGTTGTTCACCCGAGTGAAGTTCACTCGCTCATCTGGCCCCTCGTCTGGCCCCTTGTCATGCGGGCAGGTGAGTAACTTCGGGTAGCACGAGCTTTTCTCTGCAATCGCGGAGATTTCAGCGATGTGGTCGGCATGCGGATGCGACAGCACAACCTGCCCGACTGGGCAATTGCCGAACGTGCGGAGACGCGGCTTGATGTGCTCAGCTATGAACCCAGTAGGTGAGAACCTCTCACTTGACCCAAGATCGTAGAGCAGTCCAACGTCATGCGGGAAGCGGACGCACACTGCCAGACCTCTCCCTGTGTTGAACACCCACACGTACGTGAAGAAAGTCTGCCACCACCGTTTCTCGTTCATCGATCTTCGCCTCGCTCGGGAGTCGTCCGCCTGGCAGTTCCCCCCGACAGCACGCACTCGCAGAAACTCACGTATGTTCCCCCAACCAAGTATCCACGGAATCGGAAATACCGTGCTCCAAAAAGCCAGAACGTGATCCCCAGGGCCACCAGCGTAGCGATCCAGGGCTGCCTGATCGGCCCGCCCCAGGGAAACCCCAAATGCTGCCCCGTGAAGTAAGCTACGACCACCTCCAGAAACGCAATGCCGGTTACAACCCACATCCCTCGATAGAACCCCTCCCGGTACTCGAACAACTCCCACTCCCTGAAGCAGCCCTCCCGCTTGACGAACGCCGCGCAGAATCTGAAGACGTCCTCATCCGCGACCGCGTCCTCCCCAAACTGCCTACGAACCGCGCTGCGTACGGTGCTCTGTGTATCAGACCCGAACCCCATGTCGCCGACAGCGTTCCCCCTGGGCCGCTTAGGTAGGCGGTTCCCCACGGCCTGCGCCAAGTGCCCCGCCAGATACGCAAGCACTATCGCCCCAACCCAGAATGATAGCCTCCCCGCGCCTCCAGCCGCCCAAGCTCTCAGGCCGTCCCACGGCACCAGCATTGTCCAAGCGACTATGCTTGCGCCCGGCACGAGGTAGCCGAACGCCTCGTACAATGTCAACTCCTGCAGTCTGACGCTAGGCCCCATACTCTACCTCCCGCCGTCTGACTTTCCCCCCGCAAACCAGTCCAGCCATTATGTTAGTATAGGAGCAGTTGGAGCTTTGAGCAAGCACCACACGGCTGTTTCGCTCCCGCCTTACCCCACCCTCACCGTCGCAATCCCATGCGGCGGCGCATAGCAGCGACTTCAAATCGCCGGCATCACTGCGCCACTGCAGACCGGGAGGAAGGCGCCGGTGAGGTCCGCCGCCAGGTTGGAGACCAGGAAGGCCACCGCGTGGGCGATGTCATAGTCGTGCGACCAGCGTCGCAGCGACAGGCGCTCTGAGTTATGCAGTGGTAGCGCGAATGGGGCAGGTCAGGAGGCCATGCGGCTGGCTCGGCAGCTCAGGGCCTTCTGCAGACCCTCCACGCCGGAAGCCCCGCGCTTACCTGCAGTCACTCTCGGAGGAGGTTCTCGATCACCTTGGCCATCTCTGCCGTGTCGCCGGGGTAGAAGCCGGTGCACTGGTACGCGATCTTCCCCGCCGGGTCGATGACGTACGTCTGGGGCACGTACTGCTCCGCGTACTTCCGAAAGACCGCTCTATCGGGGTCAGTGGCGATGAGGAAGCTCAGGGCCTCCGCCTGGGGGATCGCGCGGATCTCCTCCGGGGTGCAATCTCGCGCGATCGCGACCATCGCGATCTCACGGCCCTTGTACTTCGCCCAGATCTCCCGCTCCAGGTGCGGCAGCTCCTGCAGACACGCGCCGCATGTCGGCGAGAACAGGTTTAGCACGACCACCTTACCGCGTGCCCTCGCGAGGTCGAACCGCGTGCCGTTGATGGTCTTCACGGCGAACGCAGGAGCGGCGTCACCCACCTTGGTAAGCATGCCGAGATGCGCCTCCCGCGGCTCCACCTGGATGCCTTGGAGCGCCAGCGCGACCTGTGCAGCGTGAGGCGAACCTGACGGGAAGCGCTCACGGTAGGTCTTCGCCGCGGTGAGCGCACGCCTGGCGAGGGCGGTCTGTGGAATCCCTGGCGGCGGCTGGGCCACGAACACGATCTCTCCGTCGATCTTCTCGTCGAGGCTCCTCATTGCCGTCTCGGGCTCCCCCAATCGCAGGTGGCGTGCGACGGCAAGGTCGGTCAGCAGATGCCCGGCCGCCGTGTCCGCCTCCAGGCCCATATAGGACCGATAGCTGTGGTGGTAAGACATGCCGGCGCCGACAGCCGCCCCGAAGATGAACACGGCCAGAAACGCCGCCACCCATCCGAGCTTCCGCATGACGCACCTCCCGTCCGTCGTGCCCGTTTCGCCATCCGCGGCCAAGGGCCGCCCTCAGGCGCTCTTTGGCTCCTTGAGCTTGGCGGCCTTAGCTTTGACAATCACCCCGGGAGCCGCCTGGCCTTTCACCGTGGCCCCCGCCACGCGCGGGGTTCCGCTGGACAGCGCATGCCTGAGGAGTTCACGCGCCAGGGTCTGATAACCGATGTGGTGTTGCGCGGCCACCTCTTTGAGCTGGGCGAGCAGGTCAGGGTCCATGCGGAGCGTGACCGCCTTCTTCGGCTGTGGCTTGATTGCCACGATCAGGTCCTCCAGCGGCTCTGCCTCAAAATAGTCATCCGGGTCGTGGGTGTCCCAGAACTCTATCTCCTCGTCCTCGCTCTGGAAATCCGGTATGGTCTTGGGCCTCTTGCTGCCATTGGTCATGGTCTGTCTCATTTCTTCCTCGGTTGTTTGCCCGCGTCAAAGGCCGTAACCACGCGGGCCTCGCCCTCGGCCTCCCAGGCGAAGATCACCTTTAGCTCTCGGCCCGCGGTGGTGCGACCGACGAGGTTGTACCTGGGCTCGCCGTGCGCCTTCTTCCCGCGCCTGGGGTGCAGGCCCTGCGCCATGACCTCCTCCACTTCGTGCCACTCCACCCCGTGCTTTTCCAGCAGCTTCTCGCGAACGTGGGCGGTTGCGCCGACTCGAGTTATCTTCATGACGCACCCAGCCGAACCGTCTCATCATATATGAGTCGTTGACGATTTGTCAATACACTAATTCCTCCGGATTGCCAGTGGCCGTCCCGCCCGCTCCGCCGCAATCCCGTGCAGCGACAGGTCACCATGCCGCTTCAAATCGTCGGCATCACTGCGCCACTGCAGACCGGGAGGAAGGCGCCGGTGATATCCCCCGCCAGGTCGGAGGCCAGGAAAGCCACCGCGTGGGCGATGTCATAGTCCTGCGACCGGCGTCTCAGCGGCAACCCCGCCTCGTAGGCGGGCTGGCTCTCGGTGCCCGCCGCGCGCGCCGCGTCGCTGACCGTCGAGCCCGGCGCGACCTGGTTGACCGTGATCCCGTACTCGCCGATCTCCTTGGCCAGCACCCGCAGCACCCCGTCCATACCCCGCTTGCCGGACACGTAGGCGGAACTGTGGGGCGCGCACTGCATCACGCACTCCGTGCTGATGGCGATGATGCGGCCCCAGCGTTTCTCCTGCATCGCCGGAACGAAGGCCTTCGCCATGAAGACGTTCTGCAGCACGCAGGTGCGGAACTGGCTCTCGTAGTCCTCCGGCGCCTGCTCCAGGACGGTGGTCCCGGAGTACTGCGCGACAGCGTTGTTGACAATGATGTCCGGCGCGCCCAGACCCGCCACCACCGCATCGCGCATCGCCAGCACCGAGTCCAGGTCGCCCACGTCAGCCTGCACCGCCAGCGCCCGCCGGCCCTGGCCGGTAAGCTCGGTTAACAGAGACCGCGCCTGGTCCTCGCTATGGTGGTAGTGAATCGCCACGTCCGCGCCGCAATCGGCGAGCGTTCGCACCATCACGCGCCCGAGTTGCCCCGCGCCTCCCGTGACGAGGGCGATCTTGCCAGAGAGGTCGATGGTCAGCATGGTTCCGTTCTACCTTCCGCGGCCCCAGGGCCGCCTCACGGGGCTACCCCACCCGCACCGTCGCGATCCCGTGCGGCGGTAGCTTGACCTGTAGCACTTCCCCCTCCATCCGCGCCGTGGACTCCGCCAGCGGCTGCTCCATCAGGTCCGTCTCCACCGCGGGCGAATCCGGCGCCATCAGCGCCGGCGACAGCCGCACCTCCGCCTCCGTCTCCCGGCCCGCCGTCTCGAAGAGCCGCACGATGGTCCCCTCCGAGTCCTCCGCCTGCTTGAGGCCCGACAGGATGGCGTTGTGCGTCAGCACCTGGGCCAGCGAGTCCGCCGCGGGCAGCTCCCCCTCATGCGCCGTCGTCCCCACCGGTATGCACGGATGGTTGAAGGCGTAGCCCTGCCGGTGCGCCGCACCGGGGCAGTAGTCATCCACATAGGGCGACAGGGCGTAGCGAATCTCGTGCCGACCCAGCTCCGGCAGGGGATCGGGGTCATAGCTAGACCGCAACAGCGTCAGCCGGATCTCGTCGCCCGCTACGCGGTGGCCGTACTTGCAGTTGTTTAGCAGCGTCGCCCCGACGCGCCGCTCCGGGTCCTCCTCACTCACGCCGTTGAGCGCGACCCAGTTGAGCGCCGGCACCTCCTCGCCGTCCGCCGGGCGCTCTATCGACCCGCAGGGAATCTCAAAGAAGGCGCGGCCCTCGGTGATCTTGAGCGGGAAGGAGGTCCGCAGCACGGGCACGCCCGTCTCGGGGTCGCCGCGCTCCAGCCAGTCTACGTCCAGCCGGAATTGAATCTCCCGCGACCCGCGCGCCAGGCTGATATCCAGCGTGTAAGTCGAGTCATTGTGCTTCCCCCTCAGCCGGACCGTAGCCACTACCGGCCCCTGGGCCACTGACTCCACCGTGGCTCCCGCCAGCGGATCGACGCTGTCCGTGATCGCTCCCAGCTGCCACGCCGTCATCTGGTGCGGTGCCTCCTGCTCCCGCTCGACGCTCCCCAGCACCAACCCCTCCGGCACCAACTGCAGCCCGGTCTCCTTGTCCACGACGCTGATGATGCCCCCGGCCTCGCCGGAGATAGTGACCTCCAGCAGGTCGTTGCCAATAGCCACCGGCCCCGTGTACTGCGCCCGGACATACCTTAGCCCGTAGATGGGCCGCGCGACTTCCTTGAAGTAGGCCTCCCCTCCGGGTACGACAGGCGTCTCCGCCCGTCCCTCTCCACCGGCGCGCGGCTCGATCACATACGCCCGGTACCCCAGCGCGGGCAACTCCTCCGCCCGGAAGGCCACCTCCACGAAACTGTGCCCCCAGTAGTGTCCCCTCTCTAGCACCTGCGCCGAACTCACACTCCCCGCCACGTCCCGGACCTGTACTGCGTCCGGCACCTCCCGGTTCCAGATCTTCACCTTGACCAGCTCATCCCGCGGGAAGGCCAGCGGGTTGAAGACCAGGAAGGGGTCCGCGCCCGCCGCCCCCGCGCCGAGGGTGGAAACGCCGCCCCACCAGGAGCCCTCACCGGCTCCGCCGCCCAGGCCCACGTCCGGCCCCGGTTGGGTAGCCTGCGCTGCCCCGAGGGCAGAGGTATCCACCCCGTCCGCAATAGCCCGCAGGCTACGCGCCTTGATCATGCTCGTGTTCGCCAGGGTCTCCTGGAACAGCCCCTGCGCATGCTCATACGTCTCGTGTACCCCCGACCCCGGCAGGATGTCGTGGAACTGCAAGAACATCGCCCGCTCCCAGGACTCGGTGAGCGCCTGGCGGGGGTACTGCATCCCGGCCAACGCCCGCCCCAGTAGCGCCACGGCCTCCGACTCTACCAGCGCGTTCTCACTCTGCCGGTTGGCGAACTTGACCCCGCTCTCCGAGGTGTAGCACCCCTCGAAGACGAAGTTCAGCTCCCCCTCATGCACGGGCAGATGCGCGGTCGCCGGCTTGCTCTCCACCGTGGTGAAATAATCGTCGGTGGTGGTCAGCTTGATATGAGGCCACAGCGGCCAGGACTTCATCTCCTGCGCCGCCCGCAAGTGCACCCGCGTTGGCCCGCCCCCGTGATCGCCCACGCCGTAAACCCACAGCATCTCCTTCAGCCCGGTCAGCCGGCAGAAGGTCAGCAGCCCGTCCACCATCCGCGGCGTGATCTCGCAGTTGTACCCGTACGGCGAGTCGTCGTACACCAGCACCCGCGAGCCGTCCGGGCTTTGCCACCAGAACAGCCGCGAGGCCTCCCCTGCCGTCGCCGCCTGCAGGCGCGGGCCGTTGGACCGGTGATGGTAGTACCGCGTCACCCCGCCCCGGGCGAGAATCCCCGGCACCGTCCAGGGGTGGCCGAAGGTGTCGGGCTCCCAGTCGATCTTGGCCGCGTCGTACGGAAGCCCCAAGTTCTCCTTCATCCACCGACGAGTGTACAGCAGGTGCCGGCAGAGAATCTCTCCGCTGGCCATGTTCTTGTCGCCCTCCACCCACTGGCTGGCGGTGATGTCCCAGCGCCCCTCGGCCACCCGCCGCTGGATCATGCCGAAGACCTCGGGCGCGTACTTCTGCATGGCGTGGTAGACGGAGGCCTGGCTCTGGGAGAAGTGGAAGTCGGGGAATTCGTCCATCAGCCGGTCCATAGTGGTGAAGGTGTCGTAGGTCACCGCCACCGTCTCCGGCCAGGTCCACATCCAGTTCATATCAATATGCGCGTGCCCGGCACAGAAGATGGTGTACTCCTTGGCCGCCGCGCAGAGCGGGGCGAGCACTCCCTCCACCGCCGACGCGAGGGCGCCGAGGTCCTGGCGCGAGGCTATCCCTCTCTCGACCAGCCCGATTGCCTCCTCGCCGAGCGGCTGACAGGCAGCGGCCAAGTCGGGGCGGGCCTCGAGCAACAGCCCAGCGAATCTAAGCTCCTCCGTTAGGCGTGTCAACGGCTGGTCATAGTCGGCCCGAGCGGCGGGTAGGTTGGCGAGCAAGTCGTCAATAGTATTCATTATGGTTCGGTCTCCTGTGGCCGTAGGCGGTCTGGAGCGCGGCCTGATTCCCTGCGTCGCAGGAGATACCCTTCCCGAGGTATCCCTCCTGGCGCTGCACTAACGCACAGGCCGCGCCGGCTGAGAGAGACACTCGCCGGTGCGGCCTCCCCACTGTCACTGTCGGCTGTCGACTAGCCCTTTCCCCCCCACTTCTCCCAGTACACCATCTCCTCCAGCGGCCGCTTGGCCGGCTGGGCGACGGGCTCTTTGGCCTTCCCTATCGGCAGCAGAATCATCAGCCGCAGGCTCTCCGGCACCCCCAGCGTGGTCTTGTGCGTCGCCTCCTCGCGCAGGAGGGTTCCCTCAATCCAGACGGTAGCGTAGCCCAGAGCGGTGATGGCCAGCAGCATGTTCTCCGTGGCGGCGGAAATGTCTTCCAGCCACCACCGGGACCGCTCCGGGTCGGCCACCAGCGCAATGGCGCACGACACGTCCCCGATGCAGGACTGCGCCGACGCGAGGGCTTTGATTGTCTCCGGGTCACGGATGACGAGGAACTCAAAGGGCTGCCGGTTCATCCCCGAGGGCGCTCGCCGTCCCGCGTCCAGTATCTTCAACAGGTCCTCCTCCGGAATGTCCACGGCCTCCAGATCGCGCACACAAGCGCGTTTCGCGATCGCTTCGAATAGGTCCATGTAAATACCTCCCTATTGTAGGGCGGGGCCTACGTGCCCCGCCGTTCCCAGGACGCGACACGACCTTGAGTCGCTATCCCGCCCTCTCCTCCGCCAACCTCCGCAGCGCGATGAAGTTCTCCACCGCGTACTCCGTGTATGTCCCTGACGACGTTCCCCCCAGGACGAACCCTCCCGGCCCGACTTGTTCGAGAAGCTCCCGCCCGCGCGCCAGGATGCGCTCCTGGGGCCACTTGCCCAGGACCTCCATGTCGTCCAGGTTGCCCACCAGGCAGATGCTGCCACCGATCCGCGCTTTAGCCTCGGCCAGGTCGCAGTCTCCCCACGGCGGCGCCTCCAGCGGGTCCAGCGAGTCCATCCCCACTTGCAGCAGCAGGTCGTAGTAGCGCGTCATCGGACCGTGGTTGTGGACATGGGCCAGACCGCCGTGCTGGTGAATGATCTCGCACAGCCGGCTGTCCATGTTCACCACCAGCCGCTCGTAGGCACGGGGGCCAAGCTCGACGGAAGCGTACTCCGGCCCGATGAGGCGGAAGGCCGCCGCCCCGGCGGGGCAAGCGCGCCCTAGCCACTCGCACAGCCGGTCGGTGCCTACCTCCACCGCCCGCTCCATCACCTCCGGCGCCTCGGCCCACAGCAAGCAGAAGTCCTCCGGCGAGAACAGGTCGGCCACCCAGCACAGCCCGGTCACCAGGCCGATCAGGGTCAGCCCCTCCTCCCCCACCTTCTCCTCCGCCTCGACGTACGGGGCCAGGTTCAACTCCGCCGGCTCGAAGGACATCTCCAGAAGCTGCTCCAGCTCCGCCGGGCCAGAGCAGGGGAACTTGACGGTAGCCGAGGTGATCTCCGTCCGCCGCACCACGCGGGTTAACGGCCCCGCCGGGGTATGGTAGGTCGTCACCGACTCACTGCCCCGCGTCTCGGTCTCCACCCGCGGCTCCTGACCTAGCAGCACGTTGGACCCCGTCCCCACCTCATGCAGCAAGTCCGTTTCCCGCAGCAGCGTCTGCCCTACCTCACTATCCAGCCCAAATCCGGCGGTCCCAAAGGGTCCGACGGGCACGCGATCCGGCGTCCCCCCGTGCATGGCGCACAGCAATCGTTCTCGAGAAGTCATCAGTAGTGCTCCAGAAGTCGAAAATCGCGATCCCTGCGTACCATGTCTTTCTTCCACCTCTCCCTCCATTTTCCTCCCCTTTTTTGTCTCCAGGAAGGAATTCCCCTCCCGGCGCCGAAACTTTCGCGACAGTGGAGACGCATCTGGAGTAAAGACTTATTGACGGAGGCTAATCACAATGAAGGAAATCAGAGTCGGATTGGTTGGGTACAACTTCATGGGCCGGGCGCACTCCAACGCTTACCGGCAGATTCCCTTCTACTGGCCGGAGCTGCCAGCGATGCCCGTGATGAAGGTCCTGTGCGGGCGCACCAAGGGCCGCACCGAGGCGGAAGCCCAGCGCTTGGGTTGGTCGGAGGTTACGCACAAGTTCGGCGACCTGCTGGCCCGCGATGACATCGACCTGGTCGACATCACCGCCCCTAACAACCAGCACGCCGAGCTGATCGCCCAGGCCGCTGAGGCTGGCAAGCACGTCTTCTGCGAGAAGCCATTGGCGACCAATCTGGCCGACGCCAAGGCCGCCCTCAAGGCCGTAAAGAAGGCCGGCGTCATCCACATGATCTGCCACAACTACCGCCGCGCCCCGGCCATCTCCCTGGCCAAGCAGATGGTGGATTCCGGCCTGCTCGGCAAGATCTACCACTGGCGCGCCCTGTACCTGCAGGACTGGCTGCTCAGCCCCGAGGTGCCGATGATGTGGCGGGTGCAGAAGAAAATCGCTGGCTCCGGCTCGCTCGGCGACCTTATGGCCCACAGCATCGACCTGGCGCTGTGGATAGTGGGCGACATCAACAGCGTGGCCTCCACCATGGAGACCTTCATTAAGAAGCGCCCCAAGCAGGAATCCTTCGACACCGGCCTGGGCGGCAAGGCCAAGGCGGGGGCGCCGATGGGCAAGGTGGACGTGGACGACGGTGTTATCGCCCTGGCGCGGTTTGCCAACGGCGCGCTGGGCACCTTCGAGGCCACCCGCTTCGCCGCCGGGCGCAAAAACTACAACACCTTCGAGGTCAACGGCGAGAAGGGTTCCATCCGCTTCAACCTGGAGCGGATGAACGAACTGGAGTACTTCAATGCCGAGGACGACGACGACACCGCCGGCTTCCGGGTAATCCCAGCCACACAAGACAGCCACCCCTTCATGGGCCTGCCCGGCGGGGGACCGCGCTACTGGCCGGTTGCGCACATCCTGGGCTACGAGCACACCTTCATCAACACCATCGCCGACCTCATGGTCGCGGTGGCGAAGAAGAAGATCCCCTGGCCGAACTTCGCGGACGGCGTGAAGACCCAAGCAGTCCTGGAGGCCTGCGGCATGGCGGCGGAGAATGGAGCCTGGGTGAAAGTGCCGCAGGTGAAGATATAGAGGCACAGTCTACTCCGCCCAGCCACGCTGGTCGTCGGGGATTGCGTCGACTTTCGTGTAGTAGTCCTGGTTCCTCTTTGGGGCCGAACCGCATTCGCAGGAGGCGCCTAACATGTCTGTAAGCCGTATCGTCGTGCTCGGAATACTGCTCGTCGTTCTGGCCCTGTCCCTGGCCGTCATACCGGGATGTCCGCACAAACCGGTGGATACTCCTCCGGTGGTTATGCCACCCCCTCCCCCGCCGCCGGAACCCACCGCAGTGTCCTCGACCTTCAAGTGGACCGAGGAGCCTGCCCTCGCCGATATTCCCTCCGGCCCCCTTTTGGGCATGGTCAACGGCAAGCCCTTTGAGGCCAAGACCGTGCGCCTTGAGAAGAAGGATGACAGCTATGTGCTGCAAATCTATGACAAGGCCCCCGACAAGCCCAGCGGGAGGGTCTCGGACAAGACCGCTATTGAGCTGACCGTCACCACCCAGTTGACCGAGGGCAAGCCCGGGGAGATCATCCTGGCGATTCCGGACGAGAAAGACTTCGACAGCATCCGTTCCTACTATTACTACCCCCAGGGCGACGACAAAGGTCCCATGAGCATGAACCAGCCTTGGGGCTGCGCCCTGAAGGTCGACGAGTGGACAATAGAGAAGGACCCAGCGGACGACAGTGTTCTGGGACGGGTGAAAGGCCAGGTGGCCCTCGTCTTCGACGACGAGGCCAAGTCCTGGGTCGCTGGCGATTTTGACGGCGTGTACTACGACTGGTAGGCCCCGCCGTGAAATCGGATCCCTGCCGGCGACCGAGGGGCGCGGTGCACCCGGTCCTTGAACTCTACATGCTGGACGACGTTGACGATATGATAAGGGAGGTCGTGATCTCATGAAAGTCGGAGCCTTTACCGTAGCCAAGGGCGAACTGCCCTTCGAGGAGGCGCTGGATTGGTTCTGCGGCGCGGGGATTGAGGCGGTGGAGACCGCCACGGGGAATTACCCCGGCAATGTCCACTGCAACCCGGCCAAGCTCAACGGCGATGCCAAGGCCCGCAAGGCCTTCATGTCCGCCATCACCAGCCGCGGCTTGGTCCTGTCGGCCCTGTCCTGCCACGGCAACCCGCTACACCCCAACAAGAAAATCGCCCAGGCCCACCACGACGTGTGGCGCGAGACGGTCAAGCTAGCCAAGAAGTTGGGGATTGAGTGCGTGGCCAATTTCTCCGGTCTGCCCGGGGGCGGTCCCTCAGACAAGGTACCGAACTGGGTCGTCGCGCCCTGGCCGGATGACCACCTGGCCGCCCTGGAGTACCAGTGGAACCACGTCGCTATCCCCTACTGGAAGCAAGAAGCCGCCTTCGCCGCCCGCAACGGGGTCTTCATCTGCTTGGAGATGCACCCCAACTTCCTGGTCTACAACCCCGAGACCCTGATCAAGCTGCGTAACGCCGTGGGCAAGAATGGCGACCGCATCTGCGCCAATTACGACCCCAGCCACCTGTTCTGGCAGGGCTGCACGCCGACCGATCCAATTCGCTGGCTGCAGGAGCAGGGCGACGTGATCAAGCACTTCCACGCCAAAGACTCTCTGGTGTACGAGTGGGTCGCCCGCGTCCACGGCGTGCTCGACGCCAAGCACTACGGAGACGAGATGCATCGCGCCTGGCTCTTCCGCACCGTAGGTTACGGCCACGGCGAGGACGTCTGGCGCGATATCATCAGCACCCTACGCATGACCGGCTACGACGGCACGCTGAGCATCGAGCATGAAGATAGCCTGATGACCTCCGATGAGGGGTTCCTGAAGGCCGTGGCCTTCCTCAAAAACACCATCATCAATGAGCCTCCGGGCGAGATGACCTGGGCGTAGGTCCCCCAGAGCTTTGGCCCCGTCAGGGGTCCTTTCCCGCCGCCAACGGGAGCCGCACAGCAGGGCGCCGCTCGCGAAACAAGGAACAACGAGGGGCGCCTCTGCCTGTCCACTCATCCGCGACAGCTCCCGCTGCTTGCGGCCTTCGCTTGCTGCGTGCTATACTCAGCGCATTCCTTCGGGGGTGGCTGCGTTCAGCCGCCCTCTGATGCGAAAGGTGAATCGCTCCATGGCCAAGTACATCTACCTCAACGGAGAACTGGTCGCTCCCGAGGATGCCAAGATCTCCGTGCTCGACCACGGAGTACTATACGGCGACGGCGTGTTTGAGGGCATTCGCGCCTACAACGGCCGCGTCTTCCGGCTGGACCAGCATCTGCACCGGCTGTATGACTCCGCGCACGTCATCCACATGCAGATCCCGCTGTCGGTGGCGGAGATGGAGCAGGCGGTGGTCGAGACGGTGCGCGCCAACGCCCTGCGGGACTGCTACATCCGCCTTGTCGTTACCCGCGGCCCCGGCGATCTGGGTCTGGACCCACGCAGGTGCCCCCGGCCTACCGTCATCATCATCGCTGACAGCATCGAGTTATACCCACAGCGCTACTACGACGAGGGCCTGCATGTCATCACCTGCGCCACTCGCCGCAACTCGCCCGAGGCCCTCGATCCCAGCATCAAGAGCCTCAACTACCTCAACAACATTATGGCGAAGATCGAGACCGTGCAGGCAGGAGTGCCGGAGGGGATCATGCTCAGCTCGGAGGGCTACGTGGCCGAGTGTACTGGAGACAATATCTTCGTGGTACAGCACGGAGAGGTGCTCACCCCGCCGATGTCGGTGGGCAACCTGGCCGGCATCACCGCCCAGGTAACCATGGAGATTCTTCGAGAGATGGACATCCCGGTAGCGGCGGAGAACTTCCGCATCCTCACCGCCTACACGGCCGACGAGGTGTTCCTGACCGGCACCGCGGCGGAGATCGCGCCGGTCGTCCAGGTAGACGGCCGCAAGATCGGTGACGGCAAGCCCGGGGAAATCACCCGCAAGATTCACGAACGCTTCCACCAGATCACGCAAATCGAGGGAACCCCGGTCTACGGGTAGACCGCCCTGCCGGCAGGCAGGTCCTGGGGCGGGGGTCAGCACCCCGCCCTTCTTTCTTCTCTATGGCCCTCCGGCTCCTGACCACAGCACCCCACAGCCTTGCGCTACCCGTCCCGCTTCCCCCCCAGGTTTAGCCCACCGAGTCCCAGGGGAAACTTTACATATCCCGTTTGCGTCTATTACAATGGGAAGGCGGCTGGGTGACGGCTCCTCTCCAGCTTAGGAACTGTGTGTAACGCCGTAGGCTCCCCCTCGCACAGCGCGCTGATGCCTGCCTGCAAGCGGTTCCGCACAATCGAGGTTCACTCACCAAAGCAGTAAAGCGTCCGGGAAACTGCAACGCACCATTATTCGGCCAAGCGAGGCAACCAGCAACCATGGAGATTTGGCAACGATTCACCAGCACCGCCCGTCGAGCCATCCTTCTGGCGCATTCGGAGGCGGCCCGGAGCCGGGCCCAGCTAATCGGTACCGAGCATCTGCTGCTCGGGCTGCTGCGGCTAGCCGAGGGAGCGGCGCTAGAGTCGCTCACCCGCGCCGGCGTCGATGTGGAGGGTCTGTCGGCGGACCTGCAGAGCCAACTGGCCCCCGGCGTTTACACCGAGCCCTCCCCCGAGGTCTCCTTCACCCCTGACGCCCAACAAGTGCTGTCGCTAGCCTACAACGAAGCGCGGCAGATGAACGACTCGCACGTGGGGACCGAACACATCCTGCTCGGCCTGCTGCGTCTGGGCAAGGGTCCGGCCTACCAGGTCCTGCGCCACCACGGGGCGGACCTGCGCACCATCCGGCGGATGGTGGAAGACATCAACAGCGGCACCGGCTCGGCTACACCCCAGCAAGACCGCTCACAGACCCCCACCCTGGACCACTACAGCCGCGACCTAACCCAGCTAGCCCGCGAAGCGACCTTGGACCCGGTCATCGGACGGCAGCAGGAAGTCGATCGCGTGGTGCAGATTCTCTGCCGGCGCACCAAGAACAACCCTTGCCTGATCGGCGAGGCCGGTGTGGGCAAGACCGCCATCGCCGAAAGCCTGGCCCAGAAGATCGCCGATGGTGAGGTGCCCGAGCCGCTGCGCGACCGGCGCCTGGCCGCCCTCGATCTGGCCAGCCTGGTGGCGGGGACCAAGTACCGCGGCGAGTTCGAGGAGCGCATGAAGCGCGTCATGGAGGAGATCCGCGAGTCCAAGGGGCGGGTCATCGTCTTCCTCGACGAGCTGCACACTGTCGTCGGGACCGGCGCCGCCGAGGGCGCCATGGACGCCTCCAACATCCTTAAGCCGGCGCTGGCCCGCGGCGAGATGCAGGTCATCGGCGCCACCACCCTCGACGAATACCGTAAGTACATCGAGAAGACCCCCTCCCTCGAGCGCCGTTTCCAACCGGTCATGGTGCGGGAGCCAACCCGGGAGGAGACGCTGGCCATCCTGGCGGGGATTCGGTATCGGTATGAAGACTTCCATGGCGTAGCCTACACGCCCGACGCGGTAGAGGCGGCGGTGGACCTGTCCACCCGCTACATCAGCGACCGGATGCTCCCGGACAAGGCCATCGACCTGGTCGATGAGGCGGGCTCCCGGGTCAAGCTGCGCCACTGCCATGGGCCCCAGGAGGAGACCGGCCTGGAGTCGCTGGGCGAACTCACCGAGGCCGGACTGCGGGAGGAGGAGCCCAAAGCCGCCGCGCCCCAGGTCCTCCGCGAGGACATCGCGGAGATCGTGTCCATGTGGACCGGGGTGCCGGTGATGGACTTGACCGAGGCCGAGTCCAAGCGCCTGCTCCGCATGGAGACGGCCCTGCACGGCGACATTGTCGGCCAGGAGGAGGCTATCGCCACAGTGGCCAAATCGGTCCGCCGCAGCCGCACCGGCCTCAAGGATCGCCGCCGGCCCATCGGCTCCTTCATGTTCCTGGGACCGACCGGGGTGGGCAAGACGCTGCTGGCCCAGGTGCTGGCCCGCTTCCTCTTCGCCGACGAAGACACCCTCATCCGCGTAGACATGTCCGAGTACATGGAGAAATTCAGTCTCTCGCGGCTCATCGGCGCCCCGCCGGGGTATGTCGGCTACGACGAGAGCGGTCAGCTCACCGAGTCTGTGCGGCGGCGGCCGTACTCGGTGGTCCTCTTCGACGAGATAGAGAAAGCGCACCCGGATGTCTTCAACATCTTGCTGCAGATCATGGAGGACGGCGTTCTCACCGACGCGCAGGGGCGCAAGGTGGACTTCAAGAACACCGTCATCATCATGACCAGTAACGTCGGCGCCCGCACCATCACCGAGGGCTACACCATCGGCTTTGGCCGCGAAGCCCAGCGCCAGACCTCGACACAACACGAGCGTGAGTACGAGCGGATGAAGGCCCGGGTAATGGAGGAGTTGCGCAAGACCTTCAGCCCGGAGTTCCTCAACCGTCTGGACGATGTCGTCGTCTTCCACGCGTTGACCCGGGAGCAGATCCGGGAGATCGTGGAGATGGAGGTCCGTCCCGTCTCGGATGAGCTGGCTCGGCGCGGGCTGATTCTGACCCTGAGCGAGTCCCTGCGGGAGCGCCTGGCCGAGGTCGGTTTTGACCCCAGTATGGGCGCTCGGCCGCTCCGGCGGGCGGTGCGGAGGCTCCTCGAGGACCCGCTGGCAGAGAGGCTGTTGCAGTGGGAGGACATCACCGGGGAGATCGTCGCCGACTGGGACGCGGAGAAGGAGGAGTCCACCTTCGAGTTGGCCGAATCCGCGGTCCCCTGGTCGTCGTAAGCGCAGTAGGACAGGCCTCCCCACCCGCCCGCAGAGATGCCAACGGGGACAGACCATACCGGTCTGCCCCCGTGTTGCCGTCCAGTGTCCGCTGCCTACCGCGCCTTTCCCCCCACCTAGGCGAAATCCGCGTATACTTTCCACCGGTTATGCAGCCACAGCCACTGGTCGGGATGCTCGGTAATCTGGTCGCCGATAACGCGGTTGAATAGGGCCGCGTTCTCGCGTAGGTCGTGCTTCGGGCGGCCGGTATGCGCCAGCTCCAGCGCCGGGAAGACACGCACCAGGCAGGTGCCGTCGTCCTGCCGGTAGCAGAAGGTTGGCACCACCGGGCACCCAGCGCGCTGGGCCATTAGCGGCACGCCCACTGCCGTAAGCGCCGGGCGACCCATAAAGTCCACCACCACCGAATTGCGCGTCACGTGGGAGAGGTCCGGCAGGATAGCCAGGCACCGCCCGCGCCGCAGCGCTCGCAGCATCCCCCGCAAGTCTTCCGACTCCAGCACCTGCACCCCCAAGGCCTCCCGGGCCTCATTCACCAGCAGGGCGCCGCGGCTGGCGAAGCTACCGATTACCGTCATCGGGATCCCCATCGCCGCCACGGCCGCCCCCCCCAACTCCCAGGCGCCGAAGTGGGCCGTGAGCATCAGACACCCCCGCCCCCCGGCCAGCGCCTCCTGCAGGCGCTCCAAACCCTCTATCCGGGCGGTCGCGACGATCTCCTCTCTGCTGAGCGTCGGCATCTTCAGCAGCTCCAGCCCCGTCAACACCAGGTTGTAGGTGGCGGTCGCAGCCATGCGCCGGTAGTCGAGAAGCGCGTAGCGGTCGCCCAGGGCCAACGCCATGTTCTCGCGTGCTAGCCGGTGGCGCGCGGGGGTCGTCGTCCGTATCAGCCAAGCCAGCCGCCGGGCTAGCGGCCGCAACCCGGCCAGCGTCCGGCGCCGTACCGGCCTTACCAGCGCGCGCAAGGCCCCACTCACGAACCCTCGCCCAATTCCCTTCTGAATCTTGCGTGTCGATGAGCCCATCAGCTGCCCGGGGCGCATTCCCCGGCCTCCGTTTCCCTTTCGGACCTCCGCCCCTCCCGTGCCCCCTGCCTACTCCATCTGCGCGCTGCTCTCTCGCCGGATCCTCCAGCCGTCTGGCTCCAACACGAAACTGTAGCTGTCCTCGTAGACCCCGCCGTCGGTGTACTTGGCCATCACCTGTACCGAGGCCGCCCCCGCGCCCTCATCCACTGCATCGGAAAGCACCCGGATTCCCACCACCGAGCGCTCGCCCCAGTGCGCCTCGATAATGGTCGGCGCTTCGCGCCCGATGTCGGCCAGCAGCTCCCGCTGCCGCTCGACCGAGAACAGGTTCCAGTGCGGCAGGGCTACAAGGTCCACGGGCGTCGGCACCGGCAGCCCGTAGCGGATCCCCAGTTGCTTCCAGATCTTTGACTGGTGCGAACCGGGGTCAGGTGGGATAGCCATATGCGCCTCACGGTTGAGCTGCGGCACACGTAGCGTCACCCCGCGCCCCTTCGGCTCTACCCACACCCCGAAGGCCTCGGCCACGAACTTAAGCGGCCCGCAGAGCCGTCCGTCGATGACCTCCGCCGTCAGATCGAGCGTGTAGGGCGTCATGCTTAGCAGCGCCTCGTTCGTGCCCACGCGCAACTCAATTAGAGGCCGCACCGCCCCCTCCTCGTAAGCCCGCACATCCCCCCTGTCGTACACTACCCGCCCCTTGGCCCATTCCACCAGCGGCCGCACCGGCGCCAGGATGTGCCCCTCTATGGTCCTCGGCATCACGTCAAAGAACAGCCCGCCCCCCGGCAGGTGCACCTCGGTCTCCTGTCCCCAGCCGGTCGCCGCGGCGCCCGCCAATATCAGGGATAACAGCAATACCCTCATGGCCACGTCTCCTCGGAACGGCGGCTCCCTACAGCGGTGCCGTCCAGGTAGTGTCTTCCGTTTCCTCAATCAACCGGATGGTCTCGGCCGCGCTGCGTACGCCGCGCGTGGTGCCGGCGGCGGTGGTGGACAGCGCCCCCCCTGCGTTGGCAAAGCGCCCGACCTCCCGCAACTCCCCACCACGTTGCCAACCGTAGATGAAGCCCGCTACGAAGGCGTCCCCCGCTCCGGTACCGTCGACCGTCTCCACCGGATAGCCCGGCACCCACAACTCTTGCTCGGCAGCGCACAGGTACAACCCCTCCGGCCCCAGCTTGATCCCGACCAGCGAAGGCCCGGCGTCCTGCAGGGCCCGTGCTATCTCTGGTGGATCGGCCTTCCCGGTCAGCCCCCCCACCAGCCAATGCTCCACCACCGGCGCCCAAACGTCCACGCCGACTAGGCCCAAACGGACGACTCCTGGTATCGCTGCTCACCTCAGAGAAGCGAGTCGTTGGTTTAAGTTCGACACCGGAAGACTGGAGGCCTCCTTGAGGAGAGCTCGCCGGCCGGTTGTCGAGCGTCCCGACCCTCCCCAACTTGCACTGCAAGGTCCCCGACCCACGATTTTCCTGAACCTTGACACCCCCCCTGGGGGTCCCATACAATGGCGACAAGCTCCCGATCACTCGGGAACACCATATGGAGGCAATTCACATGGAACTCAAAGAGCGCGTTGAGCAGGTCCTCGGCCAGGTGCGTCCGGCCCTGCAGGCCCACGGCGGCGATGTAGAGCTGGTCGAAGTCGGCGAGGACGGCGTAGTGAAGGTGCAACTACAAGGGGCTTGCCGGGGCTGCCCCATGTCCCAGATGACCATGACGATGGGCATCGAGGCCGCCTTGAAGGAAGAGATCCCGGAGGTCGCTTCGGTCGAGGCCATACAGTAGCCCTCCCCTGGCGTACGCGTGGCGTGGGCTTCCCCGCCCGCGTCGGCGCGTTCGCCCTTGCGGAAGGGGTTGTATAGGGAGGAACCGCGATGAAAATTTTCTTGGACACCGCCAACGTCGACGAGATCCGCGCCGCCCATGACCTGGGGGTGTTGGACGGTGTTACCACTAACCCTAGCCACGCCGCCAAGACCGGACGTCCCTTCCGCGAGGTTGTGACCGAGATCGCCGGGATCTGCTCCGGCCCCCTTAGCGCCGAAGCGGTCAGCCGCGACACCCAGGGCATGGTGCGCGAGGCCCGCGAGGTCTGCTCCTGGGCGCCTAATATCGTCGTCAAGATCCCCTTGCTCCCGGAGGGCATCAAGGCCGTCAGCATCCTAGCCGACGAGGGCATCCGCTGCAATGTGACCCTGTGCTTCTCCCCGTTGCAAGCGCTGTTGGCGGCTAAGGCCGGCGCCGCTTATATCTCCCCCTTTGTCGGCCGTCTCGACGACATCGCCCACGACGGGATGGAGCTGGTCGAGCAGATCGTGCGCATCTACGGCAACTACGGCTTGGATACCGAGATCATTGTGGCTAGTGCCCGCCATCCACGCCATGTTGTGCGGGCCGCCCTGCTCGGCGCGGACATCACCACCATGCCGTACGAGCTACTAATGAAGATGTTCCATCATCCACTCACCGACCTCGGCGAGGAGAAGTTCCTGGCCGACTGGGAGAAGGCCGGCTTGAGTATCTTCTAGGGGAGGTCGGTGGCCATTGGTGGGGACCGACCATGCGCCGCAGAGCTTCCCGACCAGCCACCGGTGATCCACGATCAGGGGCATGCCATGACTCGCAGGGAATTCCTCAGCGCGGGAGTGCGGGGAGCGTTGGTGCTGGCGGCTTGGCGCACCGCCGGCGGCGTGTTCGCGCAGGAGACTCCGCCGCCCCCGCCGGTCGCTGTCGGGCTCGCCCGCGGTGACCATCTCTACCTCCCCGGCCCCGTCTACGCCCCGCCCGGCATCTACCCCGAGGGGAAGCTCGACTGGCAGATCGTAGAGTTCCTCATCCGCGGCGCTATCGGCGCCGCCGGGCTGTCCCTTCCCCTGAAGCTTTTCGACCCCGCCGACCGCGTCGGTGTCATGATCGACGCCACCCCGCCTCCCCTGCCCCTGATCCTCGTCGAAGCCGTCCTCGAGCAATTGGTGGCGGCCGGTGTGGCCCCCCAAAGGCTGTTCATCTTCTCGGCCAAGGAGTCCGACCTGTTCGCCGCAGGCTTCTCCCTGGGCGCGGAGAGCGGCTCCGGTGTCCGCGTCTACGGCGCCGACGCCCTGGGCTACCGGGGCGGCTACAGCCGGCTGCTGCTCGACCAGTGTGACAAAGTGGTCAATGTGGCCCGCCTGCGGCCCAGCGCCCAATTGGGCATGACCGGGGCGGTCTTCAACTGTCTGAATGCGGTGGACGCCCCCACCCGCTTTGGCCTGCTTGGAAAGCCCGAGGACATCGGCTCCGTCCCCGCGCGCCTGGCCCTGGCCGACAAGCTGGTTCTTCACTTCCTGGACTGCACCCACCTAGACTACGCCGTACCGGCTCCCCCCGCCGAGGGCGAGCCGCCCACTCCCCCCCCGACCAGACCCCGCTGGGAGTACCGCGGTATGCTCTGCTCCCGCGACCCGGTCGCGATGGACGAGGTGGGCAAGCAAATCCTGGAGGCCAAGCGTGCCGCCGTCCAGGGCGAGCCCTGGCCACTCGACCCCGCCCCCACCTACCTAGAGGCTGCCTCCCGCGTATGGAAGATCGGCCAATCCGACCCCACCCGCCTCGCCGTAAAGGCCGTGGGCGACCGGAACGACCTGCTGATTACGGCTTCCTGACCGTAGGCCCACAAACCCCTGCCAAGAAAAACGGGCGGCGCCTAAGGCGTCGCCCGTTATGTGATCACTAGTTGTTCGGTAGGCTGGGCCTACGCTAGAAGGTCTTGGTGTACGCCACGTGCCCCAGGGCGTCGCCCTGGCTCCACCCGGCATTCAGCTCGAGACCCGGAATCGGCATCCAGGCGCCCAGATAGGAGGGCTGGCCCTGGTAGTTCAGGATCGCCATGCCGACCTGCGGCGTCCACATGACCTGCGCGCCGCCGAAATAGCGGTTGACATGCCAGTTGTTGCCCCAGCCCAAGTGGAGTCGGACCAGCGGATTCTCCAAGGAGGGGGGACCAGCCGGCTCCTTGATGTTGTACGAGGACACGGCAAAGTAGGAGACCCGGTCGTCAAAGGACGGGGGGTTCGGCCGAGAACTGCTCGGCAACCACTTGTTCCCGGTCACGTTGGTGGCGCCCACGATGAAGGACGGATGCGTCCCGGTCTTCTCCTTGGCCAGCGCGTAATAGACGTTCAGCTCCGACACGCTGCTGTCGGTGCCGGGCAGCTTGCCCCAGCCCCGAGGCTGAATCCACAGGTAGTCGATCTCTAGCCGGTCGGTGACGCCGTAGAAGAGCTCACCGATGTGCGTGACGTCGCCAACGGTGCCGATGCCGGGGACGTTCCTTCCTTCGGTATCCCAGTAGATGTAGCCGAGCGAGACGGTCTTGGCGGGCATCATATTGCCGGTGGGCATAGCCACGATATCACCGGCGAGGACCAGGTGTGCGCTGATCCCGATCAGGAACAGCACGAGCAGCAGATGTGCGAGACGCATGGGGGACTTCCTCCCTATAGTGGGTCGGTTCGACCCGTCCGCGGCACGGCAGTACTGCGGGGGTCGTCGGGCGTAAGGCCCGGGGACACAAAAACGCGCGCGGCGTCTTGCCAGACTGCCGCCTCGCCAGAAAAACTGGTGCCGAAGGCCGGACTCGAACCGGCACGGGCGTGAGCCCACTGCCTCCTGAGGACAGCGTGTCTGCCAATTCCACCACTTCGGCCAGCCTCGCCACTATAGCGCGGTGTCAGGCGGGTGTCAAGGGGGAAGAACGTTGGACGAGGAGGCTGTGCGGGTAGTGTTTCCCACTGACACTGTCCCCTGACACTTCCGACGTTCCACCTGTTTGCCTCTCGGCAGGAAGCAGGGGCCGGGAAGGGGAACCTACCCTACATTCGCAAGGATGAGCCCTGCCGGAATCGATTGCAGGGGGTACTTGGGGGATACTGCAAAACTATTCAGGGCTTACGGACCCATCCTTGCCAGGACAGTATACCCAGGAAGGATACCGGCCAACCGGACGTGACCGACCCCTCGGCGGAGTTGACTTTAGACCTGGCGCGGCTTCTGCCCCTCCCGCGGCGCTTCTACCGGCAGCCCACGGTACAGGTGGCGCGCGGGCTGCTCGGTCAACTACTCGTCCATGACGAACTCGAGGGCCTCACGACCGGGGTGATCGTCGAGACCGAGGCCTACCTCGTCGGCGACCCCGGCTCCCACGCCCACCACGGTCGCACCGCCCGCAACGCCGTAATGTTCGCCCGGCCCGGCACCATCTACATCTACCGCATCTACGGCGTCCACTGGTGCCTGAATCTCGTCACACAGCCCGAGGGCACGCCCGAGGCGGTCCTGATCCGCGCCCTGGAGCCGGTAGCAGGCGTGGACCTGATGCGCCAGCGCCGTGGCGTGGAGCGCCCGCGGGACCTGTGCAGCGGTCCCGGTAAGCTCAGCCAGGCTCTCGGCCTCACCGACGCGGCCAACTGGGGAGACATCACCTCTCCCCCGCTCTTCGTAGCCCACTGGAGTCGCAGCTTGGCCGACCACCACCTCGGCC
This sequence comes from Candidatus Zipacnadum vermilionense, assembly GCA_029821755.1. Lineage (GTDB taxonomy): Bacteria > Armatimonadota > Zipacnadia > Zipacnadales > Zipacnadaceae > Zipacnadum > Zipacnadum vermilionense. The sequence continues at coordinate 63,482 of JALGSV010000001.1, read as the reverse complement.
CCCGCATCGGCCTCCCGCCCGGCCAGGGCGACGAGCTGCCCCTGCGCTTCGGCCTGACCGGAAGCGAATACCTATCGAGAAGATTCTGAGTCGCACTCACTACGACCTACTACCGATCCAAGGAGTGACCCATGACCATCGCCTTCATGACTTTCGTAGCCCCTGACTGGACCCTCGAGCAGCACCTCACCGCCGCCATCCGCTATGGCTATGACGGCCTCGAGCCGCGCTGCGCTGCCGGGCACCAGCACGGTATCGAGCTGACCACCACCAAGGCCCAGCGCAAGGACCTCCGCGCCCAGTGCGACGACTGCGGCGTGGCCCTGCCCTGTCTGGCCACCTCGACGAAGTACAACCTCCCGGACGCCGAGCGGACGGAGATGGTCGAGGAGACCAAGAAATACCTGCAGCTAGCTGCCGACCTCGGCGCGCCCAACCTCCGGGTCTTCGGCGGGAACGCACCGGACGAGGGCGTCACCCGCGAGCAAGCTGCCGCCCGCGTCGCCGAAGGTCTCGCGCAGTGCGTGAAGACCGCCGCCTCTTGCGGCGTTAACCTGTGCCTGGAGACCCACGACTACTTCTGCCGCGCCGAGCACGCCGCCGCGGTGGTCGACGCCGTCAACCACCCCCGCCTCGGCTTCAACTGGGACTTCCTGCACTCCGCCCGCGCCAGCGAGACCCCGGAGCAGTCCTGGCAGCACGTAGCCGGCCGCGTCTACCACTGCCACGTCCACGACTACACCTGGCCCCCGGAGAACGGCGAGGACCTCCAGAAGGCCTACATGGGAGAGGGCATGGTCCCCCACGCCGAGGACCTCCGCCTGCTCAAGTCCGTGGGCTACGAGGGTGCCCTGAGCGGGGAATGGATCGGCGACTATCCGGCGGAGGAGATCCTCCCCCAGGCCGCGGGAGCGCTGCGGGGGTGGATAGCGGAGGCGTAAGGACGCCTCCGACAAGAGACTGGCGCACGACGCGGCTGCCCCACGCCCCCAAACCGCCGTTCAGCTGCCATCATGCCAACCATCCGCATCCTCCCCGACAATCTAGCCAACCGTATCGCCGCCGGTGAGGTCGTCGAACGCCCCGCCTCCGCGGTGAAGGAGCTGGTCGAGAACGCCCTCGACGCCGGAGCCCGGCGTGTTGAGGTGCGGCTGCGCGAGGGCGGGCGGGAATTGATTCAAGTGGTGGATGACGGCTGCGGCATGACCGCCGAGGACCTGGTCCTGGCCGTGCATCGCTTCGCCACCTCCAAGATTGCCGAGGCCCAGGACCTCGACGCCATCACCACCCTCGGCTTCCGTGGCGAGGCCTTGCCTTCCATAGGCGCCGTGGCGCGGCTGAAGATCGCCACCCGCCCGGTGGGCCAGGAGGGCGGCACCGCTATCCTGGTGGAGGGCGGCGAGATCACCGCGTTGGAAGAGGTCGGGTGCGCGCCGGGCACCACCGTCACCATCTCCGACCTCTTTTACAACACCCCCGCCCGCCGCAAGTTCCTCGCCACCACCGCTACCGAGCGCGGGCACTGCGCCGACTGGATCGTCCGCCTGGCGCTGGCCTATCCCCACGTTTCCTTTCGCCTGCTGCACAACGACGCGCAGGTCCTGGCCACCGGCGGCACCGGCGACCTCCGGGAGGTCCTAGCCGCCACCTTCGGCAGCGACACCGCCCGGGAGCTGCTCCCCGTGGATCTGCAAATCGGCGCCCTGCGTCTCCGCGGCGTCGTCTCCTCTCCCCGCCTGCTGCGCGCCACCCGCGCCCATCAGTTCTTCTACGTCAACAGCCGCTACGTCCGCTCCCGGGCGCTGGGCGCGGCACTGACCAAGGCCTACGGCATGCTCCTTCCCGCCGGCCGCCAACCGCTGTGCGCCCTGCGCCTGGAGATCGGCGCGAACGAGGTGGACCCCAACGTTCACCCCACCAAGATTGAGGTCCGCTTCCGTCGCCCCGGCGAGATCTTTTCCCTCACCGAGCGCGCGGTCGCCGAGGCCCTGGCCACCGCCGGCTACCGTTCCCTCGACCGGCCGTCTACCTCGGCAGAACCCCGCCGCGGCCCAGGACTACTCCCGGCCGGACGCTTGGACCTACCCGATTCTGATCGCCGCGGCCAGATCGAGCGCCTGCGCATCAACCCCTTCTTTGATGAGGTGGACGAGCGTGACGCCGGGGTGGAGGTCCACGCTGAAACCCCGCTTTCGGTCGCCACCTCCCCCGGCTCTGCCGCCGTTCCACTGACGGACGAGGTCGCTCTCCTCGGGCAGCTCTGGAACCGTTACTTGGTGACGGCCACCGGCGACCGCCTCCTGCTCATCGACCAGCACCGCGCCGCCGAGCGCGTCCTCTTCGAGCACCTGCAGCGCAAGGACCAGCGGGTCGCGTCGCAACTGCTGGCCATCCCGCAGAGCCTGGAGCTGTCCGGCCCTGAATCCGCCGCACTCCTGGAAAGCCGTGAGGTGTTGGAGCGCTTGGGCTACCAATTGGAGGACTTCGGCGGCACCAGCCTGTTGATACGGGCGGTCCCCGCGGCGGTGACCTACCGCGAGCCTCTGGGGATGCTCCGCGACCTCGCGGCGGACCTCGCCGAGACCAGCCTTCCCGGCGAACTGGCGGCCGCCCGACAGGAAATTCTCGCCCGCGTGGCCTGCCACGGGGCCATCACCGCCGGCCAGCGCCTGCGCCAGGCCGAAATGGAGGAGCTGCTCCGAGCCCTCCTCGCCACCCAAGCCCCCGCCGTCTGCCCGCACGGCGACCCCATCATCGTGGACTTCCCCGCCTCCCAGGTAGACAGGCGATTCAACCGATGACCCCCGGCGCCGCCCCCATCCCCCTCCTGGTCCTCGCGGGACCGACCGCCACTGGCAAGACGGAGATGGCCCTCCGCGTCGCTGAGGCGGTCGGCGGCGAGGTCGTCTCGGCGGATGCCTTCCAGATCTACCGCGGCATGGCCCTCGGTACCGCCCAGCCCACGCCCGACGAGCGCGCCCGCGTCCCCTTCCATCTCGTCGCCGAGCTGGACCCCGCTCAGCCCTTCACCGTCGCCGACTTCCAGCGCTGCGCGGAGGAGGCTATCTCCGGCATCTGGGCCCGCCGTCGCCTGCCTATCCTGTGCGGGGGCACCGGCCTCTACCTGCGGGCTGTTCTGCGCCATTTTGACATCCCCCCTACCGACCCCGAGGCCCAGCGCGAGATCCGTGCTCGCCTGCGGCGCGAGGCCACCGAGCAGGGCCCGACCGCTCTCCATCAGCGCCTCCAGCAAGTCGACCCCGCCGCCGCCGCGCGTCTCGCTCCCCAGGACCAGCGCCGAATCGTCCGTGCGCTGGAGGTCTGGGAGCTGACCGGCCGTACCTTGAGCGAGTCCGCCGGCGTTGACCGTACCCCTCGGCTTCGCTATAATGCGGGGACTTATCTGCTAACCTGTCCGCGCGCCCTGCTCTACGAGCGCATCGAGCGGCGGGTGGAGGCGATGTTGGCTGCCGACTGGCTGGCGGAGGCTCGCGCCCTGCAGGAGCGCGGCCTCTCCCCCACTCTCCCGGCCCTCCGCGCCCTCGGTTACACCGCCCTCTTCAGCGTCCTGCGGGGGGAGAAGAGCCTGGGCCAGGCCGCCGAGCAGATCCAGCGCGAGACCCGCAACTACGCCAAGCGCCAGTTGACCTGGCTGCGCCGCGAGTGGGGCTTCGCCTGGATGACCTGGTCCACTCCCGCCGAGTACGACGGCTTCGCGCGACACCTCATCGGGGCGGCAGAAACGACACTCGGCGGTCACTAGAGGCGGCCCCGCCGCTCCAGAGAGCGCCCCTGCCGCGGAACACTCTCATGGAATTCACCAAACTACACGGTCTGGGTAACGACTACCTATACCTCGACACCCTGGCGCAAGACCTCTCTGCCTACTCCCTGCCGGAGCTGGCGCGGGTCATGTCCGATCGCCATTTCGGCGTAGGCGCCGACGGCATCATCCTGGTTGAGCCCTCCGCCCATGCCGATTTCCGCATGAGGATATTCAACGCCGACGGCTCTGAGGCCGAGATGTGCGGCAATGGCGTCCGGGGTTTCGGCAAGTACGTCTGCGACCACGGGCTGACCCAGAAGCGCGAGCTGACCGTCGAGACCCAGGCCGGTCAGATTGGCCTACAGCTTATGGTAAAGCGCGGCAAGGTCGCCGCCGTACGCGCCGACATGGGTGTGCCCCGTCTCCAGCGCTCGGAGATCCCTATGCGCGGCGAGCCGGCCGATGGCCAGGTTATCGCTGAGCCGCTCACGGTGGGCAAGTACCTCTTCCCGATCACTTGCGTATCCATGGGCAACCCCCACTGCGTTGTCTTCCTGCCCGAAGTCGCCAACTTCCCGGTAACCGAGGTCGGGCCGTTGGTGGAGAACCACGAGCTCTTCCCCAACCGCACCAACACCGAGTTCGTGCGGGTCATTGACCACTCGCATGTGGAGATGCGCGTGTGGGAACGGGGCTCGGGCGAGACCATGGCCTGTGGCACCGGCGCCTCGGCCACCGTCGTCGCCGGAGTCCTCACCGGCCGCACCGGCCGTCAGACGCAGGTCCAACTCCTGGGCGGCAGCCTCGACATTGATTGGGCCGCCGACGATCACGTAATGGTTACCGGCCCCGCCGCCGAGGTCTTCACGGGAGTAGTAGTGCCCGAGCTGCTGATAGGCGCGAGGCAAAGCAGCCAGTCGTAGTCTGCAACCGATCACCAATTCCCCCAGGAGGTCTGCTTCGTGGAAGTCGCCCAAAGACTGCAGAGGATCCCGCCCTATCCCTTCCGGGAGATCGCCGCGATCAAGCGGGCTATGGCCGAGCAGGGCGTCGAGCCGATTGACTTCGGTATCGGCGACCCGGACATGCCCACCCCTCCCTTCGTCATTGAGGCGCTCTACGAGGCCGCTCAAGACCCGGCCACCCACCCCTACGACGAGAGCGGCTTTGGGATTCCCGAGTTCAAGCAGGCCGTCGCCGACTTCGGCCAGCGCCGCTTTGGGATCGAGGTCAGCACCGACAACGAGATCCAGTGCTGCCTGGGCTCCAAGGAGGCCCTGGCCCACATCATTTGGGCCTACGTGGACCCCTCCGACGTGGTGCTGGTGCCCGAGCCAGCCTACTCGGTGTACAAGGTCCAGACCACCTGGTGTGGGGGGGCGCCCTTCCCCCTGCCGCTCGACCCGGCCGCCGCTTTCCTGCCCGACCTCAGCGCCATCCCCAGTTCGGTTGCCAACGCGGCCAAGCTGCTCTTCCTCAACTACCCCAACAACCCCACCGGCGCGGTGGCCACCCGGGAGTTCTACGAGAAAGCCGTGGCCTTCGCGCACCAGTGGGATCTCATCATCGTCCAGGATGCCGCCTACTCGGAGGTCTACTACGAGGACTACCTCCCCTCCAGCCTGCTGGAGATAGAAGGCGCCAAGGACGTCTGCATCGAGATGCACTCGTTCAGCAAGAGCTTCAACATGACCGGCTGGCGCGTCGCCTGGGCCTGGGGCGGGGAGCAGCCGGTCGGCGCCCTGTCCAAGGTCAAGGCCAACGTGGACTCCGGCACCTTCATGGCCGTCCAGCGCGCCGGCGCCGTGGCCCTGAGCCACTACGACCAATTCGCCCCCACCATGCGCGCCGAGTACCAGGCCCGTCGCGACGCCCTAGTAGACGGCCTCAACTCACTCGGCTGGAACCTGGCCAGACCGCAGGCGACCTTCTACATCTGGGCCCCGGTGCCGCCCAACTTCGCCACCAGCGCTGAGTTCTGCGCCGCCCTGCTCCAGAAGTGCGAGGTCCTCGCTATTCCCGGCACCACCTATGGCGACGCCGGCGAGGGCTGGTTCCGCATGTCCCTGACCCTCAACGGCGCCGACAAGCTGGGCCAGATTCGCGAGGCCATCAGCCGCATCGGCCAGCGCATGCCGGGGCTGTGGGGGTAGAAGCCTACGCGTGGCGCGGGCTTTCTAGCCCGCGCACAGGTGGACAGGCTTTCTATCCTGTCCCGGCCCGAGGCAAACGCACAGGCTGGAAAGCCTGTGCTCCTGCACACCCAACCTTTCCTGATGTTACCTGACAACCTCCTCCCCTCCGTAGAGAAACCTGCCCGCTACATCGGCGGGGAAGTCAATGCCGTGGTCAAGCCCGACGCCTCGGTGCGCGTGCGGATGGCCCTGGCCTTCCCGGACCTGTACGAGGTGGGCATGTCCCACCTCGGCTCTCACATCCTCTACCACGTCGTCAATCGCCTGCCGGACTACGCCTGCGAGCGTGTCTACTACCCGCGCCCCGACGCCGTTGCGCTGCTGCGTGAGCGGTGCCTCCCCCTGACCTCCCTGGAGACCGACCGCCCCTTGTCGGCCTTCGACGTGGTCGGCTTCACCCTCCAGTATGAGCTGACCTACACAACCATCCTCGCCATGCTCGACCTCGGCGGCGTCACCCTCCGCTCCGCCAACCGACGCCCCGAGGAGCCCCTGGTGATCGCCGGCGGTCCCGGTGCGGCCAATCCCGAGCCCCTGGGCGACTTCTTCGACGCCTTCGTGCTGGGCGACGGGGAGGAGGCCCTTCCGGAGGTCCTAGACACCCTAGCCGCCTCCTCCTGGCTGACCGACCGCACCGCCGAGAACCGCGCGGCTCTCCTGCGCGACCTCGCCCGGCTGGAGGGCGTCTACGTCCCGGCCCTTTACCGCCTGGAGGAAACCCCCGAGGGCTTGCTCTGCCCGGTGCCTGCGGAGGAGGGCGTCCCCCCCACCATCCGCCGTCGAGTACTGGCCGACCTGGACTCCGCCCCCTTCCCCACCGCACCGGTGATACCGTGGGTGGAGGCCGTACATGACCGCGCCCAGATCGAGATCTCCCGCGGCTGCACGCGCGGCTGCCGCTTCTGCGCCGCCGGGATGCTTTACCGCCCCGTCCGCGAACGCTCGGTGGCGACCCTCCGCCGCCAGGCTCGGGAACTGATCGACCACACCGGCTTCGACCAGATCTCCCTGGCCTCGCTCAACTGCCCGGACTACTCCCACATCGAGGAGCTGCTCGACGCCCTCCACGAGGAGCTGGCCGAGGAGGCTGTCGCGGTCGCCCTCTCCTCCCTACGCACCGACAGCTTCAGCGTTGGCCTCGCCCAGCGCCTGCAGCGTGTCCGCAAGACCGGCCTCACCTTCGCCCCGGAGGCCGGTACCGAGCGCATGCGCCGCATCATCAACAAAGGCGTCACCGAGGAGCACCTCTTCGCCGCCGTCGGCGCCGCGCGCCAGCACGGCTGGCGCCGCATCAAGCTGTACTTCATGCTCGGCCTCCCCTACGAGCATGACGAGGATCTCGCTGGCCTCGCCGACCTGGTCGCACGTCTGTGGCGGGAGATGCGCCTGGACATCTCCGTCAGCGTCGCCTCCCTCGTTCCCAAGGCCCATACCCCCTTCCAGTGGTTCTCCGGCTGCTCTCTCGAGGAACTCCGCCGGCGGCAGAACCTCGTGCGCGAGGGCATCCCCCCGAAGGTCAAGCTCGCCTTGCACGCTCCGCACATGGGCCTGGCCGAGCGCCTCCTGGCTCGCGGCGACCGCCGTCTGGGTGCGGTGCTCGAGAGTGTCTACCGCCGAGGGGGCGTTCTAGAAGCCTGGTCGGAGCATTTCGTCCTCGACCGCTGGCACGCCGCGTGCGCTGAATCCGGCCTGGACCTGGAGCAGGAAACCCTCCGCGAGTGGACCCGCGACCAGCGCCTCCCCTGGGACCATATTGACTTGGGCGTGACCAAGGACTTCCTCTGGCGCGAGTGGGAGGCCGCCGGCCAGGGCCTCGAGACCCCCGACTGCCGCACGGGCGGCTGCCACGCTTGCGGGATGGGCAGACTGGGCGCGGATTGCGCCTCACCCCCCAGCCCCCTCTCCCTCGCGGGAGAGGAGGAGAACATGCACGCGCCTTCCGATGCGCACGCCTCTCCTTCGGAACCCCCTCTCCTGCAAGGAGAGGGGGCAGGGGGTGAGGCCCAGTGAAAAGTCTCCCCCCCGGCCGCCGTCCTTGTGCTATAATGGTTTTTGGCAAGTTGGGCCGGATGAAGTTCCTGTCGCACCTGGACCTGGCGCGCGCGCTAGACCGAGCGGTGCGCCGCACCAAGCTTCCGGTCGCCTACAGCGCAGGGTTTCATCCGCACGCCGAGATCAGTTTCGGCCCGCCGCTCCCCCTGGGCGTGGAGGGCCTGCGCGAGTTGGCCTGCCTGGACCTCGCCCGCGTCGAGCCTCCCGCGGAGATGCTCCGTGCCCTCGCGCACCAGATGCCGCGCGGCCTGGACCTGGTATCCCTGGAGGTGACCGACCGTGGCCGCCGCTCACCCCTGGCCGACCTGGCTTGGGCGGGCTGGGAGTTCGACCTGGCCGACGTGCAGCAGCCTCCCGCGGTGGAGTGCGCCGTCACCGGCTTCCTGGCCGCGTGCGACTGGCTCGTCACCCGCGAGACCAAATCCAGGACTATCGGGGTTGATATTCGCCCCGGCGTTAGGGAACTGGTATTCTTACCCAGCGAGAGGCCGCGCCTGGTGGCCGAACTCTCGCTGCAACTGGACACTCTGGTCAAACCGGAGGAGCTTCTCCGCGCCCTGGCCGAGTTGTCCGGAGCCAATTTGTCGGTCCAGCGGCAGGTACGCACGTATCTACGCTGAGTCAATTTCACCCCCCCTCCGGGGGGTCATTCGAGGGGGTACCATAGGCTTACCAGCCTATGCGCTTAGCGCGGAGACGCAGGCTCCGCAGCCTGCGCTACCCAGCGCTCCCTCTCGCCAGAGAGAGGTTTGCATGCCCGTAACAATTATCGCGAACGTAGACCGCCGGCAGACGCGGGTCGCCATCATGGAGGGCACCCGGCTGCTGGAACTCAAGCACGAGACAGAAGAGGACGTGGTCGGCAATATCTACCTCGGTAAGGTCACCGATGTAGTCCCCGGCCTGGACGCTTGCTTCATCAATGTTGGCATTGAGAAGAACGCATTCCTGCACGTCTCCGACGCCATTCCCGACAGGCCCCGTGGCCCCCACCGTCGCACCGCAGTCGCCCGCGTCGCCGATGTGGTCAAAAGCCGCGACGAGTTCCTGGTTCAAGTCACCAAGGGTCCTCTTGATACCAAGGGCGCTCGTGCCACCCGCCACATCTCCCTCGCCGGCCGCTGCCTGGTCCTCACCACCGACGGCGACAAGGTCGGCGTCTCCAAGAAAATCGAGGACGACCACGAGCGCCGACGCCTGCGCGACATCGCCTCCAAGCTGCGTCCCGAGGGCTTCGGCCTCATCGTCCGCACCCGCGGCGAGGGCGCCCACGCTGACGACTTCGAGCGGGACATCAAGTTCCTCACCAAGGTGTGGAAAGCGCTGGAGGCCAAGGCCAAGCAGTCCAAGGCCCCCGCCCTGATCCATGCCGACATCAGCCTGGTCTTCGCCGTCGTGCGCGACATCTTCAACGCTGAAGTGCACCGCATGGTGATCGACGACAAGCTTACCTACGACCAGGTGCTCAACCTCCTGCAGACCACCGCCCCAGAGCTGCGCGACCGCGTGGAGTTCTACCGCGGCGAGAAGCCCATCTTTGAGCACTTCGGGGTCGAGCAGGAGATCGAGCGGGCCATCCAGTCCAAGGTCCCCCTCGCCCACGGCGGGCACCTGAACATCGAGTCAACCATCGCCCTGACGACCATCGACGTTAACAGCGGGAAGTTCACCGGAGCGGGCAACCTGGAAGAGACCGTCTTCAAGACCAACCTGGACGCCTGCCAGGAAGTGGCGCGGCAACTGCGCTTGCGTGACATCGGCGGCATCATCGTCATCGACTTCATCGACATGGACAAGCCCCGGCACCGCAAGGAGGTCACCACCGCCCTGCGCAATGCCTTCGCCGACGACCGCATGCGCACTCGTATCATGCACTTGACGCGTCTGGGCCTGATCGAGATGACGCGCAAGCGTACCGGGGAGAGCCTGGTGGCAAAGTTGCAGACCAAGTGCCCCTGCTGCGTCGGCAGCGGCCAGATTCTCGCCCCCGAGACCGTCGCCCAGCGCGCCATTAACTCCGTGCGCAGCCGCCTGGTCCAGGAGCCAGACAAGGCCGTACTCTTCCTGGCCGACCCCGCTTGCACCCTCGCCCTCCTCGGCCCCCACGGCACGGAGGCCGCGGCTCTGGAGCAGGAACTGGGCGTTCCCGTCTTCGCACGAGCCACGTACGAGACCCATCCGGAGGTCTGCACCATCTCTCTCGGCGACCCCGCCGAACTCACCAAGGCTTACCGCCCCTTCCACGTCGACGACATCGTTGAAATAACTCCTCAGGACGCCCTCGTCGGCCAGCACGGCGCTATGCTCGCCCTGGTGCAAGGGTGTGTGCTGGAGGTTCCGGAGATCTCCTCCCGCCTGGAGGCGGCAGTGAAGATCCGCCTGACGTGCGTCGAGAACTCCTATCTGCGCGGCACACCCTCTGAGGGCCTCCCCGAGAAACCCGCCAGTAAGTCGCGCCGTCGGCGGAAGAAGAGCGCGGGCGTCAAGCGCGTCGCGCCTCTCCCGACCGAGGGCGAGCCCGTCCCCGTGCTCAGTTGGGCCGAGGAGGCAATGGAGGCCGCGGAGGCCGAGCCGGCTTCCGAGCTACAGAGTGCAACCGCCTCCCCGGTTCCCGAGGAGAAACCATCTTCATCTCGGTCCCGTCGTCGCCGCGGAGGACGCCGCCGCAGCCGCAAGCCGGCAACCGAAGAGACCACCGCCCCGGCCACCGAGGCCACCCCGGTAGTCCAGCAGGTCGCCCCAGCGGAGGTGGTCGCCGAGACTGTCGCCCCTGTCACTCCCCCGGACACCTTCGGCATGGTGCCCGGCTACATCCCGCCAAAGAAGCGCCCGCGCCATGGTGGCCGCCAGCAAGCGACTCACCGGACCCCGGCGCCGCCCGAGGCTGCTCCCGAGCCCGAAGCTGCCCCAACGCGCGAGGTCGAGGCGCCTCCTGCGCCCGAGCCCCCGGCCCCGGAGCCCAAGCCGGCTCCCGCCAAGCGACGGCGCCGCCGTTCGCCGCGGAGGAAGGCCGAGACTCCCGCTCCCGAGGCGGCTCCCGAGGGCACTCCCGAGGCGACGTCCGTTGAGCCCCCCGCCGGACCCCCGGCCCGGCAGCCGCGCCGGCGTTCCCCGCGGAGGAAAACTGAGGCCCCCGCTCCCGAGGCGGCTCCCGAGGTGACTGTCGAGGGGGCGCCCGTCAAGGCCCCCGCGCAAGCTTCGGCCAAGCGGCCGCGCCGCCGTTCCCCGCGGAAGAAGACCGAAGCGCCCACACCCGAGGCGGCTTCCGAGGCGAGCTCCCCAGCGGCGCCCGTTGAGACACCCGCTGCCCCCGCCCCGGCTAAGCGGCCGCGTCGACGCTCCGCTCGCCGGAAGAAGACGGAGGAGACTCCTCCGGACTCCTCGGAGTAGACTAACCTCCAGAACCCAACAGGGGCGACCTCCTCCACGAAGGTCGCCCCTTTCCTTTCCTTCTCTTCCCTGTCGTTCAGCCGCCGTTCAGCTAGAACCTGTAACTGCCCTGCCGGTGCAGCAGATACAGGAAGAACGGCGCTCCGATCAGCGCCGTGATTATCCCCAGCGGGACCGCGCCCAGCAGCGTGGAGACGAGGGCGGATAGGGTCACCACCAATCCTCCGGCGAGGAAGCTCAGCGGCACCAGCACCCGATGCTCCGGACCGACCAGCAGCCGCATGACGTGCGGTACCACCAGCCCCACAAACCCCACGATCCCCGCTACCGCCACTGACGACGCCGCCAGCAGCGCCCCACACCCCAACAGCACCAGCTTCACCCGCTCCACCGGCACCCCCAAGAACGCCGCTTGTTCGTCCCCCAGCAGCAGTGCATTTAGCTCGCGCGAATAGACATACGCCACTGCCGAGCCTATGAGCGCCCAGGGGACGATCATCTTCACCTCCTGCCAGCCCTGGTACGACACGCTGCCCATCATCCAGATCACCACATCGGTTACCTGGTGGTTCCGCCCCAGCAGCAGGATGAGCGAGGCCACCGACGAGCACAGGGAGGCCACCGCCAGCCCCGTCAGCAGCAACAACCCCACGGGCGTCCGCCCGCCGCGCCGGGAGAGCACATAGACCAGCGCCGTAATCCCCATCGCCCCCACGAACGCCGCCACCGTCCGCCCGGACAAACCCCACGCCACGAAATCCCAGCCCAGAATGATCGCCGAGGTCGCCCCCAGCGCCGCCCCCGACGACACCCCGATGATCGAGGACTCCGCCATGGGATTCTGGAAGAGGCTCTGCAGTACGACCCCAGCCACCGCCAGGGCGGCTCCCACCAGGAAGGCCAGCAGGAATTGGGGCAGGCGCACCTCCCAGATGATCTGCCGCTCTCGTGCGTTAGCGTCGTCGGCCAGATGATGCAGCCCGGGCAGCGGCGACAGCAACACTCGGAAAGCCTTCCCCGGGGGCAGCGGCGCCGGTCCGGTCGCCAGCGACAGCGCCGTGGCCTCCGCGATCAGCACCACCAGCGCAATGCTCACCGCCCACACACGCCAGCCCCTCATAGCCGCCCCTCCTGTCCCCGCGCCAGCGCCGCCTCCGACAGCAGCGTCACCCGCGGCCTCCCCGCCGGTCCCCGATCTATTTGCACCGGCGCCCGGTAGACCTCGGTGATGATCGCTTCTGTTACCACCGCCTCCGGCGATCCTTCCGCGAAGATGCGCCCCTCGGCCAGCACCGCCAGCCGCGGGCAGTACTCCGCCGCCAGGTTCAGATCGTGGGAAACGCAGACCACCGTCAGGCCCTGCTCGCGGTTCAAGCGCGCCAGCAGCTCAAATATCTCTCTCTGGTGCCCGAGGTCGAGGAAGGCCGTGGGCTCGTCCAGCAGCAGCAGGTGGGGCTGCTGGGCCAGGGCTCGAGCGACGTTGACACGCTGCCACTCGCCCGCCGAGATCTCGGTGATCGGCCGATCGGCCAGGGCACCGCTGTCCGCGGCGACCAGGGCCTCGTCCACCACCCGCCGGTCCTCCGGGCGGTCGCTCTGCAGCCGCCCCAGGTACGGCGTCCGCCCCATGGTCACGAACTCGCGCACGGTGAACGAGAACAGTGGCGTACTGGGCGCCGGCACCACCGCCAGCAGTCGCGCCACCTCCCGCCGACGCTGCTGCGCCAGCGGCCGCCCCATGAGCAGCGTCTCCCCCTGGGTCGGTGCCAACACCCCGGCCATCACTCGCAGCAGCGTGCTCTTCCCCGCTCCGTTCGGGCCGATGATCCCCAGAAAGTCACCAGCGGCCACCCGCAGGTCCACTCCCTGCAGCACCGGCCGCCCCTCATAGCCCCCATGCACCTGCCTGATTTCCAGCATTAGCGGTGACGACACCCAATTCACCCATCCAACGGCGCTGATTCCATAGGCCGCGAATTATCGCCGCGTTCAGAAGCGCCTTTTCCGCGTGGGGCGGAGACAATTCCTCTGGACGCCGCACCCGATTGTGCTATACTCCCCCCAACGCCCTTCCACAGGTGACACCGTGCCCGACCCCTCCTCCCCCTCGCTCAAGCAGGCCTGGCCCTTCCGGCTGGGGACTTCCTCCTACATCCTTCCCGCGGATATCCTCCCCAACGTCGAGTACCTTGCTCCTCTCGTCGACGACGTGGAGCTGGTTCTCTTCGAGTCGCCCGACTTCACCAATCTCCCCTCCCCGGCTACGGTAGAGCGCCTCCGCTCCCTGGCCGCGGAGTTCAGCCTCACCTACACCATCCACTTTCCGCTCGACCTCGATTTCGGCAGCCTGGACGAGCCTAGCCGCCGCCGCTCCCTCGACATGTGTGCGCGCGTCCAGGACACGGTCGCCAGCCTGGCGCCCTTCGCCTACGTCCTCCATTTACCCGACCCGCCCGACGCCTCCGACCTCGCCCCCTGGCTCGGCCGCCTGCAGGAGTCCCTCGACTGCCTCCTATCCGCCAGCCTGCCCCCCGAGCGCCTCTGCGTGGAAAACCTGGACTATCCCTTCAGCTATCTCGCGCCTCTGCTCGCCGCCTACCCCCTGTCCGTATGCCTGGACATCGGCCATCTCCTGATGGGCGGTTACGACCTGCGCGAGCACCTCGCCACCTACATGTCCCGCTGCCGCCTCATCCACCTCCACGGCCTCCTGGACGGGACCGACCACAAAGACCTCCGCGGCCTGCACCCCGCCGACCTCCGGGCCATCCTCCAGGCTGCCTCCACCCACCACCCCGAAGATCGCGTGGTCACTCTAGAGGTCTTCAGCCAGTCGGACTTCCTCCAATCGCTGGAGGTACTCCGCCCCTACCTCGGTGAGTTCGCGCCGGGATAGGCCCTACCGGCGATCGATGAGGCTGCTCGGGCCGCTACACACCTGCCAACCCACCACCATCAGTATGCCCCTACCCATATCGCCATCGTCACCACCGGCACTACCTCTCCCAGCTCGCACACCGCCCCCAGCGTGTCCCCAGTCATCCCACCCAGCACCCGCCGCACGTGCCAGCCAAAGACCGCCGCCACGCCTGCGGTCAGGCCCCCCGCCATCAGGCCCATCTCGCGACCGGCCACCAATCCCACCCCCAGCAGCACCACCAGCGCCCAGCCCGCCACTACCGGGTCCTTGCCCAGCGCAAACAGCGCCCCTAGCCCGCCCTCCGGCCGCGCGTACGGCAGCGTCCCCATCAGCATCGTCATCGCGCCGCGCCCAGCCACCGGCATGAGCAGCGCCGCAACCCAGGCCCACTCCGCTCCCAACGAGGCCAGCGCCGTAACCTTCAGCCCCAGTACCGCCAGCAGCGCCAGCACCCCCATCACCCCCACGTGGCTGTCCTTCATTATCTCCAGCATCCGCTCCCGGCTGCGGGAGCTCAGCAGGCCGTCCGCGGCATCTGCCAGCCCATCCAGGTGTAGACCCTTTGACACTGCGGCCAGGGCGATCACCACCACCACCGCCGCCACCGCCGGCGGCGCGAACCGGAACGCCACCCAGGCCAAACCCCCGCTGCCCAGACCAATGAGTACCCCGACCACTGGGAACCAGAACACGCTGCCCGCCAGTTCCTCCGCGCTCGCGCCCAGCCTCCCCGGCAGGGGCAGCACCGTCAGGAACCGCAGGGCCGTGGCCAGGCCCCTCATTTGTCCGCCCCTGATACCTCGGCCTCGCCAAAGGTCGCCACGTCGGTCAGCAGCCGCGCCGCGCCCTCCACAAACGCCATCGCCAGCGCCGCTCCGGTGCCCTCGCCCAATCGCATGTTCAGGTCCATCAGCGGCTGTTTCCCCAGCTTCTCCAGCATCGCCACGTGCCCTGGCTCCTCGCTGCGGTGCGCGGCAATCATGTAGTCGGCCGCGGCGGGGCATAGGGCCTGCGCGATCAGCGCCGCCGCCGTAGAGATGAACCCATCCACCACCACCGGCTTGCGCAGACCCGCCGCCCCCAAGATCAGCCCCGCCAGTCCCCCGATCTCAAACCCACCCACCTTCGCCAGCACGTCTAGCCCGTCGGCCGCGTTCGGCTCGTTGACCTCCAGCGCCCGTTGGATGACCCCCCCCTTGTGCCGTCTCTGCTCCTCCTCCAGCCCCGTTCCCCGCCCTGTCACTTGCTCCACCGGGCAGCCGGTCATCACCGTCACAATTGCCGAGGCCGGGGTGGTATTCCCAATCCCCATCTCCCCCGTCCCGTAAACCTCAGTCAGGGGCGCCAGTTCCTGCGCAATTTCGATGCCCGCCTCCAGGCTCCGCACCGCTTCCTCCGCGCTCATCGCCGGCCCCACCGCCATATTCCGCGTCCCCGCCGCCACCTTCCTCGACAGGATCTTCCGCTCCCGCACCAGCTCGCTCAAGTCCCCGGCCACCCCCATATCCACCACAACCACCCGCGCCCCCACCACTCGCGCCAGAGCATTGATCCCCGCTCCTCCGGCCACGATGTTGTACACCATCTGCATCGTCACCGCCGAGGGATACTTGCTGACCCCCTCCTCGGTCACCCCGTGGTCCCCAGCCATGGTCACGATAGTCCGGCTGCTCACCGACGGCCCCAGCGACCGCGTCATCCCCGCTAGGTCCTCGGCCAGGTCCATCAACCGCCCCAGCGCCCAGTAGGGCATAGTAAGCTGCCCCAGTCGCGCATGCGCCCTCTCCCGCCACGCCTGGTCCTGTCCCTCCATAGCTGCAATCGTCTGCTGTAGCAACGACATGGACCAACCATCCCTTCCAATGAGTCGGAAACCCGCTCGGTGAGCAGGCCGCGATGAACGTAGCGAATCCGGCCCGCCCCGCCCTCTACTTCACCACCACCGGACAACCGCAAACCAGCAGCACCACGCTATCGGCCTCCCCGGCCAACACCTGATTACACCGCCCTGCCAGGTCGCGGAATCGCCTCCCCACCGGACTATCGGGCACCAGCCCCATCCCTACCTCGTTGGTCACGAAGATGACGGTCCCCGGCAACCCCTGGCACACTCCCGCCACCCGCCGGCAGCGCTCGGCGATCTCCTCCTCGCTCACCCCTCGCCCCACCTGTTCCGCGTGGTACATCAGGTTGCTGATCCACGCGGTCAGACAGTCCACCAGCCGCGCCGAGAACTCCCCACTCCCCACCAACACCCCCTCCAGGTCGCACTGCTCCTCCACCGTCTCCCAGCCCTGGCCCGCCCGGTTCGCACGGTGCTTGTCGACCCGCTCGCGCATTTCCTCGTCAATCACCGGCATCGTAGCCACATACAGCCGCGGCGCCGGCAACTCCTCCGCCCGCGCCTGCGCATACCGGCTCTTCCCACTTCGCGCCCCCCCAGTTATCAGCATGATCTTCGCCATAGACCGTCTCTCTCCCCTGAGACCTTCCCCACCCCGTTACTCAGAGCCACTGTCACTCTCCTCCCCACCTCTCCTGCAAGGAGAGGTCGGCGCGCATAGCGCGCCGGGTGAGGCAAGCTGTGGCCGCGTCCTGGAACCCATTCCCCATCTCCCAGACCCGATTCCCCTTCTCGAGACCCCATTTCCTCATCGCCCCTCCCCATCAGGGGAGGGGTGCCGGCGACGCAGTCGCCGGCGGGGTAGGTCCCACCCCCGCCACGGCCTCCGCCATCTTCTCGAGTCCGTCAAACAACCGCGGACTGGGCAGCGTCACCAAGTCCTCATCCACGATCAGCACCTGGGCGTGCTTGACTGCCGACAGTTCCCGCCAGGCCCCGTCGCGACGCAGCCACTTCAGAATGCCTTGCTCTTCGTTTGCTACCGGCAGCGCGTGCTTGCCCGCGAAGATCATCACCTGCGGGTCGCCCATCACCACCAGCTCGCGCGTGATGCCGGGCCAGGGGGCCAGCTTGACCCCCGGCATCTTCTTCACCACGTTCTCGCCCCCGGCGGTCTCGATTAGGTCGTTGCCGAAGCTCTCCTCCCCCGCCACGAAAAGCCCGTCCCAGGAAACCACCAGCATCACCCGCGGCCGCGGTCCTCCCGTGGCCGCCACCCGCTGCTCCACCGCCTGTTTCCGCGCCCGTAGCGACTGCACCAGCCGCTGGGCCTCGGCGTCCTTCCCGCACAGCCGCCCGATCTCGCTGATCAAGTCCAGCACCTCGTCCAGCGTCTGCGCATCGTAGGAGAGCGTCTGCAGCTCGCCCACCTCCTGCAGCCGCCGCAACACCTGCTTATCGACACCCCGCGCCACCAGCACTACCTCCGGCCGCACCACCAGCACGCTCTCCAGATTGGGGTTGATGATTCCGCCTATCTTGGGCTTCGTTGCGACCTCGGGGGGGTAGGTGGTGAAGTCATCCACCCCCACCAGGCAATCCGCCGCCCCCACCGCACAGACAATCTCCGCCAGGTTCGGCGACATCGTCACCACCCGCTGCACCGGGCGCTGGAAAGTGACACTTTGCCCCAGCGAATCCGTGAAGGTCCGGGGCCAACCGTCGAGGGAGGGGGAACTGGCCAGGGCGGGCGCCTCTCCGCCTCCGGGCGGGGGCATAACGCTCGGCTGAAACAGGAGGACCAGCGCCCCCAGAGCCACTGCCAGAATCAGCAGCACCACATAATATCGCTTCTTGCCCATGTGGGGGCTCCCCTCTCCCTCTCGGGTACCGGTCAGTTCACCGATGCGCAGGTTCGGCTTCATCGGCCCGCCCCTTCACCCGCGCCAGTCCGTCCCAGGCCTTTTCACTCCCGAAACGCAAGACGCTCTCCCCAAATCCGTTCCCTATCTCCGAACCCCCTTCCCTCATTCCCCCTCTCCTGCAAGAAGAGGGGCCCGGGGGGGAAGCTCTCCCTAGTCCAAGTCATACGCTGAATCGTCCGCCGACAGGTCCGCGAGATCCGCACTGCTCCCGCTCGCGTTGAACTTCTGCGTCGCCGCCTTCACATGCCCGTCGCAGTAAGCCACGTTGGCCACCCCGTTGTGGCGAAAGTGTACGTTGGGACCGACGTAGGAGTAGTAGGGATCGCCCGGCGCCCGCAGGTAGTTGGTGGCCGTGACCGCGCCGCCCATACCGTCCCAGTAAGCGCCGTCGGTCAGCATGACCGTCTCGACCGGATAGCTGATGGCCCCCAACCGAGCGGGCTGGTTCCCCTCGTCCCAGCTAGCGCCGACGTAGGAGACATTGTAGGAGTACCCAGTGGTCTGCCGATCGTAAGTGGCGATTCCGATGGCCGTCGGGCAGGCGTTGATCTGCGTGTTCTTCGTATAGGGGCCGATCAGACCCGGGGTGAAGCTCCAGGCGGCGTACTCAATGGTAAAGTCCCAGCCATGCTCGATGCCCCAGCCGCCGGTGAAGTAGTAGGCCGGGGCCATGGTGTCGTCATAGTCCTGTGCGTACATCAGGAAGGCCAGCGCCAGTTGCTTCTGGTTGGAGAGACAGCTCGCCTGCTGGGCTTTGGCGCGGGCGCGGGCGAAGACGGGGAACAAGATGGCGGCCAGGATCGCGATAATGGCGATCACGACCAGCAATTCGATCAGCGTGAAACCAGAGCGACGAGAACCTGACATGTGACTGTACCTCCAATTGTCGGTGTGCCGGCGTCCCGCCGGCGGAGTTCGCGGTGGCACCGGCGTCTCGCCGGTGCCTCCCTGGAACAAAAAAAGACCGCCACTCCTCCTCTGAGGGTGGCGGTCCTGTAAAGACAAAAAAGACCTATCCTCCGCCCTCGAGAGGAATGAGCCGACGGCTTGCGCAGCAGTCTCCTGACTTGCGGGTCATCCTACTTCCCGCGCCTTGCTCAGCCTAAGGACAGGCTCCGGCCTGTCCAGCCGAGTGGCTTACATGCGGGTTTCGTCGCCGCTTACAGTTGCGGGGCAGTGACGGATTTGCACCGTCTTCCTTTGGACAGCCCCCTCCGGGGCTGAGCCCTGCGCAAGCGAACCTCTATTCGATTGTGCGTGTACTTTACCATCACCCGCCGCCGTCGTCAAGCAAGAAGTTTGGCGTCACCGGAAGAAACACCTCCAGTCGGCCTAGCGTTGTGCAACAATGGCCCGGTGACTCTGTACATTCCTCTCTCTTCTCTTCACGGGCTTTCTCGGTCATTCGGCAGGAGGATGATCGCTTCACGGCGAAAGTAGACAAAAGATATACCCGCACTTTGCCCTGGAGGTGCCCTATGCGCAATCTGGTCAGTGTGTTACTCCTCTCACTGGTATGCGCGAGTTTCTCCGCTGCCCTAGACCTGCCCGGCGGCATATCTTTGCCTATTCCGGACGAACCCACGATCCCGATAGCTATCCCCGGCCTGGACCGCATTCTCAAGGAAGAACCGTGGATCACGACCGGCCTCGCTGACGCGACCACCGGGGTCCCCTTCCTTGACCACTACGACCCTCGTGTGGTCACCCCACTGGCGGAGATGCCGCCCGGGCCCGGCGGCTCCTTCCTGTTGCTCCCCGGCGCCTACGACTTCTGGGGCCAGTCGTACTGTCTGCACGCCGGCAGCCACGCCCCCGGCCACGGCAACGGCTACCTGTACGCCCCGCTCAAGGGTCCCGGCGGCGCCTTGGCCACCCACATCCTAGCCAATTCCGCTGACCATCCCGAGGTTCCGCAGCGCGACATTCAGCTCCTGCTCTGGGCTCTGCTTGCCCGGACCAAGTTCGACGACCTCTCCCCCCGACTCCAAGAGACGGCCACCACACTGCTCAGCCCGGACGAAATCAAGACCTTGCGGGGCAGCTTCCTGGAGCGTATTCCCGGCGCCAAGGTGGGCACGGCCTTCCTGAAGGTCCCGCCGGAACTGCGGCAGATACTGGAAGCTGAGGCCAATCTCCGCAACCTGTTCGCGGACAAGATTGATGACTATACCCGTTTCGAGGACGTGGCAGTGGTGGACGGCGATCCCCCTCCCAGCAGGGACGACCGTGAGGTCCCCTCCGGCCGCTGGTCCTACAGCCCTGCCGGCTATTTCGTCGCCTACTTCCCGGCAGGCTATACGTCCACTCTTACGCAAGTCTCCTGCCCGGGCCCGCTCACCGTGGGGACCGACCCGGCGGGCCGCATCACCAAGATCATCAATCAGCGCGGCGACCAGATCTCCGCTCAGTACCAGGGCGACCCCTCCGCCGTCGCCGGCGATACCGGTGTGAAAATCTCCAACCTCACCGGCCTGCAGTTCAGCGACGCCGCCGGGCGTCGCCTCGAGCTCCCTACACCCGGCTACGTCCTCACTGGCCTCCCCTCCGGGAAGGGCAGCCCCTCCGCCTCCACGGCCGGCCTGCCCGCCCGGTACGCCTGGAGTGTGGCCCATCGTAGGGAAGTGGAGGACTTGGTCGGGAAGGTCTGCCAGAGCGTCGGCAGCCCCGTTTCGGCGGATGTCAAGGCCAGGGCCCTCGCCCGGTTGGTGGACTTGGGCAACTTCGCCGAGGCCGCCCGGGAAGCGCTCGCCGCTCGTGCCGAGCAGGAGGACCAGACCAACCTCCTGCTCGCCAACCCCGCCTACGAGGCCTGGCAGGCGCTGGTGATGGACCTCGGTCAGGGCCAGGTTCCCGAGGCCCTGGCCTCCGCACCCCGCACCGCACGCCGCCCCTCGTTCCGATGGGCCCTCGGTTTCGCCTCGTCCTCTACCCCCCTGGCGCTAGCCGCCCTCACCCACACCATCTATGGCGCGCGGCGGCTACGCGACTTCAGGCCTGCGCGCTCGGTCGCCCAGCCCGGCGCCACCGGCCGCCAACGCCTGGCTCAGTCCGGCCGGGGGCTGCCCACCTTCGTCCCTAAGCCCAAGCCAAAACGCGACGACGACACTCCCGCCTACCAGGACACCTATCACAGCAAGGACATCCTCAAGCGCACCAAGGAAGCCATGGACATGTGGTCGGGATGGTGCAGCCTCGGGGACTTGGTTGGCGGCGGGCCAGCCATGTGGCTGGTGAACAAGGCCGTAGGTGCGGCGGGCATGGACTTCCAGGGGGGGCTGCGGGACGGGCTCCTCGGCACCATCCTTACTCTTGCCGGCGGGATCAGCCAGGCGCTGGGTGGTGACCCGCCTCGTCCGGATTTCGACCAGATCGCCCTGCCCCAGCCCGTGGAGGTAGTGCTCTACGAGGCGAACGAGGATCTGTCAGCCGAGAGGGTCACCGTGGCGAACGAAATGGTGCGGGCGTTGGCGGACCTGTACAGCAAGCTGCTCGCCGCGCAGATCACCCGCGATCGCCTGGGCGGGGCGCTGGCCGCGGACAACCAGGCGGCCGCCGACCGGCAGGCGCAGGCGCTCGTCAGCCTCAAGCGCCAATCCGGGCAGGCCATGCTGGTCCTGGCCGACAAGCTGGAGGCGCTGGTTGCGCCGATCGACCGCGCCGCGTTCCCGACCGCCGCGGTAGCGTTCACGCCTGAAGAAGTCAACGCGGCCCGAGACTGGCTGCGAGCCGAGGGCTTCTCCCCGGGCCGCCAGGAGGCCTTCCGGCGGCTGGGGCTGACCGCGGCGCAGATACAGGCCTTCCGCCAGCGGGCGCTTGATTTTCAACTTGGCGACCTGCCCAATACCCTTCCGGAGGACGGTGACATGCTTATCAACGCCCTGCGGGATCTGGGCACGATGTGGATGTCCCTGCCGCCCCCGGGCAACCTTGGCGACGGATAGGGTCAGCCCGGCACCCCGGGCAGTACCAAAGAGCGGGGGACCTTCCCGGCCTTTCTGCCGCCGAGTCTCTCTAGCCACTGGTAGATCGTTTGTTTCACGTGAAACACTTCTGGCCGCCAAGCTCAGTTGGCGGGTTGCAGAACCACCACCGTGGCCGCTTCGGGCACCGTCTCCGCCGTGACCCTCCACTCGGAGCCACCCACCTCCAGCACCTGCGCGGCTCCCTGGAGGAACTCCCCCACTGGCGCTATCGGGAGGGTGGTCCGCTCCGTCCGGTAGTGCATTGGAAGGATCACCCGCGCCTGTAGTTGCCCCGCCACTTGGTGCGCGCCGGCGGCGTCGAGGGTGAAATGCCCGCCGACCGGGACGAAGAGGACGTCCACCGGCCCGATGGCCTCCACCTGCGCGGGCGTGAGCGGAACGCCCAGATCGCCCAGATGGCAGAAGCGCAGGCCGTCGACCTCCCAGGAGAAGATGCGGATGTTGCCACGGTCCTGTCCGTCCGACCGGCCGTGCGAGGCCTCCACTACCTGGAAGTACACCCCCGCCGCCGTGGCCGTCTCCCGCAATACCACCGGCGAGCCCGGCACGCCCTCCGCCCCGTTATGGTCGCGGTGCTCGTGGGTGATGAGCACCACGTCGGCGGGATCGGTGATCGGCCCGTAGCCGAAGCTTTCCCCGTACGCGCCGAAGTCGTATGGGTCCAGCATGATCCGCAGACCGGCCTCGCTGGTGATCAGGAAGCAGGAGTGGCCTTCGTACTTGATCGTGGGCATGATTGTTAGCCTCCCGGACGTTCCGCGTGGCGCCGGCTCTCTTGCCCGCGCACGGTAACGCTCGTTCATGAGAGGGCGGGATAGAGAACCCACCCTACGCGCACAGACGCCCTAGCCCTTCGGCAGGTTCTCCCAAGCCGCGACCGTCTCACGGACGTGCTGGGCGGAGGCGTGCAGAGCGCCCATCTCCTCCTCGTTCAAGTAGATCTCCACGACCTCCTCTACCCCACTCGCGCCCAGGCGGCAGGGCACGCCCAGGAAGAGCCCCTCCAGGCCGTACTCGCCCTGAAGCTGCACCGCGCAGGGGATGATCCGGTGCTCGTCGCGAGCCACGGCCTGGACCATATCCACCACCGCGGCGGAGGGCGCGTAGAAGGCGCTGCCCGTCTTCAGGTGCGACACGATCTCCGCGCCGCCGTTGCGGGTGCGCTCGACTATGGCCTTGATCTTCTCCGGCGGCAACAGCTCCTCAAACGGGGTGCCATTGACCGCGGTCAGGCGTGGTAGGGGAACCATGCTGTCGCCGTGGCCGCCCAGGACCATCGCCTCCACCTCGTACGGGGCGCAGCCCACCTCCCCGGCAATGAAGGTCTGGTAGCGGGCGGTATCCAGCCCACCCGCCATGCCCATGATCCGTTCGCGCGGCGTGCCGAAGACCTGCGCGGCGAGGTAGGTGGTCACGTCCAGCGGGTTGGAGATCATGATTATCATCGCCTCCGGGCAGACGCGCCTCAAATTCTCACTGACCTCGGTGACGATCTTGCCGTTGATGGCGAGCAGATCATCGCGGGACATACCGGGCTTGCGCGCGATGCCGGCGGTAATGACGACGATATCGGAGCCCTCGGCTCCGGCATATTCCTCGCCGCCCTCGATCCGTCGAGCATGGCGCACCAGGGCCGCGGCCTGGGCCAGGTCGAGGGCCTTACCGCGGGCGAGGCCCTCGACAACGTCGACGAGATAGACGTCAGCGAGGTCTCCCTCGACGAGTCGCTGGGCACAGGTGGCGCCGACGTTGCCGGCTCCGACTACGGTTACTTTCATGGTGTGAGTCCTCCGATTGCCGCGTACAGGGCGGCCCCTCCATCTGCGCAGAGATGAGCGCAATATGCGCCCAAGGCTAGACAAATCTGCTATAATGCCCGCGCTATGGCACCGGATCAACTGTTCGAGAGGCTGGCGCTGGTGGCGGGCCAGGGCGTACTGTTGTTTATGCTGTCGCGGGCGCTATTTGCCTGGGCGCTGCAGGCCCTGGCCAGCCGCAACCCGCGCCGCCGCGGCGGGTGGCTAGTGCTGCTGGTACGACTGCCGGGCAACCTCGTCCATGAGATCAGCCACGCGCTGGGCTTCCTGGTGTGCGGGTACCGAGTGCGGCGCCTGATACCGTGCATATTCGACAAGGCCGGCGCCGGGGCCTGCCGGCCGGGACGGGCGTGGTCCCCGCTGGCAGTGCCCTGGCTAGCCACCGGTCTGGCGGCGCTGGCACCGCTGATCGTGGGGTCGCTGGTACTCTACGGGGTGGCGCAGTGGATGCATCTCCCCCTAGACGAACAGTCGCTGTCGGCTGCTACCCCGGGGCGGTCGGTGTTACAGGGCCTGTACCACGCGCTGCTGGCCCTCGACTACCATTCGCCCCGCACCTGGCTCTTCCTCTACCTGGCCTTCACCATCGGCGCAGAACTGGCCCCGAGCAGCACCGACGTCAGGCTGGGCGTGCCGGCCTTGCTGGCGGTAGGGGCGCTGACGGTGGCGGTACTGCTGGGCGTGTACCAACTGGCGCCAGACGCGCCGCTGCGGGTGGCGGCAATCCACCAAGTCACGCATGGTCTGGCCTGGATGAGCCGGGCATTCAGTTGCGCCATCGTGACCACAGCAGCAGTGATCGTGATCACCTTCCTGCCCGCCTCCATGTTGCGGACCGCCCGAGGGTAGAGGCAATCGCGCCCTACAAGCCGCCTCGCAGGCTGGGGAATCTGCGCTGCCCTACAATCGCCGGATGATCGCGTCAGCCATTTCGCTGGTACCCACGGCGGTGGGGTCGTCGCGGTAGGACTTCATGTCATAGGTGACGTCTTTCCCCTCGCGGATAACCGCCGCTACCGCACTCTCCAGCCGCTTCGCCGCGTCCTTCTCCCCCAGGTAGTCGAGCATCAGCACTCCGGACAGGATTGTCGCCACCGGGTTGACCTTGTTCTGCCCCTTGTACTTGGGCGCGGAACCATGGGTAGGCTCGAAGACGGCGAGGCCCTCCCCTAGGTTGGCCCCCGGCGCCACCCCCAGACCTCCCACCAGCCCGCAGGCCAGATCGCTGAGGATATCCCCGTAGAGGTTGGGCAGGACCAGCACCTCGTACAGCTCGGGCTTCTGCACGAGCTGCATGCACATGTTGTCCACGATGCGGTCCTCGAACTCCACGCCGCTGCCCGCGTACTCCTCCCCTACCCGCCGCGCCACGGACAGGAACAGGCCGTCGGTGTACTTCATGATGTTGGCCTTGTGCACCGCCGTGACTTTCTGGCGGCCGTGCTTGACCGCGTAGTCGAAGGCGTAGCGGACGATACGCTCGGTGGCAAACTCCGAGATAGGCTTGATGCTCAGCGAGGAACCGGGCCAGACTTGCTTCCCCGACAGGCGCTGAATGGCCTCGAGCACCTCGTCGCACTCGGGCGTGCCGTGGTCGAACTCGATGCCGGAGTAGAGGTCTTCGGTGTTCTCGCGGACGATCACCAGATCCACGTTGTCGTAGTGGCCGCGAACACCGGGGTAATACTTGCACGGGCGCAGGCAGACGTAGAGGTCAAGCTCCTTGCGCAGAGCGACGTTGACGCTGCGGAAACCGCTGCCGATGGGGGTGGTGATGGGCCCCTTGATGGCGACCTTGTTGCGGCGGATGGACTCGAGCACCTCGGGGGGAAGGGGTGTGCCCTTCTCCTCCATGGCGTCTACGCCGGCGTGCTGCTCTTCCCACTCAATGGCGACGCCGGTGGCGTCCACACAGCGGCGCATGGCCCAGGCCACTTCGGGGCCCGTGCCATCGCCGGGGATGAAGGTTACTTTGTGCATGGTTCATTCTCCTTGAGGCCGTGGGCCGGGTACTTCGCTTGCGGGCGGACTTGCCGCTGTTGGCGGGAGACGATACAATGGCCCCCGTCCTCTATTTCCCCGCCGTTGAGGTGGAAACCTTGAGTCAGATTGAGAGCGAATCTTCCGCCCCGCCCCGAGATCGGCGGGGCTTCTGGGCGCGGCATCGGACCAAGCTGCATGCTCTGGGCTACGTGGCGGCCCTGGTGATAGCTGTGCCGCGCTGGCCGTACCTGCTGTGGGGCCTTCCGTTAGTGGTCATCGGCGTTGTGATCCGCACCTGGGCCCTGGGCTACCTGACCAAAGACGCGGCGCTTTGCACCTCCGGGCCCTATGCCTACACGCGCAATCCGCTGTACTTGGGCAGCCTGTTCATCCTCGCCGGGGTGTGCGTGGCAGCCAACAACGTGTACCTGACCGCGGTGGGCGCCTTCGCGGCGGTGTTCGTCTACATCTTCACCGTGCGCTCCGAGGAGAACGTCCTGCTGGGGCTGTTCGGGGAGGATTTCGAGGCCTACCGAAGGGCGGTGCCGCGGCTGGTGCCGCAACCCTGGCGACGGCGCTACCGCTGCCCTACCTACTTCTCCTGGGAGCGTGCCCGCGGGAGCAACGCGACGGAACTGGCCGCCTGGGTGTTGCTGCTCTTCGCGCTGCTGACCGTCAAGGCGCTCCTGTTCGCCCCGTACCATTGGTGGCTGTATGCGCCGGAGCTTCCGCGTCTTACTTACGGACTCTGGTGGCCAGGGCTCGGTGGGTAGTCGCAGAGTCTCACCCCCTGCCCCTCTCTCTCGCTTGGCTCGGGCGGGAGGGTCCCGACGCAACGGGCGCTAGCTCAAGGCCTCCCTCAGCCTCCGCATTCCCTCCTGCAAGAGCTCCATCGACGTCGCGAAGCTGAAGCGAATGTACCCGTCGCTCCCGAAGGCGGACCCGGGAACGGCGCTGATTAGGGCCTTCTCCAGCAGGTACTCGGCCAGGGCCAGGTCGGTCGGGATCGGCGTGCCGTTCAGGGTGCGACCGACGTGGGCCGAAATGTCCGGGAAGACGTAGAAAGCGCCGCCCGGCTTGTTGCACTTAATCCCCGCCATCTCGCAGAGCGCCGGCACCAGGTAGTCGCGACGACGCTCGAACTCCGCCCGCATCGTCGCCACCGAATCTTGCGGCCCCAGTAGCGCCTCGATGGCGGCGTACTGCGCCGGGGTGTTGGGATTGGAGGTCTCCTGACTCTGGATGTCCCCCGCCCGCTTGGCGATCTCCTTCGGTGCGATCAGCCAGCCGATGCGCCAGCCGGTCATGGCGTAGGTCTTGGCCACGCCGTCGGCGAGGATGGTGCGGGACTTGACCTCCTCACCTAACTGGGCGGTGCTCAGGTGCTTCCGGCCATCAAAGAGGATGTGCTTGTAGATCTCGTCGGAGATGATCAGCAGGTCGCCCTCAACCGCGATTTCCGCCAGACCACGCATGGTCGCCTCGGTGAAGATGGCGCCGGCGGGGTTGGAGGGGCTGTTGATCAGCAGAGCGATAGTGCGGTCGGAAAGCGCCGTACGGACCTGGTCGAGGTCCGGCTGGAAGTCGTCCTCCCCGCGGGTAGGGATGACGACCGCGCGACCGCCACACAACTCGATCTGGGCCGGGTAGCTGACCCAATAGGGCGCGAAGACGATGACCTCATCGCCCGGGTCGACGATGGACTCCCAGATGTTCATCAGGGCGTGCTTGCCGCCGTTGGAGACGACAACCTGGGCCGGGTCGTACTGCAGCCCCACGTCGCGGGCGGTGGCCTGGACGATGGCCTCTTTGAGCTTGGGGAGCCCCGCGGCGGGGGTGTACTTGGTGTGGCCGGCGGCGATGGCGTCGCAAGCGGCGCGGCAGATGTTCTCCGGGGTGGGGAAATCCGGCTCGCCTACGTCGAAGGAGATGACGTCTTGCCCCTGGGCCCGCATGGCCTTGGCGCGCGAGGACATGGCAATGGTAGGCGAGGGGGCGATAGCGAGGGCACGTTGTGAGATCTTCATGGTATCCTCCGGGTTAGTGGCAAACATGGGCGTCTCAGCTTACACCGTCTCGGGCGGTGGGAGTTGCCAGTGCATCCGATGAAAGGCGTCGGCCGCCTCCGGGAAGTCACCCCCGCGCAGGGAAAGGGCCCGCCGCAGCTCGACGCGGGCCAGGCGCAACTGGCCCATCCGGGCGTGCACCACGCCGGCATGGTAGAAGATAATGGCGTCGGGGCGGCGCTGCAGGCGCAGGGCCTGCTCCAGGGCAAAGGCCGCCGCCCTGTTCTGGCCGACGCGGTGGTAAGCCCAGCCCAGACTGTCGAGGAAACTGGGAGTTGCCGGGGCGAGACGCACCGCCTCCTGGGTGAGCTCAACGGCTTCCGACAGACGCACGCCAGCGTCGGCGTAAGTGTAGCCGACGTTGTTAAAGGTAGTCGCCAGGGCCAAGCTGCTGATCTGGTGCGTGGCGTAGCGCGAGCGCGCAGCTCCCAGGGAGGCCTCCAACAAGACCACCCCCTTCGCTTCCTGGCCCAGGAATAGGTAGCAGGTACCCAAGTGGTAAGCGTCGGCCACGCCCGTCTTCTGCTGCAGCGTCAGTAGCCCCTCCAGCGCGCGGTCCCAGGCCTGCCCCTGGAGGAAGACAGCACTGGCCAGGCGTAGGACCGGGAGATCGTCGGGAGCCAGGCGGGTGGCCCAGGCAGCGAGTTGGACGGCACGCCCGTCGGCCCGTCCGGCAGCGGCGCGCGCGGCGGCTTGCTTGACCAGTGACTGGGCCATGAAATCGCGCCGCATGGCATCCGCCGTCTGCAGAGGCGAGCAGCCGGCGATCAGGAGGGCGAGGACTAGCAGGCCGGCGAGCCGCGCCCCGCCCGCGGGCCCTCGGCGAACCGCCGGTGCCTCCGGGGAGAGGAAACGCCCTGACTGGTTATCCCGCCGAGCGGAATGCCGCGACATAATAGTAAGCCCATCCGATGTGCAGGCTGTCGTTGGCGAGGGCCGGCGAGGAGTAGATGCCATAGGAAGTCGAATGGGTCCAGAGAGTCTCGCCGTTCTCGACACTCAGAGCGTAGAGCGAACCGTCCTTGGAGCCGACGTAGACGATATTCTCCGCCAGGGCGGCGGAGGCCAGGACCTCGTCGCCGGTCTGGACGCGCCAGAGCACGGTGCCGTCGGCAGCGTCCAGGCAGTAGATGCCGCCGTCACCCGCGCCGACCACCAGCCGGTCGTTCCAGAGAGCGGGCGTGGAACGAACGCGGCCGCCCAAGGAGGTACGCCACTCGACCTCCCCGGTCTCCAGAGAGACCGCGTACAGATAGCCGTCGTCAGAGCCACACCACCCCAGGCCCTCCCCGATCGTGGGCGAGGCGGCCACGGGGGCGCCCACGGCCAGGCGCCAGACCTCCCGGCCGCTCTCGGCCTCCACCGCGTAAAGATGCGCATCCCAGGAGCCGAAGAGCACCAACCCCTCAGCCAGGGCGGGAGCGGAGAAGATCTCGCCCTGAGTGGGGAAGCGCCAGGCAGGGCGGCCGTTAGACCGGTTTACGGCATGCAGGTAGCCGGCCATATCGCCGATGAGGACATGCTTGTCGGTGAGGGTACAGGCCGCGCGCAGGGGCCCGGCCAAGTCGCGGCGCCAGAGGATCTGACCGCGGGCCGGCTCCACCGCGTATAGCACGCGGTCGGTGGAGCCGAAGATGACAGCCTCCTCGCTCAGGGCGGCCGTACCCTCGATGCGCCCTTGGGTGGCAACTGACCAGCGCACGTCGCCCCGGGTACTGTCCAACGCGTAGAAAGTACCATCCCGCGAGCCGATGTAAACCAGGTTGCGGCCCACGACTGGGGAGGCGACCACGGGGCCGCCGGTGCGGGTGGACCAGACCTCCTCCAAGGGCGGACGCACGGCGACGGCGGAGCAGGCCTCGTGGCGGGGTGAGCCGCCGAAGGTCAACCAGCGGTCACCCTCCGACTCAGATCGATCGGCCAACTCCTGTACTTCCACCAAGAGACCGCCAATCAACTCGCGCCCGTGCGGGTCGTCGGCGACCTCCAGGGCGCGCTCCAGCAGGAGCGCAGCCTGCGCATAGTCATGGGCGCCCCGCTCCGCCTCGGCCCAGGCATACAGCAGGCGGACGTTCCCGGGCTGCTGGGCCACCCGCCGGCGGAGTTGCTCCACGTCCTGGTCCGTGTACGACAAGCACCCCAGCGCCGCCGCCGCGGCCCAGGGGACTCCGACTGTCGCCTCCACCCGCCGACGGAGCTGGGCGAGCAGTCGGGGGTCATCCAGCGAGCGAATGGCCTGGACTATCGCCTCCGCGGAGACCGGGTCGTCATCGGTGAGAGCATCCAGTAGACGCCGACCCTGGCGGCGCAGGCGCAGCGCGCCGATAGCGGTTGCGGCCAGGCGCCGGCGCTTGCCGTCACTGGACTGCAGGAAGGCCACCAACTGGCGCTCCATGCCGGAGAGGGCCTTGGCAGCGAGCGCGCGAATCTCCGGCACCTCATCGCTCAGCCCGTGGGCCAAGGCGCGCATACAGCCCGCCGACAGGTCGTGCGGCAGGCCCTGATAGACGGCCAGGCGCACCTGCGGGGAGGAGTCGGACAGCAGTGAGATGAGCACGGAGTCGCGGCGCTCGCCCAACTTGGAGGCTTGCCCTATCCAGTAGTCGGCGCGGACGCCGTGGGTGGCGGCGCTGCGCAGGATCAGCTCCAACTCCTCCGGGGAGATGCGCAGCTCGTCCGCGTGGTCGCTGATGATGCGCACCCGCTCCTCGTCGATGAGCAACCCAAACTTCTCGTAGTTGTTCAGCTCCCGGGTGAGCAGGTCCTGGATATCCCGGTGGCTTCGAACCTGTGTACCCAGTTGGCGGCGCAGGCCTTCCGCAAGATACTCGTGGGCAAGCTCGTAGCTGCGGCGACCCTCCTCATCCACCACCCGCACCAGGCGGTGGTCCATGAGATGCGCCAGTACCTTCTCCACGCTCTCGCGGGGGTCGTCCACCTCGCGCAGAATCCGCTCCAGCGGCCAGCGGCCGGGCAGTTCACTGGAAGCGATCATGGCGCCCAAGATGTCGCGGGCCACGGGGCGTTCGGCCATGGGGAGTTGGCTGAGGGCCTTGTCCAGGTAGCTGGCAAGGATCTTGGTCGCGCCGCCCAGCTGGTCGTATAGGCGCTGGCCGATCAGCTTGGAGGGCGGCTCCATATCCTCGTAGAGGCGGTACATGACGATCTGCAATTCCGCGGGCTGCACGCCCTCGCGGGAGAGGTCCTCCAGCAAGCGGTCGACCAGGTCGCGATCGATCTGCAGGTTGAAGTTGCTGGCCGGTTTGGTGATAGCCGCCTCGGTCTGCTCGCGGTTCAGCCGGCGCAACCGGTACATGTTCTCCATGACGCCGGGGAGCTCCTCGCGCAGTTCGAACAGCTCCCCCAGGTAGTCCTCTCGCAAGCAGAACAGGAAGTGCAGCCGATCGTCGTCCAGGCACGCGTGTACGGTCTCCATGAACTGTTCGCGGACCCGAGCGCCGACCTTTACAAAGATCTCGGCGAAGTGGTCCATGATAAGCAGCAGGTTGCGCTCCGAGGCCTCGGCTAAGGCGATAGCCACCTCGCGGCAAGAGCCCGTAGCGACCTCGGGAGGCAGGGGCACGCCCTCGGTCTCGGCGCGGACCAACAGGGCTTGCTTGAGCCGGTACTCCGGGTCGTCACCGCAGGTGGCGTAGACGGGCAGCAGCGGACGGGGGCCCTCGTCGGACCACTCCTCATCTAACTCCCGCAAACGCGGAATGAGCCCGGCTCGAAGCAGGGAGGTCTTCCCCACCGCCGAGTGACCGAAGAGGACGCTGAGGGGGTGGCGGTTCACCAGCTCCAGCAGGCACTCGGTATCGTCCTCGCGACCAAAGAAGAATTCAGTGTCCTCGGCATCGAAGTAGTCCAGGAAGCGGTAAGGCCCGCCGCGTAGCACGCTCAGCTCCCGGCGCCGGCCATGGATGCGCCGGCGGGCATGCGCCTTGAGCTGAGTGCTAAGGGCCGCGAGAAACTCGTTGAAGGACCCCGCCTCGCGCGCCAGGATGTGACGCTGGGACTGGCGACTTTCCAGCAGGGAGGTGACCTCGGGCTGGAGCTTGTGGTACTCGGCGACCGCGGGCTCATCGGCGCGAAGTTCTTCGAAGGCGGCCCGGTCGCTGAGCGGGATGGTCGGGCTGACCCAGAAGACCTTGCCGCCGGTGTGGGGCACGTGCCGCAGCAGCGGACGGTCGCGGTCACTGTAGGCCAGGAAGGTCACCAGCACCGAGAAAGCATCAGCGATCAAAGGCTCGTAGGGAGCCAGCAGTTTGGTCAGCTCGGTCTCGGTCAGGGGGAGTAATTGGTTCTCCAGGTCCCCGCCACACTTAACCACGGTGACCCGGACGGAGTGCTGCAGGGCGGCGTTGAGCGCCTCGGGCTCGTCCACGCCCAGCACCACCAGGTTGTAGTCGGTGCCGGACTCCATGAAGTTGTTGTGCAGCGCCTGCTCCAGCAGGGCATGGGGCTCCATGGTGAAGATGGCGGGGAAGTAGCCATCCTTGACCAGGCTGGCCAGGCGGACGTGGCCCTCGGCCGGGCGGGGGTTGCCCAGCAAGGCCCGCAGACTGCGGCAGCGCTCGGCGGGATCGGGCACGCGCTGGGCGAAGGCCTCCAGTTGGGCCAGAGGCCGGGCCTCCGCGGCGAGGTGCGCGAAGTTATCCCCCACCTTGGCGGCAGCGAGGTTCTGCAGGTACACGCCCAGGGGGACCTCGTCCGGGGGAATCTTCGCGCCACTGCCGATGAACAGCACGTGGCGACCGCGCCGGTGGCGCCGAACTTTGAGGTAATCAGCGACTATTCCAACCATGATGAGTCACCGCGGAGCCTCACCACCCGGCCGCCCTCTCCTTGCAGGCGAGGGCGCAGCGGAAGAGGCCGGGGCGTACACCGCCCCCGCACGCTAAAGCCACTCCCAGCCTAGATGCCTAGCGACAGGCGGACAGGGAGTGGTTGCGAATCCGAAAGGTATGGTGGGCCCGGCCGGATTCGAACCAGCGACCAATCGGTTATGAGCCGACCGCTCTACCGCTGAGCTACGGGCCCGGATGGGTTGCGCAAGGAGGATTATACCCGGCGACAAGCAGAGGCGCAAGCACCTAGGGAGGGGCCGGCTGAACCTGGCGCGCCAGCGCGCCCAGCGTGGCTGCACGCAAGCAACCCAACCCGCCGATTGTTCGATGTAGCTACGCTGCGCAGGGGAGCGGGTCGGATTCGCGGCGCACTTCGTGTGCAACCTATCGCGGCCCTCTTTAGGAAAGCGAACCCCCTCCGTCCCTCCCTAGCAGCTTCCGCCCTGCTCGTACCTATGTTATAATGTCGCGATTTCGCGCAGAAGGAGTGACTTACGTTGTCTGAACGAACCGTCAGAATCGGTCTTCCCAAGGGAAGCCTGCAGAACGCCACCTTGGCCATGTTGACCAAGGCCGGCTACAAGATAAGCGTCGATGAGCGCCAGTATAAGCCGCATTTCGCCGACGAGGAGTTGGAGGGTGTGCTGCTCCGGGCGCAGGAGATGCCGCTGTATGTGGCGCATGGGGAGCTGGACTGCGGCCTGACCGGCTGGGACTGGATCCTGGAGCGGGGCGTGGAGAACGAGGTGGTCGAAGTCACGGACCTCATCTACGCCAAGCAGGGGATGCGACCCTACAAGTGGGTGCTGGCGGCGCACGAGTCCTCGGATATCCACGGCCCCCAGGACCTGCAGGGCAAGCGCGTGGCCACCGAGCTGGTGGAGGCGACGCGCAAATATCTGACTCAGCACGGCGTGCAGGCGGAGGTGGAGTTCTCCTGGGGCGCCACCGAGGCCAAGTGCCCCACGCTGGTGGACGCCATCGTAGAGGGCACCGAGACGGGCAGCACTCTGCGGGCCAACAATCTCCGCATCGTGGACGTGCTCTTCGAGTCCACGACCAAATTCATCGCCAACCAGGCCGCCTGGGCGGACCCTTGGAAGCGTGAGAAGATCGAATCCATTTCGCTGATGCTCAACGCGGCCCTGGCGGCGGAGACGAAAGTCGGTCTGAAAATGAACGTGGCGCCGGCCAATCTGCCGGCGGTCCTGGCACTGCTCCCGGCGCTCAACAGCCCCACGGTCTCGCCCCTGTCGGGGGAGGGCTGGGTGGCGGTGGAGACGATCGTGGATACAGGTGTGGTGGTGAAGCTAATCCCGGCCCTCAAGGCGGCCGGGGCACAGGGGATTATTGAGTATCCGCTAAACAAGGTGATTCTGTAATCCGGTAATCGCACGGAGGGGAAAGATGTCTCATCCGGCTTTCCAATGGCTGCTGAGTGCGGTCGGGACGGTGGGGCGCCTGCTCTCACGCGGGAGTGGCACATCCCGTCACGCTGCAGCGATCGGCCGCGGAGTCCAAGCCCAAACCGCAGGGGACGTCCACGGGGATAACATCCAGGGCACGAATGTCACGATAGTACATCCGCCCCCTTCGGAGCCAAGCCCCGCCGCCGCCGCAGACGAGACCCTCGCCCGCCTCATCGAAGACGCCCGTGCAGCGCTCCACCTGTACAACATCACCCTCCCCCTCGCCGACGGTCTTCTCAAGTGCCTCGAGCTGGCCATCGCAGTAGATGACCGAGCCGCGCAGGAGTGGCTCGAGGCCGAACTCTATGGATACCCCGGCCCCAAGGCCGCTCCGTCAGACGAGGAGCGTGACCTCTACACGAACGCGTATTACAGGTTTGTCACAACCAAGGTATCCCACACGTACTCGGATAGGTCCGGTTATCATGGCGCCCACTCGACGGGTCCAAAGGTGTTTTGCTGGAGGGCAATCCCGCACATAGAGCGAGTGGCGCCCAGAGGCGCCGAACTGCGCGAGCGCTATCCGCTTTGTGCCCTGGGCGAGCACGCAGACGAGTTTGCGCAAATGGCGTCAGAGGATGGAGACCTGGCCCTGACCATCGACAGCGACCAGGGGGCATCAATACTGAGCTCGGTCCGGGTCCGAGCCACCAAGTTCGTTGCAGAGCAAGGACGGCGACTCACCGGCGAACAGGGATAGATCCACTCAAGCTGCCAGGCGTCGCCATGTCCGGCTAAGTCGTCATCGTCACCGGACGACCGTGGGGGTTCGCCTTCGCGTCGGGAACTGCCGTGAGGCCGAGGGAGCATCGATGGTTGCGCCCGACTTCGACGTTGAGGCCGACTAGCGGACGGCACTGGAGGAAAGGTCCGCGGTACCGAGGCCAACCGCCAGGATAGCTCAGGAGGAGACACCATGACCAGAAGCCAGTTCCGTATCCTGATCGTGCTGACGGTAGTATCCGGTTTTCTGGGAGGCGCGGCTTCCAGCCTACTGCTCGGGGGCACCGCGGCTGCGACCCAGACGGCGGAAGCGGAAGTGCAGGAGGTCGTGTCGGCCCGGAGGTTCGTGCTAGTGGACGCTACCGGCAAGGCGCGGGCGAACCTCACGGCACTCGCCGATGGCGGCCCTGCCCTATTGCTGTGCGATGCCGCCGGCAAGACGCGGGCGGACCTAAGCCTCAGTGCCGACGGCACTCCTGGCCTAGCGTTGTGCGATGCCGCGGGCAAAACGCGCGTCCAACTGAGCCTCACTGCCGACTTCGGCCCTCACCTGGTGCTGTGCGATGCCGACGGCGTAATGCGGGCACTCCTAAACCTCAACGTCGAGAACGGCAGCCCCTGGATAACCCTGTTCAAGGACGGCGCTGGTGCCATCTGGCAAGTACCGTGAGGACAGGGGCCGCACCCAGGGCAAACGAGTATCCCCTGAATAAGCCGGTTCTGCAGTGGCGGCACGCGGATCAAGCAAGGACACGTCGGAGCGCGGGATAGGAAGCCCGCGCCACGCGGAAGGAACGGACCTCCTCTCATGATCTCCAGAGAACGAGTCCTCACTGCCTGCCGGCATGAGCAGCCGGATCGGGCGCCGATCCAGACCTATCTGACGCCGGAGATTCATGCCCGGTTGCAGGAGCATTTCGGCGACCGGGACATCCTGGAGTGCCTGGGCGTGGATTTCCGGGGGGTGGGGGCGCCCTTCCACGGCGAGAGCCGACCCGGGCCGGGCGTGCCGGGAAAGGCGGATGACTACGACGAGTGGGGCACGGGGTACGTCATCCAGGAGAACCCCTCGGGCGGGGCCTACAGCGAGGCCCGCGAGTTCGCCCTCGCCGAGATCAAGACGCTGCAGGACGTAGAGAACTACCCCTGGCCCTCGCCCCATGACTACGACTACTCGGTCCTGCCGGCGGCCTGCGAGGCAGTGACTGACTACGCCGTCTGCTACGGCGGGGCGGGGATACCGGACATCCTCAACGGCGTCTCCCGGGGGCGGGGGATGGAGCGGGTGATGATCGACATCGCCACCGAGGACCCGGTGGGGCTGGCGATTATCGACCGGCGGGTGGAGCACTACTATCAGTACTGCCGGCGCGGGCTGGAGGCAGCGGGCGGCGGCGTGGACATCCTGTGCCTGGGCGAGGACTGCGGCAACCAGAACGGGCGGATGTTCTCACCGGCTTGCTTCGACCGCTTCTTTGTGCCCCGGCTGAAAGCCTTCATCGACCTGGCCCACACTCCTGCGGCGACACGCACGAGATCATGCCCACTTTCATCGAGATGGGGCTGGACATCCTGGACGCCATGCAGCCGGAGCCAGCGGGGATGAACCCGCCGGAGATCAAGCGCCTGTACGGTGACAAGCTGACCTTTTGCGGGCTGATCAGCACCCAGCAGACACTCCCTCACGGAACCGCGCAGGACGTGCGGCGGGAGGTGCGCGAGCGACTGGAGATCGTTGGCCGAGGAGGCGGATACATACTGTCCCCGGCGCATTGTATCCAGCCCGATACACCCCTGGAGAATGTCCTGGCGCTGTATGCGGAGGGGTTGGGGGTGGGAGGGTTGTAGGCGGGGTCCGGTGGGGCGCGGGCCTGCCAGGTCCGCGCTGTCTGAGATACGCGACGTCGAGGGCGGGATAGAAGGCCTGCCCCCCGCCCCCCGTCAAAGAAAAGGGGCGGCACGAGTGTGCCGCCCCTGTGTGTACCTGAGGGCATCCCGACTCTAGGGTACGACGGTGGGACCGATGGCCGGGACGTAGGGGCGTTCCCGCAGGATCAGCCCGTCGTTGGCCATGAAGCGGTAGCTGTATGTCCCAGGTTCGGTCAAGGACAGCATGCGGGCGAAGATGACGCCCGTGACGTAGTCGGTGCCGGAGACCGCCGTCATCAAGAAGGGGCTGCCGGCGATCTCCCCTCCCGCCGGGCCATAGATCCTGACCTTGACGTACACGGGCACATCCCCATTGGCGTCCTTGTACTTGATCATGAAGTTGAAGAAGGTCCCGGCAGGTCCACTGGTCGGGGAGACACCCCCAGTGGTATAGCCGGGAATCGCAGCCCAGGTCAGCACCGGAGGATTGTCCACCCGCGGGCCGGCCTTGCTTCTCCCCAGAGTGGGGAGAGTGGCCCGGCCCATGCCGTCGCTGGTCGCGAACGAATAGCGGTACATCGCGCGCTCGTTGATGGTCTTGGTGAGCGTGAAGACTACGCCAGTGGTCCAGTCGGTGGCGCCGGTGTCGTTGTCCATGAGGAAGGGACTGCCGGGGATCTGCACGCCGTCCTTGTACAGCCGCAGCTTCACATACAGCGGCGCATTGCCGTCGGCGTCGCTGTACAGCACTCGGAAGGTGAAGCTCTGCCCTACTCGACCCGCCGAGGGGTAGACGCCCGCGATAGCGTAATGCGGCTCGAGGGTCCACTCGAGCATTGGACGTGCGTTGACGGTGGGCCCCCTCTTCCGCGCCCCCGGCTGGGGCCGTCGGGAGGTGCCGGTGGCGTTAGCCGCGAGGAACGCGTAGCTATATCTGCCCCGGACGTTGAGGGACACCGACTTGTTGAAGACAGCCCCGACCAGATAGTTGGGCGAGGCCTGGGGGGTCATCTCGAAGGGACTACCCGCCACGGGGTTACCATCCGGGTCCCACAGTAGCAGCTTCACCCAGGAAGGCGCGGTGCCATCAGGTTGGGTAACCTTGATCTTGAAGACAAAGGTTTTCCCGACATTGCCCACATTGGGGTTGACGCCATCCCGGAAGAAGCCGGCGGTCCCCGCCCAAGTCAGCAGCGGCGTGCCGGGGGCGAGCCAGCCGGCGGTGTTGTCCGGCGCGGCGATGGGCGCACCACCGCCGCTGGTAACGTTCGTGACCGTCACCGTGTACATCATCCACTGCAGCTGGGGGGCGGTAGTCAGCCGTACCACCTTGGTATCGGCCTGGATCGCCGCGGCGGTCACCCCCAGGGCGGGGGCGATGCTGTAGTTGGCCGCGGTCGCCACCGTGGCGCCGTCAGGAGCCTGGTTGAAGGTCACGTCCACGTGGGTAGCGTCTACGTACGTCGCGCTGCTTACTGCCAGAGCCGCGCCTCCCCCCCCACTGTTGATGTTGAGGTAGACACGCGGGGTGTCGACCCCCGCTTCGACGACCACGTTATTGACGGTCACCGATTTTCCTTGATAGGTAGCGGTGACGTTCCAGGTGCCCGGACTGAGGCCGCTGAGGCGGTAGTAGCCGTCGGCTAGCTTGCTGTTGGTAACCTTGGCAGTGCCCCCGGCGGACGGGACCGCGCTGACGATGGCGTTGCCCATCACGGTGCCGAGGACGTAGACCTGCCCGGTCATGCTGCCGGAGGTGGCCTCACGGTTATCGTTGTCCAGCATGGTCTGGTAGGCGTTGATCCGGCCCCAACCGTAGCTGGGACTCCAGCCCGTGGTGGACGTCGCGTTGTCACACCCCTTCTGGATGGCCCGCCACATCTGCCAGACACCATCGGGGGTCTCCTGGGTGATGCCCTTATAGCCAGCATAGAGCGCGGCCAGGCCCGCCACATAGGGGCAGGCCAGGGAGGTGCCAAGCTGGTACTGGTACTGCGGCGCGGCGCCGACGCCCTCCCACGGCAGCCAGCCCACGACCTGGCCGGACACCCCGTCGGTGGGCATGGAGCACCAGATCTCCCAGAAGCCCAGCGGAAACAGGGAGTAATCGCCACCCGGCGCGGAGACGTTCACGTAGTAGCCGGTGTTGCTGTAAGAGGCTAGAGGATCGTAGCTGGCATCGTTCGGGTCGTAACCGGTGGCCGAAACGGCCAGGACCCCGGTGCAGGCCGCGGGCCACAGGGGGCGGTTGGGCGAGGGGCCATCGTTACCGGCGGCGCAGACTACTAGGGTGCCGTGGTCCCACGCGTAGTCGACAGCGTCTTGCTCGGCCTGGGAGTACTCGTACTCGCCGGCGCTGATGTTGATAATCAGGGCGCCGCGGTCGACGGCGGCGAGAATACCAGCCGCCAACTCGGCGTCCGTGCCGTTGCCGGTGGAATCCATGGCCTTGATGGGAAGGATCTGCGCGTTGTAAGCCAGTCCGGCGATGCCGTCAGGGCTAGGCATGGCGCCCGAAACGTTGGGCGACTGGGGCGTGCCGCCGTTGTTGGTGGCGGCGGCGATGATGCCCGCGGTGGCCGTGCCATGGCCGTAATCGTCATCGATGAAGGTGGGATCCTCGTAGTTACCGTTGACGTTCAGGGCGTTGGCCAAGTCGACCTGGCCGCCCAGAGCCGCATCGGGACTGGTGCCACCGGCGTTGATGAAGTCAGGGTGTGGGATACCATCGGGCCCGCCCACGTCGATCCCGGTGTCGATGACCGCGACCTTGACCGCATTGGTGGGCTTATTCGCCGCCGTGTAGTAGGCGCCCGGCCAAACGCTCCAGGCCTGCAGAGCCTGGATGCGGTGCAGGCCCCACTGGAAAGCAACGGCCGCGGACGGGTCGAAGTCCGGGTCCAAGGGCGCGACGTAGGTGTCGACGTTGTTGTACGCGGGGTCGTTCGGTGCAGCCAGGAGCACATGGCGGCGAACAACAGGCCGAGCGTAACGGACACCGGGGACGGCCCGGAGCTTCGCGCACAAGGCCCGGGCATCGGCGTTGGCCGGGATGCGCCAGACCTGGGCGCCGATCTGGTTTAGAGATCGCACCACTTGGATGGCGCCGAGGGCACTGATGGACTGCGTGGTGGCGACGGTGGCCGTACGGTTGTAGCCGACCACAATCTGGCCGGGAACCGTAGTGGGCTGGAGGGGTTCCAGAGAGCCACGGGCGAAGGCAGCAGAACCGGCAATCAACAAAACGCCCAGGCAAACCCCGAGGAAAACGGGGCGGCACGTCAAGTGGATCACTTCCTTATCGGTCTATCTAATACCATTCTACCCGAACTGACGGAGTGGGAAACACGTTATAGGGTCAACAACTAGAGAGACGAGATGGACGCCTCTGGCGTTCCCCCCCGGCAGCGCTAGAGGGCCCGCTCGTCACGGATACGCGGCTGGCGGCCGGCGGGGCCGTGGAGGGTCTGCGGTTCCACCAGGCGGACGGTGAGCTCCAGGCCGAGGGTGCGACGCAGGTTCTCCTCCAGGCGCTCGCGGAGGCGCTCCAGGGACTGAAGCGACAGGTCCTGTATGACCCCCACCTCCACCAGCACCTCCAGCGCGTCGCCCTGACCTTCCTCCCGGCCGACGAGCTGGTAGGCCTCCCCCACCTCGGGGAAAGCACGCAGGATCTCCCCCACGTCGTCGGGAGCCACGCGGATGCCTTGGATGATCAGTACCTCGTCGGTGCGGCGCTTGATCCGGCTCATGCGGGCCAGGGTGCGCCCGCAGGCGCAGGGGGAGGTATCCAGAGAGGCCACGTCGCCGGTGCGGTAGCGCAGCAGGGGGAAGGCCTCCTTGGTCAGCGTGGTGAAGACCAGTTCCCCCAGTTCGCCCTCCGGCACCGGCTCGCCGCTGTCGGGGTCCACTACTTCCACGTAGAAGTGGTCCTCGGCCAAGTGCAAACCGCAGCGGCACTCACACTCCGCCGAGACCCCCGGGCCGCCGATCTCCGCCAGGCCGTAGGAGTCGTAGGCGGTGAGTAGCAGAAGCCGCTCGATCTCCTCCCGGGTGTTCTCGCTCCAGGGCTCAGCGCCGAACAACCCCACCCGCACGCTGAGAGAGTGCGGGTCCAGGTCTAGCTTTTCCAGCATCCGACCCATGTGCAGGGCGTGGCTGGGCGTGCCGGCCAGGGCGGTGGTGCGGAAGTCCTGCATAACCCGGAGCTGGCGCTCCACGTCCCCCGAGGAGACGGGGATGACAGCAGCGCCGACAGCCTCCGCCCCGTAATGGAAGCCGAAGCCGCCCGTGAACAGGCCGTAGCCGAAGAAGATCTGGACCACGTCCTCCTTGCCGATGCCGACGCCGGTGAAGCTGCGGGCGACCAGGTCGGTCCAGTGGTCCAGGTCGTTGCTGGTATACCCGACGACGGTGGGGTGGCCGGTCGTGCCGTAGGAAGACTGCAAGCGCACTACCTCCCGCAGGGGCACCGCGAACATGCCGTAGGGGTAGCTGTCTCGCAGGCTTTGCTTGGTGGTGAAGGGCAGGCGACGCAAGTCGTCAAAGGACTGGAGGTCCTCCGGCTGCACTCCGACCTCGTTGAAGACGCTCCCGTAGTACGCCACGTAGCGGTAGCAGCGATTGATGGTGGACTGCAGCCGCTCCCACTGGAGTTGCCGCAGTTCCTCCCGCGGCATGGTCTCCACAGCTGGGTTCCAGATGGCGCTCATCGCGGTCACACCTCCTCGTAATCCTTACCCAGGTAGGCCCGCTGGACGTCACGATTGCGCAGCAGTTCGTCCGAGGGCCCTTCCAGCACCACGCGCCCGGTTTCCAGTACGTACCCGCGGTCGGCCACCCGGAGACTGGCCAGGACGTTCTGCTCCACCAGCAGGATGGTCGTGCCCTGGGCACGCAGACCGGCGACGGTGTCCAGAATCTGGTGCGCCAGGCGCGGAGCTAAGCCGATGGTGGGTTCGTCCAGCAGAAGCAAGCGCGGCCGGGCCATCAGCGCCCGCCCTACGGCCAGCATCTGCTGCTCACCGCCGGACAGGTTCCCCGCAGCCTGATTACGCCGCTCCTGCAGGATGGGAAACATGCCCAGGATACGCTCCAGGTCCTCGCGAACGGCGGCCTTCTCCCGCGCGCGCAGGCGCAGGTAGGCGCCCAGGACCAGGTTGTCCAACACGGTCATCTCCCCCACGATCTGCCGCCCCTCCGGGACCTGGGTGATGCCCAGACGCACCACTTGGTCCGGCCGCAACCCCGTCAGGCTCTGCCCCTGTAGTGTCATCTCCCCGGCGCGC
Source organism: Candidatus Zipacnadum vermilionense (assembly GCA_029821755.1). Taxonomy (GTDB): domain Bacteria; phylum Armatimonadota; class Zipacnadia; order Zipacnadales; family Zipacnadaceae; genus Zipacnadum; species Zipacnadum vermilionense. The sequence continues at coordinate 21,340 of JALGSV010000001.1, read as the reverse complement.
ACCGGCGTCAAGCCGCAGATCGCGTTCAGCGTGGTGCTCTTGCCCGCCCCGTTCGCTCCCACCAGCGCGACGATCTCCCCCTCATTGACGTGTAAGGAGACACCCTTGAGCGCTTCCACGCTATCGTAGAAGACACGGACGCTGCTCAGACGTAGAAGGGAGCGGCCGTCGGGAGTCATGACACCTCTTCCCCCAGGTACGCGGCGACCACGCGCGGGTCGGCCTGCACCTCGCGGGGGGCGCCCTCGGCGATCTTCTCCCCGTAGTCCAGGACCACTACGCGGTCGCAAATGGACATGACCAGGCTCATGTCGTGCTCAATCAGCAGGACAGTCAGGCCCTGCCCGCGCAGGGAGGTCAGCAGGCCGCCCAGTTCCTGCGTCTCGCGGGTGTGCAGGCCAGCGGCCGGCTCGTCGAGCATGAGCATGCGAGGATTGGAGGCCAGGGCGCGGGTCAGTTCCACCATACGCTGCTGACCGAGGGCCAACTCGCCGACCAGGTGGTCGGCATATTCGGCCAGATGGGCTTGCTCCAGACGGCGCATGGTGATCTCGCGTAGGCGGCGCTCCTCCCGGAGGCTACTCGGCAGGTGCAGGGCGCCCGCTACCATCCCCGCGTGGCCCAACAGGTGGCAGCCGACCAGGACGTTTTCTAACACCGTCATTTCGCGCCAGGGACGCAGATTCTGGGCCGTCCGAGCCACCCCCCGGGCGGCAATGCGGTGGGGCGCCAGGCCCGTGAGGCGCCGCTCCCGGAACCAGACTTCTCCCTCACTGGGCGAAAAGACTCCCGTGGCGCAGTTGAACAGTGTCGTCTTCCCCGCGCCGTTGGGCCCGATGAGAGCATGGATGTCCCCCTCACGCACGCTGAAGGAGACCTCGCTGAGCGCATGGACGCCGCCGAAGTCCTTGCGGAGACGCTCGATGCGCAGGAGTGGTACGCTCACGAGGCCTCACCCACCACTTCGTCAGCTCGCGGGGCCGGAGGCTCAGCGGCTCGCGGTGGTGCCCCGCGGCGGCGCAGAGGGGCGACTAGGCCCTGGGGTCGGAACAGCAGGAAGATGACCAGCACCGCGCCGTAAGCCACGACCTCCAAACCCTCCATCGCCGGAATGCGCTGGGCGCTGATCGCCAGGACCTGATGCAGGACCGTCAGCACTCCGGCGCCTACCAGCGGACCCCACACCGTCATCTCCCCACCGACTACCACCATGGTCATGAGCTGAATGGACAAAGCGAAACCAAAGGGGCTGGGATTGACGAAGGTTACGTAGTGGGCGTAGAAACTTCCGGCAATTGAGGCCAGCACCGCACTGAGCGTGAAGACGCCCAGTTTGGCCCGGGCCACGTCCACTCCGGCAGCCGCCGCCGCGCCCTCGTTCTCCCCCAGCGCCCGCAACGCCCGCCCCATGCGCGAGTTGATGAGATTCCCGGCCAGCATAACCGCGACCAGGACCACCGGCCAGATCAGCCAGTAGAAGCGTTGGTCGTTGTCTAGCGCCAGGCCGCCCAGGGACAGAACCGGGATGTCCCGGATGCCCGAGGGCCCCTCGGTCCAGGTGGCCGCCTGGTTGAAGACCGTCCAGATGATCAGCCCCAGGCCGAGGGTACCCATGGCCAGGTAGTGCCCGCGCAACCGCAGGGTGGGCTTGCCGACCGCGAAGGCGATCAGCCCGGTGCCCACCGCGCCCAGCACCAGGGCCAGCCAGGGGTTGAGGCCGAAGCGGGTCGTGAGGATGGCGGAGGCGTAAGCGCCCAAGCCGTAGAAGCCGGCGTGGCCCAGAGAGATTTGACCGGCCCAACCCATGAGCAGTCCCAGGCCGAGCGCGACCAAGGCGTGCAGAGCGATGAGTACGGCCATCCCCAGCAGATAGCCGCTGTGCACGGTCAGGCCGAAGGTGAAGATGGCCGCCGCGAACAGCGTCAGTCCGAGTATCCGAGACCGCGCCCAGCCGCCGCCCCTCACTGGTCATCCCTCCGCAAGCCCACTCCCAGCAATCCCGCGGGGCGCAAGAACAGGACCAGAAGCAGCACCACGAAAGCGAAAGCGTCCTTGTAGCCCGAGAACATCCCGGCCCCTAGGGATTCCACCACGCCCAGGATCAGCCCGCCCAGCACCGCACCCATGTTATTGCCGATCCCTCCCAGCACCGCTGCGCAGAAGCCCTTCAGCGCTAGCAAGGTGCCCACGTCGTAGGAGGTGAAGGTCATGGGGGTCAAGACGCTGCCGGCCAGGGCACCGATGCCGCCGGCGAAGGCGAAGGCCCACATGTTCATGCGGTCGACGCGAATGCCGGCCAGGCGGGCGGCCCGAGAGTTAAGGGCGCAGGCGACCATGGCCCGGCCCATCAGCGTGCGGCGGAAGAAGAGCGCCAGAGCCACCCCCGCCACGGCGGTGACGCCGACAATCCAGAGGCTTTGGGGCTGTACGGTAGCCCCCCCGAGACCGATCGAGTCCCCGGGGGTGAACGGGGGCAGAGGGTGAGAGTCAGCGCCCCAGATCAGCCGCGCAGCACCGCGCAGGACGACCGAGACGCCGATGGTGATCATGATTAGGGTAACGACATGGGCGCGGCGCAAGGGGCGGATGGCGAACCAGTGCACCGCAGCACCCACGGCCATTACCACCAATATGGGCAGCAGCACGGCCGCTGCCAGCGGCATATGCCAGGCGACGAAGGTGACCGCGAGTAGGCCGCCGAGCATGACGAACTCGCCTTGGGCGAAATTGATGATGCCCGTAGCGGCGTAGACAAGGTTGAAGCCCGCGGCCACCAAGGCATAGATCGCGCCCTGGGTCAGCCCGGTTATCAGGTATTGGAGCAATTCAGGGCCGTGCATAGGTCATACCGGGGGGCGGCACAATATGTGCCGCCCCCAGTGCGTATCGGTAGAAGGAATCGGCCCCTCCGGTGCGCCCGCCTCTACTCTGCCAGGACCCAGTTGCCGTCCTTGATCGTAACCATGACAAACGAGTCCTTGGTCAGACCATTGTGGTCAGTGGCGCTGAGGTTGAAGATACCGGTGACCCCGACGAACTTGGTGGTCTTCTCGATGGCCGCGCGCAGCTTCGTCGGATCGGTGCCAGCGTCCTTGAGCGCCTGGACAGTGAGCTGCATGGCATCCCAGGCGTGGCCGCCGAAGGTATCCGGACCCTTCTGGTACTTGTCGTTGAAGGCCTTGGTGTAGTCCAGCAGGACCTGCTTCTGGGGCTCAGAGGCAGGCAACGTCTCGGCTACTAGTAGCTTGCCGGCCGGGAAGACCACACCGTTGGCGGCGTCGCCAGCCAGCTCGATGAACTTACGATTGGCAATGCCGTGGCTCATGAACAGTGGCACGTCAAACTTCATCTGCTTCATTTCCTTGGCCACAACTGCCGGGCCAGGATTGGTCCCCCAGCAGATAACGGCCTCCGGCTTTGCCGACTTCAGCTTCGTCAACTGCGAGCTCACCGTCGTGTCCTTGGAGCCGAAGCTCTCCTTGGCGACGATGGTCACGCCACTATCCGGCGCCTGCTTCTCCAGCACGTCCATGCCACTCTTGCCGAAGGCGTTGGAGTCGAAGACCACGGCGATCTTGCTGATCTTCTTCGCTTTGAGATACTCCATCAGGCGGGCGACGGCCAGAGTGTCCGGCTGGGCAGTGGAGAAGACCCACTCCTTGACCGGCTGGGTGATCTTGATCGAGGCGGCGCAGGAGACCAGCGGGAGCTTGGCGTCCTCGAAGGTCTTGATGATCGCCAGACTGGTGCCGCTGATGGTGGGGCCGACCACCACAACGACCTTGTCCCTGTCGATGAGCCGCTTGGCGGCGGCCAGGGCCTGGTTCTCATCGCTCTGGTCGTCAGCGACGATGATCTCCAAGGGGCGGCCGTTGATGCCGCCGGAGTCATTTACCATCTTCTCCACCAGTGCCACGGTTTCTTTCTCCGGAGTGCCCAGGGGGGCGCCGGGGCCGGTGACGCTGAAGATGGCGCCCACCTTGATGGGTTCGCCGGAAGGCGGCGTCACGGCGGGCTGGGTGGGCGGGGGAATCGGCGGCGTAACGACGGGGGCCGGCGGCTTGGGACAGCCGCTAGCGATCAGGGCTACTCCTACAAGGCAGACCAAAACTACGACTACGACACGGGACGTAGACCAATACATGGTACTTCCTCCTCAGGTTGTGTCGTAGCCCCTCCGGGCGGCGCATCAGGTCCTCCAACCTGACTAGACCTTCTTCGACACGGCACTGTCCAATCCCTCCCCCCGCAGAGAAAACGCGGGGAATCCTTCGGTGAATGGAAGGATTCCCCGCGTTCCCATGACGGTCTCCCGGCCCGACCGCGGCGCGCGTACTACTTCACGATCTCCCATTTACCTTCCTTGACGGTCACTAGGACAAAGGCGTCCTTGGTCAGGCCGTTATGGTCGGTGGGACTGAGGTTGAAGATGCCACCGACGCCGACGAAATCCCTGGTCTGCTCCAGGGCTGCGGCGAGCGCCTTGGGGTCGGGACCGGCGCTCCTGAGGGCCGCGACGATCATGTGCATCGCGTCCCAGGCGTGTCCGCCGAAGTGGTCGGGCGTCTTGCCCTCGTTGGCGGCCTGGAAGGCCTTGGTGTACTCCAGCAAGACCGACCTCTGCTTGTCGGTATCGGTCAGTTGGTCGGCGACCAGGATGCGGCCGCTGGGAAAGATGACCCCGTCGGCGGCCGGGCCGGCCAGCTCCACGAACTTGGCGTTCGAGACACCGTGGCTCATGAACAGCGGTGTGGTGATCTTTAGCTCTCGAGCATTCTTGGCCACGATCGCCGGGCCCGGGTTAGTGCCCCAGCAGACAATGGCATCGGCGCCGGCGCCCTTGATCTTGGTCAACTGCGTGGTCATCGACGTGTCCTTGGAGCCGAAGCTCTCCTTACGCACGATCTGCATCCCATTCTTCGGGGCCTGCTCTTCGAGAGCCTCGACTCCGCTCTGCCCGAAGGCGTTCGAGTCCGCCACCACCGCCAGCTTCTTGAAACCCTTCGCCTTCAGGTAGTCCATCAGCTTGGCGACCGCGATCACATCGGGCTGCGCCGTGGAGAAGACATACTTCTCCACCGGCTGAGTGATCTTGACGGCGGCGGCGCAGGAGATCAGGGGAATCTCCGCCTTCTTGAACACCGGCATGATCGTCAAGGTAGTGGGGCTGGTGGAAGGACCAATGCAGGCGACCACCTTGTCACTTTCGACGAACCGCTTGGCCGCGGCCAGGGCCTGGTTCTCGTCGGTCTGGTCATCAGCGACGATGACCTTCAGCGGACGACCGTTCACGCCGCCCGCGTCGTTGATGGACTTCTCCAGCATAGTGAGCGTGTCGCGCTCCGGGGTCCCCAAAGGCGCCCCGGGGCCCGAGAGGCTGAGGATGGCACCGATCTTGATCGGCTCACCCGAGGGAGCCTGGGCCGTGGGGCCCAGCGCGGGGCCAACCGGCGGGGGCGGTGGCGGAGTGGGCTTGGGGCATCCGCCCAACACCAGGACCACCGCGGCTGCCAACAGCAAGACGGCAACGGTAAGATGTCTAGCCTGAAACATGGTTAGGTTCCTCCAAGAAGTCATTGGGCCACCTCTCCAGGTAGCGCAGGGAGACCCTCCGGTCTAGTGAATGCCGTTCTACACACAAGCGCACGATTCCTGCACGGTTGAGGACAGTGGCGGCTCACACCCCGCCTAATCTCCCCGGAAGAAGGGACAAGTAAGGGGGCCTGGGGAACTACCGTCGGTCGTAACGGTCTTCGTGGCGCGTTACGTCTTGCTCGTCGAACTCGCCGAGGGAGATCTCGAGCACCCGGACCGGCTGGGCGCCTGTCGTGAGGCGGTGGAGAGCGCGGCGGGGGATGAAGAACTCCTGCCCGGGCGTCGCGACGTGGACCGTGTCTGCCACCTGAATCTCAAGCTCTCCCTCGATCACCACCCACAACTCGTCCCGCTGCTCGTGCGTCTGCAGGCTGAGCGCCTGCTGGGGGGCTATCGTCAGGATCTTGACCGTGGAGGGCTGGTTGAGCGTGTACCGATCAAAGCCGCCCCAAGGCTTGTCCACGTGCTGCCGAGCGTTTTCCAGCGATTTGCGTGCCTCTTCCACGTGGACACAACCTCTTTGCACCCGTCGCCCTCAGGCCAGAGTCTCGGGCGTTTGCAGGATTATCCCCAGCCGCTGCAGGAACTTCGCCGCCACCACGCCGTCCACGGCCCGGTGGTCGCAGGAGAGGGTAAGGTTCATCTGCGAGCGGATCTGCACCTCTCCCTGGAAGGCCACCACCTGTTCCTTGACCCGTCCCATGGCGAGAATGGCTACCTCAGGGGGATTGATGATCGCGGCGAACTGGTCCACCGCTAGCCCGCCCAGGTTGGACAGCGTAAAGCTGCGGTCACTGAGGGCCGCGGCGGAGAGGACGCCCCCCCGCGCTCGCTCGACCAGGTCCTGCAGCGTGCGGGCGATCGTCAGAAGGTCCAGGCAAGAAGCCTCGCGCAGGACCGGCACGACAATCCCCTCGCGCGCCGCCACGGCTACCCCCAGATTCACCGCAGGCAGCATCTGTATGCCTTCCTCTGTGTACCAGCCATTGAGTTGTGGCATCTCACTGAGGGTCCCAGCGGTAGCCTTGGCGACCAGCGCGGTATAGGTGAGCTTCACGCCTTGCTCGGCGTAGGCCGGCTTGAGGTCGGCGAGCAGGCAACTCGCAGCGGCCATGTCTACCTGCGAGGTCACGTAAAAATGAGGAATCTCCCGCTTGCTCCGGGACATGGCGGCGGCGACCGCCTTGCGCATGCCGCGGAAGGGGACGATCTCTCCGGGGGCCGCTGGAGGAGCCGCGGCAGTGGCCGCCGAGGCGGCGCGCCGTACGTCCTCTTCGGTGATGCGGCCCTCGGGGCCCGTGCCAGTAAGCCCGGACAGATCCACGGCCAACTCCTTCGCCACCCGGCGGGCACGCGGCGAGGCGACGATGCGGCCCTCGGGCCGGACGGCCACGGCGGGCGCAGCCGACTCCTCTACGGGAGCGGGGGCGCTCACCGGAACCGGCGCTGCGGTGGCGCGCGGCTCGTAGGCGCTGAGGTCGTCGCCCGGTTCCCCGATAAGCGCCAGCGGGGCTAGCACCAGGCAGGTGTCCCCCGGCTCAGCCAGAATCTTCAGGACCACGCCCGTGGCCGGCGACTCGAGCTCCATGACCGCCTTGTCGGTCTCGATCTCGACAAGGGGTTCGTCAAGCGCGACCGCGTCTCCCTCGGCCTTGAGCCAGTTGGCGACGATCCCCTCTTCCATGGTGCTGGTGAGTTGGGGAAGAAAGACTTCGGTGATCATGATGGTGTGTTCGTGCCCTAGCGGCCCTCCGTGCCGCCACCCTCTACCCAACCAGCGCGCGGGCGGCCGTCAGGATGTCCTCGACCTGAGGCAACGTGGCTTTCTCCAGCGCAGGCGCGCAGGGGATGGGGCGGTCCTGGGCCGCTACGCGTTCGGGCGGCCCGTCCAGGTAGTCAAAGCAGTTCTTCGTTACTCGGGCGACCAGTTCAGCCCCGACCCCGGCCGTCAGGTGGCCCTCCTCGACCGCCAGGAAGCGGCCGGTCTTCCGCACGGAGGCGAACATGGTCTCTTCGTCGAGAGGCGTAAGCGTCCGCAGGTCTACGATCTCCACCTCAGTACCCTCGGCCGCCAGGCCCTCCGCGGCTTGCTGCACGAGCCCCACCATGCGCGAGTAAGTGGCGATAGTCAGGCCGGAACCCTCGCGGACCACGCGGGCTTGACCCAGGGGCACCAAGTGCTCTCCCTCCGGGACCTCGCCCTTCTCGTTGTACAGTAATTTGTGCTCGATAAAGAGCACCGGGTTGTTGTCGCGAATAGCTGACTTGAGCAGTCCCTTGGCATCGGCCGGAGTGGAGGGTATGACGACCTTAAGGCCCGGGGTGTGCATGAACCAGGCCTCCAGGCTCTGCGAGTGCTGGGCGGCATAGCTCTTGCCCCCGCCGCCCTGGGTGCGAATGACCAGCGGCACCTCCACCTGCCCGCCCAACATGTAGCGGACCTTGGCGATCTGGTTGACGATCTGGTCCATGCACACGCCCACGAAATCGATAAACATGATCTCGGCCACTGGTCGCAGGCCGGTGAGGACAGCGCCGAGCGTCCCTCCCACAATCGCCGACTCAGAGATCGGCATATCCTGCACCCGCCGCTCCCCAAAGCGCTCGTACAGGCCCTTGGTTACGGCCATGGCGCCGCCGAATAGGCCTACATCCTCCCCCAGCAAAAAGACCCGCTCATCACGCTCAAGTTCCTCGGCTAGCGCGGCGTTGATGGCATCCCGATAGGTCATGACTGGCAAGATGGTTCACCTCGAAAGATCAAGCGAAGACGTAGTCCCCGACGCGGGCCGGGTCGGGGTCGGGACTGGACACGGCGAAGTCGACGGCAGCCTGCGCCTCGGCGGCGGCCCGAGCGCTGAGGTCATCCCTCTCGGCGGCGGTCGCTACCCCGCGCTCGATCAAAAGGTCGCCATAGCACTGGATGGCATCCGAGCAGCGCCACTGCGCCTCCTCTTCCTTGGTGCGGTAGGGCCGATGGTCGCTGGCGCCGTGGCCGTAGTAGCGGTATGTCTTGGCCTCGATAAGCGTGGGGCCTTGCCCGCTGCGGGCCCGCTCCAGCGCCGTGGTAGTTGCCGCGTAGACGCCTTCGACCGCCATCCCGTCGACGGTAACGCCGGGTATGTCGTAGCCCCGAGCGCGGTCTACCACATTGGGGGTGGCGCCGGTGCGGGCAAAGTTGGTGGACAGAGCGTATATGTTATTCTCGCACACGAAGACCACTGGCAGCTTGCGGGCGGTGGCCAGATTGACCGACTCGTGGAAGGTCCCCTGGTTGCTGGCGCCATCCCCGAAGAACGCCACGCAGACCTGATCGGTACCCCGGTACTGGATGGAGAGCCCGGCTCCGACGGCGATGGGTAACCCGGCCCCGACGATGCCATTGGCTCCCAGGCAGCCGACCTCGGGGCTGGCGATGTGCATGGTGCCGCCGCGCCCGTGGCAGTAGCCGGTCTCCTTGCTGCACAGCTCCGCCATCATGCGCTGAGCGTCCATCCCTTTGAGCAGGGAGTGGCCGTGGCCGCGATGCGTGGTGACCATGTAGTCATCCGGCCGCAGTTGCAGGCACACGCCAGCAGCGACAGCCTCCTGACCGGCGGAGAGGTGGGGGGACATACCGGGGAGCAGCTTGCGCTGGTAGAGGTCGTGTACAGCCTCCTCGAAAGCCCGGACGCGCATCATCCCTTGCAGGAGGGCGCGCATGGTCTCCGGCGGCAGCGGCGGGACGGTCATATCTGGCATGGTTCTATCCGTTCCTCTGCACGTATTTGCGCACGACCTCGGTGCATAGATGGGCGATGGTCATGTGGACATCCTCTACCTGCAGGACATTCTCGGAAGGCACCGTAATGACCAGATCAGCCAAGTCGCGGGCTTGTCCGCCGCCGCTGCCGGCGAGGCAGACGGTCTTGGCCCCCGCCTGCCGGGCGACCTCGAAGGCCCTGAGGACGTTGGCCGAGTTGCCGCTGCCGCTGATGCCCAGTACCAAATCGTGCGGCTCTACCCAGTTGGCCAGGGGCGCCGCAAAGCACGAGTCGTAACCCATGTCGTTGGCCCAGGCGGTGAGCGTAGCCCAGTTGTCATTCAAACAGAGCGTGCGAAATCCCTTTTCCTTCACCACGAACGCCGTACGGTCGTCGGTGACGAACAGGTGCTTGCCCATGTCGTTGACCATGTGGGAGGCGGTGGCACCGTGCCCCCCATTGCCCATGGTGATGAGCTTGCCGCCGTTCTCGTAGGCCTCGATGATCATCTGCACCAAGATCGCGACCGGCTCCTGGGGGAGGCGCGTGAGCAGGTCAGCCTCGGTAGTCAGGTAGGTTGCCACTTCCCCGGCAACGTCGAATGCTTCTGCATCATTACTCATTGCGTTCCACTCTCCTCCGGCCGCGAGGGGTTTCAGCAAGTCGAATCATCGAGCCCTCACCAATACAGAGGTGACGGGCCCTCCCGTCACCTCTTGCAGCCGGACAGCAATTGATTCGTCTATTCGTCGCCTGCCTGGGCAAGTCCTGCAAGGTAGCCTGCGGGGACCCCGCCCTTATTTGTTCGCTACCTCTGCGGCAATCCTCAGCATCTCCGCCACCGCGAAGGCAATCCCCTGCGGGTGGCGAGTCAGCCCCGTTCCCGCCAGGGCCAGCACGTCGCAGCCGAAAGCCTGCAGGTTGTGGGCGAGGTTGTCCGGCTTGAGACCACCGGAGAGCACCGGAGCCATGGGGCGAAGGCCGGGCAGGTCCTCGGTCAGCACCGCGGTCAGCGAGTGCAGCTCCTCCGTCGTCCCGCCTACCAGGTACCCGCCCAGGACGCCGGTGCGGAAGTAGTCGCCGCCCAGCAACCGCGCGAACTTGGCCACCACCTCCGGCGCCACCCCCTGGCCCCGCTCGCGGCCAAAGGCCTCCTTGCCGCCGCAGTGCGCGTAGATGGGTACGTCGAAGTTGCGGGCGAGGACCTCCAGCGACTGGAAGCCGGCCGCGAGGAAGTTGACCATCAGCGCGTTGGCGCCCGCCTCCAGAGCGATCTCCGCGTAGCGCTCCAGACGTTGCGGGCCGGTGGTGATGTGCGGCGCATAGAGCACCCGCTGGCCGGTCTCGTCCTCGGCGCGGCGCAAGGCGGCGCAGACCTTCTCCACCCGTTCGCGCAGGGGGCAGTACGCGGGGCTGAGCATTTTCTCATCGTCTTTGATGAAGCGCACCCCGCCGGCCGCCATGCGATAGACCAAATCGGCCACGTCGTCGGCGGTTAGACCGCAGGTGGGCTTGACGATGGTCCCGATTACCGGAGTACCGGGAGCCAGGTCGAGCAGGCGGCGGGTATCCTCCATCCCGAACTGCGGGCCGGGGAAGTAGGCCAGGGCACTCGCGGGGAGGGTGAAGTCCACCAGCCGGGACTTGCGGTAGGCCAGCAGGGCGTGGGTGCCTCCGCCGACCATGGACAGCCACAGGGAGGCGAAGGCGGATTCCTCCAGGTTGAAGTTGAGGAGAGGGAAGGCGACCTGCACCGTGCCGCAGCCGGGGCTGGCCTCCTCCACGGAGATCACCTCGCCGGTACAGGCGGCGAAGAGGGGTGGTGGGTCACCGGAACCATCCCAGCCGCCGGTGGTCTCGAGGGTGATGACGTCCCGGGCTACCTGCGCCAGGTCCCCGTCAGTCTCCAGGTAGTAGGTAGCGATCATGCTGTCATGGGTGTCGGACGCCACGATGAATGAGTCCTCCTTGGCCGCGACTGGGGCAAGCAGAGCAGCCCCGCGACAAGCTCGGGGCCGCCCTCGTATCCATTCTCGGGGGAGCCTAGCGACTGGATAGCGGCTCGATCGACGGCTTGTCCAGACGTACCGTGAACTGAACCTTGCCGTCTTCAGGGGTCAGGATGGTCAGGATATGCGTAGCTTCCGTTACGGGGAGGCCGGTGAACTCGAAGAACCCCGCCTCGTTCGTCGTAGTGGAGCGCGGAGGCGCGGTATCGACGGTCACCGAGGCGTCCGCGTAAGGCGTCCAGTTGCCGCCGTCGGGCAGAGTGGCGTCGGCCTGGACGGCGATCTTGTCAGCCGCGCGGTCGATGTAAACGTAGCCGCTCAGGCTGTAAGAGGGATCGTCCGGGTCGAGGCGGTCAATCACCGACTTGATGGTGCTGGCGGCCGCGGCGTACGACGCGAGGGCCAGGAGCGCGGCGCAGCCATTGGCGACCACCGCGGCGCCGAGTAGCACCACCACGAGCAGGGGAACGCGCCTGCCCAAACCGGTCCCGACACCGCTTCTGCGTTCTGTGCCATTGCTATTCACACAAACCAGCTCCCCTCTCTGTACTCCCTCCCGATACTGCGGCGGATCTTAAGCGTCTGGCGGTTAGACAACCGATCCTTACTCAAAGATTCCTTTTTCTGTCTCCAGAGGCAGGTCCACGGGCCGGCCCTCCTTGGCCGACAGGTACATGGCCAAGGCCATCTCCAGAGTGGGGCGGACCGAGGCCGCGGGGATGCAGGGCTCCCGGTCCTCCACGATGGCCGCCGCCATGTCGTCGATCACCACCTGGTGGTCGAAGAAAGCGAAGTCGGCCGGCCCAGTGGCGGCGGTCCCTACCGAGGCGCTGCCGTACTGACTAATCTCCTCGTCCTGGGGCTGATCCTCGCGCAGCTTCCAGGTGTCCATGCGCTCCCCGACCATGATAGCCGTGCCGTCAACACCGTTGAGTTCGATGCGCAGGTCGGTACCCGGCCACAGCGCCGTGGAGGCCTCCACGAGGCCCATCCCGCCGTTCTCCCAGTCGATGGTCGCCACCAGCGTGTCCTCCAGAGACACCTCCGGGTGGGCGAGGTTCTCCATGCGGGCCAGTACGCGCTTGGCCGGGCCCATCAGGTACTGGCACAGGTCGAGGTAGTGGAAGGCGTGCTGGATGGTGACGCCCGCCCCGGACTTGCGCGAGGAGCGCCAGGCGTCGGACTGGTAGTACTCGATGGACCGGAACCACTTCATGTGCGCGGAGCACATCAGGGGCCGGCCGAAACGGCCCTCGGCGAGCGCCTGCTTCATAGCCTGGATGGGCTTGCGTACGCGGCACTGCAGGACGATCCCCAGCTTCACCGCGTGCTCGGCGCAGGTAGCGATCATGCTGTCCGTCTCGCGCAGGCTCATGGCCGGGGGCTTCTCCACCAGCACGTGCCGCCCGGCCTGGGCGGCCGCGATGACCGCGTCGTAGTGGTAGGCATTGGGGGTCAGGACGTTGACGCACTCGACCGCGGGGTCGGCCAGCAGGTCCTCCAGCGAGCCATAGGCTTTGCACCCGAACTCCTCGGCTAGCTTGCGGGCGCGCTCGGCGTCCACATCAGCGACGGCGATGAGCTTGCCCTTACTGGAATTACTCAGGGCCTTAGCGTGGAAGGGCGCCACCAATCCGGCGCCAAGCAGGCCAAAGCCAATGGGCAAATCGGGCATGATCTCTATCCTCCTGAGGCGGGGAGCCTCCGTGTAGGGGCGGATGTTGCGCCGTCGGCGCCGCAATACCCGCACCTACGGTATCAGCAAAGCCTTCAGCGCCTTTTGCGCCTCGACGTCCGCGAATACCTGCTCCCAGTTCGCTAGCGGCTCTCGGTGGGAGATGATCTTCGCGACCGGGATCTGGCCGGTGGCGATCAGGGCGATGGTGCGGTCCCAACTGGTGTACTGCGTGGACATGTTGAAGGTCAAGGTGCACACCTTGGCCATCGCCTTATCCCAGGGGAAGTCCAGCTTGTCTTTACCGGACAAGCCTATCGCGCATAGTCTACCCATCTTGCGCACCAGATCAACAGCGGAAGCGATGGCCGAAGCGGCCCCGCTGCACTCGGCCACCACGTCTGCTCCCCAGCCCCCGGTCAGCTCCAGGACCACCTCCAGCGGATTGCTCTCCCCCACGTTGAGGACTGTATCTATACCCAGCTCACGCGCCTTGGACAGGCGCACTTCCTCGTCCACCGGGGTGCCGATGATGACGACGTGGCGTGCGCCGGCAGCACGGGCGGCCATCGCGGCCAGCAGGCCGATGGGACCGGGACCCAAGACTACCACGAAGTCGCCGGCCACCACGCCGGTCCGCTCGATCAAGTCGGTCACGACGTTCGCCGTCGGCTCCACCACAGCCGCTTCCTCGTAGGACATGGTGTCGGGAATCCGGTGCAGCAGCTTGGGGGGCATGACCACGTACTTGGCGAAGGCCCCGTCTATCCCCCACCCCGGCGAGCGCTTGGCGGCGCATATCTGGATGTTGCCGGTGCGGCAAAGGTAGCAGTGGCCGCAGTGCCGCGTATGCGGCTCGCCGACCACGCGGGCCCCGACCTCGATACCCTCCACACCTGGCCCGAGCGCCACGACCTCCCCCGCGAACTCATGGCCCAGGATCACCGGGGGCCAGTAGGGGAAGGTATCGTGCTTGACATGGATATCCGTGCCACAGATGCCACAGGCCTTGACCTCGATCAGCGCCTCCCCGGGGCCGGCGACCGGTTCGGGGACCTCGCGGAGTTCTAGGAATCCGACGCCCTTTTGGGTCTTGACTAGGGCTTGCATGAGACGAGCATCTCCTTGAGTAAGCGCGGGGCGCACCGACCCGGCAGGGCAGAGATTGTGTGCTCAGACGCACCCCACCTCCGCTCCCACCCGAGGCGTCCCTCCGCCGTTATTGCCCGATGCACCACAGGTTCTTGTATCCGTGTACGTACATGCGGCTGCCGGCGAAGACCGGTACGGAACGGACAGTCTCGCCCAAAGAATTGCGAGCGACCTCTTCGTAAGTGCGGCCGGGCTTGACGATGACCGTGTTGCCATTATCGCTAGTGACGTAGAGCAGCCCGCCGGCGAAACAGACGCTGCCGAAGACCTGCCCGCCCAGACCGAGCTTCTGGTAGTACACCACCTGGCCCGTGACCGCGTCGGCGCAGATCAGGGTGTTGAGATGGTTGGCGCAGTACAGCAATCCGTCGTCAAACACCGGGCTGCCGTAGAAGCGCTCGTCGCGGCCCTTCCAGGAGCCCTTGATCTGCAGTTCGTCGGCGGCTTCGGCCGGGACCTTCAAGGCCTGACCCGCCCGGCTGGCGGCGCCGGGGATCTGGAAGTAGTAGACCGTATCCCCCTGCAGGATGGGGGAGTTGAAGTCCAAGCGGAAAAGGTCCTTCTGGAGTATCTCCCCATCGCTAAGCCGGAGGATCTGCCCGAAAGGAGTGAAAGCAACGGGTACGTCGGCAATCTTGCTGACCACCGGGGTGCCCCAGTACATGCTGGTGGGGGCGGTCCAGACGGTCTCGCCGGTGACCGGGTTGAGAGCGGTGGTGTTGAGCAGGTTCACCAGCAGGCGGTCGCCGGCCAGTACGGGCGAGGAACTCACACCCCAGCCGTGACTGGGCTTCTCCACCAAACGCGCCCATTTGCGATTGCCCTCCAGGTCGTAACAGACCACCACGCCGGTGCCGAACGACACCCAGACGCTTTGTCCGTCGGTCACCGGGGTAGCACTGGAATAACCGTTCCAGGAATGCGTTATCGGCAGCGCGAAGCGCAGCAGCGGCCGGAGCTGCTTGTTCAGGTCGGTCTGCTTCTCTTGCGCGGCGGTCTGCTGAGCCTTAAGGTCGGCGTCGTTGGGGTCCTCGTTGAGGGCGTCCTTGAGTTTGGCCAGTTCCCCTTCCAGGGCCTTCAATTCGGCCCGGATCGGCACCGCAGCAGCCTCGTCCGCCTTCATCTGTGCTACCTCCTCGGCGGACAGCGCCTCCTCATAGGTGTTGCTCTTCCGCCAGAGGATTTCGCCGTCGGCGAGGTTCACGCAGACCAGATCCGTCGGTTCGCAGGAGACAAACAGGCGGTCGCCTACGATCACGGGGAGGCTGTTGTTGGCGCTGCTGGCGGTAGGGCCGGGCAGGGGGACAGACCAGACAACGCCGGTATCCTTCGACCACGCGGTCGGCGGCGTGGCGTCGGGATAGCGGCCCGTGCCATCGGTACGCCAGCCGACCACTTCGGCCGAGAGGGCGCCGGCGGAACAAATTAGCAGGAGGAACGCGAGGCAGGTAAACAAGGACGATCGGTTACGCATATCAGACCCTTTCATGAGGGGACTGCCTCCCCAGACAGCAGAGGAACGCCAGCGGCCAGGTGGTCAGCAGCAACGACTTGCGGGCAGCACACGGAGTGCTGCCCCCACCGGCGGCGGCGTCCTTGCAGCGTTGGGCAGCGTCGCTTGACAGGTATAGGCACGACGTGCATTATTATATCAAGAGCGCGTTGTATTGTACACGGGAGAGACGATGAGCAAGCTAAAACTGAGTCGGAATGCGAATCGGGTGGAGTTGCTCATCACGGTGGGCCTCCCGGTGGTGCTGGCGTTGGCCGCCGGGGTGGCCATTGCGTTCTGGATGCGAGGCAGCGCACCCCCGGCGGATATCCAAGCCCGCATGCCTACCCCCGAGCCTGAGGTAGCAGCGCTGGCGGCTGCCCCCCAGCCGGAGGCTACGCTGGCCGCTCCCGCCGCTTCCGCCGGTCCCGCGGCGGCCCCGACGGCCGGAGGGGCGGCCACGACCGGGGGCGGGACCGTCTCCACGGGAGCAGTGGCGAGCAACGTGCCGGGCTTCTGGCCCTGGTTCCGCGGGCCTAACCGGGACAATATCAGCACCGAGAAGGTGCGTCTCGCGCGCTCCTGGCCGCAGGGCGGGCCGCCCGTGGTCTGGTCACGGCAATTGGGCGAGGGCTATACCGCCCCAGCCGTCCGCAAGGGACGGATGTACATCCTAGACTGGGTCAACAACCAAGACGTGCTGCGCTGCATGTCCTTCGCCGACGGCCAAGATATCTGGACCTACGCCTATCCAAACCCCATCAAGCGCAACCACGGGATGTCGCGGACCGTCCCGGCAGTGACCGATAAGTACGTAGTCACCTTCGGGCCCAGCGCCGTGGTGGTCTGCGCCGAGGCCGACAGCGGCAAAGTGCGGTGGCAGATGGACCTGGTCAAGCAATACGGGGCGAAGGTCCCGGAGTGGTACGCCGGGCAGTGCCCGCTCATTGACGGCGATCGAGCCATCCTGGCTCCCGCCGGACGCGCCCTGATGATCGCCGTGGACCTGGCCAGTGGCAAGGTGGTGTGGGAGACACCCAACTCCACCGGCCCCCCCCCGTGGTCGCAGAGCCACGCCTCCATCTGCGTGGCGGACATCGGCGGCAAGCACCAGTACATCTACGTGGCCCACGGCGGCGTGGCCAGCGTGGATGCCGCCACCGGCAAGATTCTGTGGCAGACGAGGGAATGGCGGGTCAGCACCGCCACTATCCCCACGGCCATCTCCATCGGGGATGGGCGAGTGTTTCTCACTGGCGGCTACAACGCCGGTTCGATGATGATCAAGGTGTCGGGCAACTCGGTACAGACCCTTTACCGCACCAAGACCGGGACCTTCAGCAGCAAGCAGCAGACACCCATCCTGTCCGGCGGCTACCTGTATGGGGTCCTGGAGAACGGGCAACTGGTCTGCATGGACCTGGACGGGAAGGAGCAATGGAAGAGCGGACCGACGCAACGCTTCGGCCTGGGGCCGTACGTCATGGCCCCGGGTGGGTTGATGTACTTGCTCAACGATACCGGGAAGTTGACCCTCGCGGAAGTTAGTCCCTCCGCCTTCAAGCCACTAGCCACGACCAAGGTCCTGAGCGGCAGTGAGGCCTGGGGGCCATTGGTGCTGACCGCCGGGAAGCTGGTGGCGCGGGACCTGACCAAGATGGTGTGCCTGAACGTGGCGGGGTAGGAACCTAACTCCCCGCCACGGGGTCAAACACTATGGAAGAGCCTAAGAAGAAGGCCCCAACGCCCTCGGGAGCGAGGGCGCATTGGTATGGACCGGCCGTGGTCGTGGTGATCCTGGGGGCGCTGGCCGCCTACATGACCCTCCAGCGCGCAGGAGTGATCGCCAACCCGCCCGTCCTCCCCGCCGATTCGACGCGCCTGCCCACACCGGCGCAAGAGAGCAAGTATACCGAGGGCACGGAGATCCCGACCGGCCTGCAGCAACCGCGGGCGATAGCAGTCGGTCCGGACGAGCGGCTGTACATGGCTGGCGATCGCAAACTGCGCATCTTCCTGGCGGGCAAGTCCGACGAGGAGTACCCGCTCCCGGCGATACCCCACTGTCTAACGGTGGCGCGGGACGGGACGATCTACGTGGGGTTCCGCGACTACGTGGGGGTGTACGACCGAAGCGGCCGCCTGCAAGCCAAGTGGGAGCCGCTGGGGCTGCGAGCTTTCCTGACCGCCATCGCTACCGACGGCCACAACGTCTGGGTGGCCGACGCGGGCAACAGGGCGGCCCTGCGGTATAACCCGCGCGGCGAGATTCTGGCGCGCCTGGGCGGGAAGGGCGCGGGGGGACGAATGCCGGCACTGGTGGTGCCCAGCCCCTACTTGGGACTGGCGCTGAGCCGCGACGGGATGGTACTCATCGCCAATCCGGGGGAACACACGGTGAACTTGGTGACGGTTGAGGGGGTGTTCCGCGGAGCCTGGGGTCAGGCGGGTAGCGCCGTGGAGGATTTCGCCGGATGCTGCAACCCGACCCACCTGGCGGCGCTGCCCGACCGCCGGGTAGTAACTGCCGAGAAGGGCACTCCCCGGGTCAAGGTCTACACGCCGGAGGGGAAGCTGGACGCCGTAGTGGCCGGGCCGGAGGCCTTCCAGCCGGACACGAAAGGCCTGAGTCTGGCCACCGACAAGCAGGAACGCATCTTCGTCCTGGACCCGACCCGCCGCACCGTGCGCGTATTTGCGCCCAAGCAGGAGTCGAGCGAGTGAGCAAGGAGCCCACGATAGACCGGCGGGAGTTTCTGCGCAGCCTGGCGCGAAGCTTGGTTCTGGGAGCGCTGCTGCTCGGTGGCGGCTGGCTGGTGGGCCGGTCGGGAAGCCGCTGCCTGTACGGGGAGGCCTGCACGGGATGCCCGGCCTATGCCGACTGCAGCTTGCCGGAACGCGAGGCGAACCGCAATATTGAGACTACGGCGCCGGCTGGGAAGGCTGCGCTACCCGGAGGGGAGGGGTGATCATGCCCGACTCCCCCCCGAAAAGAACCCGGCGCGAATTCCTCCGCGAGGCCCTGCGCGCCGCCGGGCTGCTGCTGTTCAGCGGCGGCCTGGGAGCGGTGCTCAGCCGGGGCGAGGCCGAGGAGATGGTCTGGCAGATTGACCCGGAAAAATGCACCCAGTGCGGCCAGTGCGCGACCGAGTGCGTGCTGACCCCCTCCGCGGTCAAGTGCGTACACCAGTACGCCATGTGCGGCTACTGCAAGCTGTGCTTCGGCTTCTTCCGCGATCAGCGGCCCGATGACGGCACCGGCGCCGAGAATGTGCGGTGTCCCACTGATGCCATCCGGCGCCGCTTCGTGGAAGAGCCATACTACCAGTACATGATCGACGAACCGCGCTGCATCGGCTGCGCCAAGTGCGTCAAGGGCTGCGAGGCGTACGGTAACGGTGCCCTGTACCTACAGGTGCGCCACGACCGCTGCCTGAACTGCAACCAGTGTGCCATCGCCACGGCCTGCCCGGCCCAGGCTTTCGTCCGCGTGCCCAGGTCCAAGCCATACATACTCAAGACCAGAAAGGCCAGCGGGTGAGCGTCGCCGCGTACGTCGGTGCAGCATGAAGCGTCTGCCCTTTTACATCCTGGCCCTGGTGCTACCCGCGGCCGCGGGGGCGGAGGAGAACTTCCCGCCGCCGCAGTTCACCAGCGGCTACCAATTTCCGCCGATGCAGATGCCTTATCCGCGGGCGGCGATCTTCGGCTGGATCGACCTGGCGGTACTGGTAGTGACGCTGGTGGCGGCGGCCTACCTGGCGCTGCGCCTGCGCTCGCGGCGGCATCTGTGGCTGCTGGCCCTGTTCTCGCTGGGCTACTTCGGCTTCTACCGGCACGGCTGCATCTGCCCGGTGGGGGCGACGCAGAACGTCGCGCTGGCATTAGCCGACAGCGGCTACCAGCTGCCGGTCCTGGTGGGCGCGTTCTTCCTGTTGCCATTGATGGTGGCGCTAGTGGCCGGGCGAGCGTTCTGCGCCGCGGTCTGCCCGCTGGGGGCGGTGCAGGAGGTAGTTCTGCTGCGGCCGTTGCGCGTACCGGCGTGGCTGGAGCAGCCGCTGGGGCTAATCCCCTTCTTCTACCTGGGCATCGCGGTCTTGCTGGCCTGGACCGGAAGCACTTTTCTCATCTGTCGCTATGACCCTTTTATCGCTCTCTTCCGTCTGGGAGGAAGTGGAGGGATGATTGCGTTTGGGGTAGGGATGCTGGCGCTGGCGACGGTGGTGGGCCGGCCGTACTGCCGATTCCTATGTCCGTACGGGGCGTTACTACGACTGGTCTCGCCTTTGAGCAAGTGGCGTGTTAAGATAACCCCAACGGACTGCGTGAAATGCCACCTGTGCGCCGACGCCTGCCCTTACGGGGCGATCAAGCCGCCGACCCCGGCCCCGCGGGGCACGTCCCGGCGCGAGGGCAAGGCCCGGCTGGCCGCGTTGCTGGCCGTGCTGCCCTTGATGCTGGCGCTGGGCGGCTGGTTGGGTTACCGGGCGAGCGGCGTTCTGGCGCGCGTACACCCGACGGTGACGCTGGCGGAGCGCGTCGCGCTGGAGCAGCAGGGCTACGCCCAGGGAACCACCCTAGCCAGCGAAGCTTTCTATATAACGGGCCAGCCTAACGAGACGCTGTACGCCGCGGCGGCGGCGCTACGCGCCCGCTTCGCGCCGGGTACGGCGGTGCTGGGAGCGTGGGTGGCGCTGGTGCTGGGCCTAAAGCTGATCGGACTGTCGGTGCGCCGCCATCGTACGGACTATGAGGCCGACCCCGGCGCCTGCCTGCTGTGCGGCCGGTGCTACGAGGCCTGTCCGATGCAACATGCGGAGGATGTTGAGCAGTGGAGAGCAGCCGCCGGCGAGGCGGAGACGTAGGGGTGCGTTTCCCGCGTGGCGCGGGTTTCTAGCCCGCGCTCCGCAGGCACTTCATCCCACCCGCGCGGGTTAGATAACCCGCGCCACGCGACGGAGAAGGTCACCCATGAGCGCTGAAGCAACCTTGAGCGTGGAGAAGAGCAGATCCACCGGGCTGTGGTACCGGACGCTAGCACGCGCGGTCATGGTCACCGCCGTCTTCTGCGTCGTCGTGTTCCTGCTTCTGCTGGGCAACTTGGTCCGCAGCCGGACCCTTGACCCCATGAAGCCCGTCCAGATCGACTCGCTTCAGGCCCAAGCCACCCAGGACCCGGCCAACGAGCAACTCAAGCAGCAAATCCGCCAGCTCGACTACGAGCTGCGCTGGGAGTACTTCCGCAGCCGCTCCTTCGCCGTAGGTGGGCTGTACCTGCTGCTGGGGGGCGTGGCGCTGTTCTTGATGGGGATGCACTTCCTCAAGCAAATGCGGGGGCAGACGCCGCTGCCGGACGCCGGCGGGGTGGAGCGCGTGTGGCTCGATGCCGCACTTAGCCGACGATCGGTGGCGCTCCTGGGGCTGCTGATGGCCAGCTTCCTGGTGACGGTGACGGTGCTCTCGCGGCACGATAGCGTGGCGGCGTACGTGCAGGGCCAGCAGATAGCCCAAGGCATGCCCGCCGAACAGCCGGCGGGGGCCGCGCCAATGGATGGGCCGGCGTCCGGAACGGATCCGGCAGCGGCCGGTCAGCCGGCCGCTGCCATGGCGCCGGCTGGAGCCGCCGGTCCGGTCGGGCCCGCGGGGCCGGCTGGCCCGGCCGGAGCCGCCGGAC
>JALGSV010000033.1 GCA_029821755.1 Candidatus Zipacnadum vermilionense | reverse complement strand
AGGGTTAGGGTGTGCCAGGCCGGGTCCTGGGTGGTTAGGGTGAACTGGGTGTGCTTGTCGGACTGGGTGGGGATCAGGGCGTCGTCGTCGTCCAGCTTTACCGTTAGGTTCGCGCCGGGGGCGGCTACTATTACTACGCGCCAGGCGCCCGCGGGGAGGTAGAGGCGGTACTGGGCCTGGTCGCCGGCGGAGAGAGTGACCTGCTCGCGGCGCAGGGCGCCCTCGAGGGGCGGGGTGGTGAGCTTGCTCGCCGGGAGGTTGAGCGCACCGGCCCAGAGGGGGAGGTAAGCGCCCTGGCTGGCCTCGAGACGGGCCTGGACGGCTTCCTGGTAGGATTGGAGGAAGTCGGTGGGGTTGGTGCCGGCGGTCTTCTGGAGCGTGGCGGCCAGGAGGGCGTCGTCATGCGCCGCCTGGACCCAGAGTAGGAAGCCGAGGAGGTAGTAGACACCGGCCTCGTTGTCCTGGGCTAGCTGCGGGGAGGCGGGGCCGGCCTGGTTCCAGGTGTCGAGGAGGGTGCGGCAGCGCTTGCCCAGGTAATCTCCGAGGGGGAGAGGGGCGCCGGGCCAGAGGCCCCGGAGCCTGTCCTGGGCCGTGGGGGAGGGCCAGGGCTCGCCGGCGACCAGGCCGGCTTCCTGGGCGAGCCACTGGAAAGCCAGGCGCTCGCCGGCGTCACCGTTGGCCCAGGGCTCGCGGAAGGTGGGGAAGCGGCCCATCTGCGGGAGGAGCAGGTGGCCGGTCTCGTGGGCGGCCTCGCGCAACCACTCCAGGGGGAGGCGGTCCTTGGCCAGGTGGTAGAAGTAGATGGCTTTGTCATAGGTCTCGCCACCGGCCATCTCGTTAGCAGGCCCCCGCTCGCAGAGGTAGATGGGTGTGGGCTCGGGGGGCAAGGTGGCGCCCAGGTGCAGCTCGTAGTAGGCGAAGAGGCGGGTGAGCCAGTGGGTCAGACGGACGGCGAGGGCGGCGTAGTCAGTGCCCTCCTCGGTGAGGATGGCGGAGGGATAGTAGACCGCCACGCGCATGACCAGGGCGCTGGAGTCGGGAGCTCCGGTGTAACCGTAGCAGACGCGGTTGAAGGTGAGCTTGCGGCCGGCAGCCGCCCCGGCACCAGGGAGGGGGACGGTGAGTAGAGAACCCTTCTCGCGCATCTGGTCGGGGTAGAGGAGGCCGGTGGTGTAGGCCAGACGCTCGTTGCGGATGATCGCTCCCGGGGGCATGGAGGTGGCGGCATGGGCCTGGTCGGTGGTTATGGGGACGGGGACGAGCGGGAGCTGGTCCAAGGGGATTTCCCGGGGGAAGCGACGGCCGTAGAAAAGGGCGCGGAAGTGCTCCAGGGCGTAGGTCTGGAGGGGGGAGAGGGTCAGGGCCTGGCCGTAGCCGGCGAGGGCGGGTTCGATATGCCCCTGGAGTTCCTCGAGATAGCCGAGATGGACCCAGGCTTCGGGGTAGCGAGGGTCGACCTGGAGGGCCTGCTCCAGCAAGGGGCGGGCCTCGTCGTACTTGCCCTGGTCCGTCAGGTCGCGAGCCTGGGCGAGCAGCGCCTGGGCCTGGGCGCGGTCGGCGGAGACGGCGCTACAGGCAGCTAGGGACAAGGCGGTGAGAAAGAGAAGGGAGATTGTCAGGCGGGACAAGCTGGGTCGCCTCCCGGGGCGCGGACGCGAGACGCCGGTGCCGCCGGGAGGGCAGGCTGGAAGGGCCGCCCCACGCGGAGAAAGGCACCCCACACCGGGGTCAGTGACACCTCGTCCGGTCGCGGATCTCGACTAGAAGGTCGCGGTGCATTACGTCTACGATGCCGTAGACTACGTACAAGCGGTTGGTGGGCTCGCAGTGCCAGATATGAGCCACTAACTGGTCAGCATGGTCCTTGTGGGCGACGTGGCGACCGAGGCGTACGACCAGGCCGAAGGGCTGTACGCTCTGGCCGGTGACGGTGACCGCCTCGTGGCCGCGGAATACGGCCTCCTCGCTGGTCGGGTGGAAGGACTGCCACTGCTTGCGGAACTGGCGGCGGGCCCAGGCGTCCAACGACTGGTCGCCACGGGCGATCCCGGCCATGCCCCAGCGGGCTACTACCACTTTTTCCGTGTCGCGCTTGAAGGCTAGCTCGGTCAGGCCGGCCCGGAGGTTGACGCCAGCGTGGTCGAAGCTGATCGGGACTTCCGTGTGTAGGTCGTAGAGGGCCCAGGTGGTCCAGTCGCCCCGCGGATGGTCGTCGATGCCCGACAGCAAGCGGACGGCGTTGGCCTCAAGGTGTTTCTCGTCGGGGCGGCCCAGGACTTGGGCGATGACGACCCGGCTGCACTGCTTGCAGTACCAGGCGACGCCGTAGCCCGCCCCCTTGCCCTGCCAACTGAAGGCACGCATGTCGTCTTTGTTGACCTTGCGCTTGCTGATAAAGCGGGAGTCGGCGTCTACCTCGACCGGTTCCGGCTGTTTCTTGTCGCGCTGTAAGGAAGTCAGGTAACGCCGGACGGTCTTAGTTAGTTCCGGGGGGCTCTTGGATTCGTTCCAGCGGATCTCCAAGCGAGGGGCGTCAGGGCTGTCCACGCGCAGGTAGCCCTCGGTCTTGTCGCCGCTGACAGCGCCGACGCTCCAGTCGGAGGGAACGGTGAAGGTGAGGCCCTGCCAGCCAAGGATCTGATCGGGTTGGGGAGTGTCGGAGGGTGAAGACATAGGGTTTAGTGGGGTGCGGGGGCGGGATACTTGGCGTGGCGTGCAGACATACGCCGTCCTCGTAGGCGGCCCCGGCGGGATTAGGGCTGGTTAGAAAGCGATCTTGTGGCGGCGCATATAGACGGATTCTACTATGCCTACGGCGACGCAGTTGGCCAGCATGGCGCTGCCGCCGTAGGACAGGAAGGGCAGGGGGAGGCCCTTGACGGGCATCATCCCCAGGACCATACCGACATTCACCGTTATCTGGATGACGAACATAGCGCCGACGCCTACGGCTAGAGCGCGGCCGCCGGCGTCCTTGGACTCGGCGGCGATTGCGAAACAGCGCCAGACCAGAATACCCAGTAGCGAGAGGAGCGCTACACTGCCCAGGAAGCCCATCTCCTCGCCGACGACGGCAAAGATGAAGTCGGTCTCTTGCTCGGGAAGGAAGGCCAGATTGCTCTGGGTGCCCTGAAAGAGGCCCTTGCCGATCAGATGGCCGGAGCCGACGGCGATGAGGGACTGGTTGAGGTTGTAGCCGGCGCCCTGGGGGTCGGCACCAGGGTTGAGGAAGACGAGAATGCGGTCCTTCTGGTAGGGCTTAAGGATGTTGGCGTGCCAGGCGACGGTCAGTAAGAGGGCCGCGGCCAGAACGGCGCCGCCGACAAAGATGGGGCGGGTGCCAAGGGCGAAGAGGACGGTCAGGCTTACGAAGAAGAGCACCAGCGGCGTGCCCAGGTCGGGCTGGAGCAGGATGAGACAGGCGGGGCCGAGGGCGAGCGCCAGGGCCTGCAAGAAGACGCGCAGACTGGAGAGGTCCATGTCCTCGGCGCGTAGGCTTAGGTAGAAGGCCAGGGCGACGATGACGGCGATCTTGGCGAACTCGGAGGGCTGCAGATGGATGGGGCCCAGACTAATCCAGCGGGCGCTGCCACGGATGGCGTGGCCCAGGACCAAGGTAACGAGCACGAGCAGGAGGCAGACGCCCATGATGAGGGGCGCCATGTGCAAGAGCTTGGAGTAGTCAATGCTCATCAGCAGGAACGTGAGGCCCAGCCCCAAGCCCAGCGAGACGAGCTGTACAATTAGCTTGGTGGAAGCACCGCTGGCGCTACCGGTAGTCAGGTGCTTGGTGGCGCTGGCTACCATGACCGCCCCGAAGCAGGAAAGGACGATGACCACGACTAACAGAATAAAGTCAGCGCGTACGAAGAGGCGCTTGAGCACGACGCGAGCCTCCTCTGGAGGAAGCCGAACGACTGCGGAACGGCTGGTGTAAAGGTCCTGACAGGGCTCCGAGGGATGCAGGACGCGGAGCCGGACACAAGGCACTGAAAAGACGTATCCAGTATATCACAAACGCGGGAGGGGCGGAAGCCGATGAGCAGGAGCCAACGGGCGGGAGGACTGGCGATGGCGGCGGGACGGGTGGAGGGTGGGTGGCTGCGGGTGTGGGCTAGTGACAAGGGGGTATGGGCGGTCGAGTGGCCACAGGAGGAGTGGGCGGAGGAGGGGCCGCAGGGGCCGCAGGTGTCGGCGGCAGCGGCGCAGATGGCGGGGCGATCGCTGGGGGAGGTTGCCGAGTACCTGGCCAGGCAGCGGCGGGACTTTAGCGTGCCGGTCGACTGGGATCGGCTAAGAGGGTTCACCAGGCAGGTGCTGGAGGCGTGCGCGCAGGTGCCGTATGGGGAAACGGTAAGCTACGGGGAGTTGGCACGGTTGGTGGGGTCACCGGGAGCGGCGCGGGCGGTGGGACAGGCGCTGGGGCGCAATCCGGTGCCGCTGATTGTGCCGTGCCACCGGGTCGTGGCCTCCGGGGAGGGCTGGGAGGGTTTGGGGGAGGGCTGGAGATGAAGAGAATGCTGCTGGACATAGAGCGAGAGGTAGGGATTCGCGAGCCGCTTCCGTGCGTCTTAGGTCATGCGAGGGAAGCTCTCGCGGAGGGCGAAGGCGCGGAGACCGCGCATTGAGGGTGGGCATTTGAGTATATGACCCGGACTACGACAGGCGCTAGTAGCGCTCCGGCGGCGGCGCGGGCGGGAGAGCGGGCAGGGCAGGAAGGTGCGGCTCCCGGCGTTTGGGACAGTCGCAAGAACCGCTCTGGATTACAATTGACTTGCAGGCGCTGTTTGGTATAGAATACGTTGTACCCTGTGTTCTCCCTGCCCGGGGACGGGCCGTTCGGGGTGTGCGGCGCCAGGGAGGAAAGAGGCTTGTCGAGCCGCCCCCTCGCTGGGGGCAGGGCCTGGTGTCGTTGCCCGGGAGGGCGCATGTCGGACCTCTCGGGCGGGCCGGGTCCAGGCCCGGTCTCCATCCGGCAATATGACCAATGCAACCGCCGTCAACCTAGCGCTCGGAGGAACTCAGATGAAGACCCGAATCCCCTTCCGCAGTGTTGCCCTTCTCACTGTCCTCGTTGCTCTCACCGCCACCTTGCTGCTGCCCTCGGTCCAAGCGGCGGACCTTATAGTCGGCTACGGTGGAGAGGGCGTATGGCCGAGGGAAGCGACGGCCAACTCCCAACGCTGGTTCCGGGCCAAACCGGAGTGGGACTATGAGATCAACGACGACGGCGTCCCCCAGGAGCGTGTGGACGGCCTGTTTCTGAGCGGAGTCAGCTACAGCACCAAACCGGCCGCCCCCAGCGGCGCTTCCTACAGCAAAGCCCTGACCCTGGCCGGTGGCATGTGGACGGCCGGCCGCGCTGTCGCCACCGGCACATGGAACATCCGCTTGTATAATCCGAGCCCTGACCGCAAGAAGATCTACTTCGTCTCTTGGCAGCCGTTTGCCCCGGGGGCTCTCGGCGCCTACGACCTCGTAGTCAACAACCCGCTGGGCCAGTTCGGGCCATACACCGTGCTCACCAACGACTCTGACACCATCGGCACCTACATCACCTTGGCCACAGCCCTGGACGCCCGCGTCTGCGCTAACCTGGACATTTATGCGAACCCCGCCCCCGACCTTGTCTACTATGAGGGCGTTGTCACTTTGGCGCAATATCTGACGGGTTCCTTGTTTGGGGAGACCTTGCGGTTCACCCGAGGGGTGGCCGCCGGGCAGAACTTCCTCATCGAGTCGAACAGCAGCGATGCCACCGGCTACTTTATCGATACCGATGATGACCTGCCCTTCGGCCTCTTGCCGATTCGCACGGTAGTGTCGATTCCGACCACCACCAAGTTCTACTACATCGGCGGTGCCTTTGGGCCCGGTTCCCTGGCCGGTCAACGCATGAAGTTCCTCACAGCCCCTACGGCTTCTCAAACTATACGGATCCTGGGCAATGGCACCGACTTGGCTAGCGGCGCCACGTGGATTACAACGACTACCCCGCTGCCGCTGACTCTGCTCAAGCAACTGACGGTAACCGCGACCGCGGCCAAGAAGATCTACTACACCGGCAACGTGTACGCCGCCGGTTCGCTGGACGTTCTGACCCTGGAGATCACCGACGGCCTCGCCGCCAACACCGTCCTGACGGTGGACAGCAACGGCCAGGACGGCGGCGGCACCTTCGTGACCACGATCGAGGATCTCCCGGCGGGACTGGCCGCCGCCGATCATTTCCACCTGCGCGACCTCTTCGAGATACAGGATCAAGCGCACGTCATGGATCCCGCCCAACTCTTTGATGCGGTCCACGCCAACGATTTGCCGCAGCATTTTGGCGTCTCCTGGAGCCCCTCCGGACTGTTTTCCTGGATTACCGTAGGCCCGTTCTCTGGATTCCACTCAGACTGGCTGGTCGGTACCGTTCCTGGGGGGAGCTCGACCTTCAGGTTCACCATGTTTTGGAGCAGTTGGGTGAGCGATGAGGAGTATCCAGCAGGGGGCTACTATCAGGGGCAGCCTCCCATCATTTGGACGGGCACTCAGACCACCGTGCCGCTGGCCCTGCACAGTGCTGTCGGCAATTTCATCTCGGCCAGCGGGGAGATGCAAGCCTGGTACTCGGGCCAAGCCACCGGCGTCGACCCGCTGTCGGTTACTCGCGCCGTGACGGGGGCCGCGACGGAACCGGACAACGGAGCGGGCGGCGATGCTTACACCTTCCGGCTCAAGTACTTCAGTGGGCTGTCGGGCTGGCCCGAACTGCGTAGCGCCTGGCAAAGCTACGCCACGCCCACTTCGGAATTCGGAGAGAACGGCAACTTCGTGGATTTCAACTTCTTTAGCTACGATGTCATCAAGAACGGCATCGTGGACCACGACAACAAATCGGTCGCCGGTGACAGCGCCGAAAGGGCCTGGATGTATGGCAGCCAACAGGACCCCCACCTGGACCTGACGGGGGACGCGGGGGCGGGCGGCAGCGATCCCCACGCCGTTCTCGTGATCGATGAGGCGGTGGACCGGCCCTACTACATGGAGCCGGATAACGGCACTCTGCGGACAGGCGTGATCTACAAGTATGACATCGCACCGACCAACTACCTGCAGATGCTGCACAACGCGTTTCTCTTCGCGTACGACCCCCTCGGCCAAGATACTTGGGACACGGCTTTCTCGGGATTGGTCGGGAGGCCGACCTCCAACGCGTACGCGGCGATGCGCGCCGGCTCCCATAGCTATCAATTCCTGACCTGTCGGGACTGGGATCCGCCTATCTGGGAGCTGAATGACTCCACCGGTACGCAACGGGTGGGCCCCATGTGCGTCGTGCTGCAGGGCAGGCCCGGCGACGCGCTGACTACGAAGGTCATGGTCAACGACGGACCCACCAACAGCAATCGCAGGTACATCAAGGCAATTGGTGGCGAGTGGCCCTGGCAGCGAGACTTGGAAGCGGGTGGCTATGGGTATCCCTTCAGCAGCCTGACTTACCCCAAGGTTAACCCCGTGTTGACGGCGCATCCGTACTTCGAAGAGGGACCGCTGAACGCGGTCGAGCGGGGCTTCCCCACGCCGGGGCAGTATCTGAACGCGCTGGGCCCCGCGGTGGGGGGAACCCGGCCCAATCCCTTCAACCCCTTGGCGGACACGGGCGAGCCCTGGGAGCCGGTGGCGGGACCGACCGCCAATATCGGCGCGGGCCTGGGTGGCTACAGCACCAACGGCCTGTCCTCGCATCGCTTCACCAACGAGGATACAATCTCGCCCAACTATGCGAATATCTCCAACGAGACGGTGGCCTACAATCCGGACATTAGCCAGCGCTCGGCCTATCGAGGCGGCAAGTGGACCACCGACACCAATTTCGTGTTCCGCATCAACTACTGGCAGTCCGACAATACGGCGCCTCAGGCGACCCAGGTCTTCATCCGCAAGACCGATGCGTCGGGGACGCCGACGACGGGCTGGCAGGGGTTCAGTATGCAGAAGGTCTACCCGGCGGACACGAACTACACCGACGGCTGCGTGTACTACTACCAGGCGGCCGCGGTTTCTCTCCCCGGCGGGGGCGGCGCCGGCGACTACCAGTACTACTTCTCCTTCAGCGACGGCACTGGCACCGCGATCTACCCCTCCCGGCCGAACGACGACCCGGGGTACTTGGGGGTCCCGCCCGGCGCTAACAACTACTACTGGTTCCGGGTGAACAACAAGCCGGTGCTGGACAACCAAGGGCTTACGCCGGCCTCGGGTACGCAGGGGCAGGACTTCGTGTTCAAGACCCGGTACACGGACAAGGACGGGATGGTGCGGGACGCCAACCCGCAGGGCGACCGGCCCTTCAAGGCTCTCATCTGGATCGACCTGTTCGGCGATGTGCAGGGGCAGATGCAGGTCAAGAGCCTGGCGGGCAGCACTATCACCTACGAGTTTCTGACGCCGGTCCCCGCCGGGGGCGGCAGTCCCTACCCGGTGGGCGCCTTCAACCCGGCAGGCAGGCCGGCCATGAAGGTGCATTTCCAGACGGGAGCTGTCTCCTCACAGGAACTGGTCATCACCGGCAACACCGTGGGTGCGGGTCAGGGGACCATCACCGTCAGCGGGGCTCTGCCCGCCGGGATCCAGGTGGGGGACAGGTTCCAGGTGGTAGATTGGTTTGGCGCTACCATGGACCCGGCTGTGGCGGGCGACACCAACTACTTCGACGGGGCCGACTTCGTGTTCGATACGGCGCGGGCCGGGGTGCAACTGGATCCGGGCCTACACAACTACTACTTTGAGTTCTGGGACAACTGGGCGTACTGGGTCAACTGGGAGCAGTACTTCATGAGTGCTGGCTCGACCCCGACCGACTTGAAGGTCGAGGGGGAGATGACCCGGCTACCGTCCAGCCCCAACAGCTACTACGAGGGGCCGCTGGTGATCGGCAACCGCGCGCCGAAGATGAGCGCGATCTACTTCACGCCACCGGCGGCGGATACGCTGATCAGAGTGATCGACGAGACCCACCTGGACTACATCCGGCCGCTGGGGCGGACGGCCTACGAGGACGGTAGTCTGGTCGGGAAGTTCCTACAGTTCCGCACGGGGCTGGCGAAGTTGCGGGTGTATGAGATCGATGCCAACACCACGAGCACCATGACCGTGCATAAGGTGAGTGGCACGGGCGACCTGGTGGCCGACCGGGTGGTGCTGGGAGATACCTTCCGGGTCTTTGACGCCTATTCGCCGGACCAGGGTTTGTCGGGCGGGTATCACCCCGACCCGAGCGTCACCTTCGACGGGACGCCGGCGACGGAATTCCTGATCTTCGCGACGTATAGGGACCCGGACAACACGCCCCCGGGGTCCATCCGAGTGGGGCTGTACTCGTCATTGACGCAGCCGGCAGACAGTCCGGACGCCGTCTTCGACATGGTCAAGGTCACGGCGACGGACGGCAACTACGTGGCGGGCGTGGAGTACCAAACCGCCCGTACGGTATCTCGCCCACCGGGACAGCACTGGATTCGGGTGCAGGCCAACGACGGCAGCATCTGGGCCGCCGGCGGGGCAACCGCGAACGACTGGTTCGGCCCGGCGGTCAGCACTGGCGAACCGGCGCCGGGGCCGGTGGTAATTGTGAACCATCCGCCATTCCCGCCGGAGACCGGGTTCTCCCCGTCGCAACGGGAAATCGTGAGCGTGGCCAACCCGGTGCTGCGCTGGAATCCGGCGAAGGATCCCGACCCAGGGGACCGGGTGGTGCGCTACACCATCCAGCTCAGCAAGGACGGCTTCGCCGGTGGGGCGTATGACTTCCAGTACACGAACACGAGCAACCAGGTCACGGTGACCGACGCGCTAGTCGATCTGACCCTTTGGTCGTGGCGGGTGAAGAGCGAGGATACGCTGGGGGCGCTGTCGGAATGGAGCGGCGTGCAGGAGTTCATGGTAGACCTGAACCGGGCTCCGGGCGTGCTGGCCCCGCCGAACGGCGATCCGACGCAGACGCTCACCCCGCTGGTCGGGGACCTGAGCACGATCTTCCGCTACTCCATCGTCTACTCGAACGTCGACAACATAGCGCCGGTGAGCGGCGTGTACGTGGAGATTGACGGCAATCTGCACCCGACGCAACTGAGCAAGCTCAACCCGGCCGACAACGACTACGTGGCGGGTGTGACCTACTACATCGACCTGCGTGGGGATTCCACGGCGCTGGGCTACGGGGAGCATGAGTATCGCTTCTATACCGGGGCCGTGTCCTGGCCGGATGGGGAGTCCGCGGCCTCGGTGGGACCGTGGGTGGACGACCCCTCGACGTTGACGATCAACGATAGCACCTGGACGCAGATTACTCAGGCGGAGGAGGGCTCCACGCTCTACCTGCAGGTCACCGATCCCGACAAGGCCGGTGAGCCGTCGGTGGAGGTGACCGTGTCCTTGGTCGGGGAGAGCGAGACGGTAACGCTCAACTCCTTCGATCCCGTGCTGGGCGTGTTCCGTCAGGCGCTACCGACCGTGGGCAAGTCGGGGGCCTCCAACGACGGAGAGCTGAATGTGCAGCCGGGGCCGACGGGCATAACGGTGACGGCTACGTATGACGATCCGGATATGGCAAGCAGCCCGAGCCCGGATGTCTCGTCGGCAGAGGTCCTGATTGTGGACAGCACGGCGCCGCCGTCGGTGCGGCCCTTCCTGACGGTACAAAGCGGGACGCAGGGCACTAGCATCCTGCTGGACTGGGGAACCTACCCGGCGCCCGATGACATCGCCGGGTACCACGTCTGGCTGTCCGACACGGCATTCACGACGGTAGTGGGAATGACGCCGGTGGCCACGTTAGGGCCGACGGTTACCTCCTACGAGGTCACAGGCCTACAGACCCAGACCACCTACTATGCGGCCGTAACGGGCTTCGATGAGATACCGAACGAGAACAAGAATGTCCAGTCCAAGTCGGCGATGACGATAGACGCAAATGGGCCGGACGCGGTGAACGAGTCGCCGGTGCCGAACGCGACAGAAGTGCCGCTGGGTTCGAGCATCTCGTTTGATCTGACGGACCCGTCCGGCATTGACCTGAGCAGTATCCAGGTGTTCGTCCGCAGCAGGGACGTGACCAGCAGGGCCACCATGCAGCCGGCGACGGGGACACCGAACACCGTCACGATCACCTACCAGGGCGCGTTCGTCTGGAACCAGGTGGTTCGGGTGCGGGTGGTGTCGCGGGATACACTGGCCAATCAGAGCGACCAGACCTGGCGCTTCTGGACCGTCGCCGACGTGACCCCGCCGCGGGTGACCGACCTGTCACCGCCTCAGGGGGCGACAGGGGTGTCGCCGGGCAACCCGATCAGCTTCCACGTAAGAGATGATGTCTCGGGCGTGGACGTGAGCAGCATCGAGCTGCGAGTCAACGGGGTGCAAGTGCCGGCGGCGGACCTGCAGATCAACTCGGCGGACCTCAACGACGTCGTCGTGACGTACGGACCGGCAGGCGGGCTGCCCGCGGGGGTTCTCACCACGCTACGGGTCGACGCCAGTGACCGAGCGGGCAACGCCATGCCCACGTTCGACTGGACCTTCACCACGCTGTTCGCCATCAATGGGCGGGTGATGATGGGGGATGGTTCGGGCAAGCCGGGCGTAGCGGTGACCAATGGAGTGGTCACCGCCACTACCGGGGCAGACGGGCGCTACTCGCTGCTAGGCGTAGCGAACGGGACCTATACGGTAGTGCCGGGCTTGGAGTTCTTCAGCTTCACCCCGGGCAATCGGCGGGTGGTGGTCAGTGACGCTTCGGTGAACGGTGTGGATTTCGTAGCCGCGCCGATGACCTACAGCGTCAGTGGCTTCATTCTCGACTCAGTGGGCAACCCGGTACCGGGCGTGCAGGTCAGTGACGGTACGCATACCGCTACCACCAATGCGCAGGGACGGTACGACATCAGCGGGCTGCTACCGGGGGACGTAACGGTCACCCCCACGAGCACCGATTGGGCCTTCGTGCCCACCAACCGGACGGCGACGGTGCCGACCGCGACTTCGCTGGACTTCACGGCCTACCGGGCCTTCGCCACTACTTTCCCCGCGGGCATCAGCATGGTAGGAGTGCCGTTCGATCCGCTGGACCGCACAGTGACTACCGTATTCGGGACCGCCGCGGTTCGGCGGTGGAGCCCGATGGCTTCGCCTCCGGGGTACATGGGACCGGGCGATGCGGGGGCTGCGAGTGTGCTGGACGTGCGGCCGGGCAAGGGTTACTTCGTGTCTTACCCCGCGCCGTACACTCTGACTGGATCCGGCATGTCGGTATCCACTACGGCGCCCTTCGCGATCTCCCTGGGGCCGACGTGGAACATGATGGGCAATCCGTTCCCGGTGGACCTGCCTGTAGCCAATCTGCGGCCGGCTATCGCCAACGGGACCGATCCGTACGTATTCGTCTATGACCACGACACCGGCAGCTACCTGTTCGTGGCCAGCATGCCGGGGATAAACGTGGCCCGGACGTTCGTGAGACCGTGGGAGGGCGCTTGGATCCGGAGCCTGGTGGGCGTCACCTCGATCTCCGCGATGGCGCCGGCCGTGGCCAGCGCCGCGGAACAGGTCGAACCGCAGAGCCTGGCGCTCGGCGAGGGCGGCTACGTGATCCCGGTGACGGCGCGGGCCGGAAACCGGGCGGACCTGTGCAGCGCGGCCGGGGTGCGCTCTGAGGGCGCCTACGAGGTCGCCAATCCGCCGACCATGCCCGGGAGTGTGGACCTGTACTTCGTGGACGAGGCCGGCAACGCACTGGCCCAGCAGCTCAAGCCGGCGGGCGCGGGTCCCCAGTCGTGGGAGTTCGTGGTCGCCACGGATCTGGCCAAGACCGAGGTCACTATCGGCCTACCCGACCTGTCGCAGGTGCCGAACGACCTGTCGGTGACGCTGGTGGATGAGGACGGCGGGCGAAGCGTGTACATGCGGACGACCCCGCAGTACACCTTCCGGACCGGCGCGGCGGGCGCGGTGCGGCACTTCCGGCTGGAGGTGGCGCCACGTGGAACCGACAACCTGGTAATCACCGCGGCCTCGGCGCAGCAGGCCGGCACGACCGTGGTCGTCACCTACAGCGTGAGTTCGTCGTGCCAGGTGTCAGTCGAGGTGCTTAACGTCGCGGGGCGCGTCATACGGCGGCTGAGCAGAGGCAATGTGGTGGCCGCCGGAGTCAATACCCAGAGGTGGAACCTGCGGGCCGAGAGCGGCTCGGCGGTGCCCTCGGGCACTTATCTGGTGCGAGTCCAAGCCGTCGTTGACACCGGCCAGCGGGTGCAGGCGGTCACGCAGGTGAACGTGCAGAGATGAGCGGAGCCTCACCCCCCTGCCCCCTCTCCTTGCAGGAGAGGGGGGAGAGGGGGAGCCGTGTCCCCTGCCTGGTCTCCAGGCAGGACAGGCGACGAGAAGATGGCGCGGGTGCGCGGACGGAGCGGGACGGGGTCGAGAGCGACCATCACAACTACAGACGGAGCGTGAATACTGCATGAATCGGCGCAGAGTGTGGCTCACCGTGATTGGTCTGATTACCGCGGCGCTCTTGGGCATACTGGTGAGTGGGTGCGGAGGCGGCGGAGCGGGGGTGCAAACCTCCGTGGCCGGCTACATCGTCGACGTTACCACGGGTCTGGGGATTGGGAACGTGGTGGTGATGGCCGGAGGTCAGTCGGGCACCTCCAAGACTCCCGAGGGGCGCTTCGAGATCGGCGGTCTGGACCCGGGGACCTATGCACTCACCGTGCAGCCCGGGGGGACCTTCGTGGCGGTGCCGGGACCCGCGCCGCAGGTTACCGTGGGCGCCGGTCAGGTGACCGAGGTCGGGACCGTCCTGGTGATCGACTACCGCAACCTCCCGCCCGCGCCTTAGGCCGGGGCGGAGAAGCAGGCCAGTATGAACAGCATAGACATGCGTGAATGCCGCCCCGCGTCCTGGGGGCGGCATTTGTTTTGCGGATTCGTCAGCAGTACGCTGGTAGGTCTGGTGCTGGCGCTTGGTATGGGGACGGCATGGGCCGACTGGCCGATGTTTGGCGGGGGGCCACTGCACACGGGGGAGGCGGAGTGGGGACCGGGGCCGGGGGCGGCGGTGGTGTGGAGCCTGGCACTGGGATCGAGCGTGGACTCGTCGCCGGCGGTGGTTGACGGCCGGGTGTTCGTGGGAACGGCCGACGGTGACATGTGCGCCGTGAGCGCGGACGAGGGCAGGCTGCTATGGCGCTTCCCGACCGGCGGGGCAGTGGTAAGCTCACCGGCGGTGGAGGGGGACCGCGTGGTATTTGGATCAGCGGATCGTTTCGTCTACTGTCTGGGAGCAGCGGACGGGAAGCTGCTGTGGAAGTACCGCACCTGGAGGCCGGTGACCGCGCCGCCGACGGTGGCGGAGGGAATGGTCTACACTGGGAGCATTGACGGCACGCTGACGGCGCTGGGGCTGGAGAAAGGCGAGGTGCGCTGGCAGGTGCAGGACCCGGCGGGGATCAGTTGCGCGCCGGTAGTGGCCAACGGATGGGTGTTCTATGGGGACCGCTCGGGAACGGTGCGGGCGCGGCAGGCGGAGGTCGGCAAGCAGGTCTGGGAGGCAGCCTCGAAGTCGCCGGTGGTGGCGAGCCCCAGCCTGGCCGGCAGCCTGCTATTGGTGCCCCACATGAGCTTCACCGCGCTGACCCCGGCGAAGGTGGACTACCTGGTGGCCTACGACGGGGCGACGGGCAATCGCCTGTGGGCGCTGAACGGCGTCATCTCAGTGTTGACGACGCCGGCCCTGGCGGAGGGGGTGGGATATTTCGCCACGGTGGAAGGGTACCTGTCGGATACCAAGGTGCTGGCGGTGAACTTGACCGACGGGAGCGAGTTGTGGAAGCGCCCTATGGGCCGCAACGTGGTGGCCTCCTCGCCGGTGGTGGCGGGGGACTACCTGTACTTCGGGGCGGGCGACGGGGCGCTGCACATTCTGGCGCGCCGGACGGGGCGGCCGGTGGGGCAGGTAGAGCTGGCGACGAAGGTCTACTCCTCGCCAGCGGTGAGCGGGGGGAGGTTGTACGTAGGGGCGAACGATGGCAAGCTGTATTGCGTGGGAGGGTAGCGGGAAGGGGCAGTGCTGGCCGCGGAGCCTCACTCCCTGTCCCCTCCGGCGCACGTTCCTGGCGCTCAGCAGGAGAGGGGGTAAGCAGAGCAGTCAGGTAAGGGGCGCCACCCCGCACCGGCGAGACGCCGATGCCACCGGGACGCCGACTTGAGGCCTGCGCTACCCGGCCAGTGGCGCTACTTCCCGCGGATCTGGCGGACGGAGATTACGTCGATTAGCTGGGAGAGGCGCTGAACTACGCGGTTTAACTGGTCGCGGTTCTGGACGCCGAGGGTGAGAACCAGACGAGCAAAGCGACCGGTCTCCGCCTCGACCGTGGCGCCGGTGATGTTGACGTCGCAGTCGCTGACGATGGCCGTGAGGTGGGAAAGCAGGCCGACGCGGTCGGCGGCGACTACCTCCAGGGCGGCGCGGCCCTTGGACCCCTCCTGATCCCCCCACGAGAGCGGCAGGACGCGTTCGGGCTCTTGCTTGGTGCGGTAAATCAGGTTCTTACAGGTGGCGCGGTGGACGGCGATGCCCTGGCCGCGCGTGATGTAGCCCATGATCTGGTCGCCGGGGAGAGGGTTGCAGCACTTGGAGAGGCGGCTCTGCAAGCCGGCGATGCCGGTGGCGCTGACCGCCAGGGGGCGCGGGGCGGGGGCCTCCGTAGTCTCCAGGGGCAGCAGGAGCCGCACTTCCTCGCTCAGCCGCCGCGCCGGCTGGTAGTCGCGGATGAGGTGCTGGATGAGCGTGGAGGGCTCTACATCTCCGTAGCCCACCGCCGCCAGCAGGTCCTCCCCGTCCTGGTAGTATAACCGCTCGGCAATCTCCTCCAGACGCTGGTTTGTATACAGCTCTCGCACGGTCTCCGGCTGATGGCGCAGCGCCGCCTCCAACTCCTCCCGGCCCCGCTGCACGTTCTCCTCCCGCATGGCCTCCCGCAGGTACCGGCGCACCTTGGCCTTGGCCCGGCTGCTCTGGATGAGCTTGAGCCAGTCGGGGCTGGGCTGGGCGCGGTCGGAGGTGGCGATCTCGCAGATATCCCCGTTCTGGAACTGGTAGTCGAGCGAGACCAGGCGCCCGTTGACCTTGGCCCCGACCGTGTGGTGGCCGACCTCGGTGTGGATGCGGTAGGCGAAGTCAATAGGCCCGGCGCCGCGCGGGAGGTCAATGACGTCGCCGTCCGGCGTGAAGACGAAGACTTGGTCCTTGAAGAGGTCGAGTTGCAGTAGCTCGAGGAACTCGTGACTCTCCTTGACGTCGGTCTCTAGATCGAGGATCTGGCGGAGCCAGGAGACCTGGCGGTCTACCTTGGGATCGGTGCGGCCCTCCTTGTAGCTCCAGTGGGCGGCGACGCCGTACTCGGCGGTGCGGTGCATCTCCCAGGTGCGGATCTGGATCTCCATCACCATGCTGCTGGGGCCCATGACCTTGGTGTGCAGGGACTGGTAGCCGTTGGGCTTGGGCATGGCGATGTAGTCGGTGAACATGCCGGGGAGGGGCATCCAGAGGGAGTGAACTAGGCCTAGTGCGGCGTAGCAGTCGGCGACGGTGTCGGTGACCACGCGCAGGGCAATGAGGTCGCCGATGTCGGAGAACTCCAGATCCTGCTCCCGCATCTTGTTGTAGATGCTGAAGATGTGCTTGGCGCGGCCGAAGAGGGTGGCACGGATGCCGGCGCGGCTGAGGAACTCCTCAAGCTGGCAGCGGACCTGCTCAGTGAGCGTCTCGCGGTCGGTGCGGCTGTGGCCCAGTTTCTCGGCGATCCCGAAGAAGGCCTCGGATTCGAGATACTTGAGGGAGAGGTCCTCCAGCTGCCATTTGAGACGCCAGATGCCCAAGCGGTGGGCGAGGGGGGCGTAGATATGGAGGGTCTCTTGGGCGATGGCGCGCTGGCGGTCGGGCGGCAGAGGGTCGAGGGTCTGGAGGTTGTGGAGGCGGTCGGCGAGCTTGATGATGAGCACGCGGACGTCCTCGGACATGGCCAGGAGCATCTTGCGCAGGTTGCGGGCCTGTTCCTCCTGGCGGCTAGTGAAGTCCAGGCGGCGCAGGTTGGTCATGCCCTGCACGAGGGTGGTGACCGTGAGGCCGAAGAGCTTGCGGATATCGGCGAGGGTCGTGCCGGTGTCCTCGACGGTGTCGTGGAGCAGGGCGGCGGCCAGGGTGGCGGGATCGGCCTGGATGCTAGTGAGGATGCGGGCGACTTCGAGGGGATGGGTGATGTAGGGCTCGCCGGTGAGGCGCTTCTGGTCGCGGTGGGCGGTCTCGGCAAACTCGTAGGCGCGCTGCACCAACTGCCGGTCCGCCCCGGGCCAGTAGGAGAGGAGCGATTCCACGACAGTGTCGATTTCAGCCGCCATTGAGGGGATTATACAGGAGGAGAAGGGGAAAGTCACGGCGGGGAGCCTCACCCCGTGCCCCCACTCTGCGCACCACAGGTGGGCAAGCAGGAGAGGGGGTAAAGAAGAGATGGGGTTTGGAGAGAACGAAGGGGGTTCCAGTCCGCGGCCACAGCGCCTACCCCGACGCACGCACACGGCGCGCACGTCGGCCCTCCCGAAGCGGGAGGGCGAGAAAAGCGCAAATCGGGTTCCAGAGACCGAGAATCGGGTCCAGAGATAAAACCGAGCCCTATTGCCGCGACGAAATGGCTCCGCCGCAAGACAGGAGTGAATGATAACGCAGGGAGTGCGCGGTTAGGAGGAGAGGGTTACCTGCCTCTGGGAGGGCGTCCGGTTGGGTGCGTAGCCTAGTGGGGCGGTGGAGGAGTCTCGGCGGGTGGAGGAGTCTCGGCGGGTGGAGGAGTCTCGGCGGGTGGAGGAGTCTCGGCGGGTGGAGGAGTCTCGGCGGGTGGAGGAGTCTCGACGGGTGGGGGAGTCTCGACGGGTGGAGGAGTCTCGGCGAGTGGAGGAGTCTCGGCGAGTGGAGGAGTCTCGACGGGTGGAGGAGTCTCGACGGGTGGAGGAGTCTCGACGGGTGGAGGAGTCTCGGCGGGTGGAGGAGTCTCGGCGGGTGGAGGAGTCTCGGCGGGTGGAGGAGTCTCGGCGGGTGGAGGAGTCTCGGCGGGTGGGGGAGTCTCGACGGGTGGGGGAGTCTCGACGGGTGGGGCGGGAGGCGCGGGCCTGGGGCCGTATAGGCGGGTCAAGGTCTCGGCGTAGAGAGCGGCCTTTACTCCGGCCATGGTCCGGGCCGCTAGGTCGTCCGGCGTTGTCTGGTTCAACTGGGCGTCCTCGGGGTAAATGGTGACGATCAGGCGCCCCAGGGCTTTGATGCTGGGAAGATGGTTCCGCGACTCCACGCTGAAGTCACCCATCTGCGCGCCGGCGGCCAGGGCCTCGGTTAGGGCCTGGACCATGGCCGCGCCGCGGGCGCTCACGTCGGTGCCGGGCAAGGCATAGTTGAAGGACAGCAGAGGATATTCCCACAGGCTCAGGGTTTGCACGTCGTGGTCGCCGCTCTTGCCGGGGACGAGCACCGGTGGGTCCCACTTGGTCACAGCCCGGCGGTTGATGTCGAGATCGGCGGCCGAGATTTGCTTGTAGATGGCGGCGACACGGGCGGTGGAGAAGGGGTGGGTCTTGAAAATGCCGAGATTGAGGGGCGGCCGGGTGCGCTCCTGAACCGCCAGGTGCTCCATGAAGGTGAGCAGGCCAGTGGGGTCGTACTTGCCCGACTTGATCAGGTAATCCACGCCGTTGCGGTCGGCGCGCGTCTCGATCTTTACCGAGTAGGTGGAGAGGACGCTGTGCACTACGTACAGGCCGGCGGCGAGGGTGGAACTAATAGCGTCGCTGCTCTTGCCGGTGACTATGGCGGCGATGACCGCGGCGAGGACGGGCAGGGAGAGCTTCTGGGCCTTGTCAGCCTCCGTCAGCGCGTCGTAGGTGCAGTTGTGGCCCATTTCGTGGGCGAGTATGCCGGCTAACTGGTCGTCGGACTCGATGTTGGCCAGCAACTGCTTGGTGAAGCAGATGTAGCCGCCGGGGATGCTGAAGGCGTTCTCCTCCTCGGTGTCGAGCAGGAAGATCTGGTAGTTCACGTCCGGGCGCTGGCTGACGGCCTTGAGCGTGTCCACCATGGTCTGGAGGCGCTGGAGCTGGACGGGGTCCTCGTAGACCGTATACTGCTTCTTGACCTGCTCGATGGTCTCCTTGCCGATGCGGGCCTCGTATTCGGGGCTGTAGGGAGCGGCATAGGCGGAGCCGACGGCCAAAAGAAAGGCCGCCGCGAGACTGAGCCAGAACGCGTGGAATCGCCGGTATGTGTGCATCTTCAAGTGCGCTTTCTGTGTATAAAGACGCCTGGGGGAGGGGAAAGTTCCCGGAACCTAGGCTCATGCCCTGCCCACTACCGCATGTCGACAAGCTGGTAGCTGGCCACCGAGCCTCACCCCCTGCCCCCTCTCCTTGCAGGAGAGGGGGGAGAATCAAGCCTCTCTAGGGTCAGCCGACCGGAGGGACGACCGCGCCCTGGACGCGGTAGATAGTTACCTCGCCCTGGTGGAAGGCCGGGCGTAGTTCGGGCAGATTCTCGGTGAGGTCGGCGGTTCTCATCCCGCCGGGGTCGAGGGCGGTGAGCAGTCGCTGCAGGAGGCGCTCCTGGGGGCCGTAGACGATGAGGTTGGCGCCGGACTGGGTTAGGGTATAACGGCGGACCTCGGGCGGGGTAAGGGGAGCGTAGAAGCGCTGAGTGAGCGCCAGATACTTGCCGAAGTGCACGGTCTCGTCCCAGTGGCCGGCAACAACACGGCAGGGGGCGCTCGGGGGGACGTGGTTGCCGGTGTAGACCGAGGAGAGGACGACGTCCTGCCGGGAGGTGTTCGCGCCCAGCCAGCGGAGGGCGGCCATTTCGTCGGTGGTGAGGTAGGCGGGCGGGTAGTTGACGGGCGCGAGGTCGAGGTTATTGACGCGGGCGTGGGCCAGGCCGTCGGCGACGTAGTAGAGATTGGAGGGCAGGGCGACGACCAGGAAGAGGGCGAAGACCGCGCGGTAGGAAGAGGCGGTCAAGCGACGGCTGAGTTGCTCCAGGGCCAGGGCGGCGAGGAGGCAGAGAGGGAGGTGGAGGCCCTCGGCGAGCTTGCGCTGGAAGTTGAGCGGGGCGTAGACCAGGGCGAAGCCGAGCACCAGCCAGACGACCGGGAGGAGGGCGCTGGGCAGGCGGGGCTGGTCCGGCTCGGAGGCAGAGAAAGCGCGGCGGTGGTGGACGGCGAGAACCGCGCCAATCACGGCGACGAGGAGCGGGAGGCCGTAGCCGAGCAGGTAGCCGCTCAGCGGCGGGGAGGTCTTGGGGATGAGGTACTTGGCGGCCCAGATGGCGTCAACCGACTGGACATAGTACTGCCAGGCGAGGGTGGGGAGGCCCATGAGCCCCAGAACGGCGTAGCGGGCGAGGGCCTGGGGCCAGGGGAGGGTGCGGGTGAACGCACGCGCGAGGAAGAGAACGCCAAGCAGGGCGTAGAGCACGACCACGTCGTAGGAGTGGACATTGCCCAGCAGGAGGAGGAGGGCACCGGTGATCAAGGTGGCGTGCCAGCCGGGCTCGCGGGCGGCGCGGAGGCCCCAGAGGACGATGGCGGCCATGAGCGCCAGGCCGGTGACGAAGAGGGCGTTGGTCAGCAGGGAGAGGAAGGTGACGGCCTCGGGCATAGCCACCCAGCCGAAGGCGACGTCCAGAGGGGCGAGACGGGTACCGGTCGCGGGCGAGATAGTGCCCTCGGTGACGCCGCGGTAGATGACCCAGCCCAGTCCGGAGGAGAAGGAAGCGAGTAGGAAGGCGGCCCAGCGGCCGCGGCGGCCGAGACCGATCTCGGCGGCGAGTAGATAGATCAGGTAGAGCAAGATCACTCCGCCGGCGACGCGGAAGAGGTGGTAGACGAGGACCGAAGACGCGCCAGTGAGACGGCAGACCAGGCCCATGCCGAGGAAGAGTAGGTTGACGAAGTGCGGATTCTGGGGTTCGGTGCTGTACTGATTGAAGGCGAAGAAATGGCCGCTTGCGTGCTGGCGGATATAGGAGCGGTAGACGTTGCCGTCGTCAACACCCCAGAGCAGGCCCTGGAAGTGCTGGCCGGGACCGGCGAAGCCGGGAAGGGAGGCGATCAGGTAGGGGACGCAGGTGAGGAGCATGACGCCGAGGGCGGCGAGGAGGACAGGGAGCCTCACCCCCTGCCCCCTCTCCTTGCAGGAGAGGGGGTTCTGAGGGGGCGGGCTGGGAGAACGGTGAGAGGTATCGGGGCGGCTCATCGGCGGAGGCTCCTGCGGGTGGCGGTGAGAAGGCCGGCGAGAAGGGCGAGACTGAGGAGGCCGAGGAAGAGGCCGACGACGAGAGAGGCGGGGTAGAAGGCGAGCCAGAGGTCGTGGGTGCCCGGGGAAATCGGCACTGCCAGGAGAGAGCCATCCGCTTGAGGGCCGCGCTGGGACAGGCGGCCGTCGGTGTAGGCGCGCCAGCCGGGATACCACGGCTGCGCGACACGCAGGTAGGTAGCATCGTCGGTGGTCTCCACCGTGAGGGTGTTGAGGCTGCGGCCGACGAGAAGGGCTGAACCCTCGCGGG
Source organism: Candidatus Zipacnadum vermilionense (assembly GCA_029821755.1). Lineage (GTDB taxonomy): Bacteria > Armatimonadota > Zipacnadia > Zipacnadales > Zipacnadaceae > Zipacnadum > Zipacnadum vermilionense. The sequence goes on along the minus strand of JALGSV010000033.1, from coordinate 16,247 downwards.
GGAAGGTGTGGACCAGACTGTAGCCGAGCCCGCCCCGCTCGTAGAGGTATGCTCCGCTTTCCAGACGCTGCAGCCGGAGGCTCGGCGCGGTTAGCGGCGCCAGTGTGGCGAGCCACTTGACCGCCGCGAGGTTGAGTTCCGCCGAGTCCGCGCGGTTCAAGAGCATCATGTTGCCGTTCGTCAGCGGCGACACATCGGCTCGCTCTCCCCGCTCTATCCAGGCCCGGTACGTCGCCAGTGAGAGGGAGTCATATCCCTGTGGGCTGTACCATCCGTAGACCGTGGCAGCGTTGGGCGGGAGGAGGGCGTTAGGGAGCCGGTCGATGGTCCAGTTGTTGCGCGGGGTGATGCACAGGACGCGGTAGTTGGGGTCGGCGGATTTCTCCGTGAGGAGACGGGTAAGGGCGGTGTCGGGGTAGACCTGCTCCTGGGGAGCGAGAGGGAGGAAGCGCCAGCCCCAGAGGAAAAGCTCGGCGGCGATGAGGAAGAGGGTGACCCCGGCGACGAGGGTGGGGAGGGAGGAGGGCTTGCCGGTGATCGGTTCGCGGTGGCCGGGGCCGGATGGGGCCCGTCTCGCGGCAGACGACGCCGCGAGCCACCCATGCGGCCCCTCCGGGGGAGCGGGTCGGCTGCGGTGGGTGAGCGCGGCGAGGAGAGCGTCGAGACCCATGCCCGCTAGGACAGCGAGCAAGAGCGTGTAGACGCCGAGGATACGGGCAAAGCCGCCAGCGAGCCCGAGCTTGGGGAGACCGTAGTAGAGCAGCCAGGCAAGCGGGCCGGCCATAGCTATGGCGACGGCGGCGACGGTGCCCAGGGCGTAGAAGATGGCCCAGCGGTCGCGGCGGAGGGCTACGCCGAGAGCGGCCAGGATCAGAGCGAGGACGCCGGCGTAGCCGCAGTGCTCGGTGTAGCTAATACCGGGGTAGGTACCAGTCACCGGGTCGCCGAGGGCCTCGGGCCAGGCGAAGGTGAGCAGCTCGATAGGCTGTAGGGCGCGCCGCTGCTGGAAGCGCCAGCCCTCGGCGGAGACTTTCGTCTCGCCGCGGGGGGAGTAGCGGCCCAGCTCCAAGGAGGGGAGGACCTGGGGGAGGCCGATCCCGAGGCCGAGGAGGACGGACAGGACAAGAGGAGCGACAGGAGCCGGACGGCGGGTGGCCCAACGGTAGGTGGCGCGGGCGAGGGCGTAGAGGGCGGTGGTGAGCCAGACATAGGCGGCGAATTGGAGGTGCCCGGCGAGGAGGGAAAGGCCGAGGGAGGTGGAGAGGAGGGCGAGGCCGGCGTGGGGCGGGCTTTCTAGCCCGCCCGGTTCCGGTTGCCGCCGGGGAGCGCGGGATAGAAAGCCCGTGCCACGCGAACGGAAGAGCAACTCTACGCCCAGCCAGGCGCCGGGGAGCCAGGCCATCGTGTTGACCACCGTGGGGAGTTCCGCCCAAGCGATCATGAAGCCGCTAGACTGGTAGAGGAGGCCGGCGACCAGGGCGGCGGCGGGGCGCAGGCGGAGGGTGCGCGCGAGGAAGAAGGTCAGTACCCCGGCCAGAAACCAGTGCAGAGCGAGGCTGAGGCCGAGGAAGTACTTGGCGTCGACGATGAGCAGCAGCCAGTTGGGTGGGTAGAAGAGGGCGGACTGGCCGTTGCCGACGAAGGGGTAGCCGCAGTACTGGTGCGGGTTCCAAAGGGGAAGCTCGCCGCTGCGTAGGCCACGCTGGAGCAGGACGCGCCAGGGGTAGAACTGGGCCATAGAGTCCCAGAGCAGGGCGTCCCAGGCGCGAGGCGGGGGTGACTGCGGCGCACCGAAGGGGGACATCTGCTGCTGGTAGACGGCGGTGACGGGGACCTTGCCGCCGAGCAGGCAGGGCCACCAGAAGAGGACGGAGGTGGCGGCGAGCACGAGCAGCGGTATGAGGGGTCGGGAGCGGGTCATGAGTTCGTTGACTATCTGGATTGGGCAGCGCAGGGCAAGCGGCGGGACGCGGTACGAGGGAGGTGTTCCGGACGTCGCCTCCGCGTGGGGCGGGCTTTCTAGCCCGCCCTCCGGGCCGCATGATTTATCGGACGCGGGCTAGAAAGCCCGCGCCACGGGGAGCACCGGCGACCCCTCGGCTCCGCTCGGGGCGCCGAGCCTGCCGCAGCGGACGCCGGTGCCACCGGGAGAGAGGGCCTATCCCCAGACGAAAACCACCCCGAGCAGGCGGTTTGGGTCGTCGCGAAGGGTCTCGTAAATGCGGGGGGCATCGTCGATGGAGACCACGCTCTGGACGGCCGGGCGCAGGCGGAGGTCATCCTTGAGCACGTGGTGCACGACGATCTCCAGGTCGCTCTGGTCGAAATGGCCCGCATGCAGGACAGCTACCTCATGGTCCTGCGCGGCGTTGAAATTGTAGGCTACCTGGTCGCGGCCGCCGATCATCAGGACCCGCGCGCGGTGGCCGAGGAGACCGTCCCCCCAGGTGGTGCCGATGATCTGGTCCAGCACGTCGGCGCCGGAGACCTCCACTACGACCGAGAAGGGCTTGAGCTCGTCCAATATTTCGCGGCCGGACTCCCCGGCGGTATTGGCGATCTGGTCGGCGCCAAAGAAGCGGGCCAGGGAGAGACGGTGGTCGTCGAGGTCAGCGACGGTGACGCGGGCACCCAGTATGCGAGCAACCTGGGCGGCAAACTGGCCGACGAGGCCGGCGCCCATGACCAAGACGTTGTCCTCCACGCCAGTGGAGGCCCGGCGGAGGTCGTGCAGGGGAACTGAGGCGACACCGAGCAAGGCGGCCTCCTGGGAGTCGAGGCCCGGGGGGAGCTTGAGGATCAGGTCGGTCTCCTGGGCGGTGTGGAACTCGACGTGGCCAGAGAAAGTCCCGGTGAAGACGACATCGCCCTCCTGGAACTGGGTAATCTGTTCCCCGACCTCCACCACGCGCGAGACTAGCTGGTAGCCGCAGCGGGCGGGAAAGGTGCCGCCGTAGTTGCCGCCCAGCAAGACATTGCGCTCGGTGCCGTTGGTGAGGCCGGAGTAAAGGGTCTTGAGCAGCACCGTGTCCGGCGCGCAGGTGGGGGGCGGTTCCTCCTGCAGAACTGCCAGGCCCTTCCCGGGGAAGATGACGCCCTTCATGGTGGTTAGCCGAGGCGGCCCGCAGACCAGAGCACGCCGCGGCGGAGCACCTCCTGGAAGTTAGGGTCGGACCAGGTGTCGTTGTCATGCCCGGCCTCGTAGCAGAAGACGCGGGATTGGCGGAACTGGCGCGTCCAGGCAATGGTGCGCATGGAGCGGGGGTGGTCGTAGGTGATCAGCACGTCGCTGTCGGGGCCGGCGTCGGCCATGGTGTAGGTCTCGTCGATCATCGTCCAGGGGGCCAGGCCGCGCGTGATAGGGTGATCGGGGTTGGCGATCTGACTCCCCACCGTCTCGGCGTGGTAGAATCCGAAGGTGCGGGCGGTGATGCCGACGATCTCGGACCACAGCTCCCACTGCGGGTAAGCGAGCAGGGCGTGGTGCAGGATCACGATTCCCTGGTCAGTCCCGCCCAGTTGCTCCAGCGCGGTACGGGGCTGGCCAGCATACCAGGGGAGCCCCTCGTCAGTAGGGCCGTCCATCATCATGATGTAGAAGACGACGGCGTCGTAGGCCTGGCGGACCTCCAAAGGCGAGGAGGCGAAGTCCTCGAGGTGCTGGATGTAGACGTTCAGGTCGTTTCCGAGCGCGCGCCAGAGTTGGTGGAAGCCCGGAACGTCGTAAGAGTGGCCGCCGGTGATGACGGCGATGCGGGGGGCGCCGGCTGAAACAGGCATGGTGGTGTTCCTCCGTTGGATTGCGGCGGGGGTATAGTTGGACGGGGGAGGGAGGATTTCCTTTGCGGAGAAACGGAGCGGATGCCGGTTTGGAGAGTGGTACCACTGAGGCGCGAGGAAGGTAGCGTAAGGGACGGGCAAGGACGCCCGTCCTACCTCGGAGGGGGCGCGGGTTGGGCTGCCGCGGCCGCGGGTGCGGAAGGGGCGACGTCGGCGTGGGTCTGGCCGTAGGTGAGGGCCATGACGACCACGCCAAGAATGATGATGCCCAGGCCCAGAATGCGCATGCCGGGGACGCGCTCGCCAAGGAACTGCCAGGAGAGGAAGGTAACCAGGACGTAACCGAGGGCGATCATGGGGTAGGCGTAGCTCAGGTCGAGACGGGAGAGGGCCAGAAGGTAGAAGAGAGAACTGACGGCATAGCAGAAGAAGCCGCCAAAGACGCGGATATTCGTGAAGATGGTGCCCAGGACCTGCATGGGAGGGGGATGGCTACCCAACTGGCTCAGCCCCGACTTGAGCAGGATCTGGCCCATCGCGCCTAACAAGATAGCGAAAAGCAGGATCGCTACCGCCATCCAAACCGTCCTCCTGTTTCTCCCGGGAGTTACCGAGGGGTTCAGTGTGGCCATAATCCGAGTAACAATTGCCGCAGCCCCAGACTGGGTCGGGGCTGCGGCTTGCTATCCTGCTGAGAGCCGGTGCGGTTCGAACTAGGCCGGGATGAGTTCGTTGGCCTTGTCCACCGCGGAGGCGGCGTCGGGCGCGTAGCCGTCGGCGCCGATCTCATCGGCGTACTCTTGGGTAACCGGAGCGCCACCGATGAAGACCTTAATCGAGTCCCGGACACCGGCGGCCGACATGGCGTCGATGGTATCCTTCATGGAAGGCATGGTGGTGGTGAGCAGCGCGGAGAGAGCCACGAGCTGCGCCTTTCCCTGGGAGATTACTTCCACGAACTTCTCGGGAGCCACGTCGACGTCGAGGTCGATGACCTCCCAGCCGCCGCCCTCAAGCATCATGGACACCAGGTTCTTGCCGATGTCATGCAGGTCGCCCTTGACCGTGCCAATGACCACGATGCCCCGCGGCTTGGCGCCGGTCTCGGCCAAGAGCGGCTTGACGATGTCCATCCCGGCGTGCATGGCGCGCGCGGCGATGAGTACCTCCGGCACGTAGAACTCGTTGGCCTTGAACTTGACTCCGACCACCGCCATACCGGCGATCAGGCCCTGGTTGATGACGTCGGAGGGTCCGACGCCCTCGCCTACCGCCGCCTGAGTGAGTTGCGCAACCTCTTCTCGGTTGCCAGCGATCACGGCATCCGCGATTTTCTGCAGATCCGCCATTTTACGACCTCCTGTTTATCGTTGGTTCGGCGCACCCCGATCGGTATGGCCCCACCCGGGTGGCTTGACGCCTATTCTCTCCCTTGGGGGGAGTTACCTGCTAGAACATCATCGTTTCGGCAAATCTATTCTGAAAATCTCGCGCTCGGAAAAGTTCCAGGTGCTCGGCCTCACGAGCGACCTGTTGGGCATAGAGACGCTCGGCCCGGGAAAGCAGGGCGAGAATGGCGCCGCTGCCGGCGGCGTTGCCGACGCCGCGGATCTTCTCGACGGGCATCGGGGGCAGCAGGCCCATGCGTAGGGCGCTCTCCGGGCGGATATAGTTGCCGAAAGCGCCGGCCAGGAGCACCTCGTGCAGGTCTTCGACACGCAAGCCGGCGTGCTCCAGCATCATCTCGAGGGTGGCGCGGACGGCGCCCTTGGCGAGCTGGATCTCCCGGACGTCGCGCTGGGAGAGGTACACGCCGCCGCCATTGGAGGCGTCGCCGGCCAGTACCAGGCGGCGGTCGTTGCCTTCGCCGATCAAACGCGCGCGGAGGCCGGGGAGCAGGGGCTCGGCCTGGGCCGCGTCGGCCATGCGGCCGGAGGCGGTCACGGCACCGCTCTCCAGGGCCACGGCCATGATGTCAAAGAGACCCGATCCGCAGATACCGACCGGGTCAGCCTCGCGGATGGTGGTGAAGGTAAGGTCGTCAGTGTCCAGGTCCACGCGGTCGACGGCGCCCGGTCCGGCTCTCATGCCGCGCTCGATCTGGGAGCCCTCGAAAGCGGGCCCGGCGGCGCAAGAGGCGACGTAGAGTTTCTCGCCCGACCACAGCGCAATCTCCCCATTGGTGCCGATATCCACGGCCAGCACGGGGTAGGGCTGGCGGGTCATCTCTTCTGCGGTGATCACGGCAACGGTATCCGCGCCCACAAAGCCGGCGATGCAGGGCAGGCAGTGTACGTTGCCCCGCGGATTCATCTCCAGGCCGACCGCGGCCGGGCGGGCGTCCACCGCTTCGTTGGTTACGGGCACGTAGGGGGCCTCGGCTAGATGGCGCGGGTCCAGGCCCAGGAAGAGGTGGTGCATGCAGGTGTTGCCGACGATAGCCGCCTCGTAGATCCAGCGCGCGTCGGCGCCAATCTGGTCCAAGGCCGCCTTGGTGATGGCGTTGATGACGTGCGTGACTTCCTGGCGGAGGGTGGGTAGCCCGGCCAGGTGGGTATTGGCGTACTCCACGCGGGAGATGACGTCGGCGCCGTGGCGAATCTGTGGATTGTGCTCGGCGGCCGTGCTCAGGGGCCGGCCGGTCTCCAGGTCCACGATGTAGGCGACAACGGTGGAGGTGCCGATGTCCACGGCCAGCCCCAGGCAGGCGGGTGTCGCGTACTCCGGGTGCACGTCGGCCATGCGGCGGCCGACGGCGGTGACGCCCACGCGGTAGTTGTCGGCCCGCAAGGCGGCGGGCAGGGCACGCAGAGCGTCGGCGAATCCGGTCAGCTCGGGGCAGCGGTCCTGCACGGCCTCCTTCAGACGGCGGAAGTCGCTGCGCTGGTCCTCCAAACTGGGCGGGGAAAGCTCGAGGTGGTAGCGCTTGACGTTGGCATCGAGCGGGACCTCGCGCAGCTGCACCTGGCGCAGGTCCTTCTGGCCCACCACGCGGGAGGCGGGCGGGACCTGGACGAGAGCGTCACTCTCCAGGCGGCATTGGCAGGCCAGGCGCACGCCCTGGCCGCGCTGGGCGGGGGTGAGGAGGCGGAGTTCGGCGGCGGTAGGCTCGGCGGTCGCGCCGTCCTGGATAACCACGCGGCAGTTGCCGCAGTTGCCCTTACCGCCACAGGGAAGCGCAAGGGGCACCGCTGCCAGCGCTGCCGCTTTGCTTACCGTAACCCCTGCCTCTGCCGTCACTTTCTCGCCACCCGGCAGGAAGGTAACTTCAATTTTACGCTGGTTTGACATCAGAACTGCAGACTCAATAGTAGAGGAGCTGCTTTTTCGCCTCGCTTGCATATTTTTCGTCGCCGCCGATGTCCAGGACGCGGGTGAACATCTGCTTGGCACGTTCGTCTTCGCCGAGCATGGCGAAGAACTTGGCCAGGTCGAGAACATACAGGGCGTTGGTGGGTTCGAGGGCGATGGCGCGCTCGAAGAACTCGACGCAGCCGTCGAAGTCGCCCTCATTCATCATGGTATGCCCCAGGCCCCAGTAGGCGGCGGCGTTGTCACCCTCCGCCACGACTTGGCGGTAGAGGGCCTCGGCCTCGGCGTATTCGCCGCGGAGGCGATGGGCATGGGCTTGCTCCAACAGTTGGCTCATAGCGGGACACCCCGGTGGTGCGGGAGGGGTAAGGAGTGGCTTTCGCGGCTGCTAAGCGGCGATAGCCGCCTCTACATGGGTCAGCCGTTTTCCAGGACTACGCCGGATTCGAGACGGGCGCCGCGGGCGTAATCGGCCGCAGGCATCCTTCGTCGTCCGGCGGGTTGCACCTCCCGGATCAGTACCTGAACCTCTCCCGTTTGCACTTGCAGACCAGCGGAACTGAGCTCCGTGATCTGCCCCGGTACGACGCCTAGCTCCGACCTCTCCACCCAGACCGGCGCGTATAACTTCAATCTAACGCCTAGATGATGGCAAAAGGCTCCCGGTTGGGGGCTGAGGGCCCGGATCTGGTTGGCGATTTCCCGCGCGGGCCGTCGCCAGTCCGTCGCGGCCTCCCGCGGCTGCAGAGGTGGGGCATAGGTAGCCCGGCTGGGGTCCTGGGGCATGCGCGGCGCTTGGCCGCATTCGAGCAGACTAAGAGCTCGGCTAAGCAAAGGCATTCCCGCCTCGTTCAGCCGAGCAAAGAGAGCCCCGGCGTCGTCGTCTGGCTGGATGTTCACCTCCCGCTGCAGGATCACATCCCCGCTGTCCAATTCTTTCGCAACGTATTGTACCGTAACTCCAGTCGTTTGCCTACCCCCCAGGAGGGCTCTTTGTACGGGAGCGGCTCCGCGGAGGTCGGGAAGCAACGAATAGTGGACGTTGAGCGCGGGTCGCTCGCCGGTTGCGCACAGTTCCGCCGGGAGGATTTGACCGTAGGCGACCACCACCGTGACCTGGGCGGCGCGGAGCGGAGCAAGGTCGCAGACGCGCCCGCGCCGGACGCGGCGGGGCTGGAGGACCGGGATCCCCAGGCGGAGAGACTCCTGTTTGACCGGGGATTCCTCCAGACGCCGGCCGCGCCCCCGGGGGCAGTCGGGCTGGGTGACTACGGCCAGGACCTCATGCTCCAAGGCGAGGCGCTGGAGATAGGGAACGGCGACGGTAGGGGTGCCGAAGAAGACGAGGCGCATGGGAGGGCCTCACCCCCTGCCCCCTCCCCTTGCAGGGGAGGGGGGAAAGAGCAGAGATGGGGTTCGGTGAGGTAGGATGAGCATGGGCATGAGTTGGTGTTCGCGACGATCGGCTTAGGCTTGTTGTTTCTTCGCCGCTCGGCGGCGGCGGAGGCGTTCGAAGGCTTGCTCGGCCTCGGGGAGGGTGGTGGGCTCGTAGCGGAAGCCTTCCTCGTCCTCCTCGTCCGGGACCATCCAGACTAGACTGCCCGGGTCGGCGCGGTCGGTGAAGAGTACGCCGCGGAGGTGGTCAATCTCGTGCTGCAGGGCGCGGGCCAGTATATCGTCCGCCTCGAACTCGACGGGCCGGCCCTGGGGATCGACGCCCCGGACGGCTACACGGGCGGGACGGACCACGTCGGCGCGGAGGGTGGGCAGGCTCAGGCAGCCCTCGCGAACGCAGCTCTCCTCGTCTGCGAGGACGGTCACGCGGGGGTTGAGGAGGCGGTGGATGGTCTCCTCGGAGCCGGCGCCCGCGCGGACGACGAGGGCCTGCACCGATTCGCCGACCTGCGGCGCGGCCAGGCCCAAGCCCACTTCCTCGATGAGCGTCTCGATCATGTCCTGGAAAAGCTCGTCCAGGTACTCGCCAAAATCGCGAACCGACCGCGCCTTCTTGCGCAGCACCGGCTCGCCGTAGATCATCAGGTCACGTTTGTGCATGGGGGTCACTCTTTACATCATATCCGCCGGGTCCACATCGACCGTTATCCGCAGGTCCTCCGGACGCTCCAGGTGGGTTAGGAGGTCGCGGAGAGTACGAGTCAGGTTGGCGTAGTCCGGCGCTTTGAGCAGTATCTGATAACGGAAGCGGCCGCGCAACTTGTGCAAGGGGCAGGAGCCGGGGCCGACGAACTGCGCGGGGCCCCGCATGTGCTCCAGGCCCTGGTCCTGCAGGAGGACGGCCGCGCGGCGGGTCGCCTCCAGGGCTACCTTCTCCTCCGGGTGGGAGAAGACCAGGTTGGCCAGCTTGGTGAAAGGTGGGTAGAGCAGCGTGCGGCGGGCGGCAATCTCCACTTGGTAGAAGGAAGTGTAGTCGTGCCCGGCGGCAGCCTGCACCGCGTAGTGGTCCGGGTTGTAGGTCTGGACGTAGACCTGGCCGAGCTTGTCGGCGCGACCCGCGCGGCCGGAGACCTGGGTCAGCAATTGAAAGGTGCGTTCGGCGGCCCGGAAGTCCGGGCGGTGCAGCCCTACATCGGCGTTGATCACGCCGACCAGCGTCACGCCGGGGAAGTCGTGGCCTTTGGCGATCATCTGGGTGCCGATGAGAATCTGCGCCTCGCCGCGGGCGAACTGACCCAGGATGCGGGCGTAGGCGCCCTTGGCCACGGCGGTATCTCGATCCAGACGCAGGACCGTATGGTTCGGGAACTGGCGGTCGATCTGGTCGGCCACCCGTTCGGTCCCCAGGCCGTGGAAGCCGATGTCGTAGCCCTCGCAATTGGGGCACTGATCCGGCACGAGCCGGGTATGGTCGCAGTGATGGCAGCGCATCGTCGCGCTCTCGCGATGGTAGATGAGCGCGACGGCGCAGTCGGGGCACTGCAGGACGAAACCGCAGTCCCTGCATATTACGAAGGTCGAGTAGCCCCGGCGGTTCAGAAAGAGCATGACCTGCTCGCCGCGCTCTAGGCGGTCGGCGAGGGCCTCGCGCATGGCCTCGGCCAGGGTGCTGTGGGGGCCGAGGGCCGTCTCGCCGCGTAGGTCGAGCGTGACCACCTCGGGCAGCGGCCGCTCGCCGATGCGCTCGGGCAGCTCCAGCAGCGCCAGGCTGGGGTCGTCGGGCCGGCAGGCGGCCCAGTAGTGCTCCAGTGCGGGCGTGGCGCTACCCAGGAGCAGTACTGCGCCGGACTGCTCCGCGCGCCACTGGGCGACGGTGATGGCGTTGTAGCGGGGCACGGCGTCCTGCTTGTAGGAGGGCTCGTGCTCCTCATCCACGATGATGATGCCCAAGTCGCTGACCGGAGCGAATAGCGCGGAGCGGGCGCCGATGACCACGCGGGCCTGGCCGGTGCGGGCGCGCTCCCACTCGTCGTAGCGCTCGCCGGCGCCCAGACTGCTGTGCAGAATGGCGATCTGGTCGCCGAAGCGGGCGGCGAAGCGGCCCACGGTCTGCGGAGTGAGCGAGATCTCCGGGACCAGGACAATGGCGCCACGGCCGCGAGCCAGGGCGCGCTCGATGGCCACGAGGTAGACCTCGGTCTTGCCGCTGCCGGTGACACCGTGCAGGAGCGCGCCCCAGTACTGGTGACGCTCCAGGGCCGCCTCCACCGACTCCAGCGCGGCGGCCTGGGCGGCGGTGGGTACCGGGCGCGCGGTGGGCTGCTCGTAGGACTGGTCGACAGGCTTGCGCCGCCGGGGCTGATCGTGGATCTCTACCAGTCCGCGTTCTTCCAGGCCCAGGACCGAGGCACGGGGCAACGTCGCCAGAGGCTGGGGGCCCCGCGCGGCCAGGTCCCTTAGGATGGCAGCCTGGCGGGGGGCCAAGCGCGCGAGGGACTTGGCCGTCTCCTCCACCTGAGCGGGGGCGAGGCGCAGCCGGACGGAGCGGCGCGACACGGGGCCGGCTCCCGACCGGCGCAGGCGGCGCCGGAGGCGTATAAGGCCGCGTTCTTCCAGGCTGCGCAGCATGCCTGCGGCTCCCGAGCCGAGACCTGCCGCACGGTCCAGCTTGGGGCGCGGCAGTTCCCCGCCCGCCGCCTCCAGCGCCTGCAGGGCAGCGAGTTGCCGGGGAGCGCGAGTCAACTCGCCCGATTGGAGGGCCAGCTGGCCCGGCTCGGTCAGGACGACGATCTGTTCCGGCTTGCGGGCCGCCCCGGGCGGGAGGATCAGGCGCAGGGCGGGGGCGAGGGGGCAGAAGTAGGCCTCCGCGACCCGCCGGGCCAGGGCCAGCGCCTCCGGGCCAAAGACCGGGTCGTCGAGCAGGAGATCGTCCAGGTCGCGGAGCCTGACCGGGGGAGCCTCGTCGGGGAGGCCGACGACGTAGCCGGCCAAGCGCTGACGGCCGAAGGGAACGCGGACGTAGGAACCGAGGGCTATCCGGTCAGCCAGGCGTTCCGGAATGGTGTATGTGAAGGTGCGCTCCAACCCGCCACCGGGCTGGTCTACGACGATCTCGGCATAGTGGGACGCCTCACCCCCCGGTCCCCTCTCCCAGCGCGGGGCGCTGGGGAGAGGGGGAGTCGGGGGCGTTGTCTCCGGCGTGGCGGCAGGTGGCTCCTCGGGGAACAGCGTTAGGCGCTCTTCCCCTTTCTCACTTGCCATTCGCGACTTGCCACTCGCCACGTCTTTTACATCCCCGCCTCGGCGCGGATAGCGTCTACCGCGTCCAGCTTCTCCCAGGTGAAGTCGGGATCGCTGCGGCCGAAGTGACCGTAGGAAGCGGTCTTGCGGTAGATGGGCCGACGCAGGTCCAGGTGCTCGATCATCCCGTGCGGGGTGAGGTCGAATACCTTGGTGATGATCCGCGAGATCTCCTCCTCGGGGAGCTGGTTGGTGCCGAAGGTCCAGGCGGCGACCGAGAAGGGCTCGGCGTCGCCAATGGCGTAGGCCACCTGCAACTCGCATTTGCCAGCCAGGCCGGCGGCGACCACGTTCTTGGCGATGTAGCGCATCATATAGGCGCCGCTGCGGTCGACCTTGGTGGGGTCCTTGCCGCTGAAGGCGCCGCCGCCGTGGCGGGCCAGGCCACCGTAGGTGTCCACGATGATCTTGCGACCGGTGAGACCGGTGTCAGCCTGGGGACCGCCTACCGAGAAGGACCCAGTGCGGTTGAGCAGGACCTGCATATCCGGGGCCTGCAGGTCGGCAGCGACTATGGGGTTGACCACATGCTGGATGAGATCCTCGCGCATCTGCTCCTGGTCTACACCGGGGCGGTGCTGAGCGGCGAGCAGGACCTTGACGACCTCGCGCGGCTGGTCGTCCTCATAGCGGACGGTGACCTGGGTCTTGCCGTCGGGGCGCAGATAGGGGAGGGTGCCGTTCTTGCGCACCTCCGCCATCTTGGCGGCCAGCTTGTGGGCCAGCACGATGGGCATGGGCATGTACTCGGGGGTCTCATTGCTGGCGTAGCCGAACATCATGCCTTGGTCGCCGGCGCCGCCGACGTGGACGCCCTGGGCGATCTCGGGGCTCTGCTCGTGGATAGCGGAAAATACCCCCATAGTCTCGAAGTCAAAGCCGTATTTGGCGCGGGTGTAGCCGATGTCGTTGACCGTCTGGCGCGCCACTTCATCAACAGGTACATAAGTTGTCGTGCACATCTCGCCGGCGACCACGCAGGTGCCGGTGGTGACCAAGCATTCCACGGCCACGCGGCCCATGGGGTCATCCTTCATCACCCAATCCACGATTGCATCGGAAATCTGGTCACAGACCTTGTCCGGATGGCCCTCGGTCACCGATTCCGACGTAAGCAGATACGTTCTGTCTGGCAAGATACTACCTCCATCGCAAGAATACCCATGGACCACACCTCGGGCTGGCCCGCTGCACCGGTGGCACCGGCATCTCGCCGGTGCGGGCTAAGCGGACCCACGAGGGGCTGCAATCCCCATCCCCTACGGCCAGTACGCGGCCACAGCGAATCTATAAACGACAATCAATAACCTATCATCGGGGAGGGTAACGGTCGGTCCCTGACTATCGATTCCCCAACAACTCCTCGACGCGCTCCCAGATTCTCTCGGCCACCGTTCGCTTCGGCATCCGCGCGAGTTGCTCCCGTTTGCCCGTGTGGTCGAGGAGGAGAACCTCGTTCGTATCGGTCCCGAAGCCGGAACCGGGTTGGGTGATGTCGTTGGCGACGATCAGGTCCAGACCCTTACGCTCCAGCTTGGCGGCAGCTTGGGACTCGAGGTCCTGGGATTCGGCGGCGAACCCTACCACTACCGTGGGGCGGTCGGGACTCACGGCTACCTCGGCGATAATGTCCACCGTAGGCTGGAGGGAGACCTCCACGGGCGCGCCGGTCTTCTTCAGCTTCTGCTCGGCAGAGGCCTCCGGGCGGTAATCGGCCACCGCGGCAGCGCCGATGAAAACGTCGATTCCCGCGAGGCGCGCGGCGACGGCTTGGCGCATCTGCTTGGCAGTGTCCACGCGAACGGCCTCTACGCCGGGCGGGACGGATTCAGTAGTGGGGCCGAGGACGACCGTTACCTGCGCGCCACGGGCGGCGGCCTCCTGGGCGAGGGCCAGGCCCATCTTGCCGGTAGAAGGGTTGCTGAGGAAGCGCACCGGGTCGAGCCATTCGCGGGTCGGGCCAGCGGTAATCAGGACGCGCCGACCGGCCAGGGGGCCGTTCTCGGGCGAAAGCAGGGCTAGAACGACGGCGCGGATGTCCTCCGGCTCGGACATGCGCCCGGCGCCGGTCTCACCGCAGCCCAGGCGGCCAGTCTCGGGACCGACGAAGTGGAAGCCAGCCTCCCGCAAGCGCGCCACGTTGGCCTGGGTCAGGGGGTTCTCCCACATGGCGGCGTTCATCGCCGGGGCCAGCAGGATCGGCGCCTGGGTGGCCAGGAGGGTAGTGGTTACCAGGTTGTCGGCCAGACCGTGGGCGAGCTTGGCCAGGGTATTGGCCGTGGCGGGGGCCAGCACCAGCAGTTCGGCAAAGCGGGCCAGGGCGATATGCTCGTAGGCCTCGGGCTCGGGCAGGTCGGCCCACATGTCCACGGCCACCGGGCGGTTGGTCAGCCCGCGGAAGGTGACGGGGCCGATGAAGCGCTGCGCCGCTTCGGTCATGGCCACGCGGACCTCGGCGCCATCCTGAACCAGGCGGCTGACCAGGGCCGCGATCTTGTAGGCAGCCACGCCGCCGCTGACGGCGACGACAACCCGGCGGCCCAGTAGGGGGGTGGGGCAAGGCTCAGCCATCTGTGCTCACCTCCGTGGCGACCTGGCCGAGGACTTGGTCGGCCTCCGCGAGTAGGGCGGACCGGAGGGCCTCCCAGTCCACCGCGCGAGGGGCGGACTGCTCGGCGAGGAGTACCGCCTCGAGGCGCTGGGTGGCCGGCTCAATCTGGTCGTTGACGATAACATAGTCGTACGCGCCGAGGTTGGCGATCTCGGTGCGGGCGGTAGTCAGGCGGGCGCGGAGCTGCTCGGGAGACTCGGTGCCGCGGTCGGCCAGACGTCGATGGAGTTCAGCGAAACTGGGCGGCGCGACGAAGACCAGCACCGCCCGCTCGCCCATGACCCGCCGGACCTGGCGCGCCCCCTGGTCATCTATCTCCAGGACGATGTCCTCGCCGCGGGCCAGGGCCTCCTCAACGGGGCCGCGCGGGGTGCCGTAGTTGAGGCCGGGGTAGACCTCGGCCCACTCCAGCAGCTCGCCGGCCTCCCGCATGCGGGCGAACTCGTCCAGAGAGACGAAGAAGTAGTCCTCGCCCTCGCGCTCGCCCGGCCGGGAGTCGCGGGTGGTGCAGGAAACGGACAGCCGGATAGCGGGGTACTTGACGCGTACCCCCTTGATCAGGGTCCCCTTGCCCACACCGGAGGGCCCGGAGACGACCAGCAATATGCCGCGACGGGAGAGTTGCATCAGCAGGGACCAAGGCACGAGAGGACGGGCTGCGCAGCCCGTCCCCGAAGCAGTCAACAGGGGAATTGTAGCACAGGGGAGGGTAGGGGCGCAACGGCGGGCGCAGAGCCTCACCCCCTGCCCCCGGCTGCCCCCTGGCTTCCCCAAAGGGTATGCGGCCCCGCCTGGGTTGGAGCTAAGGCTACAGCATATACCGACTCAAGTCGCGGTCCTCCACCACGTCCTTGAGTTGCTGGCGGACGTAGGCTACGTCTACCTTTACCGTCTGCTCGCCCAGGTCGGGGGCGTGGAAGGAGAGGTCCTCCAGGAGGCGCTCCATGAGGGTGTACAGGCGGCGGGCGCCGATGTTCTCGCTGGTTTCGTTGACGTGCTGGGCCAGGCGGGCCAACTCGTGGATGGCCTCGTCGACGAAGATCAGCTTGACGCCCTCGGTCTCCAGCAGGGCGGTGTATTGCTTAATCAGCGAGTTCTGCGGCTCGATCAGGATGCGAGCGAAGTCGGCCTCGCCGAGGCTGGTCAGCTCCACGCGCAGCGGGAAGCGGCCCTGCAGCTCGGGGATGAGGTCGGAGGGCTTGGAGACGTGGAAGGCGCCGGCAGCGATGAACAGGATGTGGCTGGTCTCCAGCGGGCCGTACTTGGTCATTACCGTGGAGCCCTCGACGATGGGGAGGATGTCGCGCTGAACGCCCTCGCGGGAGATCTCGGGGCCGTGGCCGGATTCACGGCCGGCGACCTTGTCCAGCTCATCGAGGAAGACGATACCGGTGTCCTCCACGCGGGCCATGGCCTCGCGGGCGACGTCGCTAGGGTCCACCAGGCGCTCGGCCTCTTGGTAGGTGATGATGCGGCGGGCCTCGGCGACGGTGGTGCGCTTGGTCACTTTCTTGGGCGGGAAAATGTTGCCCAACATGTCCTGCATGTTGAAGCCCATTTCCTCTAGGCCGGCGGGGGAGAAGACCTGCATGGAGGAGACGGCCTGCTCTTCGATCTCGATCTCGATGTCCTGGTCCTCCAGTTGCCCGTCCGCCAGGCGCTGCTTGGTGAAGTCGCGGACGCGCTCGGTGGCGCGGCGCTCCTCCTCCAGGCGCTGGTGCTCGGCGGCGGCCTGGTCGGGGGAGGGGGTAGGGGTTTCGGTCTGCTGTGAGCCGCCGAACAGGTTGGCGAGCATGGGGGGGACCTGCGGCCCGGTGGGAGCGGGCTTCTTGGCCCCGGAGAGGATGTC
>JALGSV010000032.1 GCA_029821755.1 Candidatus Zipacnadum vermilionense | reverse complement strand
GCGCCTCGGCGGGCGCGGCTTCCGGCGCGGGGGCCGGCTTTGGCTTCGCCATGCCGCCACTGATGCCGGCCGCTTCGCTCTCCAGATTGGTGGCCGCCTCGGCCACGAGGGCGTCCACGGCCTGCTGCTGTTCCATCAGCTTCTTCTTGGCGTTATCAAGGGCGTTCTTGCGCATCGCCAGGACATTGATGGCGTCGTCGTCCTCGGCCATCTCGGCTTCCTGGATCATGGCCGCCAGGGCCAGCGCCGCGTCGTCGAGCGCCTTGACACCGGCCTTGAGGTCGCCCTCTCTGACCTTCGCCGCGGCCGACATGAGATCAGCACCTACCTTCTCCTGGCCCAGTACGCGGGTACTTTCGCGGTCCGCCTTAGCCTGGGCCGTCCGCTGCACCCCGCGCTGATAGGCGAGAGCCAGCAACGCGAGGGTGGCGATGATAACAAGTACGACTACGACCGTCCCCCAGCTGGCTCCGCGCTTCTTGCGGGTGACGGGCTCCAGGAAAACGTCTAGGTCGTCGGCGTCTACCGAATCCTTCTCTACCTTGTCGTCGGCCATACGTCGCCCTCCTTCATACAGGTCGGCAATTGCGTATCCTCCACTTAACATCATTATATGGGCGATTCCGGCCACTGTCAAGTTGCCGCGCTCGGGCCGTGGGTGTCTAGCGTTCAACTTGGCAAGGGCTTCGTAACGTGCTATATTGTGCGGCGGTTGGGGCGCAATCCTCCGTGTCCCGGGATAGATTTGGGCGTGAGGGACTCCGTCCGTACACTGAGGTAACCATGCACGAGATCATCGCTGATATTCGCCGTCGCGCTGCCACTCTGGACAAGCGCATTGCCCTCCCGGAGACCGACGACGCCCGTACGCTGCAGGCCGCGCGCCAGGCCGCCGATGGCGGACTGGGGCACCCCGTCCTGGTGGGGTCCCCCGAGCAGATTAGCTACCGGGCCGAACAAGCCGGGTTGGACGTGAGTGACCTGGAGACGGTGGACCCGCTAGACACACGTGTGCGGGAGGACTGCGCCGCGGTGTATCTGGAGGCCCGCCAAAGCAAGGGGGCGACGGAGGAGGAGGCCTACGAGCAGGTGGCCGACCCCATGGTGACGGCGGCGTGCCTGCTGCGGTCGGGGAAGGCGGAGGGGAGCGTCGCCGGAGCCGTGCACTCCACCGCCGAAACCCTCCGGCCGCTGCTGCGTGTTGTTGGTCTGGAGAAGGGAATTTCGGTGGTCTCCAGCTGCTTCATCATGACTACGCCACAGGTTGCGATGGGGGAGAAGGGTGTATTCATCTTTGCGGACGCCGGGGTGGTTCCTCAGCCGACCGCGGAGCAGCTAGCGGACATCGCCATCGTTACCGCCCACAGCGCGCGGTTGTATCTGGACTGCGAGCCGCGCGTGGCCATGCTCTCCTTCTCCACCAAGGGCAGCGCCTGCCATTCGGATGTGGACAAGGTCGTCGAGGCGACCGGACTCGCCCAGGCCAAGGCGCCGGAGCTGTTGATCGAGGGCGAACTACAGGGCGATGCAGCGGTGGTCCCGGCGGTAGCCACCTCCAAGGCCCCCGGGGACAAGCTGCAGGGCCGCGCTAACGTGTTGATCTTCCCCGACCTGGACGCGGGCAATATCGCCTACAAGCTGGTGCAGCGTCTGACCGGCGGGGAGGCGTACGGGCCGCTGGTGCAAGGCCTGGCGCGGGCGGGGATGGACCTGTCGCGCGGCTCAACCGCGGAGGAGATAGCCAACGTAATGGCCATCTCGGCGCTGCGGGCGGAGGCCTTAGGGTAGGCCAGGCCCCGCGGCGAAGTCATGCCCCTTGCATTCATGGGTCTTTTGAGGCATAATCTGCCCGCCGGAGGGACGTTCATTCGCCGCTGTTTCGGGAGGGCGCTGGTTATGAGAAGTCTTGCTGCGCTGCTGACCGTCGTGATCCTGGTGGGAGCCACGGGCCTGGCCCGGGGCGATGTCCCCTCCTGGCACGGCCCCTGGCCGGATACTTTCCTCTATGTGTGGACGCCCGACCCCTGCTGGGTGGCTGGGGAGCAGAACCTGGTGTCGCCGGAATACTACGTGTGGTCCGCGTATCCGGAGATCGCCCCGGCAATCTACTACATGCAGGTCAAGCTTAACGGCAAGGCCACCGACCTGGGGCCGGACGTCATCAAGGTAGGAGAGGCCTACATGATCCCGGCCGACTCGGTGAGGAAGTTGGGCCTGGGGGCCTCTTTCTCAGCCGACAACATGACTGTCATCATCACCGGCAAGGGGCACACGCTGTCCTCGACGCTGTACGCCAAGCGGGCGACAGTGGACGGCTTCAGCCAGCCGGTGAAGGTCCCCTCGCGCTGGCAGCGAGGGATGCGCTACGTCTCGCTGGACCTGATCGCGCAAGCCTTCAACCTGGTGGTTACCGAGGACCAGGGGAAGATCAGAATCAGCGCGTATTGACGGCAGGTATAACGATAGGTATAGCGGCCGGTGCCACGACGGCCCCCTGCTGTGCCGTCTCGCTTTGGTAGATACGGCCATCCTTCGGGATGGCCGTTTCCGCAGGTGGTGCTATGGATTCCCCCTCTACCCTCCGCACGTTCTTTCACGAGGTACTCTCCTTCGCCGCCCCGGGACGGTCCCTGACTACGCTAGTCTGGGTCTGGCCGAGCGCGATTGAGCGGTGGATTGGCGAGGGGATGCCTCCCGAGTGCGCCGATCAGGACGTCCTGCGCGCCTACCTGGGCCTGGACCCCAGCATGTGGGTGACGCCGCAGGCGGAGGTTTTCGTCTACCCGCCCTGCGACAGCCGAGTGCTGGAGGAGACGGAGGAGAAGATTACCCGCCGCGACAGCCTGGGGATCACCTCCGTTAGCTTCAAGGATCCCCTCCGGCAGAGCATGCCCCAGTATCTGGCCTTCCCGGTGCAGTCGCACGCGGATTGGGAGAGCTACCGCGAGCGCCTGCGCTGGACCCCGGGGCGGGTCGGGGAGGCCTGGGAACGGCAGAAGGCCGACCTGCGCGAGCGCGAGGCCCCGGTGGTTATCGAGCCCAACCACGGGGCTAGTCTTTACGGGGCGCTGCGGGATATGCTGGGGATGGAGCGTCTGTCATATCTCTGGCACGACGATCCGGCCTGGCTGGAGGAGATGCTCGACGTGTTGGTGGAGCTGTTCCTGCACACCGCCGAGGCTCTGTATCGTGACTTCACGCCGGACGCCGTCTGCTTCTTCGAGGACATGGCCTACAAGAACGGGCCGCTGGTCAGCCCGCGCCATGTCCGGGAGCTACTCGTCCCGCGTTACCGCGCGATGACCGCGAGGCTGCGGGAGCTGGGGGTGCCCTTCCTCTTCCTGGACAGCGACGGGAACGTGGAGGAGTTGATCCCCCTGTGGTTGGAGGCGGGGATCGACGGGGTCATGCCTATGGAGGTCAACGCCGGAATGGACGTGGAAGTCTACCGGGAGCGCTACCCGCGGCTGTTGCTGATGGGTGGGGTAGACAAGCGGGCGCTGGCGCGCGGGCCGGAGGCCATCGACCGGGAGATGGAGAAAGTGGCGCGAGTGGTGGCCGGCGGCGGGTATCTGCCCTGGACCGATCACGCCGTGCCGCATGACATCAGTTGGGACAACTTCCGCTACTACGCGAAACGCCTGAAGGAGGTAACGGGCCGGGCCTGACGGGCGGCTCCGGCTCGGGACAACATGCCCGATCGACTCACCCCTCGCGAGCTCTTCCACCGCGTCATGACCTTCTCCGCGCCGGGGACGACCCTGGCGACGCTGGGCGGCATATGGGCCAGCACCCGGGGCCGCTGGATAGAGGAGGGCATGCCGCCGGAGTTGTCCGACATCACCAGGATGGGGGAACACTTCGGGCTCGACCCGCACCTGTGGGCGCAGCCGCAGGCGGAGCTGCTGGTCTATCCGCGCTTTGAGAAGCGCGTGCTGGCCGAGACCGCGGACAAGGTCACCTACATCAGCGACATGGGCGTGACCTGCACGGAGTTCACTGTAGACGCGTACAAGTCCATGCCGCATTTCGAGGCCTTCCCCATCAGCGGAAGAGCCGACTGGGAGACCTTCCACGAGCGCCTGCAATGGACTCCGGATCGCGTTGGCGAAGCCTGGGAGCGGCAGAAGGCGGATTGGGAGGGGCGGACGGCGCCGCTGATGGTGGCACTCAACCAGGCCGCCAGCCTCTACGGCACGCTGCGGGATCTGTGCGGGATGGAGCGGCTGTCGTACCTGTTCTACGACGACCGGGCCCTGGTGGAAGAGATGATGGACACCATGGTGGCGCTATTCCTGCCGCTGTGTGATGCCCTCTTCTCTGACTTCACGCCCGACGCGGTCTGCCTGTGGGAGGACATGGCCTACAAGACCGGCTCGCTGCTGAGCGTGCGGCACGTGCGGGAAATGATGCTGCCGCGGTACCAGGTGATGGTCGCCAAGCTGCGGGAGAAGGGGGTGCCCTTCATCTTCCTGGACAGCGACGGGCAGATCGGGGAGTTGATCCCGATATGGCTGGAGGCGGGGATAGACGGGCTGGTGCCCATGGAGGCCAACAGCGGCATGGACGTCGCGGCCTGCCGCGAGCAGTACCCGCGTCTGCTGATGATGGGCGGGGTGGACAAGCGGGCGCTGCACTTCGGGCGGGCCGCGATTGACCACGAGATAGACAAGATCCGCCGCACCATCGCCAGCGGCGGCCTGGTCCCCTTCTTCGACCACGGCCTGCCGCATGATGCGAGCTATGAGAACTTCCTGTACTTCGTGGAGAGGCTGAAGGAAGTGACGGGGAGGTAGCGAGTTCCGCCGATCCCATGCTCGTCTCCGACTTCGACTACAACCTGCCGGAGGACCTCATCGCCCAGGAGCCTTTGGCCGACCGCGCCGCCTCGCGGATGCTGGTGCTGGACCGGGGGGCGGGGAGCTGGGGGCATCGGCGGTTCGCGGACCTGCCCGAGTACCTGCGACCGGGCGACTGCTTCGTGCTCAACGACACGCGGGTACTGCCCGCCCGTCTGGTGACGCGGCGCCCCACCGGCGGTCGGACGGAGTTGCTCCTGCTCCGGCCCCTGGAGGGGCCGGATGAGAGGCGTCTGCGCCGCGAATCCGGCCCGCCGGCGTGCCATCTCTGGGAGGCTCTGGCCCGCCCGGCCAAGCGCCTGCGCGTGGGGACGGAGCTCGACTTCGGCGGACGGCTGACGGCGACCGTGTTGGAGCAGGGCGAGGAGGGGCTGGTGCAGGTGCGGCTGGACTGCGATGGAGAACTGCTGGAGGCGCTGGAAGAGGTCGGCCTGACGCCGTTGCCGCCGTACATTCGCCGTCCGCATCAGGAGGAAGACACCGCCCACGAGCAAGTCGACCGGCAGCGCTACCAGACCGTCTACGCCGAGACGCCCGGGGCGGTGGCCGCTCCGACGGCGGGGCTGCACTTCACCTCCGAGATGCTCTCGGTCCTGGAGGCCCAGGGCGTAGCTGTCGCTCGCCTGACCCTCCACGTCGGCCTGGGGACCTTCCGCCCGGTTACCGTCGAGCGGGTGGCGGAGCATCGGATGCACGGGGAGTACTACTGGGTGGGTGAGGCGGCCGCGGCTTTGATCAACCAGCGGCGGGCGGTCGGGGGGCGGGTGCTGGCCGTGGGAACCACCGTAACCCGGACGCTGGAGACGGTCGCCGACGAGCAAGGGCGCGTGCACGCCGGGGAGGGCTGGTCGGAGATATTCCTCTATCCGGGGTACCGGTTCCGGGCGGTGGATATGCTCCTGACCAACTTCCATCTGCCGCGCTCGACGCTGTTGATGCTGGTCTCGGCCTTCGCCGGGCGGGAGCTAGTCCTCGCGGCCTACGCGGCGGCGGTGGAGGAGAGATACCGATTCTATAGCTACGGGGACTGTATGTTGATTCTGTAAGCCGCGAGAGACAACCTTGACTCACCCTCCCGGTAACTTCACCCTCACTGCCCGCAGCGGCTCCGCCCGCTGCGGGGTGCTGGAGACTGCCCACGGACCCCTGGATACCCCCGCCTTCATGCCCTGTGCCAGCCGCGGCCTTATCCGCGCGCTGGATACTGCCGACCTGGAGAGCACCGGCTTGCAGATCGCCATCTGCAACGCCTTCCACCTGTCCGTCGCGCCGGGGGAGGACGTGATCGCGCGGCAGGGCGGGCTGCACCGGTTCATAGACTGGGGCGGGAAGCTGGCCACCGACTCCGGCGGGTACCAGGTCTTCTCCCTGGCCGAGCCGAAGAACCTCACCGAGGAGGGCGTCCGGATTCGCTCCCCCAAGACCGGGGAGTGGCTGCTGCTGACCCCGGAGCGATCCCTGCAGATCCAGAATGAGCTGGGCGCGGACCTGGTCATGTGCTTTGACGAGTGCGCGCCCTTCCCGTGCGAGCACGACTACGCTCGGGCCTCCTTCGAGCGCACCCTGCGCTGGGCCGAGCGCAGCCGGGAGGCGCACCAGCGCCCGGACCAGGTGCTGTTCGGGATCGTGCAGGGGAGCGTCTACCCCGACCTGCGGGCGGAGTCGGCGGAGCGGACGGTAGCGCTGGACTTCCCCGCCTACAGCATCGGCGGGGTATCGGTGGGGGAGAGCCGGGAGCAGATGCTGGAGGCGGTGGACACCTGCCTGCCGTACCTGCCCGAGGACCGCGTGCGGTATGTGATGGGTGTAGGGACGCCGCTGGACATCGTGGACTGCGTCATGCGGGGGGTGGATCTGTTCGACTGCGTCCTGCCCACCCGCAACGCCCGGCACGGCCTGGTCTACACCTGGTCGGGGACGCTGCGCCTGAAGAACAGCGCCCACCGCGAGGACGAGCGCCCCCTGGAGGAGGGCTGCCCCTGCCCGGCC
Source organism: Candidatus Zipacnadum vermilionense (assembly GCA_029821755.1). Lineage (GTDB taxonomy): Bacteria > Armatimonadota > Zipacnadia > Zipacnadales > Zipacnadaceae > Zipacnadum > Zipacnadum vermilionense. Next base: position 31,185 of record JALGSV010000032.1, on the reverse strand, counting down.
TGCCAACGCTACTCGCGGGCCTACCTGCACTACCTGTTCAGGCAGAAGGAAGTCACCGCCTGGCGGCTGCTCAGCCTGCACAACCTGCAGTTCTACGCGGGGTTGATGAGGAAGCTGAGAGAGGCGATAGGGGAGGGAAGGCTGGGGGAGTTGAGGGGTGAGGTGGCGAGGGGGATGGGAAGTTGAGGGAACAGCAACTTGCACAGCCGGGGAAAGCATTGGGCGTTCCCGCACGAGACAGGTGTCGCATCCCGCGCCTTGGAGGACACTGAATGACATACTCTGATTGGCTGCACGATATTGGGGCGCTCAAACGTGAGTCGGAATCAGCACGCGCGGCCAACCGGCTACGGCCCAAGGGGCGGGGCCGACAGGTCTATCTGGGGCCATGGGGTGACGTCGGAGAGGAGATCGAGGCGAAAGGTGCAGCCCTGCTTGAGCAACTCCACGAGAATGCACCTCGCTGGCGGCCAGAACTTGCCGCCCTGGCTTCAGGGGCCACCCGGGAGTATCTCAACGACATCGCTCCTCCTTTCGTTCATGGTCGAATTCTCGAGGTTCTGGTGCGCCAGCATTCATTGTGCGCGGGAGCAATTGACTATGCAATGTACCTAGCGTTTGAGCCTAGGGGCGATATCGATGTGCTACCGCCGTTCCTGGACCAACTGCCCTTTGGCGATTGGCCGCTTGAGGAGGTAGCTCTCGACAATGCTTGGCAGGAGTTTCTCGACAGGTACTTCGGCGAACACTACGACGGTTTCCTTAGCCTCGAGCCCGTATTCACCTCCCTGGAACTGGCAAAGAGATACCTCAATCAGGGCAAACCGCTTCACGCCATCAGCATCTACGAGTTCTGCCTGCAGTCAAACGAAGAGGAGCTCTGGGAGCAATTCCCAGAGGTCTGGGTTTACTACCACGAGGCCTTGCGGATTCTCTACGGCGATGTTGGTCGTCACGAGGAAGCCAATACCCACTTGGCTATCCTGGACAGGAAGGCCGCCAACGGCGAGATTGAGTGGGATCTCTATGGAAGACTGGAGCTTCAGCTAGCTGCCCTGGAAGAGGAGTCCAGGATGCCCGAGCTTTACGAGCAGGCAGAGGTGGATCTGCAACGGCAGATGCCGGGCGTGTGGGACCGTCTTGACTATATCGTGCAGCGCATCCTCATAGAGGCGAAGGTGCTCAGCCAGACTAGCTTCAGGCGCAGCGCACGAAACATCGCCATCGCCTACTGGGGAGCAATTGAGCGCCAATGGATCAGGGATTTTCGAGACTGGGAGCGCCGCGCGAAGCGCCACCGCGCGAAGCGCCCGGACGGCACGCGCTATGAGCGTCTGAGGAACGAGCAGATAGCCTGGGAGATCATCCCTCGCTCCAACGAGCCCACGCCGGAAGCAGTTCGAGCCTTTCTGGCAACTCGCTGGGACCCTGACTTCCTGCGGTGTTCGAGGACCCAGTCCCTGCTTAATGACCTGAAGCGTCTGCGCAACTCCTGTGCTCACCAAGGACCGGTGGACCGTCACGAGGTGGAGCAGACGATCCTTCGCTTGCGGCAAGACGATTTCCTTACCAAGTACTTCGAGGCACTCGCCCCGCGGTGAGGGCAGAAGCGGTGCCGGGAGCTGAGAATGGCCTGCTGCGGGAACTGGCCGGGGCGGCCCGGGGAAAATCGGGGGACACCATCGGGGAAAATCGGGGGACACCATACTTATCTCGAGCGGGAACAGGTATCCTCTCCCACGGCACTGGGCGCAATGAACCCCGCCGCTACTCCAGAAAGCAGATCGCCTGCTGCTCCTGGGCATCCGCTACTACTTGGACCCTCGCCCCGCCGGTTACCGCCGGGACGTCAGGGCCCCGAACGCCTATACTCCTCGACCGCCTCCCGCACTTCCTGCACCTCCTGCTCCCGGGGCCTCAACAGGTCCCGCAGCGGCGTCTCGCGGTCAGTATCGGCAGGCAATCCCAGCTTGTCGAGCAGCCAGTCCGCCGGCACTTGGTGCTGCTCCTCCACCTGGCGCAGCGTGGTCATCCCGGTCAGGCCCTGGGCCTCCCCGGCCCCGCCGGAGCCGTCCCCCGATCCGCCTGCAGCCGAAGGCGGAGCCGGCGTAGTCGGACCGCCGCTTGACCCAGGTTGGCCCAACAACTGGACAACTGCTTGCCGCACCTCGTCGACTTCGCGCCCTGCCGCCGGCATCAGGTGCCGGATTTGCCGGGAGAGGTCGGTGTCAGGAGGTAGCGCTAGGACGCGCAGTATCTCCGGCGCAGACACGCCATAGCTCTCAGCGATCTGCTGCAGGGACATGAACCCGCGAATGTTGGCGGCATCGAGGGTCGCGCCCTGTCCGGTGATCTCGGCCATGGTGACAGGACGGGCCCGCCATACCCCGGTGGCCTGCGTAATCAGGATCAACCCAAAGAATATGCCCAAGGTCGCGATACCGAAGGTTAGCGGCGAAAGGACCCGGCGCCCGGCACGTAGTTGCAGCGTGTCTGGAACGGGACAGACCGCCACACACTCCGCGCAGGAGAGGCATTCCGTGGTGCGGACCTGGGACAGCGCTTCGACCGGAATGTCCACCGGGCAGGCCCGGTCACAAGCGCCGCAGTGTCGGCAAGTTTCTTCCCGGCGAACCACCCGGGTCGCCCCCAGATGTGAGACCCCGCCGAGCAACGCCCCGAGGGGACACAGGTAGCGACACCAAGGCCGATCCACCAGCACCGACCCCAGTAGGGTCAGCCCCAAGACCAGGGTGCCGATGAGGAACTCTTCGTGCAATTCTCCCAGACCGGCCGGCACATGCGCCCAGGCCGCCCAGGGGTCATAGGGGCGGAAGACCAACTCCCCCGTCAGCCAGGTGCCGGCGATTATCACTACTAGCACCACGTACTTGAGCGGCCGGAGCGCGGCGTCCAGCTTGCTGCCCTGGGTAGAGCGCCGCCAGCCCAGGCGTCGGCCCACGCCGGCAAACAGCTCTTGCATGGCTCCCAGAGGGCAGATCCAACCGCAGAAAGCGCGGCGCAGAACCAGGGCGAGCAGCACGGTCCCCGCCAAGAGCAGCAGGGAAGAGGGGAAGATACGCGGGAGGAAGGTCCCCTCCGCAGCCCACTTGTAGAGCGTTTCCAGGCCGCCGAAGGGGCAGAAGGCATCCACCGTAGGGCACCCCTCAGGGCCGCCGCCGGTCTTCTGGTGCAGGGCCGCGTTGATGGTAATAAACACCCAGACACCGAGCAGCGAGACCAGACGCAACGCACGGGCGGGGGTAAGACGCGGGCGACTAGCAGCGCGAGCCATAGAGCTGCCGCCTTTCCTGACCGGGACGCTAGAAGCTGTTTCAAAGCCCCAACCGGGTCCGTCGGGGCGTTCTGAAACTCTGATCCGCCCCACCAAGCAAGGGGGGTCACACCAACAGGTTGGACTAGAGGGACCCCTTTGGAGGGGTTCTGAAACCAGTTCCAGCCGAGTTTGGCGAGCAGGCAGAAGCCTGCCCCACACTCAAGCAGTAACCCAAACAGCGCCCTGTCAGACCTGCAGGCAGTCAGGTCCTGCCTCTTGCCCAATTGGGGACACAATACCTGATTCCTACTCCAGAAAGCAAATCGCCCGCTGCTCCTGGGCATCCGCCACTACCTGCACCTTCGCCCCGCCGGTCACCGCCGGGACGTCTATCACCTTCACGTAGTCCGCGTAGCGCTGGTGGTCGGGGAACAGGTCGGTCAGGGCGTTGGGAGGAGTCGAAGCAATCACCGGGGGTGGGCTTGAGAAACGCGGGCGAGACGATCAGATCGAGAGGACGCGAGTCACGAGTGAGGCGGCCACGGAGTCGTCCTTCTCGCGGGGAGGGGAGTGGGCCGGATGCTTGTAGGTAGCGCTGAGCCTGCGGGGCAGGCTCAGCGCCCATCCGCGGGCGCCGTTCAGCGGCCGTCTAGCCCTTATCCTTCAGCCAGGGCATCATGGACCGCAGTTCGCCGCCGACTTCCTCCAGCAAGGTGTCGTCGGCCTGCTTCATCAAGGCCTTGTGGACCGGGCGGCCGACCATGTTCTCCAGGATCCACTCCTTGGCGAACTCGCCGTTCTGGATCTCCTCCAGAATCGCCCACATCTCGTCCACGGTGTCCTCGGTGACCAAGCGCGGGCCCCGGGTGATGTCGCCGTAGGTGGCCGTATCCGAGACGCCGTTGCGCATCCCCTGGATGCCGCCCTTCCAGATCAGGTCCACAATCAGCTTCAGCTCGTGCAGGACCTCGAAGTAGGCGATCTCCGGCTGGTAGCCCGCCTCGACCAGGACGTCAAAGCCCGCCTGGATCAGCGCCGAGACACCACCGCACAGCACGACCTGCTCGCCGAAGAGGTCGGTCTCGGTCTCCTCGTTGAAGGAGGTCTCCACCACGCCGGCGCGGGTGGCGCGAATGGCCTTGGCGTAGGCTAGGGCAAAGTCCTTGGCCTGGCCGGTGAAGTCCTGGTAGACGGCGATGAGCGAGGGGACGCCGACTTCCTTCAAGTACATCTCGCGCACCAGCGCGCCCGGCCCCTTGGGGGCGATCATGATGACGTCCACGTCAGGCGGCGGGAGGATCTGATGGTAGGTGATGTTGAAGCCGTGGCTGAAGATCAGGGCGTTGCCCGGTTGCAGGTGGGGTGCGATGAAATCCTTGTAGACGCGGGCCTGCACATCATCCTGGGTGAGAATCTGGATCAGGTCGGCGGCCTTGGCGGCCTCCGCGGTGTCCCAGACTTCCCAACCGTCGGCGACGGCGCGGTCATAGTTCTTGGTCCCCGGGACCTCGGCAATGATCACGTCTACGCCGGAATCGCGCAGGCACAGGCTCTGCGCTCCACCCTGGATGCCGTAGCCGATAATGGCCACCTTCTTGCCCTCAAGCAGGGACATATCGGCATCGTCGTCATAGTACATCTTAGCCATGAAAAGGACTCCCTTCGTGCGTTAACGGGTAGCACAGGTTTCCCAGCGAATTCGGATTCGCACCGGTGCGTTCTGGTTGAATCAGGTAAGACAAAACCCCGGACGCACAGCGGCGTCCAGTTGAGAGATTACTTTACGCCGGGGGAGGGAGGATGTCAACCGCACCGGGCCGCGGGTAGTGGATCAGTTTGAGAGTAGGGCAACGATCTCGCCGATTGACCAAACGTGATCGGCAACGCCCGCTGCTATCCCGGGAGTCGTCCTCTGTCAAGACATCCCTGGCCTGGCTGTAACCGGAAGAAGGCAAGAAAAGCCCCAAGAACCGGAAAATGGCCTTGACTTCCGTGTCACACCTGTGTATGATAACCATACATAAAACCAGCCCCAGGCATTGCGGCCTGGGCCGTGGGCCACCTCGCAAGAGGTGGCCTGCTTTTTTCGGGAGGGAAGCCGATGCGTTGTTGGGTCTACGTTGACGGCTTTAACTTCTATCATGGTGCGGCCAAACGGACCGAGTGCAAATGGATAGACCTCAGAGCCCTCAGCCAGCAGCTCCGCCCTGACGACACCATCGAGCGCGTCAAGTACTTCCCGGCGCTCGTAGAGAGAAGGACGGATGACCCCGACCAACGAAATCGGCAACGCACCTATTGGCGGGCACTTGACACCCTCGGGATCGTCGAACGCATCGAAGGCAAGTTCGCGCGTTGGGCGAAATGGATGCCTACTGAGTCATCCGTGCTTGGCCTGGAGGCACAGCAGGCATCGGGAGATAACGTCGTGGGCATGAAGCCAGAAATGGTTCGCGTCATGCGCTCAGAAGAGAAGGGTTCAGATGTGAATCTCGCCGCGCACTTAGTGCACGACGCACACCAAACCGATCCAACTCGCACCTTTGAGCTTGCCCTTGTCGTGTCCGGCGACACTGATCTAGCCGAAGCCATTCGCCTGGTGGTGCAGGATGTAGGCAAACCAGTCCATGTCTGCAGACCGCACAGGGTCAAGAAGGTCAGGAATCCCGAGAATAGGACCAGGCAATTGGATAGAGTGGCCACATATATCCGCGACATTCCCACTTGGATGATAGTCAACTCCGAGTTCCCCCCGACCATCTCTGACAAGAACGGTTCATTCTCCAAGCCCTCTAGTTGGTAAGCGCAAGCTTCTCGCGCCCCTCCGCCCCCGCGCCCCCTTCTCGTCCTGACTCAGACTGACCTACTACCTGGCTGCGTGTCGCATGAGGCGGGCTTCCCAGCAGTCCTAGGGATCGCGGGCTGGAAAGCCCGCGCCACACGGACCCTTACCTCGGCTTCGCGATGATCTCCCTTACCCTCAGGTCAAACGCGCGGTTGCCGTAGGCCGCTCTGAGCACCACCGCCGTATCCGCCCCGGCCTCCGTACCCGCGACGCACAGGACCTCCTGCTCCATGTCCAGCAGCCCCGCGTCGGCGGCCATCAGGGCGCACTCTACGCAGACCTTCATCCCCTGGCAAAAAGTGAACAGGGTGTAGGTCATGACGCGCGTCGGGGGAAGATCGCCTTGCTTCTCCAGCAGGAAGTTCAGGCCGCCGAAGGCGTGGGTGCAGGTCAGGACGGTGACGCCCCGGGCGCGAGTGCGGGCGAGCAGGTCCGGGTCAGGCGCGGTCCATTGCCCCCAGTGCGCTGCGGAGTGAGTGACCGCAACGACCCGGCCCTGCGGCCCCAGGACCTCGGCGGCACGGAGGGCCGTGCGTCCGGTGGAAGAGGCGACGAGGAACTGGCTGATCCCCAAAGTCTGGGCACGGGAGAGAACCGCCTGGAGGGTCGCCTCGGTGTTGTCCGGGCCTGGCTTATCGAAGAGAAGGGTCGTAACGGTCGGCATGAGACAATCTCCCGTCCGTGTGGGGCAGGTTTGCTCGCCCTCCGAGCCTACCTCGGCTTCGCGATAATCTCCCTCACCTGCAGCTCGAAGAACTTGTTGGAGTAGGCCGGCTTGATTACCAGCGCCGTGTCGCAGCCCTCGTTGGTGCCGGCGAGACTGAGGACCTCCTGGTCCATGTCCAACAAGCCCGCGTCGGCGGCCATCAGGACATCCTCCACCGCCACCTTCGTCCCCTGGGAGAAGGTGTAGTAGGTGTAGGCGATGACGTGGACGGCGGGGAAGGCGCCCTTGTCGGCGAGGGCGGAGTCAAGCGCCCCCATCAGACTGCTCGGGCCGGTGAAGAAGGTTACGCCCTTCGCCTCGGCCTGGGCGACCAGGTCGGGGTCGGGGCCGACGTAGACCGACCTTGCCAGGTGAATGCCGATTACCCGCCCCTGCCCGCCCAGGACCTCCGCCGCTTGCAGGGCGGTACGGCCGGTGCTGGAGGCCACCACAAACTGGGTAATCCCCAACTCCTGCGCCCGCGTCAGGGTCGCCTGCAGCGTCGCCTCCGTGTTACCGGGACCCGGTTTCTCAAACAGCAGTGTCGCTATACTTGCCATCTTTTTCTGCCTCCTTATGGTGTGAAAGCCCTGCGATACAGCCAGCCCCACCCGACTCCTACAGCCACGAAGATCACTACGTCGGCCGCCAGCACGCCCGGGCGGTACAGGCCGACGTAGTGAGTGGCCGGGTCAATTCGCACGGTCCAGCGCAACAGCAGCCAGGCCAGTCCGGCCAGCGGCCCCAGCATCCCCAGCGCCAGGCCTTGCCGGAGCCGCCGCAGTAACGCGCCCAGGATCGCCCCCAGCGGCAAACCCGCCAAGGCGACCACCAGCATGATCCGGTTGAACTGGTCCAACGTGACTATCTCGTGCATAGGGAAAACTTGCCAACGTTAGTGAGCGCTATTTTCACCAAGAAGAGGATAAAACCCTGCGTAGCGGCAGGAGAAACTGCGCGGAAGGCGAAGAAGTGCTTGCACTCGCCCAGAAGCCCCAGGTTCGTCTCTGCTTTGGAGGAAGACCTTATGTTCCGCTCGATTCTGTTGGCGATTGCTCTGTTCGCCCTGCTCGTGGCCCTGGGGGCCGGATGTGGGAAGAAGACGGTGCCCGAGGCCACGGCCCCCGTCCCCCATGCCGCTACCACCCCCGGCGTACCCGAGACGCCGGCGGCGCCCGCCAAGCCCGCTGGCCCGGCTGCGGGCAAGACCATGGGCCCCGCGCCGGCTTTTGAGCGCGCGAGTAACCGGTGAGGGCGGGTATTCCGCGGGGCCGTATCTCCGCGGAATACCCGCCCGCGCCTGCCAGTACGAGTCCCACGGTGTCTGACAACCTGGCGGACGTGTACGAGGGCCGCCAGCGCGGCGGCCCGCCATTACAGGGAGGGAGATTCCCATGTCGCGTTTGGTACTGGTAGCTGTAGTGTTGTTGGCCCTGCTGGCATTGGTGACGATGGTCGCGGGCTGTCCCCGCACCCCGGCCCCTCCGCCTCTGCCCGTGAACCCGAATCTGCCCAATGCCGTTCCTGCCACTCCGGGAACGGAGTCACCCGACGCCACCACGGTAACGCCCACGGCTCCCACCGGGGAGATGGGAAAGATCGTGGCCGCCCATGAGAAAGTGCTCAACTACAACGTCACCATCAAGATCGGCGACAAGACCGTCATGAAAGCGGCGGTCAAGGCCGAGGCAGGCAAGCCCTCGGTGGTCCGGGCGACCACCTCCAGCGGGTACATCCTGGTGCTGCGCGCCGAGCAGGCCCAGTACCTGCTGAATACGAGCAAGGAGACTGCTACCAAGCAGGCCCTGGGCAAGCAGGGCAAGGGCTACCTGGGCAAGCTGATCAGCCCCATGGCTCTGGCCGCCAAGAACCCGATCATCAGCGACGACAAGCTGGGGCAGGTCGAGTGCTGGCGGCTGGACTGGACTGACGACAAAGGCACGCAGGTCCAAATGTGGATGGACAAGAAGAACGGCCTGCCACAGAAAGCGACGCACGGTCAGGTCGTGACCATGTACACCCACGAGAAGATCGACCAGCTACCGGAAAGCGTCTTCACGATGCCGACCGGCTACGAGGTCAAGGAGATCACCGTGCCGGCGACGACGGGCACGGCCGCTACGCCTCCGGCCACTCATGCCACCGGCACCACGGCCGCGCCGCCTCCGCCGAGCCAACCGGCGCCGGCGGAGGCCGGTGAGACCAGTCCGGCCCCAGCGCTGACCCCGGCCCACTAGGCCACGGGTAGGGCTCGGTGCAAGCCTCCGGCTCCCTGCGGAGGCCGGCCGTACCCACTCACGTAAGGGAGGAATGACGAATGACACGTGCACTGCAACTGGTTGTGCTGATCGTTCTACTGGTAGTTCTGGCGGTTTCCCTCGGTTGCCCGAAACGGGGACAGACACCGGTGACCTCGGCGGGAGGCCCTGCCGCGGGGCCCCCCGGCGGCCCGGCAAGCTCCGGCCCGGGGGAGACCACCCCCGCCGCCGGCGAGACCGGTAAAGACGAGGGCCCTGCGGCCGACTTCGCCGCCAAGCACGCCCAGCTCAAGAGCTACATCATGACCATGACCATAGACGGCAAGGACATGGGTAAGCACTACATGAAGATGGAGAACGGCAAGCCGGTGGCGATGAAGGCCGATATTCCCGGCGGCACCGGGTACATGCTGATGCTGATGGACAAGAACGTCACGTACATGGTGGACCCCAAGGCCAAGACAGCGATGAAGATGGAAAGCCCCAACAAAGAGGCCGAGGGATCTGAAGGCGAGATGCCCGGCATGTCGAATATGCCCAAGATGTCGGACCTGAAAGACCTGGAAGCCCCCGCCTGGACCACGGACACGCTGGACGGCGTCGAGTGCTGGAAGCATACGACGCCGGGAGCGGCGGGCGCCAGCGCGACCGTCTGGATAGACAAGGAGTATGGCCTGCCCCGGCAGATGCAGACGGGCAAGCAGGTCATCCTTCACAAGTACGACAAGATAAATGCGGTGCCGGATAGCGAATTCGTGCTGCCCAAGGACATCAAGGTGACCGAGGGCATGCCCGGGATGCCCAATATGCCGAAGATGTAGAGGGGGCCACCGCGTCGTACACGCAGACCGCGCCGCCCGCGGCCGCCCGTATCCGTGAGAAGGAGAAACCGGATGAGACTCTCACTCGCTTGCTGTCCGTTGTTACTGGTCCTGCTCGCCCCGGCGGGGGCGAACCTGCTGCTGCGCGAGGGCGACCTGCTCCAGGACGTCGGCCTGCAGACCGGGCAGGAACTGCAACTGGCCCTGGCGGAGAACCCGACTACCGGCTACCAGTGGACCATCACCTGGGCCCCGGCGGAGGCGCTGCGGCAGACCCGTGATGAGTACGTCGCCGCGCCGGCGGGAGCCCGGGTCGGGAGCGGTGGGACGCACTTCTTCACCCTGGTGGCGATGGCGCCGGGGGAGGTGTGGGTGGCTATCCGGTACGCGCGGCCCTGGGCCGGCGGCGAGTCCGAGCTGCCTCGCAGCCTGCACGTGCACATCGTCGGCCAGGCGGGCGGCACGGGGGGTTCGCACAAGCAGCCGGTCAAGCTCACCCAAGCCGACTTCGTCCCCAACCATGTGGTGGATGTGAACGAACTGGTGACCGTGGTCCTGCCGGAGAATCCCACCACCGGCTTTGGCTGGCGGTCCTGGTGGAACCCGGCCACGGCCCTGCGCAAGCTGGTAGACCGCTACCATCCCCGCCCCGGCCGGGTCTTGCCCGGTGCCGGCGGCAGCCACCGCTGGGTCTTCCGTACGATGCACGAGGGCCAGGTGGTGGTCCACTTCCAGTACGGCCGCCCCTGGCCCGGCGGCGAGCAGGGCGTCCCGCGGATGCTGGTGCTGCTGGTGCCGGCGGGGTAAACGGCGGGGAGCCTTACCCGGCGCGCGGGGAGAGGCGGGAAAGGGAAGGCAGACGGTAGTTGCAGGGGGGGCGGCATGTAGTGGTCGTCCCACAATTCGGCCCTTGGCCTGGTTCTAACAGGGTACGCGGCGGTGGCTGGCGAAATAGAGGGCATGATCAGTGACGGACGCTTCTTCGATCTGCCCGACCGGGACCAGTATCAAATGGCGTATTTCAGCTTACGCCAGGTCGTCGTCGCCGCCCCCGAGTTACTGGCGTTCGACGCCGCCGTCGACCAGTTGGACTTTGCCGCCCTGGACGCCGCTTATGCGTGAGTCGGCCACCCGGCCTTCCCGCCGCGCGTGCTGTTCAAAGTCTGGGTCTATGGCTGCTGCCTGGGCCTGCGCAGCAGTCGACAGCTAGACCGGGCCTGTCAGCGCGATGACGCTTTCAAGTTCCTGGCCCACGGCCTGCGGCCGGACTTTCGCACCTTGTGCCGCTTCCGCCAGCGCCATGCCGCTGACTTCGATAGCTTGTTCGAGCAGACCGTCGGCCTGTGCCAGGCGGCGGGGTTGGTGAGCCTCGCGCACGTCGCGATCGACGGCACCAAGCTGCGGGCCAACCGCAGCAAAGCGGGGCTGGCCTCGGCGCTGGCCGAGTTGCGCCAGGCGCTGGCCGAGGCGAAAGTAGCCGACGGCGATTTGCCCGAGGAGCCGCCCGGGGAGCCCGCCTCTATGCCCGCCGCGGCGACGGAGGAAGCCGGCTTCATGCACAGCAGCGAGGGCCTCATCCCGGCCTACAACGCTCAGCTCGCGGTGGACGCCGACCACCCGGTGATCGTGGCGCAACAGGTGCGGACCGAACCGGCGGACCAGGGGCTGCTGGGGCCGCTGGCCCAGCAAGTGCAGGACAACTGCGGGCAGCCGCCGCAAGCCGTGAGCGCCGACGGCGGGTACCTGACCGAGGTGGATGTAGCCCGGCTGGAGGCGACCGGAACGCGGTTGTACCTGCCGCGCCGGGCCAGCGGCGCCGCCGAGTTGGAGTGGGTGGAGGCCGCGGGGGCCTACCGCTGTCCGGCCGGCCAGTGGCTGCGCCCCTGTCGGGTGCGGGAGGGCCGGCAAATCTATCGGACCCACCAGTGCCGGAGCTGTCCGCAGGCTGCGGCCTGCCGGGCCCGGTGCGGGAAGAAGGAAGTGCATGTACCGCTGGCCGACTCGGCGCGGGGGCGGCTGGAGCGTCGGATGGCCAGCGAGGCGGGGCAGGCGATGTACGCTCAGCGCAAGCAGATTGTGGAACCGGTTTTCGGCCGCTTCAAGCACAACTGGGGCCTGCGCCGGTTCCTGTTGCGAGGCACAAGTGGGGCGCAGGCGGAGTGGTCGCTGACCTGCATCGGGCACAACTTGCGCAAACTGATCCAGGCGGGGGCCGGGGCAGGCAGCGAGGGCGGCCACCAGGGGCCGCAACCGCCCGCCACTGCGCTTATTTTGTGGGCTTTTCGCCTGCATCGCTGGGTAACCTATCGTCTAACCGCCGGGCACTCGGCCTCGGCGGCCTAAAGGCGCAACCGCCGAGCAATTGAGGGACGGCCACTCGTATGCGGCCCCGCCCTCCCCCCGGCAGGTTAGCCGCCGGGGCGGCCCTAGTGGCACAGGTCTCCAGACCTGTGTCCGAGCCGTCGTCGGCCGATCGCCGACAAATAGGGACCGCACCCCGGCGCAGGCCGTGTGTTGACACCCGACACCGTCGTGCCTACAATGGCCCCGACATTCCGAGGGGAGGAGGCAGACCGGGCGCCTCCAGGAGAGCAGTGCCTCATGCGCGTTCGTAAGCCCTATTGGATACTCGTCGCCTGCAGTCTGGTTTGGGTCACCCTCAGCACCCAGGCCAGCATCTCCGTCTGGCTCGACTACACCGGTTTCTCCACGCGCCTGAGTGAACTGGCCGCTTACGCCACCGTCGACCCCTTCACCGCCCTCGAGCAGACGTTGATCAAGAGCACCATCCAGGGTCAGTGCAACACCATCTATTCGGGCTTCGACATCTCCTTCACGGATACACTGCCCACCGGAGACTACGAGAGCATCCACTTCGGCGTCAGCACTACTAACCGCGGCCTGCTCGGCCAGGCACAGGAGATTGACTGGCTCAACCTCAACCTGAACGACTCCGCCAGCATCTACTCCACGAACTTCGACTTCACCATCAACGAGTTCAGCGGCTCGGTCAACCGCGATCAGCAGATCGCCCAGCTCACCACCGCCCTGGCGGGGACGGCGGCCCACGAGCTAGGGCACAACCTGGGCCTGCAGCACCCCGATGCCTACGGCGACCGCCGCATCGACCCCACCACCTACTCCAACACCCAGGGCTGGCAGAATGAGCACATCATGGCCACCGGTCCGACCGGTCTGGGGGAGGCGGGCCGGGAAACCTTGCGCACCTTCAGCACCCTGGAGCTGGCGAAACTGGAGTACGCCGACGGTCTGACCGCCAGCCCGGGGACCAACTACTACGAGCCGGTCGGGGCGCACGATACGGTAGGCACCGCCCTGGCGCTGCCCTTCGGTTACCTGCCTATCTCTGACGTATACGGCTTCGCCGGGTACGGTAGCCTCAGCGCCGCCGGCGAGTACGACTACTACAGTTTCACCGGCCAGCGCAACGAGATGTTCACGGCCAATACTATCAGCCAGGTGCGCTTCGTCGACTCGATTGACTCGCTCCTGACCCTCTACGCCCCCGACGGAAGCACGGTGCTGTTCAGCAACGACGACATCTACTTCAGCGGCAATACCTTCAACGGGGGCACCGTGTACAGCGGCGACTCGATCCTGCTCAACTACCTACTGCAGCAGGACGGGACCTACTACCTGCAAGTGCGCGATGGCAGCACGGATACGGGCAACTACGCCCTCTTCGCCACGCTGGACGACTCGCGGGTGCCGGAGCCGGGGACGCTGATCCTGGTGGGGTTGGGGCTGGTCGGGGCGGTGGCGAGACTGCGGCGGAGGAAGAAGTAGGGCAACGGCGGAACGGCAGGGAAGCACCGGGGACGAATGCCCCCCGAGGGGGAACGCATTGGTCCCCTTTTTGGTGCGCTGGGCGGGAGACGGCGCCGGCCCTAGTCCTTGGTTTGCAGGTGCGTCAGGACCTGGTCCAGCAGCAGGGCGAGGGCGAATAGCAGCAGGACCCCGGCCAGGCGTAGCCAGGTCAGGGGCGCGCCGATGGGCAGCAAGTCTATCTCCAAGTAGCGGCTCACCGTACCCAGAATCAGCGACACTACGGCCAGCAGGATCGCCAAACGAGCCAGGAACACCATAGAAATCCCCTCCCTCGAGGATTCATAGTTGGCACTGTTGGTTAGCTTAACATATTCTTGCGGCGAGGAGAAGGGGCAAGTGAGTCCGGGCGTGTTGGGAGCCTCGTGGAGGGGCCGCATGGGTGGCTTGCGCGCGTCGTTTGCGCGCGAGACGGGTCCCATCCGGCCCGTCCCCGGTAAGATCAGGGATCTACCAGTGCAGGTACCGCCGGGCGAGGAGGATCCCGCCAAGCGCTGACAGCGCCAGTAGAGCCACGCCGGAGAGAAACCAGGGCGAGCGGAAGTCGCGTCCCTGCCGCCTCGAGGCGGCGGGAGCCGGTGACTGCTGGGTGGGGGCGGATTGACCCGCCACGGCGGGCGGCACTGCTGGTGGGGCGGAGGGGGTCCCCAGGGCCACCCAGCGGGCGGTCAGTACCGACCCGGCTCCGCTGTCCACGCCCACCGCGTACGCTCTCCGTCCCACCCGGCAGTCGGACGCTACCGGGCCGCGTCCACCGGGAGCCTCGCCCAGGAAGCTCATCACCGCTTGCGCCCCTACCTTCACCACCTTGGGCTTGGGCGGGTTCAGGCAGGCCTTCCCTCCGGGCGTACGGAACTGGGACACGTTCAGGGTGAAGGTGCCGCGGACGGTATCGACGGAAACGACCTGTCCGTAGACGCCGATCTCCCCCGGCCCCGGTACGTTGTCACCGGCGCGGGCGGCGCAGGCAAGCAGGGCTAGGGTCACGCTGCAGAGAACAAGGCGCATGGCGTAGAGAGTCTCCTGCTGACGTGAAGGGGGCGGGCAGGTCCTCTGCTCTCAATGTACCACGCCGCGGGCGTCGGCAAACGCGCCGGCGCCGCGAAGCCTCATCGATATGGAATATCCCTTGCGAGGCCGTAGATTCCAGATCAAGCTTACCATGGCGCTGGTGGTGCTCACCAGCGGCCTGGTGCTGTGTGGAGCAGCCTTCTATTATGCCCTCGCGCGGGGAGCGCTGTTGGGCGAGTTCCGGCACAAGCTCCTGGCCGTGGCCGAGAGCTCCACGGTCGCCCTGGACGTGGAGGCTCACGAGCGGGTGCGGACGGCCGCGGATGCCGATACCGAGACTTACCGGCGGCTCCAACAGCAACTGCAGTTACTGCGCCGCGCCAATCGGCTCAACCGCGTCTCCGACCTGTACACCATGCGGCTGCAGGGCCAGGAGGTCCACTTTGTGGTGGACTCCTATCCCCCCGGCAGTATGGAACTGGACTTCTCCTCCGCCCCGCCCTTCCCCGCCCCCGGGCCGGGCGACCTCTTTGACCGCCCTACGCCCGAGATGCTCCGTGCCCTGCGCGAAGGGGTGCCGACCGCCGAGCGCCAGGCCGCGGTGGACGAATGGGGCGACTGGCTCTCCGCCTACGCTCCCCTACGGGACCGCGGCGGGCGTCAGGTGGGGATCGTGGGCGTGGACGCCTCCTTGGAGACGGTGCGGGCGCTGACCTGGCGACTCAAGCTGGGCACGGCGGAGGCCCTGCTGCTGGGCCTGGTGGTCTCGTGGGTGGTGGGGGCGGCCCTGGCGCGCCGCGTGACCCGGCCGCTCTCGCACCTGACCGAGCGCGTGCAGGCGGTAGGCGAGGGCGACTACGAGGCGCGCGCCGAGATACGTACCGGGGATGAGTTCCAACAACTGGCGGAGACCTTCAACGACATGGCCCGGGGCCTGCGGGAGCGAGAGCAACTTAAGGGCGCGCTGGTCCGGCACCTGAGCGAGCAAGTGGCCCGGCGCATCATGGCCGACCCCGAGGCCGTCAACCTGGGCGGGAAGAAGGTGGAGGCCACCGTGCTTTTTGCTGACGTCCGCGGCTTCACCCGCCAATGCGAGGGCTGGCCGCCGATGGAGGTCATCGCCACTCTCAACCAGTACTTTGAGGTGATGGTGGAGGCGATTCTGCAGCACCAGGGGACGCTGGACAAATTCCTGGGCGACGGAATCATGGCAGTCTTCGGCGCGCCCCTGCCGCAGTCCGACCATCCGCAGCGAGCGTTGCGCTGCGCCCTGGGGATGCAGGAGGCGGTAGCCGTCCTCAACCGCCGCCGCGCCGCCCAGGGCCGGCCCCAACTAGGGCTGGGCATCGGCTTGAACAGCGGCGAGGTGGTGGCCGGCGAGGTCGGCTCCGAGCAGCGCCTCGAGTACACGGTGATCGGCCAGGAGGTCAATCGCGCCTTCCGCATCCAGTCGGTAGCCGGCCCGGGAGAGGTAGTGCTAAGCGAGCAGACCCGGCAGGACCTGACGGAACCCGTCGCCTGGGAGGACCTGGGCGAGGTAGAGCTAAGGGGCTTCGAGGCTCCGGTGAGGTTGTGGCGGGTAAACCGGGATTAGGGCTGGGGAGGCGAGAGGTGGCCGTTCGCGCCTGAGAAGGAATCCTCCCCCCTTCCCCCGAACCGCCCCCCGTCTGAAGTCTAGGATCTGAAGTGTGAGGTCTAACCCATGAACATCTCGATTGCCTCTTACGCCTTCCACGGCTTGCGCGGCGCCGGGAAGATGGACGTTTTCGGCTACCTGGAGACCTGCAAGTTCCGCTATCGCGTGGACATGGCCGATATCTGGAACGGCTTCTTGCCCACCGTCGAGGAGGACTTCATCCGCAAGGTGCGGGAGGAGATGGACGAGAAGGAGATGGGGATGGCCAACCTGTGCTGCGATCAGTGCCAGGTCTGGGACGATGATCCGGCCCTGCGGGAGAAGCAGTACCAGAACTCCCTGGCCCACCTGCGGGCGGCGGTGACCCTGGGCGCCCAGACGGTCCGTATTGATATGGGGGGCCGCGAGCTGGAGATGACTGACGAGCAGTTCGACCACACCGTGGCGCGCTTCCGGGAGTACGCCCAGTTCGCCGGCGACCACGGTTTCCGCGTCGGTCCGGAGAACCACTACGGCCCGGCGCGGTCGCAGGAGAACATGGCCCGCCTGCGCGAGGCCGTAGACCATCCGGCTTTCGGCTACCTGCTGCACTTCACCAATTGGGCCGAGGACCCCGACGCCGGCGACGCCTCGGTGGCGCCGTGGGCCATGCACACGCACGTTGCCGCCAACGTCGTGGACACCTGTCTGGAGGAGAAGATGACGATGCTCCGCGACGCCGGCTACCAGGGACACTGGGGCATCGAGCACCACTCGGCGAAGAACGAATACGCCGAGGTCGCCTGGCAATTGGCGGAGGTGCGGCGGGTCCTGGCGAGGTGGGCGCTGTAGACCCGTCCGCGTGGGGCGGGCTTTCTAGCCCGCCCTCCCCACCGCATGCATGTCGGACGGGGAGCGGAGAACTGCGCTACCGGACGCAACCCTTGACCCAACCCCACAACGGAAGGCCCCTCACCATGAGCAAAACCCGCATCGGCATCATCGGCGTCGGCCAGATCGCCAAATCTCACTTGCAGGACTACGCCACCAATGTCCCCGACGCGCAGGTTGTCGCTTTGTGCGACGCTCACTCCACCGACCTGGCGGAGGTGGCCGAGCAGTACGGCGCCGAGTTCACCTGCACCGACCACCAGGAGCTGCTCGCCCGCGACGATATTGACGCCGTGGACGTCTGCTTGCACAACAACCTGCACATGCCCATGACCGTCGCCGCACTGCGGGCGGACAAGCACGTCTACTGCGAGAAACCGATGGCCGGCTCCTACCGCGATGCCGTGACCATGATGGAGACCGCGCAAGAGACCGGCAAAATGCTGCACATCCAGCTCTCCACGCTCTACACTATGGAGACCAAGGCCGCCAAGACCCTGATCGACGCTGGTCGCCTGGGCCGTGTCTACCACGCCCGTTCCACCGGTTTCCGGCGCCGCGGGCGCCCCTTCGTGGATGGCTACGGGCGCGAGCAGTTCGTGCAGAAGGCCGTCGCCGCTGGCGGGGCCATGTACGACATGGGGGTCTACCACATCTCCCAGATGCTTTACCTCCTGGACATGCCCCAGGTCGAGCGCCTCAGCGGCAAGACCTACCAGGAGCTGGACATGAACGCCGCCCGCCGCGAGTTCAGCGGCTACGACGTGGAGGAGCTGGGCCTGGGCTTCGTCAAGTTCGCCGGCGGGGCGACCCTGGACATCGTCGAGGCCTGGGCCATCTACCTGGGGGGCTTCGAGGGCAGCAGCATCGTGGGTTCGCAGGGCGGGATTCGCCTGGAGCCGTTCGGCTTCTTCACCACGGTGGAGGACATGAACATGGATGCCACCTTCGACCTGGATAACGCCAAGTTCCGCCTGCACAAGCTGGGCGAGAACGCCGACGCCTACGACTCCAGCCAGCAGCACTGGGTAGCCGCTCTCCAGGGCCGCGTTCCGCTCCTCCCGACCGCCAAGCTAGCCCTCCAGACCATGCTGGTCAGCGAGGGCATCTACCTGTCGGATCGGCTGGGGAGAGAGGTAACGGCCGAGGAAATCCTGGCCGAGTCGGTCTCGACGGCGATTGACCCGCAAGCCTAAGAGCGTGTTTGGAGAGCACCTCCGCCGGCGCCGATGGTAGACGCTCCAGGTTGCCGGGGTTCAACGCCCACGGCCCCCCTAGTTCGCCACCACGAGACTCTCCACCGGCAGGGCCCGTTTCATCACCTGGAAGACCGCCGTGTTGTCTACCACGCTGACCAGGCCGTGCTCGAAGTCGCGGACCCGAAACGCGTAGTTGGCGAAGGCTTCGCTGCCCTTGCCCTGGCAGTAGAGGGGGACCAGGCGATTGGTGTGGCCACCCCACCCGCCGTCGGTGCCCCAGGCGACCGTGGGGAGTTGGCCGGCGGCGGTCGGCTGCACTTGGTTCAGGTAGCCGGTGTCATGGTCGGCGGGGGCACTGTCGGGGTCGCCCGCGCCCATCAGCACGTCCGGCTGGGTGACCATGAGCATCTCATGGGTGATCGCCGTTGCGTTGCCGCGATTGACGTTATGGGCGGCGAAACAGGCCGGAGTGGCATCGTAGAACCGGACGCTAGCGACCACCCCGATCTTCAATCCGCTCTGTCGGGCCAGGGCGGTAATGGCGACCAGCGGACGCCTCTGATCGTCCATATTGATGGCTCCGTTGTAGGTCTTCACGCCGGTGGCCAGGGCCGTAGCGGCGGCGGCGCTATCGGTAGCATTCTTCTTCGGGTATTCCGGGGAGCCGTCCTCCCAGGTGAAGTCATAGCCAGCGCCGTTGGTCGAATGGGTGGTGGTATAGTACCGGCCCGTGAGAGTCTCCAGCACGAGACGCTGGTCGCCTCCGAAGGTGTGGTAGCGGGCGCCGTACTGGTAGGCGCCGGCGGCCGCTACGATATCCGATCCCATGCCATCCCCGACCATCAGGATGACATTGCGCGGCGCTGCCCATAGGGCCGCCGCCAGTAGAGTCAGGCCGATCACGAACAGCAGTCGCAGGGCACGGAAAGCGTGCCGGGTAGGATTCCTGAGCACTGTTACCTCCTGGTTCTGCCGACTATCGGACCCAACACCCTCCTCCGACCCGCCCCCCAATCCCTCTTAGCGCCCCCGAACGCCTTCTCCCCGCACCCCCGCCGCCTGCCCCTGCGCTGACAGGGAAAGAGACCACCTCGATAGGGGATGGTCTCTTTGTGGTTGGGGTCCTGGCCGAGCAGAGAAGCTCGGAAGCATCGGAGCTGGCCGGCCGGTTGACACGCACCGAGAGATCGTGTATACCCGCATCGTCAGTCGCCAGCCCGTACCCACCAGTCCTTATCCGACGCACGTCATCTCCGCGTGGAAAGAGTGAGAGGCATGCAGCCGACCCAACCCACCTGGAAGGACGTAGTCGCCGAGGCCCTGCGGGACCTCGGCGGTGAGGCTCACCTGCGCGACATCAACGAACGCGTTGCGGGCCACGAGAAGACGGCCACCAACCCCACCTGGCGTGACACTATTCGCCGCGTAGTGCGGCAATACTCCATGTTCGAGCCGGTACCCCCAGCGCGCAGCGGAGTGTACCGTCTGGTCGAGACTACGGTCCCCACGCCGCAGGCGCAGAGCATTGACGGCGCAGACGAGGAGATCAACCATTCCATAGCGCAGGGGATGCTCGTGTCGTTGGGAAGGCTCTACGGATACGAGACCTTCGTTCCGGCAACTGACCAGACCATGCGGTCCTTCCAAGGGGAGAAGCTGGGGCAGTTGGTGAGTGTTCGCGACTGTGCCTCGGTGTTCCCGAGCCGCAATCTCTCCCGCATCAGGCAGATAGATGTACTGTGGTTCGACGAAGACGACGACGGACTCTTCCCGGTCTACGCCTTCGAGGTTGAACATACCACTCGGGTGCGGGACGGGATGGATCGGCTGCTCAAGATCCCCGCGAGGTTTCCGGCGCGCCTATTCGTGGTTGCGCCAGGCGACGAGGAAGAGCACCTCTTCCAGCGGCTCCTCGAACAGGCTCCGCTTAGTCAGTACCGCCACAAATTCGTCTTCCGCCGATACCAT
Source organism: Candidatus Zipacnadum vermilionense (assembly GCA_029821755.1). Taxonomy (GTDB): domain Bacteria; phylum Armatimonadota; class Zipacnadia; order Zipacnadales; family Zipacnadaceae; genus Zipacnadum; species Zipacnadum vermilionense. The sequence goes on along the minus strand of JALGSV010000032.1, from coordinate 10,748 downwards.
CAACTTGAGGGGCTCTACAATCTTGCCACCGAGCACGGTGCGCATCGCGACGAGTTCGGCGTGCTGGAACGCACCGCGAGGCTCTGACCATGGGCTGCAAAGACGACAAATGGCGAGAAGCGCCCGGCTACTGCGTCGAGTGCGACAACCTTCGGCCCCTCAATGCCGCTGCAGTCTGCGAGGCCTGCTGGAAGGCTGGTCCCTCCGGTGAGGAGGACTGGGAGGAGCACTCGCGGTCTAGCGCGTGGCACTACGCCCGCGTGCATCAAATGATCGACAAGGCGGAGCCGACTCCGTACGTATTCGTGACCGATGAGGGATTCACCCACGAACCTGGGTCAGAGTCTGCCGAACCGGAGGTTGAGAACCTCCAGGTCCTCGGCATCGCCTTCGGTGGTAGCGCGCAAACAGCGTTCCGGCGCCTGCTGGCAGAGCAGCCGTGGATAGCCACCTCCACCTTCTCGCGAGCGTTCTGCTGGAAGCTGGCTCCCGGTTTCAGAAACAGCATTCAGGAGTTCCAGATCCAATAGACAGTGCTCTTTGCGGCGTGACCCGCCATCCCACTCGAGCAGAGCAGCGCACCAAACCAAAGAGCCCACCCCTCACGGGGTGGGCTCTCTTCGTTTCTTCGTCTGGCTGCTGCCTGCCCTCAGTCCAGATTCAGCCCTCGCTTCGCCAGGATCTTGTACTGCATCCCATGTATCTTCGTCGCCGGGCCGCTCTCGCGCTGGTCCCAGCCCGCCGTCGCCAGGCTCCGCAGCTCCGGCGCGAACAGGCCCGTGCTACTCTCCCGGCCGATGATGTCCACATTCCCCTTGTACAGCAGCACCCGGTAGACCCCGTTGACCGCCCACTGGCTGGACTCGCAGAAGGCCGCGCAGTCCTGCGTGATCGGGTGGAACCAGCCGCCGTGGTAGACCATGTACGCCCACTGGCGCTCCACCTGCGGCTTGAACTGGATCTGCTCCTTGGTCAGGCAGAGCTGCTCCATGTCCTGGTGCAGGTTCAGGATGATTGTCGCCCCCGGGGCCTCGTAGGCCTCCCGTGACTTGAGCCCGATCATCCCGTCCTCGAACATGTCGATCTTCCCGATGGCGTTCTCCCCGCCCACCCAGTTGAGGTAGTGGATAATCGCCCCCAGGCCGGTTACGGTCTCGCCCTCGCTGCTCACCCGCACCGGCAGGCCCGCCTGGAACTCGATCTCGATCTCCGTGGCCTTATCCGGCGCATTCTCCGGGTAGCGCCACCACATGTAGTCCTCCTGGGCGATGCGCATCTGCAGGTTGTCCACCTCGCCCGACCCAATCGAGCGGCACCACATTGTCCGGTCGTCGCCGATGCCGGGGTTGTAGGGGATGCCGTACTCGCCCGAGAGCACCTTCTCCTCCTGGCGGGTGAAGTTGAAGTCCCGCACGGGCACGATCACCTTCAGGTCCGGCGCGAACATCCCGAAGACGTTGGCCATCCGGTATTGGTCATTGCCCTTGCCGGTCGAGCCCTCGCAGATCGCGTCGCAGCCCTGCTCCACGGCCCACTCCGCCACTCGCCGCGCGATAAGCTGCCGGGTCATGGAAGTGGCCACCGGGTAGCCCTCGTAGTTCGAGTTGGCGTAGATGGCCTTGGTGATGAAGTCGTTGACGAACTCCTCCTCGGCCTCCATCAGCGTCCAGGGCACGTTGCACAGGTCGGCCTTAACGCGGCAGTCCTCCAGCTCGGCCTCGGTCAGCCCGACGTCGCAGGTGACCGCCAGCACTTCCTCTGCCCCGTACTTATCCGGCAGCAGCTTCAGCGCCAGCGCCGAATCCAACCCCCCCGAATAGGCCACCGCTACCTTCTTGCACTGCTGCAGCTCGATGCAGTACTCGCCGCTCATATCAGACATGGGTACCCCTCCTAGATGCGCCCTGCGGCGCTTGTTCTAACTCTGTTCCCCCTCTCCTGCAAGGAGAGGGGGTTAGGGGGTGAGGCTCTCCAGTAGCTCCCGCGCCTTCGCCCCGATCCGGTCCGCCATGAGCTCAATCGCCCTCTCGCCGAGCTCCGCCGAGGCATGCACCCGCGGGTCGCGGCCCCAGATGCCCGCCGCGTTCTGGCCCTCCTGGGTGTCCAGGTTCTCCTCGGCGATGCGCTCCATCTCCACCAGTTCCGGCCGCAGGGCCATGAGGAGGGAGGTCTCCCAATGCGCGGCGTGGTCCATCCCGCCCAGCGGCTCTTCCTCCACCCGCTCGCCCTCCGTCATCGCCCATCCCACGGCCTTCCCCTCGGCGGCTAGGGCGTCCACCCCTTGTTGCAGCGAGGCCACCTGCGGCTCCACGTCATGTCCGGTCACGCCGATGACCACGCGGAACCCCGCCGTCACCAGCCCGGTATAGATCTCGGTATACAGCCGATCCACGGTCTCTTGCGTCAGACCCGGATGGCACCCCGGCTTCCACGGCGCCATATGCCCCCAGTAGGTCGGCGGCAGCACCACCCCGCCATATTTCTGCGCGGTGCGCACCAGAATCCCGTGCGCCTTGAGCGCATCATTCCCCAGCGCCAGGTGCTGCCCATGCCACTCCAGCGACCCCACCGGCACATAGGCCACCGGAAACGCGGCCAGAGCGGCCTCAAATTCATGGGGCAGCATCTCTTCGTACTGGACTTTCATCGGGGGCCTCCGGTTCAGCGGCGTGAAGACTATTATGCCGGGAGGAGGGGGAGGTCGTCAATAGCCGGGGAAACGACGAGCATGTAGGGGCGCGATTCATCGCGCCCGAGGGGTGGGTGGTGTGGTGGTGCACCGCGTCGGAGAATGCGGGGTCTGTGCAACGCTGCCCCCTATTCCGTGCAGGACGGATCCCAGGCTTCCGCCACTTTATCGACAATCTCACATCTTGCTCTGAAATCGGGCACAACGCGCCCATCCCGCCCCGCCACCGCACTCCAGAGAACCCTTTGCATCCTCCCGTCACTGAGTTCTCTTGCAGCGCACAGGTAGTCCTTCAGCGTGCCCCTGGGAGTGTCCCAACGATATGCCAGTATCTCCGAAAGAAAGGCGTGGGACTCGTCTCGCTTGCGGTCCAGGAAGTCGCGATCGATATTGCTATGGTGAGTGGCCTCATGGATCAGACTGTACCGGCGCCACCGGACACGAAGGAGGATCAGTGGCGCCTCGCCCAGCTCCCGGATGGCGCGGTAATAGCTGTCACTCTCTCTTGGGGCTAGTCTGCTTGAGCGCCCCAGATACAGGGCGCGAAGGCTCCTTTCGCACGGCTCACAGTACCGTAGGAAACACTCGTCCTCCAGTTCGAACACGGGGAGGTCGGACCACATGGTGCTGGCCGGACTCCATATCTTCGGCCACAGCGCCGCCAGGAACTCCAAGGGGAAGTTGTCCTGGAGCAAAGTCCGCAGGTATCTCATAGCCATCCTCCTAGCAAGGCGCCGCGACTTGTGCGGCCAGGTCCTACCGCGCCGGGCTACCCCGTCTTCACGGTGCCTGCCAGAGGACATCACCGTTGGCCTTGAATAGGGTGACGGTTGACTCCGGGTGTTCGGTCGTCGCGTGGCCGACAAGCCGCTCGCAGTGAGCCAGCTCAAGGCGCACCATAGCTCACCTTGCCGTCGGCCCCCCAGAAGACAAGCAGCGGCTGGCCTTGAGCCAGCCCGAGTCTGGCCCGACCCTGACCTTCGGCATCATAGAGCTTGAGACCAGGACTGCCCGCCTGGGACACCGCCAACAGCGCGCTGCTCTTGCCCTTCGCGTCCCAGAGGTTGAGACTTGGCACGTCCTTCATCATGCAGAGGCTGGCGCGCGGACCACCTTCGCCGTCCAGCAGCGACAGCCCGAGGGACTCGGCTTCAGCGCTTAGCACCAATTGGCCGCGGTCGGCGGGAGCGTACAGATTCAGCCCCTTTTCAGCATGGAGCATCACCCTTGGCTTCCCTTCACCATCGGACAGCGCAAGGAATGGATCGTCGGGTAGTAGTCTCACCAAGACCCGTCCGTGACCGCCGGCATCGTATAGCGCCAACCCGGGGCTGCCGTCAGCAGTCGTGTCCAGGGCCGCCCGCGTCTCGCCGGCGGCATCGTCCAGGCACAAACTCGGGTTGCCGTCGGCACGGAGGAACAGGCTCGCTCGGGGCTTCCCGGCGGCATCGGCCATCAGCAGGTTAGGGCTGTCGTCGGGCGTGATGCCCAGCAGGATCCGCTTCTGGCCCCCAGTATCGGTCAGCGCTAGGCCGGGGCCTTCGGCGGGGGCGCCCAGGCCCACTCGCGTTTCTCCGGCGGCGTCGGCCAGCACCAGGTTAGGGCTGCCGTCGGCATCGAGGCCCAGTTCCGCCCGCTCCTTGCCGGCGGCATCATATAGCCCCAGGACTGGGCTACCATCGGCAAGCAGGCTCAGTTGCGTGCGCGTCTTGGCCGCGGCGTCGAGAAGTGCCAGGACAGGGCTGTCGTCAGGCTCGACGCTGAGCGTGGCCCTCCCCCTACCGGCGGCATCGTTCAGCATCAGGGCGGGGCTGCCGTCGGCGAGGATCACCAGCATGGCCCGCCCTTTCCCAGTGGCGTCGCTCAGTACGAGGCCAGGGCTGTCGTTGGGACCGAGGGTCAGCATAGCCCGCAGCTTGCCTTGAGCGTCTACCAACTCAAAGCTCTTGGCCCTGACCACCTCCTGGACCCCGACCCCCGCCGTCTGGGCCGTAGCCGGAGCGCCGCGCAGCAGCAGGTTAGAGACTGCGCCCCCCAGAAAACCAGATACCACCGTCAGCACGATCAGGATGCGGAACTGCCTGGCGTTCATCATATTACCTCCTGGACTCGCCGCCCCGCGCCGCCAGTGAGACGACCAAGACGGTTCTCCGTCTCCACATGGGCCTATCGCTCCCTTGCACCGTCGTCCCGATGCCGCGCATTTGCTATCCCTTGGCATCAGTTCCTTTCGCCGTGGGAGAATTGAGTCCTGCTGCTCACTACGGCGATGCCGTAAATAATCCATCGTATTCTCTACGACGAATCCGTCCTCGCCTCGATGATCGCTCGAAACGGGTGCGACGCGCCTCGCGCCTCAGAAACATCTCCACCGCCAGTACGGCCCGCCAGACAGGTGCAAGTCCCACAGTTCCTGGACGTAGGTCTCAACGGGGTTAGGGCACACAGTCAGATCAGCCGCCCCCCGGACGGAACTCCTTCCGGGTAGCGCAAACTTCTCCGCTTGTACCGGGGTGGCACCGGCTGCTTCTCCACCCTCTTCTCAGCGCAGGCGCGAAAAGAGGGTCCGGCGCAACCCCGCGCCGGGGATGAGGCGGACTCCGCCACCCAGCGGCCTTCCCTGAGAAGCCAACCGGCCCTCTCAAACTTGACACGAAAGTCAGCCGTTCCCCGACCGTTCCGCCTCCCCCTCTCCCCAGCCGCAGGCGCAGGAGAGGGGGCCAAGCACATGCACGGCGTGCGCAGCGGTGAGGTTCCCGTCTCTCCTCCCCCTCTCCCAAGCCGCAGGCGCGGCAGGGGGCCAAGCACACGCACGGCGTGCGCCCGGGTGAGGTTCCGCCTCTCCTCCCCCTCTCCCAAGCCGCAGGCGCGGGAGAGGGGGCAGGGGGGTGAGGTTCTCTCCCCTTTTTTCCCCAAACCCCTTGACATCTAGAACATATCTGCTATAATGCGGCCGTTAACCAGACGTACGTGCAGACCATCTATCAACCCGGCGCCTGCTTCTTGGTGCCCACCGTGCTAACCGGCTGCTCCGCAGCCACCCCGGACGCTCTGCGCCGGGCCCCGGCTCCGACTGAAGGTCCTCCGACCTTCCACTCAACGCCATCAACCTCCCCTCCCCGGCGGGATGGGGAGTAGGGGACGAAACTCTCGCCCCCTCCAGCTCCTCCCCCGGCGCCGAGACGCCACCCCTCTCGGCCCCGGCAGACGTAGGCAGGTCCCTCGGGGCGTGGCCGTGGCGATCTTTGACAACTCAGGCCGGCGGGCCCCCTACTTCAGAAACATCTCCACCACCGGCACCTGCTCGCAGAGGCGGCGGTCGGCGGTGATCAGGTTGGCGTTATAGGCCTCGGCCAGGGCGAGTAGGTCGCAGGCCCCCCCATCACTATCAATGATAGCACTCTCCCTCCCCTCAGTCAATCCGTCTCGCTACCTCCAGGCTGAAGCCCTCGCCCGTCTGGCTGGATTGCACCTTTTCCTTGATTATGCGCTCGAAATCGGGGTTTAGCTCGTAGCCCACCGAGTTGCGGCCCTCCTGTTCGGCGGCGGCGAGGGTGGTACCGCTGCCGGCGAAGGGGTCGAGGATGGTCTCGCCGTGGAAGGAGTACATGAGGATCAGGCGGCGGGGGAGGTCTAGCGGGAACATGGCGACGTGGGACTGCTGGCGGGCGGGGGGGAGGTCGTCCCAGATGCCGCGGAACCAGCGGGAGCGGTCCTCCTTAGATAGGCGGCTGCGCTCCTTCTGTTCGGCGGAGGGCTTCGGAGGAGTGCCGAGCTTGCGGAAGAGCAGGATGTACTCGTGCTCGTAGGTGATCTGGCCGTCGCGGGGGTAGTAGGTGGAGCCCATCCACTGGCCGCCGCCGGAGGTGTGGGTGGTGGAGACCTTGCGCCAGATGATCTGCCCCATGAAGTCGTAGCCCAGCTCCTGCCCGATCCCGATCAGGTCGGCGGGGAGGGGCTGGACGCGGTAGCGGCCGTGCTCGGTGGCGCGCAGGTATTGGTCGCCGATGTTCACCGCCGCGCGGCAGCCAGGATGCAGCACGCGGAAGCACTCGGAGAGGACCTGGCGTAGGTCGGCGAGGTAGTCCTCGTAGGGTTGCTCGTAGCCGATCTGGCCGGGATGGGCATAGTCCTTGATGCACCAATAGGGGGGCGAGGTGACCACGAGGTGGACGGAGGTGTCGTCCAACTCAGGCATACGACGGCTGTCGGCGAGGTAGAGGCGGTGGTGGGGCATAGGACAACAAGCGCGACGACAAGCACAACGGCGGGCACAGAGGCAGGCACAATGGCAGCTGGGAAGGCAGTCAAGACGGCAGTTGACTGATCGGGGGACATCATGCTTGGCCCCGCGGGCGATGCGGGGCCAAGCATGATGTCCCCCGCGGATAGACGAAAATGCCTGCCACACCGGGTGGCAGGCATCGTTGTCTCCAGACTACGCGGCTTAGTGCCCCTTGGGTTCAAAGTGCCCCTTGGGTGCCACAAACAGCCGGATGGCGGTGCGTTCGTTACCGTCTACCTCGACATCCACAAAGGCCGGATAGCAAACCAGGTCCACGCCGGAGGGGGCGAGGAAGCCCCGGGCGATGGCGATGGACTTGATGGCCTGGTTCAGGGCACCGGCGCCGATGGTCTGCATCTCGGCCCGGCCCTGCTCGCGAATGGTGCCAGCCAACGCCCCGGCCACCTTGTTGGGGTCGGAGTGTGCCCCGATCCTGAGCACGTTCACAAGCTTGCCTCCCTTGCTGCGTTCGGCGAGGACACCCACCGGCGGGTGGGCGTCTTCTGGGACGTGATTGCTGGGGTCCATCGTTACTCCGAAGAAAGCCGTTTTATAATGCGTTGGATGGCATGGGCAGTGCCCCCATTTGGCCCAGATTCTATCATCACGGCCGACAATATACAAGGCCCTCGCTTGGGCACCTCAAACTTGGCCGGGATTCCAGTCACGAACCGCGCTACGCTGGTCTCCGGAATGACGCCGATAACTGAGTCGCTGGGCCCGGTCATCCCGACATCGCTCAAGAAGGCGGTGCCGCCGGCCAGGATGGTCTCATCGGCGGTCTGCACGTGGGTATGGGTGCCGATCACGGCCGTAACGCGGCCGTCGAGATAACGAGCCAGGGCGGCCTTCTCTGAGGTGGCCTCGGCGTGGAAGTCGACCACGGTCGCGGCCACGGTGGGCAGCTCGGAGAGGATGGCGTCGGCTCCCCGGAAGGGGCAATCCATGGGATCCATGAAGATGCGGCCCTGGAGGTTTACCACCGCTACATCCTCACCGTTGTGGGCCCGGTAGACGCCCCAACCGTAACCGGGGGCGGCGGGAGGGTAGTTGGCCGGGCGCAGGACCTCCGGAAGGCGGGGTAGGAACTGGAGCGCCTCCTTCTGGTGCCAGATGTGGTTGCCGCTGGTGAGGACGTCAAGGCCCATGTCTAGCAGCTCCCGGGCGATCTTCTCGGTCAGGCCCAGGCCGGCGGCGGCGTTTTCGGCGTTGGCAATGGCGAAGTCAACGCGGTACTCCTCCAGCAAGTCGGGCAGGAGGGCCGCTACACAACGGCGACCGGGACGGCCGACAATGTCTCCGAGGAAGAGGATTCTCACAAAGTATGGCTCCGAGGGAGGGGCCGCCGGGGTGGCCGCGCACGGCGTACGCAGACCGCCTAGCCGGCCCCTCCTGATTGTCTGGTCTGCTACTTGGCGAACTCGATGGCGCGGGTCTCGCGGATTACCGTGACCCGGATCTGGCCGGGGTAGTCCATGGCTCCCTCGATACGGGAGGCCATGGCGCGGGCCAGGCGGTGGGCGGCGAGGTCGTCGATGCGCTCCGGCTTGACCATCACGCGGATCTCACGGCCGGCCTGGATAGCGAAGCTCTTCTCTACGCCCTCAAACTCGCTGGCGATCCTCTCCAGCTCATCCAGGCGCTTGAGGTACGACTCGAGCGCCTCGCGGCGGGCGCCGGGGCGGGCGGCGGAGATGGCGTCGGCGGCTTGCACCAGGGCGCCCTCCACCGATTTGACCGGCTCGTCGTCGTGGTGGGAGACGAAGGCCTCGACCACGTCTTTGCTCTCGCCGCGGCTGGTGGCGATCTCGGCACCAATGAGGGCATGGGGGCCTTCACGCTCGAAGTCGATGGCCTTGCCCAGATCGTGGAGGAGGCCGGCGCGGCGGGCGATGTTGACCCGCGCCCCGATTTCTCCGGACATGGCCCCCGCGAGGTGCGAGACCTCGATGGAGTGGCGCAGGACGTTCTGGCCGAAGCTGGTGCGGAAGCGCAGCTTGCCCAGCAGGCGCACTAGTTCGGGATGCATGCCGGTGACGCCGGTCTCGAAGGTGGCGTGCTCGCCGGCCTCCCGGATCATCTCGTCGACGGCTTGCTGCGACTTGTCGACCAGCTCCTCGATACGGCCCGGATGGATGCGGCCGTCGGTGAGAAGCTCCTCGAGAGCCAGGCGGGCTACCTCGCGGCGCACCGGGTCGAAGCTGGAGATAACTACGGCCTCGGGGGTGTCGTCGACGATCAGGTCCACGCCGGTGAGCTTCTCAAAGGCGCGGATGTTGCGGCCCTCGCGACCGATGATGCGGCCTTTGATCTCGTCGCTGGGCAGGGGGACGACCGAGACGGTGGTCTCGGCGGTCTGGTCCACGGCGCAGCGCTGGATGGCCTGCGAAATGATCTTGCGAGCGCGGCGTTCGCCTTCCTCGTGGAGTTCCTCTTCGAGGCCCACGATGCGCTTGGCTAGGTCAGGGCGGAACTCTTCCTCGACCTGGGCCAGGAGCTGCTCCCGAGCCTGGTCGGGGGTCATTTCCGCCACTTGCTCGAGGCGTTGCTGCGCCTCGACTACCAGCCCGTCAATGCGGTCGCCGGCGGCGGTCAGGTCCTTATCACGGCGCGTCAGATCCTGGGTCTGGCGCTCAAGCTCGCTTTTGCGCTTGTCCAGGTTATCATCGCGCTCTTCGAGGCGCCGGCGCATTCTCTCAAGATCGGCCCGCTCACGATGCAGTTCCTGCTCCAGTTGCGAACGCAACTTCAGGGTCTCCTCGCGGGCGGCTACCTGTAATTCGCGTCGTTCGGTCTCAAGGCGCTTGGATTGCTCCTCCGCGTCTTGCTCGATTTGGCAGAGCCGGGCGCGCAAGCCGTTGACGGTGATCAGGTGGTAAATGATTACGGCCAGGACGGCTACGCCGGCCATACCCGCTGGGAGCAACCAGGGCATATCGAAAAGGGTGGGCATGAAGCGACCACCTCCCTGTCTGTGAAATGTGCGGCATTCCGATAGATTGACAAGGTGCGACGGGGAATTGATAGGCGATGGTTGATAAACGACAAATAGGGAGCCTAGGAGGGACTGGATCCGGAGCCTGGCCGGGACCACCAGTTATCTAGCGCTCGTCATTCATCGATTTCGGTTACCTTCTCCTCCGTCACTTGCCGGGCTAGGCCGGCGTCAAAACCTCGACGCTGCAGAAGACTGTACACTCTGGCCCGCCGACGACGGTTGTCGGTCTCGGTGGCGCGGTCGAGGTACTTTTGTGCCACCCTCCGGGCCCGCTCCAACTCGTCGTCCTCGCTGGTGTTGTCGGCGAGGGTGCGCTTGGCCAGGTCAGCGTCCAAGCCAGCCTGGCGTAGCTTTTGGTAAACCGCATAACGTCCGAGTTGACGGTGGCGGCTGTACTGCTCCACCATCCGCTGCGCGAAAGCCTCGTCGTCAATGAGGCCGGCGCTCTCCAGGCGCTGCATGGTGAGGTCGACGATCTCCTCCGGGTAGCGCTTGCGGCGCAGGGCCACGACCAGTTCATGGCGGCTGCGCGAGCGGTGGGACAACAACCGCAGGGCTTGCCGAGAGGCCTCCAGAGCCTGATCGGCTTGGCGCAGTTCGACGACTTGTTCTTCGGTCAGGGGTCGGCCTGAGCGCAGGCCCCCCTGGGCAATCACCTCCTGATCGGCCTCCAGCACGATTTCCCCGTCGATCCAGACCTCGTATCGCTGCTTGGAGCGGCCGTGGGGCTTGATTTCCGCGATGGTGCCAAGGACGGGCATGATAGTTGTGCTTCT
>JALGSV010000065.1 GCA_029821755.1 Candidatus Zipacnadum vermilionense | reverse complement strand
CTCTCCTGCAAGGAGAGGTCGGCGCGCACAAAGTGCGCGGCGGGTAGGCAGGCGCCCTACCCCAGGTACTTCCCCATCTCCTCCGCGAACTCCTCAGGCGAGTTGAGCAGTGCGCAGGGATCGGCCATCGCTTCCACCGCCCCGCCCTCCGCCGCGCAGTGCACCGCCCCGTACCGCGCCGGCCGCCCCGTCCCCCGCAGGTACTCATCGTAAGCGTCGCCGGCCGAGTAGTGCCAGTACTCCCAGGGATAGGCCACGAAGCCATGGCGCCTCATTAGCGCCGTGATCTCCTCCCGGTTGCGGCGAGCCTCCGGCGAGACAAAGGGCGAGTCCATGGGCGTGATCTCAGACAGCACGATGTAAGGTCCGCCTCGCTCGATCTCCTCCCCACTGTCCCGGTCAAAGACCGAAATATCCAGGGCACTCCCCGACATGTGCGTGCCCACCTTAGGCGCGGCCGCGGTCACCGCCGCCGCGCGCCGGACCACCAACTCCAGGGGTGGACGTTCCCCACGGCATTCCCATCGCAGCTTCTCCGCCAGCGCCCCCATCACCATGGCACAGCGGGAGAGGTACTTCTGCATCGTCACGTTGCGGTAGGCGTCCTCCACCTGCAGCACCCACCCCCGCTCGTTCATCTCCCGCGCCGCCGCCAGCAGTGGCGTCAACAGCCCCTCCCGCAGTAGGAACAGCCGCGGCAGCCCCTGCACATGCGGCTTATCCGAGAAGCTCACCTCTACCCCCGCCTGCGCCACCGCCTGCCCTAAGGGCAACAGCGGCTCCTCGCACTCCTCCACCGGATAGCCATAGATCAGATCCACGAAGGGCAAGGCCGCCTCCAGGCTCTCCGCCCAGAACGCCCGCCGGGCTTCTTCATCGTGCCTGTCACTCACCCCGACTGCTCCCTTCCGCGTCCGCGTGGCGCGGGCTTTCTAGCCCGCGCTCCCTTAGCCCTACTTCCACAACCCTCGCACCAGCCTCGCCGCCGCGTCCACCATCTTGTACCCCGCCCGCTCCTCCAGCCGTGCCCAGTAGATGGGGTCACCGGAGTACCCGCCCCCTATCTGCGCGTAGATGGTGGGGCAGTAGCCGCAGAACCCGTCCGTCAGTTGCGCCACCGCCGTCACCGCCGCCGGGCTGCGCCGCTTCATATTCAGCCCGAACTGGCAGTACATCTCGCAGGGGTTGGTGACCATCGCGTAGTCCCCAATCCGCACCGCGTGTACCGGCGCTGTGTCGAAGGGATGCTCGCGGTATTCCTCGTACAGCCGCAGAGTCCCGCAGGTCGCCATTACCCACTGCCAGCGCTTGTCGCCCTCGTTCCCCTGCGCCGCGATCTCCCGGGCTTGGGCCACGGCCTCCTCAGTGGGCATCCGCACCCCGAGCGGCAGATCCTCATAGTCGTGCCCCAGCGCCGGATCCGCCACCGGTTCCGACTCCAGCATCAGCCGCAGCGTCTCCCCGGCCAGCAGCGCCCCCATCTCCCGCGCCCGCCGCTCCCCGTCATGCCGGTAAGACGGCTTGAGCATGTTCCACGGCGAGGTATCCCCACTCGCCCCCTGCAGGTACAGCACCGGCACCGGCCCCAGCGCCTCCCGCATCAAATACCGCGCCTCGCCGGGGAAGTCGGCCGACGCGAACTCCTCCATCTCCATGCAGGTCGCATGGCTGCAGTTGCCGTGCATCACTGCCAGCGGCGCGCCCTGCTCGTCCACCGCCCACAGCACCGAGTGTTCCGGGTCGTCCGGCCCCTCCAGCCCCGTGAAATCCTCCCGGCTGGAGTCGCCGTACATGCTGTGCGTCCCGTCGGCCCAGCACAGCCGCCGGTTGAACCCCACGTGGGCTCGACCCTTCCCCCAGCCCACCCGTGCCGGTTGCGCCTGGCTGACCGCCTCCTCCGCTCCTGCCACCAGCCAGTCCTGCAGCCCCGCCAGATAGTCTGTATTCTTCAGCGAGTCGTGCATCAACAGCCCGCCGGTGTCTGGTCCCTCGTGGGTGTGGGTGGAGGTGAGGATGATGCTGCGCTCCGGCACCCCGGTAGCCGCGGCCATCGCCGCCCGCGCCCGCGGCAGGTCGTCATCCACCCACAACCCCGCCAGGTCCAGGCTGCCCAGCAGCACCTGCTCCTCCCCGCTGCGCAAGTACAGCAGGTTGGCCTCCAGGTCGTCATGGATGTACTCACAGGGACGCCGATGCAGCTGCCCGCAAATATCGTCGCCAATCTCCGGATTGATGACCCGACTGGAAGCGCCAACGAGAATGGCCATAGTGGTTACTCCTGTCCGAAGGTAGGGGCGAGTGTTGGGCGCTTCTGAGCGCACAACATTCGCCCGCGCGTGTTACAGACTTGAATTGCCGGCGACCGCGCAGGACCGGCGCCGCAGGGCGAGAGGCCGGTGGTCGCCACACCCCCGGCTGCTCTGTGACCCCCTCTCCCCAGCCGCAGGCGCGGGAGAGGGGGCAGGGGGTGAGGTCCTGCGGTCCCGGCGTACTTGCGGATATATGAAGGTCAGCAGTCCCTCCCGTCCCCTCCCGGCTGCTCTGCGACCCCCTCTCCCCAGCCGCAGGCGCGGGAGAGGGGGCAGGGGGTGAGGTTCTGCGATGCCGGCGTACTTGCGCATATGTGAAGGTCAGCAGTCCCTCCCGTCCCCTCCCCCCTTCATCAATTATCAATTATCACTGCCGCTCAGCCTCCGACACTCCTCTGCCACCCACGCTGTTTCCTCCATATCCTTCTCCGGGTCCGCGATCACCCAGAAGGCGGCGTTGTCTTCCCCCGCCTCGGCGAACATGTTCTCCAGGCTGGCACGGACCTTGCTGCGATCGCTCATGTCCTCGAACAGTTGCGCGACCCCGGCCAGGATGGCGATGCCGGGGCCCAGCACGGCGCGGCCCTCGGCAATGCTCACATCCCCCAGCGGCGGAAAGGAGAAGGCGTGCACGGCGTCCATGCGCGTCTGCCGGTACAGCGGCAGCAGGTCGCGGATCAGGCCGCAGGAGTGGTGGAAGTAGAACTTCCCTGCCGCGTGGCACAGGTCAGCCAGGCGGTCGGTGTAAGCCAGGCAGTATTCCTCGAACATCTCCGGGGACTGCGTCGTGGTGGAGGTATCGTCCATGCTCACCAGCGCCTCGGCCTCGGGCAGCGTCGCGGCCAGCCGGAACTGCTGCTCATGGTTGTCGGCCATGACCGCGAAGAGATCGTGCAGTTCGGCGCGGGCGTCGGCCCACAGGTAGGCGAGCGCCTCGACGCCGGAATGGACGCGTACCATCTGCCCCAGCGGCGTGCCGGGGAAGCTCATGGTGATGATCCCGTCTTCGCCGATTAGTTCCCGCCGCCGCCGTAGTGCCGCCACGCCCTCCGGATCCAGCTCGAACTCCTGGTCAGCGAACACCTCCGCCAACGCCGCCAGGTCAGCTTTCCCCTTGACCATGTGCTCCTGGGTGTACCACAGCCCGGTCCCCGGCGAGAATCGCGTCACCTGCCGCAGCTCCCCCGCCGCAGTGTCCCAGGTGGTCACGCAGACGTTGTGCTGGGTCTCGCTGCGGACCGTGACACGCCGCTGCTCGGCACGGAGGGGCGCCCCGAACAGGTCCATGATATCGAGCCCCAGATAGCGCGAGAAGACGACGGTGGACTCGTCAGCCCACCGCACCTCCCGGAGCGCTTCCGCCAGCGCCGGATCCATCCCCCGCCGATGCGGCTGGTTATAGGGGTCCACGTGCCCCACCACGGGCACCCAGTCGGGGCACTCGTGGCGGAGGGTACGAAGAAGGTTTCCACGTGGGGTGAGCATGGTTGTTCCTTGGCAGGAGCCGCCCCGAGACTGGCGCCGACACGGAACGGCAGTGTCAGTCCTCTGGTAACTCCAACACCCTCAACGTCGTCCCCGCCGGCACCAACACCCGCTGATGGTTGAGGGGCTTGAGGCCAGTGATCTCCGGGGCAGTCTGGATGGCGGTGGTGATGGGTTTGTCGGTCGGGTTAGTGACCCGGATGATGATCTTCCACGACTCCCATTCCTCGATATCCATCCACAAGTCGGCGTTGCCGGCCGTGACGAAGTTGCCCGCGTAGAACTTGGCGTCCTTCGTCACGTCCAGGGTCGTCATCCCCAGGCCGTCGACGAAGCCGAATTGGTCGGTGAAGTCGGTGGGAGCGTCGGAGCGCCAGACACCGGCCGTCCAGCGGGGGTTAAGGCCAGAGATGAGCAGCAGCGGATCAGCCCCCACCACCGCCGCCTTGATGCTCCCCGCTATCCCGCCCTGGCTTGCGGTGGTCGGGGTCGCGTACACGCCGCGGCCCAGGGTCCCCCGGGTCAGCTCCAGTGCGTCGGCGGCATGCAGGAAGTCGGGCGTGCCTGCGTAGGTCGCCGTGGGCCGCTCACCCATGCCCGGAACGCCCAGGCCAATGACGAGCAGCGTTGCTCTGAAGGTCGTCCCGGCCTTGATGGTGGTCTCCGCCGGGGCAATCAGCCCCAGCTTCGTGCCCTCCAGGCGCATCCCCTCGCTGAGCACTACGACATTGCCGAGTTGGTCGCCGGGCTGAAGGTCGACCTGCACCGCCGGGGTGATGTCCTGCTCAGCGCCACCCGCCGCCGGGCGATACTTGCCGCTCACCCTCACAAACCACGGCCAGACGCCCTCCCCGTTGCGGGTCGCGTCCATCTTGGTCTTGATGTCCACCTCATATACCTGCAGGTCCGGCCCGCCGGTGCGCGCGGTGAGCATGGAGACGCGTACCTTCCCCTCGTACAGCTTCGAGGGCAGCGTAATCCGCATCGGCGCCGCGTCGTAGGCGATGTCCGTCAGCTTCTCCGCGTTCACATACCGCTGCCCCAGGAGCCAGTCGCTGACCATGACCCGGTTGGAGCTCAGCGGGAACTCGCACATCGGCGAGAGCATGTCGCCCTTCACGCTGTTGATGACCGCGTCGCCCTCGTGGTTCTCCAGCACCGGCATGTGGATGTCCAGCCAGGGCAGGTTGGTGCCGGTGTAGTAGTGCGGCACGAAGCCCAGCCAGTTCTGCCGGTCGCCGCAGCGGAAGATGTAGCGATCGGGCACATCCCGCACCTGCGGGCTGACCGCCCGCCGGCCCTGGGCGTCGGTGACCGTCATGAACCAGTGGTGCTGCACCGACTGGTAGCCGTCCAGCGTCTCCCTAAAGCTGGTCGCGTTCGGCGTCCAGCGCTGCGTGGGCAGGCCTTCCGCGTAGAACTGCGCCTCATTGATCGGCGCGTCGGAGGTCGCCCCCAGCGCGATCCGGTAGCGGTTGCGGTTCTCCTGCGGCTTGCCCATGTCCTTATTGAAGATCGCCCACGTATCAATGATCGGCCCCTCGCTGACGAAATACCGCAGGGGGCAGTCGAAGAAGTGGCTCAGCGCGCAGCGGAAGTAGTCGGAGGCGTGCTGCACCGTATCCGAGGGCATGATCTGCTGGTAGCCGGTCTGGGCCGCCACGGCGACCTCCGCGGGGGAGAAGACCTCATGCACCGCCAGGGGCGCCGGTTGGCTGCCGCTGGCGACCTGCCAGGCGTAGGCCTCGAAGCCGTCGTCCACCTGGTTGCCGTTGCGGTACGTCGCCACCGGAATGCCTTGGTAGTGCTTGAACATGCGGTACTGATGCGGGCTGGCGCCGGGTCGCGCGATCACGGACATGTGCGTGGTGAAGCCCAGCGACATGACGTTGTTGGCGGTCAGGTACAGCCCATCCGCCGACAGCCACGCCTTGCTGGGGTAGTTGGGCTGGCCGAAGATCAGGTACCGCCCGCCCTCCGGGTCGGCGATGTCAATCCCGGGCAGGCAGATCAGCGCCTCGGAGGAGTTCTCTATGCAGTCCCGCCGCAGCGCCTCCCATTTCTCCGGTCCCCCCAGCTTCTCGAAGGTCTCCGTGAAGGCCACCACCGCGTACCCCGCCTGCTTCGCCGCCGCCGCGTACTCCGCCACCGACCCCTGGCCGTCCGAGTAGGCCGAGTGTACCCCGATCAGCGCCTTGAAGTACTTCAGCTCCCCGGTGATGGTGGGATCGGCGTTCTCGTCGTAGTACTGCTGCCCGTCGATATTGGCCGGGATGGGCCGATGCCGCCAGGTCGGCGGCATGACCAGCGTGTCCCAATCCAACACCGCTTTGGTGTCGAAGGTGATCGGCGGCCGCGGGGCTACGCCCTGCCCGCCCGCCTGCACCCCCGGCTCGGCCAGCCACCGGTACAGATTCTCCAGCAGCTTCCCGTCGTCCGAGGGCGTCACCCCATCGCCGCCGCTCAGGATCACCCCGTCAATCCGCCCGTGGTGGTTCTCGCCGTACGAGGTCTCCTTGGTGTACGGCAGAAAGAAAGTGTAGTAGGAGTTGAGCGACAGCAGCGCTACTCGCCCGCGCCCCACGCTGCGCACGGCGCAGATCACGTCGTCCTTCCCCATCGGCTCTTGCCACTCGTATAGCTTGTCGGCCTTGGCGTTGTACGACCCCGCCATCGCCCGCACCAGCGGCGTCCAGGCCCGGTTGTACAGCAGGATCGGCGGCGTGGTGTAGCAGTCGTCCCAGCGCAGGTTGACCACCGGGTAGTACACCCGCTTGACGCCCTGGGTCGCCGGGTGCTTGGTGATGTTCTCGGTGTAGCAGTACAGCAACCGGTCCTCGAGTTGCGTACCCATCCCCTCGACCTGCGCGATGTGGTCGGGGTCGATGATCTGCTGCGCCTTGAAGCCCGCGCCCCATGGCCCCAGCATCCGGTCCAGCGAGGCGCACAAGGCCTCGCCCGCCTGATTGAAGAAGCTGGTCACCAGCAGCCCCCCGCCCAGTTCCACGTATTCCCGCAGGTTGGGCAGGTTCACGTCCCACCAGTTTGGCACATCCACCCCCCCCACGTGGTACTGCTCATCCAGCGTCAGGAAGTCCGGGATGATCACCAGGTTGTAGGATTTCATCTCCCACAGCGACATGGCCTCGGTCAGCGGCCGCTCGTCCACCAGGAACCCCTTGGCCTCCAGCTCACCCCTGTACTGCTCGTCGAGCGTAACGCTCCGGCTCAGGAACAGCACCCGAAGCGGCTTGTCCGCCGCCTGGGCGGGGAGCAGCGAAAGAGCGAGCGCGGCGAGAAGCAATAGGGTCAGGTTCGGCAGGCGCATAGTTGTCACCTCAGAGCAGGCCCTTGGGTTGACATTCGTGACCCGGAGGGTATAATTGAATGGTCCTCTACCCAAGGTTTGGGACCCACAAAGGTTTCCGCCGCTGAACCCGTAAATCAGCGGCGATTTGTTTTATCGGCAGCTACCACGACGGATTTCCTCGTATCTTCTTCACGGCGGAAGCGCTCTCCACAACGTAGGCCGTCAGGAACTTGCACTTCATCCCTTTCACGGCCCGCAGCACTACCACATATGGCTCGTCTGGGACTAGGATCAAACGGCGCACCTCACCATTGCCCATCTCTCGGCGGAAGTTTGGCAGTTCGGGCCTGGTCAAGCAGTCACCTATCCACAGTAGCCTCTGCCCGCGCTCCCTCGAAAACACCGCCGGAATCGAATTCCCGCGCCGGTCGGTGTCCTGGTAGAAGGCGTGGCCGAAGGACTCGGGATAGAAGGCGACGCGCATGCGATCGTGCATGAGCAACGGACTGCAGGTGCAGTATTCCTCCAAGTACCGCTGCCGGTAGGCCTCCTCGCCGGGCAGATGCAGCAGCGTCCGCCAACTCACTACCAACCACCGCCGGGTGCAAACTGGAACACGTTGAACTTGCTTTCACCCCGCGAGGTGCCGGCGATCACGTGCCCCAGATGCTCCTCTATCGCCTCCACCAGAGCCACTCGGGCTGGGCTGGACGAAAAGCGGTGAAATCGATAGGAGACGGCCCCGATGAGAAGGTCACTTAGTTGGAGCAGGTCGACCTCATGCGACGGCAGTGCTTGGACGTCGCTGATCGTCGAAGCCAGGTTGGCGTTCGACAGCACTCGGTGCAGAGCGGCCAGACGCCCCCGCACGCGTGATGTCTTCATGTCCAGGAAGATGCGGTAGTCGTTGTACGGCAGGATCCAGTTCTCGAGCATCAAGTAGTAGAACTTGTAGAACATCAACTCGTTGTCAGATCGGTGGAACTGCGCTGCGTCTAGTTCTGCGGCAGGTAACACCAGACAACGGAACCGCATGTTCGACGAGAAGAAAAGACTCGTCAGGTCTAGGTAGAAACTAAGTCGGGAGGGACTGACCTTGTGCCATTTGAACTCGCCGTGGACGCGATGTCGCTCGCGACAGCGGCAGATATCCGCCTTTATTGCTTCGCGTTGGTCGGCTGGTATCCACAGGGAGCCCAATACTACCCAGCGCCCCTCGCCCCCCAGCGGGCGACTGAACAACTCCTCGCGGCTCTCGTCGCAGTAGGCCTCGAACTTCACGTGTAGCGTTCTCCTTGGCAGCCAGGCTGCGCGGCCCTACACATCAACCGTCCAAGCAGGACAGGTCGCCCCTACCCTTCCACCCTCGCCACCACCCGACACGGGAACTGCGTCGCCTCCGGGTATCTGGGGACCAGGACGGTCAGTCGCACTCTCGCCGACAAGGCCTGTAGATTGACCGGACAACACACCGTGGCTATTCCCGCGCGGAAGAGGTGGAGGAAGACGCCCTCTTTCTCTTCCCTGTGTTCGTAAACGTCCGACACCAGCAGGTGTATCCCACGCGCGACCATCCACTGGACGGCCTCGCGAGTCAGGGCCACGGACTGTGGGTCCATGTCGCAAAAGCGCAGCGGCCCCAGAGCGTGCACCACCAACGCCCCGCCCTCCGGCAGCGTAGGGCAGGCCTCCTCCAGCTCCCCGGCGCTGATCTTCCCCGGCGTCCCCGCTCGGGGCAGATGCGCCACCACTGCCGGCACCTCGTACAGCTTCTCCAGCGGATAGTTCTCCGCCGTATAGCCGTCGTCGGTCTCGCGCACATGCCCCGGCAGGTCCAGATAGGTCCCCGCCATGGAGTTGTGCGCGAAGTTGTACACCATCCCCGTACACGCTTCCCCGTCCAGGACCAGCGGCCACTCCTCCAGCGTCACGGTGAGATGGCCGTTCCCCTCAGTAGGGACAGGATGGGTCAGGTCAATCAGGCGCATCTTGCGCCCCCCTTCCTCCCCCACCTCCGCGTGTCCTGCCTGCCCGGACAAGGATTCCTCTGTCTCGATGGCGCATTAACCTGTATGCCCATCACTCGCCTACGACGGCCGCTCGTCGTTCTGCTCCTCGCCTGCCTGGCCGTTTCCCTAGCCTCCGCCGATTCTTATGTCACCTTGCTGCATTTCAACGACTTCCACGGCTACCTCCAGCCCACCGGCGCGCCGGAGGCCAGCGTCGGCGGTTTGGCTCGAATCGCCACCCTCGCCCGCGAGGTCCGCTCCTGGAACGATGCCCATGACAACGACACCCTCCTCTTCGAGGCCGGCGACATCCTCCAGGGCACGCCGCTATCCCTGTTCTACCGCGGCGAGCCCGATGTCCGCTGCCTCAACCTGATGGACCTGCAGGCCATGTGTATCGGCAATCACGAGTTCGACTACGGCCAGGACAACTTTGCCCGTCTGGTCGCCCTGGCGAACTTCCCGATTCTCTCCGCCAATGTGTATGTGCAGGACACCGGCCGCCGCCTCGCTCCCCCCTACGTCCTCTTCACCCTCAGCGACGGCACCCGCGCCGCCGCCTTCGGCCTCACCAGCCGCGACACTCCCGTCGAGACGCTGCCCTCCAACGTCCAGGGCCTCGATTTCACCGACCCTATCACCGAAGCCCAAGCGGTGCTCAAGGAACTCGCCCCCCAGGCCGACTTCCTCATCGCCCTCAGCCACCTCAACTACGAGAACGACCAGGCGCTCGCCCAAGCCTGCCCGGAGCTGGACGTCATCGTCGGCGCCCACAGTCACACCCGCCTGGAGCAGCCCACCCGGATCGGCAAGACCCTCATCGTGCAGGCCGAGAGCTATGGCAAGCACCTGGGGCAGTTGGACATGTTGGTAAGCCAAGGGGACGTGGTGCGATACCGCGGCTTCCTGCGGGCGATCAACCAGACCGTTCCCGCCGCGCCGGATGTGGAGCGCATCGTCGAGCAGTACGCGGGCACCCTCGAGTCTCTCCTGCGCGAACCGGTGGGCGCCGCCGCCGTGCCCCTGGACGGGGAGCGCGATCATGTGCGCAGTGGGGAAACCAACCTGGGCAACCTCATTGCCGACCTGTTCCGCGACTACGCCCAGACCGACGTGTGCCTGCTCAACGCCGGAGGCATCCGCGCCGGCCTGCCCACCGGCCCGGTCACCGTCGGCGACATCCTCAGGGTCGTACCCTTCGGCAACCTCCTGGCCACCAAGCAGGTCACGGGCGACCAGCTCTGGCGCGCCCTAGAGCACGGCGCCGCCCAGGACCGCCCCGCCGGCGCTTTCCCGCAGGTCTCCGGCATGAAGCTGGTGATCGAGGGGCAAACCCTCCGCGAGGTGCAGATAGCCGGCCAGCCGCTAGACCGCGCCCGGACCTACTCCCTGGTCAG
>JALGSV010000112.1 GCA_029821755.1 Candidatus Zipacnadum vermilionense | reverse complement strand
ACGTCCTCGCCGCCGCCCCAGCGCTCGGGCTCCACTACGGTGCGCCAGGACTCGTCGCCGGTGTTGGTGGGCGGGGCGATCTGCAAGTCCGTGGCGCTGGGGCCGGAGGACTGGCCGCCGGCGGGCGGAGGCTCCCAGGTCACGGACGGCTTGCGGGTGGTGACGTCAACCACCAGGATCTTCCAGAAGGGGACCTCTCCCACGGAGAAGGCGCCGTTCTGCGGCTTGAGCTCCTCGGCGGTGGCAGAGGGCATGTCCACCACCCAGGCCTGCCGGAGGCCCCTCAGACCGGCCCAGCGCACGACGACGTTGGTCGCCGGGGCGGCGGGGAGTTGATCCTGGCCCAGGGTGGTAGGCGACTCGGGCGGGTTGATGAGATGGATGACGTAGCGCGTGCCGCCCTCAGGCGCGTCGCCGACCGCGGCGAACTCCTGCCACCAGACGGGGCGGCTGCCGCTGACCTTGAGGGCCTCGCCCGCCCCGCGCCAGGTGGTGAGGCTGTCGTCCCACAGCAGGCGGGAGAAGCGGGTGGCGGCACGGTGGAGCCATTCGCTCCCGGGGCCGGAGTAGGTGACCATCTGGTGGGCGCGCAGGGCGTACTGGCCCAGGTAGTTGTAGAGGTTGTTGCCGCTGCGGTTGAAGGCGTAGGTGGCGTAGTGCCCGCCGTAGTAGCGGACGATCTCGGCCTCGCGGCGGATGATGCGGAGGTACTGCATCCAGGGCACGTCGCCGGGGAAGGCCATGATCTCGTTGGCGATGAGGCCGTCGTCCTTGCACTTCTCGCGGAAGGTAGCCGGGGTGTTGTCTAGGGGGATAGACCAGGTGATGTCGGTACCGGCGTTGTAGCCGAAGAGGTACCGGGGGTCGACCGCCCAGCACTCCTTCTTCATGCGCTGGGTGAGGGCCACGTTCATGGCCTCCACGTCGGTCCCTTCCGGTACGTTGTAGGAGCCGTCCAGCTTCCGGTAGCGTCCGGCGAAGAACTCGCCGTCGAAGCGGACTCCGTCGAAGCCGAACATGGTGGCGGACCTGGCCAACTCACCGATGCCGATGCCGGCGGTCTCGGGGTTGGCGCAGTCGTACCAGACGGCGCACCAGTTGCAGCCGCCGGGGGTGTACGGCGAGAACCACCCGGAGCCGGTGTACCCGGACTTCTCCATCTCCTCGGGGGTATCGGGGACCATGCGGGGTTCGCCGGGGTGGGGCGGGCCGAG
This sequence comes from Candidatus Zipacnadum vermilionense, assembly GCA_029821755.1. Classification (GTDB taxonomy): domain Bacteria; phylum Armatimonadota; class Zipacnadia; order Zipacnadales; family Zipacnadaceae; genus Zipacnadum; species Zipacnadum vermilionense. Next base: position 826 of record JALGSV010000112.1, on the reverse strand, counting down.
GGCGGTGATCCAGTCGAGGTAGGCCGCGGAATAGTTCTCCAGGTAGGCGCGACCGTTGCCGTAGGCGGCGAGATCGGGACGGCGACGGTAGTTCTCGAAGCCGACGATGCCCGCGGCGGCCTCCTTGCCGTAGGTGACGACCTTGATGCCCTGGTCGTGCATGGCCTGGATGACGGCGATCATATTGGTCTTGCATTCGTTGTACGAGGTCTGTCCGGACCACCAACGGTCGCCCTCCGGGGTGAGGTCGTCAAAGTCGCTGGGGGCCCAGCCGAACTTCTCCAGGCAGTTGCCGTACGTGTCCCGCCATTGCTGGGCGAAGCTCCGAGCGTACTCCTCGAGGGCCTGCTCGCTGGTGGGGGAGGTCGCGTTCTTGTCCGGGTTCACATCCGCCATCCCCGAGAACTGCCAGGCGCCATGGTTGCCGCGGCCAAAGATGAGGACTTGGTGCACGGAGCGGGCGCAGGTGAAGTAATCGCTCTGCTCCGCGAAGGGCTTCCCGTCGCGCAGGAGGGTGGCGGTGACGGCCATGCCCAGGACCGTCGGAAGCTTCAGGGAGCCCGTCCAGGGCCGGGTGCCCTGGGCCGGGACGGTGATCGGCTGCTCGGTGAGGGTCTTGCGGCTATCTACGTCCCAGATCAACTCGACGCGCAGGGTCGCCTTGGCCTCGGCCTCGTCGGGATTGGCGACGACCACCTCGAACTGGGCCTCGGAGCCGGGTTCGTAGTAGATCTTGTCGGAGCACACGGTCTGCAGCGTTAGCTCCGCCGCCGCGGGAAGCGCGGCGAGGAGAGCGAGGGTCAGGACGAGCAGGATGGGGCGCATG
>JALGSV010000011.1 GCA_029821755.1 Candidatus Zipacnadum vermilionense | reverse complement strand
GTCGGGGCCTGGAACGGCGATGACGTGATCATCCGCATGTCCAGCAACCCGGCGCGCAAGTGGCCGCTGGAGGGCTCGCGCGAGGCGCTCCTGGAGGACCCGGAGCTGTTCACCGGCGAATTCTGGTGGAACCACCTGAAAGAGCGGACCTACTGGGACGGCTACCACGGGATGGGCGCGGCCATGCTCCCCGAGGAGGCCTGGGCGAGCAGTGAGGTAGCGGTCATAATTGCGGAGGACGGCAACGGGTACACCATCGAGGCCAAAGTCTCCTGGAAGACGATCAACCCCGAGTTCCAGCCCCAAGCCGGCGACCGCATTGCCTTCACCTGGGAGATCTCCATGTCCAACGCCAACCCGGCCGAGCCGGCGCGTATCTTCCAGATCTTCCTGAACGGGGGCGGTTCCTGGGCCTTCACCAACGCCGGCATGTGGGGGCAGGCGGAATTCGTCGGGGCTACGGCGACCCCCTAGATCCGGCGAGGCGCCCACGATCATCCCATCCCTCCCGGCGAAGGACCGCCGAGGAAGCAAGGGCTCTCCTATGTCGCTGCAGCAGGACTTGCTGGCCGAGATCCGGCGTCTGCCCGTCATTGACGTCCATTCTCACCTCCCTCACGAACGACCGCAGGCACAGTCGCCGGCGGAAGTACTACTGTATCACGTATTCGCAACGGAACTCATGGGGGCGGGAATGCCGCGGGAGACGATGCAGCGGCTCCAGGGGACGCCCGGCGCGGACGACTTCGCGGAGTGGATCGAGTATTGGCGTCGTTGCCGCACGACCACGCTGGGGCGTGTCACCTGGCAGGCCGTTCGGGATCTGTGGGGAGCGGCGGCCGAGCCGAGCGTCGAGGCCTTGCAGGACCTGTGGCGTCGCGCCGGGGAGACGGCGGCGCAGCCAGCCCAAGCCACAGCGGTCTTCGACCGGTGCCGATTGGTGACCACCGCCGCCGCCCGCTCGACCAAACCCCCGGCGCCCAGCGACGCGCGTGTGGGATGGCAACTGGAGCGAGCCTTCTGGGGCGTCGACCCCGCCCGGTCCCTGGTCGAGGCGAGCGCCAAGCCGGTTACGGCGGATGACTTCGAGGAGCAATGCGCCACCTGGCTGGGTAGCCAAGTCGAGCAGGGCGCCAACTCGCTCGCCACGTCTCCACCTGGCGGGGACTGGAATGATGCCGGCCCTACCTCACTGCGGCTCGCGCTCAACCATCTCGGTGACGCTCACAACCTCTCGGCTCCCGCTCGGGAGGCCCTGCACTGCGCCCAGGCCCGGGCGCTGTTGCGCTGCAGCCACGAGACCCGGGTGCCGGTATGCTTCGCCCTGGGGGTGGAGGTTGTCGAGGGGTGGGCGACTCTGGCGGTGGCGGATGATCGCTTCTTCCTGCGTTGGCTCCTGCTGGCCCTCAAGGAATTCCCCCGGGCCCGGGTCCTACTGCTCGAAAGCAACTGGAGCGCAGGGCAGTCGGTCTGCCTGGCCGCGCGCCAATGCCCCAATCTGTATGTGGGCGGGCACTGGTGGCAGAGCCTCTACGACACCAGCACCCTAGAGCAGATGCGCCATCGGTTGGCCGCCGTCCCTATGACCAAGGTGGTGGGCTTTTTCTCCGATGCGTACGCGGCGGAATGGGTATACGCCCGCTTGCTGCTCTGCGAGGAGCCGCTGGCCCAGGCCCTGGCCGAACGTATCATGGCCGGACGTCTGCAGGAGGACACCGCGGTGGAGATCGCCCGGCGATGGCTGCATGATAACGCGGCCGAATTGCTGGCGAAATGATGATAGGCAATCCACAACAGGGGCAGCCGGGCAAACTGTCTGGTAACCGAGGGGAGGCACGCAGGTGAATACTCGATGCATCTTTGTGGTTGGCATGTTGTGCGCGCTGGTCGCGACGGTGGGATACACGATCAAAACGGCGGGGGCGGTGAGCCTGGGGGTCTATGATCAGCAGGGACGCCTACTGCGGACGCTTCAGTCGGGAAAGAAGCAGGAGGCGGGGAAGAACGCCGTCGAGTGGGACGGCAAGGACGACCTGGGGCGGGACTTGCCGTCTGGTCAGTACACCCTCAAGGGCCTGGTGGCGAATCTGGGCTGGGACTACCAGATGATGATGGGTAGTGCCGGTAAGCCGCCGTACCTGGCCGCCGACGGCACGGGGGCCTGGGGGGGCGTCCATCAGAACGTGAAGGACACCGCCACCGATTCCTCGGGCAAGTACCTGTATCTCCTATGGGGGATGGAAGAGGGTACGCCCGGCCTGCTCAAGGTGGACCCAGCGGGAGGCCCCGGCAAGTTCAAGCTCTGGGGCGCACATCTGATGAACGGGCACGCCCAAGCGGTAGCCACCGACGGCGACTACGTCTACGTGGCGACCAACGCGGTGGCCGATGACCCCACGGAGAAAGGGAAGAAGCTGTGCCAGAGCTTCCTCTGGCGCGTGCGGGACGACAATGGGGAGTATGCGGCTTTTGCCGGCGTGCCTCAGCCCGCGCTGAAGATAACGGAGATCCCCTTCGAGTCGCTGCCCCTGGAGACGCCGCTCTGGCAGATGTACAGCCACTCGGCGGATCGGAAGTCGGAGGGCCTGCGCAAGAACCTCGCGGGCCTGGCGGCGGACGGTACGCGGCTCTACGTGAGCCTGCGCCTGGAGAACAAGGTCTTGATCCTAGATAGGGATACCGGCGCACGGGTTAAGGAGGTGACGGTCGACCGGCCGGGCGGGATAGCCCTGGCCCCGGACGGCAATCTGTACGTCATCAGCGGTCGGACCGTCTTCCGGATGTCCCCGCAGGGGCAGGTGCTGGGGCCGGTGATCGAGCGGGGCCTGGCCGCGCCGTACGATCTGACCGTGGACAAGCAGGGCCAGATCTACGTCTCCGACCAGGGACCAGCGCAACAGGTCAAGATCTTCACCGCCGACGGAAAGCCGGCGGGTGCCCTGGGTAAAGTGGGCGGCCGGCCGTTCGGGGGGGCCTGGGAGACCCTCAAGCTGGATCTGCTCTTTCCCACCGGACCAGCGGTAGCCGCCGACGGCACCGTATACGTGGGCGAGGACTGCGCGCCCAAGCGGATCGCTATCTTCCGGAACGGCCAATGGGCGCAGGACTGGATTGGCCCCCTGGCCAGCGGCTGCGCCAAGACCGACGTGGCCGACGAGCAGCAGCCGGAGTACATCTACCAGACCTACTGGTCGTACGAATTGGTGCGCTGGAAGGTGGACTACCAGAAAAAGACGGTCGCGCTGGACGCGGCCTGGGCGTATTCCTGCACCCATAACGGGCAGGAGATCCACAACAACACCTACCGCTACGAGCGGCACCCGCTGCTGGGTGGCATCAAGGAGTTCGGCGCCTACCAAACCGGCGGGAACGGCGGCTACGTACGCAACTACCGCGGTCAGACCTTCTTCATCAACAACGGCCAGCCGCTCGTCTTCTATCGTATGGAGGGTGCCAACCTGATCCCGGCCACAACGATCTCCGGCCGTGACTTCCTCGAGCCGATCTCCGAGTTCAGCAAAGCCTGGGCGAGCAAGCCCAACTTCAACAGTAGCCCCAATGAGCCCTGCCGGCCCTATGTCTGGCGTGACCGTGATGGCGATTGGCAGGCTCAGGAGGCTGAGGTGGACTGGGCCGCGCCGGAGGGCTGGGAAGGCTTCTCCCCCTACGGCCCCGGACCGCACAACTGCGGCTCGTATGTGGACCAGGACCTCACCATCTACGGTTGGGGCTGGATCATCCCCTGCCAGGGCCTGGACGAGCGGGGTAATCCGATCTACGACTGGGGCCAGGCCCAGCCCCTGCCGCAACAGCCGCTGATGGGCAAACCGGGCGAGAAGCCCTTTGCGGATACCACCGGCGTGACCAGCTACCACCTCCCCGCCGACGGCGGGCCTATCCCTGACTTCCACGGCCCCGTCTGGCGGGATCCCGAGGATGGTGGGTACTATCATACCGGCGTCGTCAGCGGCCAGACCAAGGGCATAGGGTGGGCCTCCTCCACCGCCTTCTGCCGGGTGGGCAAGGCCGATAAGGAGGGCAACTGGATTTGGCGCACCGGAGACAAGGCCAGCGGCTTCGCCAAGCCGGGACAATTCTACCGAATGACGAATATCGCCGGGCTGTTGGAGGGCTGCCTCTTTGTCTGTGACATCAACGGGCAAGTGCGGGTGCTGGACAAGCAGACCGGGCTCTGGGTGGGGAACCTGTTCAACGACGGCTACCGCGGGGCGATCCCGGACCAGAACCTGATTGCAGTGGAACTGACTGAAGCCCACGTCTATCGGCACCCGCAGACGGGGCTGGAGTACGTCATCGCGGGCGACGGAACGGGGCTCAAGGTCTATCGCGTGACCGGCCTGCGCGACGTAGAGCGGTTCGAGGGGGCCGTGCAGCTCGCGGCGCCGCCCGCTCCCTGAGGCGACCGCTGCTCAGGTTGGGCAAAACACCGATTCGGGGGAGATGATTTTGTGAAGCGACAGTGGACGATAGCTATAGTGCTGACAGCCCTGATGGCGACCTCGGCGGTGTGGGCCGTCAACGTGCAGGTGGAGGCCAAGACGGCCGGATCTTTGAGCCTGGGCATCTACGACGCCCAGGACCACTTGCTGCGAACGCTGATCTCCGGCAGGAAGGTAGAGGCCGGGGTCTTCGAGATCGAATGGGACGGCAAGGACGACCTGGGGCGGGACTTGCCGCTGGGCCAGTACACCGTCAAGGGCCTGGTGGCGAATCTGGGCTGGGAGTACCAGCTCATGATGGGCAACGCGGGCCAGCCCCCGTACCTGAACAGCGACGGCACCGGAGGCTGGGGGGGTGTGTGGGGGCATGTGCTGGATGCCGCTACGGACTCAACCGGGAAGAACGTCTACCTGCTGTGGACCATGGAGGAGGGCACGCCGGCCCTAATCAAGGTGGACCCGGCGGGAGGCGTGAATAAGTTCAAGCTGTGGGGCGCGCACAACTCCTGGTCCTGGGGCAACTGCCAAGCGCTGGCGACCGATGGGGAGTATGTCTACATCGGCAACAACTGCGACGGCAGCGACCCCGGCCAGACCCCGGGGAAGGAGACCACTAAGGCTCTGATCTGGCGCGTCCGCGCCGATAGTGGGGAGTTCGCCAACAACTGGCCGGGAGCCGGGCTCAATCCCCTCACTATAAGCGAGATCTCCAAGGACGCCCTGCCCTCTCTGGCGCCCAGTTGGGAAATGTACGACCACCCCACGCGACGCCGCTCGCGCGGCTTCGGCCTCAACCTCTTCGGCCTGGCCGTAGACGAGAACTATATCTACTGCACCCTGCGCGCCGAGGGCAAGCTTGTGATCCTGGACAAAACCACCGGGGCGCGGATAAAGGAAGTGACGATTGCCAATGCCGGCGGCCTGGCGATGGCGCCGGACGGCAATCTCTACGTGCTCTCCGGCCGCGGTCTGATCAAGGTGTCGCCGGCGGGCGCCGTGCTGGGGCCCGTGATCCAACGGGGCCTGATGGCGCCCTACGACCTGTGTGTGGACACCAAGGGCAACCTGTGGATCTCCGACCAGGGCGCCGCCATGCAGGTGAAGGTCTTCAGCCCCACGGGCCAGCTGCTGCAGACCATCGGCAAACGAGAGGGCCGTCCCCTCGGAGGCGAGTGGGCGAAGATGAAGGGAGACCTGCTCTATCCCACCGGCCCGGCCGTGACCGCCGATGGGACCCTCTACGTGGGGGAGGAATGCGCCCCCAAACGGGTGGCCATTTTCAAAGACGGCCAGTGGGCGGACGAGTGGATCGGTCCCCTGGCCAGCGGCTGCGCCAAGGTCGACATTGCCGACGAAGCGGACCCGTCCGACGTCTATCAGTTCTACTATCCCGACGACCTGGTGCGCTATCGCGTGGACTACGCCAATAAGACGCACGTGCTCGACGCGGTCTGGGGGTACTTCGGCGTAGCCCAGGGCCGCGTGAAGGAGGACTCCATCTACGGTTCGGGCCGCAGCGGCGGGCAGATCAGGCACCTGGACGGCAAGACCTTCCTGTGTAGCTACGGCTCCTTCTACCGAGTGGAGGGCTACAATCTGACGCCCTGCGCCAACCTCGGTTGGGGCTTCGCCCAGGACCCCAATTGGATGTGGGCCAGTGCGCTGGCGCGCCTGGCGCCCGCCTGGAAGACCACGCCCGCCAACCTTGGCCAGTACCCCTCGGGACCGCAGTGGGTCGCTTTCCATACCTGGCGTGACCGGAACGGGGATTGGGAGGCGCAAGAGGAGGAGATGGATTGGGACACACCGCCGGGCAACGATAACGAGAGGTTCAGCGAGCGGCTATCCGGCCTGCGCCCCTACGTGGACGACAAGATGAACGTCTACGCCTGGGGGTACAAGATACCGTGCCAGGGCCTGGATACCGCGGGTAACCCGATCTACTCCTGGAGTCAGGCCGAGGCACTGTCCCTGCGCCCCATGGGCGTTCTGGATGATCCCAGTGCTGCTAACTGGGAGAATACCTCCGCCTCCAACGTCCCTTACGATGCCCCCCTCGACCTGCCCGGAGGTATGCCGCCGTACGGTCGGGAGATTAGCTGCATGCCAGACCCGGACGATGGCGGCATCTACTGGGAAGCGGACTACGAGGGTAAGGGCAAGGGCCTGGGCTGGGCCTCCAGCGGCATCTTTGCCCGCTTGGGGAAGACCGACAAGCAAGGCAACTGGGTGTGGATGGCGAGCAGTAAGGCGCTGGCCTTCGCCAAGCCCGGGCAGTTCTATAAGCCGGGAGAGATCGCCGGGATCGTCAAGGGGCTGCTCTTCGTCACCGACTGGAACGGCCAGATGCGCGTCTGGGACAAGGACACCGGCTTGTATGCGGGCAGTCTCTTTGCCGATGGCTACAAGGGCCCCATGCCGAACGAGAATCTCGTCGCCGTAGAGTACAACGAGGCCCACGCCTTCCTCAACCGCCTGAACGGGCAAGTCTACGCCACCGCTGGCGACGGCGAGGGCATGAAGATCTTCCGCGTGAACGGCGTGGAGGAGGTAGAGCGCTTCACCAGCCCCGTGACCCTGGGCGCCGCCGGGCAGGCGGCTTTGCCCCGGCGCCGGAGCAGCCGGAGACGGGCTGGCAGATCGGCGAGTTACCCGCCGGTAACTACCACAACCTGATGGCCGTGCAGTTCGTGGACCCGGACCACGGGTGGCTGTGTCGTGGCGGGGGCGACCCCGGCCCCCTCTACAGCACTGACGGCGACGCCATCTGGCACGCACCCGAGTCCTTCCCGGCTGACCTGGCCCCGCTGGAGCAATTCGGTCTGTGGTTCGGCAGCGTGCGGGTCGGCTACGTAGGCATGGCTCGCGGCGGCGAGGGCTTCCTGGCCAAGACCACCGACGGCGGGCGCAACTGGACGCAGGTCGCGATCCCCCAGGAACTCGGGGCGATCAAGACCGTCTGGTTCGCCGACGAGCAGCACGGGTGGCTCGGCCCGTTCGCGGGCAATCCCGTGCTCGGGCGCACCGACGACGGCGGCCAGACCTGGCAGGTCGTTGACCTGCGCCCGGCGCTAGAGGGCCAGTTGGACAACCCGAACCAGTGGCGGCACCTCGGCTTCTTCGCCTTCGACATGGACCATCTGATCGTGGCGGGGGAGAAGGGCCTGGTCCTGCGCAGCGAGGACGGAGGCGCGACCTGGCAAGCCGTCCGGGGGCCCGACATGAGCCCGCGCGCGCTGAGCTTCCTCGACCGCGACCACGGCTGGATGGTCGGGGCGGGCGGCGCCGTCGCCCGCACCACTGACGGCGGCCGCACTTGGCAAGCCTGTTCCAGCGGCGTGGCTAACGACCTCACTGCCGTGGCCTTCACCAGCCCCACGGAGGGCTGGGCCACGGGCATGGGGATCTACAAGGGCGCCGCCCACTACACGGTGGCCGGCTGCCTGCTGCACACCACCGACGGCGGCCTTACCTGGAAAAACACGGGCGTGAGTGGTTCCAGTCTGCGAGCGCTGTTCTTCCTCGACGCCAAACACGGCTGGGCCGTCGGTGGCGCCGGCGGCTCCGGCAGCGAACCGTCCGCCATGGTCCTGCGCTACTGGCAGCCCTGAGCGCCGCCGGCGGCCCCGGGAAGCGTGGCTAGTCTGCGACGCTCATGTCTCTAGCCTCGCCGCCGGACAGGAGAACCCATGGCCAAGACCGCCTCCGCCAAACGCACCAAACAAAAGCTGTCCGTTCGCCTCCCGAACGGATTCAAACTGAACTTTCGGCTCCGCGACGGATTCCTGCTCGGCCTGTCGGCAGTGCGGTACCAGGGACGGGACTTGCGCAACCCCGCTTACCTGCTGCGTCCGTACCTGCAGAGCATCGACGGCTTGGCCTACAACGACTGGGAGTTGAGGAGGGTCCAGGCAGGGCGCCAGTCGGTCAAGATCGTCATGCGCGCCCGGCCCTCCCAGGCGGCGGAGCTGGAGTGGCAGGACGCCTTCAACCACGAGTTCGTCCCCAGCCCGCGTGCGGAGCAGGCGCTAGCGTCAGCCGAGTTTGTCTGGGAAGTAGGGACGTACTTGCAGGAGGTCTACGGCAAACAGGTGCCGGGCTTCTACTACCGCTACCGCTTGAAGACCGATTCCGAGTTCCACTGTTTCATTGAGACGGGCACCTGGGAGATAGACCGACTGGCGAAGCCCGTGACCGTGATCGCCCAGCGCGCCGGTAGTGTGCCCTGGGAAAGCCGGGTGGGGAAGAGGGACGGCTTCTACACCCACGAGGCTCAGGACTGCGGCGAGGACAACTCGCCGCTCCAGCAGCGGGAGGGGGTGGCCCCGCCCGGCGAGACGGTCCTCTGGCAGATGATGCCCCGCGCCGCCGGCAGCCAGACCTTCGACTTCCAGGCTGCCCGGAAGGGCTGGATCGCGGTGTACAACCCCGTTCCCGGTTACATCCAAGCCTGCCAGCGCAAGGCCGCCGGGGAGGAGACCCTCGCACATCTGGAGCGGCACTACTTCCCTCGGCGCGAAGGAGTGGACAGCGGGAAGAAGGTGGTGTTGGCCTGGTTCCCGGAGGGGCGGACGACACCGGAGCAAGTCCGGGACGACTGGAGCGACATATACGACACAGTCAACAACCTTTGGCGCGCTCACTACGGCTACCCGGAGGACACCCCCACCACCGCCTACTCGCCGACTATGTGGGCGGAGGTGCTGACGGCTGAGCCGCTGGCCTACCGGCGCGTCCTGGACATGATTCCCCGACTGGCAGAGCACGGCGTGAAGCGCCTGTTCACCGGCATCTGGTGGAAGATGCACTTCACCGAGCAGGTCGCCGACAACGCCATCTGCCACGTGCTGGAATACGTGAAGTCAGACAAGTACGGCGGTAACGCTTTGCTCCGGGAGATCTGCGACAAGGCGCACGAGCACGGGATGGAGGTCTTCGTCTGGGTCCTGGGCGCCGTATCGCGGCTCTCGCCGATGCATCACGGCCACCCGGACTGGGTCTGCTACGACCGCAACGGCCAGCCGACCGCAGGGCTCTTCCATCCGACACTGTACTGCATGGACTACAACAGCGGCTGGGCCGACTACTTCGCCGAGACTATCCTGGGACTGCGCGACGAGTGCGGCTTCGACGGCCTGTTCGTGGACTCCTACCACAACCTCAGTTTCCAGCCGATCAATTACCACGACCCTCGACTGCGGACCAACATGCCGGGACTGATCGCCTGGCAGAAGCGCCTGCGCGAGGCGGGCCTCGGTTTCATGACCGAGACTCAGGGCATCTTCGGCGTTTCGCTCAACTGGTTGGATCGAGGGAGGCTGAAGACCGAGGCGCAGACCGGGGTGGAGCACACCTTCTACAAGAACATGGTTTGTGTCAAGACGCCCTGGATGGAGAGCGGGCGCATTGATGAAGCCTTCTGCTATCGAGCCGCCGCCAACAATGGGCCCATGCGGGTGGAAACTGACTTCAACGCCCTGGAGGAGGTGGTCTTCCCCGACGAGGCCTGGACCGGCTTCCTGGCGCGGATCAACCACGACTATCTGAACGTGCGGGACCGGATGATCCGGCGGACGACGCTACGGCGAGACCGAGGGGTGGAGTGGCGCGACGACCGACGGGAGCGGCCACTATCTTTGTGGAGTTTCGCCGACTTCTCCTACCCCGTGGCTCCCGGAGTGCGGATCTATGACGTGACCGCGGGTGAGGAGGTACCCGTCAAACGCGGCAAGGCCGCCGTACAGCGCTTCCACACCTACCGGCTGGACGCGTCGTTGTAAGGCGCATTCCTGCCTCGCGACCGGCGGTGGTGGGTCGGTGTATCGATCCCAGGCCTAGGCCGAGGTCGCGCAGTTCGAGACTCGCGTTTCCACCGCGCCGACAGGCCCGGCAGATGAGGTCGGGCGCGTGGTTTCCCTCCCCCCCGCGGTGAGGGCAACACTAGGAACGCCCCACACACGCTTACGGGCCAGACGACCCCGCACCAGGCGGCCAGCCCTCCTGGTGCGCCATGGGGCAACCGAGAACGTCCCGCACGACACGAGCTGAGACGCCTCCGAGCGTACTGCCCGCCCGGCACGCCAGGTAGTCACTACACCATGAAGGAACCCGCACTCCAACCTCGACCAGCGCTCCCGGCTAAGGAGCAGCGCCCCCCCAGCCCCGTTACGGCTCGCAGTATGCTCGTGGGATTTGTGTTGTCCGTCGGCTGCGGCTTGGTCATCCCCTACCTGGACCATTACGCCCAGGGCACCTTCATCGGCGGGCAGCATCTGCCGCCGGGGGCAGTATTCATACTGATGGTGCTGGTATTGGTGATCAATCCCCTGCTGGCGCTGCTCTCCCCCCGGCTACCCTTCTCCCGCCCGGAGCTGCTGACCATCTACGCAATGCTCCTCATCTCCACGCTCATCCCCAGCCACGGCTCGGAGAGCGTCTTTGTCCCGGTCTCCGTCTCGGCTTTCTACTATGCTACCCCGGCCAATGCATGGCAGTCTCTGTTCTTCCAGTACATCCCGGACTGGCTACACCCGCACAGCAATCTGGCTATCAGAGGCTTCTACGAGAGCCTGCCTCCTGGCGTCGGGATCCCCTGGGGCGAGTGGGCGGTGCCCATGCTGGGCTGGGGGAGCATGCTCACCGTCCTGTACTTGCTGGCCACCTTCGGCAGCGTACTGCTGTACCCGCAGTGGGCCAACCACGAGAAGCTGACCTTCCCGCTGGTGACGCTGCCGCTGGACATGACCGAGACGGCGCCGCATCCCTTCGCCAGCCGGGCCTTCTGGGGCTCACCGGCGATGTGGATCGGTCTCGCCATCCCCGTGATCATCCAGTTCTTTGCGGGCCTGCGCTTCTACTATCCGCAGGTGACTGGGCTGAAGATGGAATGGACGGTCAACCCCACTGAGGGGCTGGGAGCGTACTGGGGATGGATGCCGGTGATTATCTACCCCGCCGTGATCGGCATCACCGTGCTGCTGCGGACCGAGGTCGCTTTCTCCATCGTCGCCTTCTTCCTGCTCAACCGGGTGGGACGGGTGGCGGGGGGAATGATGGGCTACCGGGCCGGGGGGCTGTCGATTGCCGGGAACCCGTTGTGGCTGGGCGCGCTGGTCTGGGGCGGGTACTTCGCCTACACCGGCCTGAGCCTGTGGGGCGCCCGGGTACATCTGGCTCGAGCCTGGGCGGAATTAATGGGGAGGCTGCAACCCGATTCGGAGGCGCCGATCTCGAATCGTGCCTGCCTGATCGGGCTAGGGGTATGCCTGCTGGCGGGCTGCTACTGGTTGATGGTGGCGGGCATGACCGCGTGGTCGGCTCTGGCGCTACTGGTCATCTACGTAATGATCATCCTCATCCTGAGCAAGGTTATCGCCGAAGTGGGCCTGCTTTTCGTCCAGCAGACCATTGCCCCCGGCCCTGCACTCAACTACCTCTTTGGCACCAGCACCGTCGGCGCGCGGAGTCTGACGGCCGGCATGTTCTTCACCCAGAGCTTCTCCACCGATCTGCGGGCGACGATCGCGCCCAGCTTCGTGCAGGGGCTGAGGATCGCCGACGAGGGGAAGATCAGCTCCAAGCAGATGGTCGCCGCCTTCTGGGTGGCGCTGCTGGCCTCGGTGCCGGCAACGGCGGTGAGCCAACTCTGGCTATACTACCGCTACGGGGCGGCGGGGATGAACGGCTGGTTCTGTCGCTACTCGGGCACCAGTGGCTGGGACTCGCTGGCCACCTGGCTAGGCAAGCCCGAGCCCCCCAATGTGACGATGATGGCGTGGATGGGGATAGGCGTGCTGTTTGTGTTGGGGATCTCGGCCCTTCGGCAGCGCTACCTGTGGTTCTGGCCCCACCCGGTAGGCTTCATCATGATGCAGACGCACCCGGTGACCTTCATGTGGTCCTCCATCGCTATCGGGGCGATCCTGAAGGCGACGATCATGCGCTACGGCGGGCAGCACGTGATGAAGAAAACGGTGCCCTTCTTCCTGGGTCTGGTCTTCGGGGACATCTTCATGATGATGCTCTGGCGGATAGTGGACATCATGGTCGGAGCGCACGGGCATTTCCTGCTGCCGGGGTGAGGGGTGTCCCTAGGCGAGGCGAGTCGCGGCGGCCGCAGAGCGGGGAGTAGCAGAGCCGGAGACCCGGAGGAATCTGTCATGTACCGTATCTGCGCAGGCCTCGCACTGGTACTGCTGCTTGCGGTGGCGCCCGTGCCCAGCGGTGCCGCGAGCCCTTGGACAGTGGTGGACCCCGGGGCGGCGTGCCCCAATGGGGTCGTCTTTGCTGACGCCCTCCACGGCCTAGTGACCGCTACCAACACTGCCGGAGGTTACTTCTCTGGTCAGGGCGCCAGCCCCCTTCGGTGGACGGAAGACGGCGGTCTGACCTGGAAGGGCGCGGAGGTCAACGTCCCGGTTCTGTCCTCTTGCGAGAGCCCCTCACTGGTGCGAGGTTCCCGAATTGCGTTTGCCCACGGCTTCCTTTCCGGCGACCGGAACAAGGAAGTTGCGTTGCTGCGTTCCGACGACCTGGGGCAGCACTGGAAGGAGATTCCTCTGCCCGAGGACCGGCTGCCGGGCCAAAACTGGTTCTTTGACCAGCGGCGCGGTGTACTGCTGGCCTACCGCGACAACTGGACCGCCCCCGTCCTGCTGTCCACCGACGATGGCGGCAACAGTTGGGAGCCGGCATCCCTGCCCCCGGGCATCCAGGCCACCGGTCCCCTGTGGTTCTCGGCTGACGGCCAGGAGGGGTGGATGGGGCTGCAGCGCACCGTGGACGGTGGGACCACCTGGCTGCCGGCGACGGGGCCCAAGGACCTGATGGTGGACCGGGAGGTGGTCGTGAGTGCTGAACACGTTCTGCTGATGGGGTGGCGGGGACCGACATGTTTCATCTGTTGCACCAAGGATGCCGGCAAGAGCTGGACGGAAAGCGCCATTCCCATGGAGGGCGCCGCTAGTTTGTGGGGTGTCAGCTTGGCTCCTGACGGGCAGTTTGGGTGGGCCTGGGGCATGGAGGGTGAGATCGTCCGGAACGGCGCCCATGCCATGCTGGAGCGGACAGTGATCCTGCGGACCGCCGATGGGGGCACGACCTGGCAGCGGCAGACGCCTCCGGTGAAGACCCTACTGACCGGCGTGTGGGCGATCTCCTCGCGGGAGGCCTGGCTGGCCATGCGGGGCGGCTACGCCTTGCCTACCTTCCTGCCCGGCGGGCTGTGGCACACCGTCGACGGGGGCCTTACTTGGCGGAACGAGAGCCCGGCGGGGTACTCAGTCAACACCATGTTCTTCTTGGACCGCCAGCACGGCTGGGCGGTGGGGGGCTATGGCGGCTCGCCCTATGAGACTGCCCAGACCGTCTATGTGCTGGCTCCACCGGGACCGCCCAAACCGCAAGTGTGGAGCGGCGCCGAGAAGCTGTTCTACCTTGATTACACCTTGAAGGAAGATTCCCTGGTCAGCCTAGTCCTCTACAACTCCCAGGGACGGCTGGTGCGGACGCTGCTCAACGCCGCCGAGCGCAACGCGGGAGCGCACCATGAGCCCTTCGACGGCCTGGCCGACACCGACCTCCCCTACGGCGACAACCTGGGTGGGCCGGCGCTCCCCGACGGAAAGTACACCTGGAAGCTACTCGCCTCGCCGGTGGCGGACCCGGTGCGGCTGGAGTATCACATGAGCTTCAGCGGCCACGGCAACCCGCCGTGGTTCAGCGACGACCGCACTGGGGCTTGGTCCAGCGTTTGGGGCTATGTGCAGGGCTTGTGCTCGGACGGCAAGAGCCTGTACGCGGTGTGGTCCTCGAACGAGGTCTCCGACTCGGCGCTCAAGATCACGCCGGGAGGGCAGAAGGTGTGGGGCACCGCGTCGGCGACGGGCACGGCTATCGCCACCGATGGCACCTGCGTCTATGTGATCGCGGGGACCACGGTCAAGCGGTTGAGCTGCGATGAGGGGCGACTGGTGGCTTTCAGCAACGGCAAGCAGGAGTTCACGGTCAAGGCCGATCCGGTGGGAGACCCCGTGCCAACGCTGCCGCAGGGGTTCATCACCGAGGAAACGCGCTTTGCGCCGTGCCGCGGGCTGGCGGTGCGGGAGGGGAAGCTCTACGTGTCCCTGCACTGGGCGGACCGCATCGCCGTCTGCGACGCGGATTCCGGCCAGGAGTTGACCTCCCTGGCGCTGCCCCGTCCCAGCGGGATCGCCTTCGGCCCCGACGGGATGCTGTACGCCTTGACGGGCCGCGGGCTTGTCAAGATGCGGCCCGACGGCAGCGGGCAGGCTGCGGTAATCAAGGCCGGATTGGATGATCCGTACGGGCTGGCCGTGGACGGCCAGGGGGAGATCTGGATCAGCGATCAGGGCGAGGCGCAGCAAGTGCTGCACTTCAGCCCGGACGGCGCACTGCTGGGTACCATCGGCGCCAGGGCCGGACGGCCCTTAGAGGCGCAGATGGACCGGGTGGAGGGCGACCTGCGGCGTCCGGTCGGCCTCTGCGCGGACTTCGACCGTCTCTATGTCGCTGAGGACGACCTGCTCAATCGGGTCGTCGTCTACGATCGCGTGGGGAAGCTGCTGGACCAGTGGCAGGGCTATACCAACGGCAACGACGGCACCTTCGTGGACGAGGAAAACCCGGAGTTCGTGTACGTTCCCCGGCCGGATGGGATCATCCGCTTCCAGCTGGATTACCAGAAGAAGACGTGGCGGGTAGACGCCTACTCGGAAGGCTGGCTCCATGGCCAACGAGAGATGACCTTCTGGCACTTCGCCTGGCGGATGCACGGGCGCAAGTACCTGGAGGACTTCTGGGGACGCTTCCAGGTGACCCTGGCCCAGCCGCGGCTAATCCACTACCGAGGTCAGACGTATATGACACCGGCGCCCGGATTCCTCTACCACCTATCCGGCCCGGAGTTGTTCAAGCCGCTCATGCTGACCGGGTACCCGATGTGGTTCCCCGACCGCAGCGTGGAGGAGGCGCTCCAACGCTGGCCGCGTCTCGACCTGTGGACCGCGAACGCGGGGACCCACTACATGCCCAAGCCCGCTTTCTGCTGGCGTGATGACAACCTCGACGGGGTCATTGACCTGGATGAGTACCAGGTTTCCGAGTGGCCCGACCTCATCCTGCCGGTGGCGGGCTGGTGGGACCGGCAGATGCGGTAGCATGTGGTGGTGGATGGACGGGAGTACTACAGCGAGCCGACCCTGGACGCGAGCGGCTTGGTGCGCTACCGACTGGATGACCTCAAGCCCTTCACGCCCTCCGGTCCGATCATCTCCCAGGAGATGGTGGCCGGACAGGACCCTGGACTGGGCTGGTCGGCTTCGGTCAAGCGCTGGCACCTGGTCAAGCGCGCGCCTGACGGCTCTCTCATTTTCCGCGTGGGGAAGAAGGCCCGGACCTATGCCAAGCCGGGCGAGATCTACCGCAGCTTCGGCCTGGCTACCCAGCCGGACGACCTGACTTCATCACGGTCATCGACGAGAACGGGCAATTGCTGCTGTACAGCAAAGACGGCCTGTTCATCGCGCGCGTCCCGGATGGCGACCCCTACCGAGGTGCGCCCGCGGGCCAGCAGACGCTGAGCATTGAGTTGTTCAGCGCCAATGTCTTCCGCGTCAAGGGCTTCCGCGAGCCCTTCGTGCGAATGAGCGACCTCTGCCGCAATTCCGTGTGGCGATTGCGCGGGATGGATCGGCTGGTCCGCGCCAGTGGCCCTATCTCGATTGCGGGGGCCGAGCAGAATGAGCCGCCCAGCGTCAAAGACACGCCGCTGCCGGTGGTGGACCCGGTGGTCTTCCCTCGCGCCCTCCACCCTCCGGTGCGGGACGGAAGCCTGGACACCTGGCCGGCCGGGCGACCGTTGGCGCTGATGACCGAGGCGACCGCCGAGGCCCAGCCCATTCTCGTGCGTCTAGCCTACGACACCACCGCCCTGTACGCGCACTTTGCGGTGCCCGATTCCACCCCCCTAGCCAATGCCGGCGACGATCTAAGGCTGACCTTCAAGCAAGGCGACGCGTGCGAGATCTACTTGAGTCTCGACGACAAGGCCGACCCTCGGCGCACGGCGCCGGTCGCCGGCGATATGCGCCTGCTGCTGGGGGTAGCGCGGGACAAGCCCTTCGCCGTGGTCATGCAGCCGGTAGCGCCGGGAGCCCCGCCGGAGGCCGCCTATACCTATGCGTCGCACATCGGGGAGAACAAACTGCAGCGAGTGCAGGTCCTCGCCGAGGGGATGGTGTTCGCGCAGCCCAACCCGGATGACCAGGGCTACGTGCTGCAGGCGGCGATTCCCTGGAAGACCCTGGGCGTGGACGGCCCCCCAGCGGGGAAGATGCGGTTTGACGTGGGCGTACAGTTCAGTTACCCGAACAACCTGCCCGGTAACCAATTGCACGCCACCTGGGCGGCCGGCCAGCCCTGGAAGGAGTCGCCACGGGACGTGTATGTGGAGTCCCGCCTGACGCCGGCCACCTGGGGGGAGGCGGTCTTTGGGAAGTGAAGAGAAACCAGCCGCGGCGGGGGACACCTCGTCCTTCGTTAAGCCTGCGGCCGTGCGCGCCCCCGATAGCCCCACTCTCTCGACATGACCATGCCCCTAGGCAAAGCCCACCCACCCACAAACATGCGGCTCCCGTGGCGGGCTGGAAGCCCGCCCCACACGGGAACGGCTTTCCTGAACGCAACCCAAGCGCCGTCCCTACGGGAGGGGAACAGGTATGGTCACGGGAGTGTTCCGCAATATGCAAGGGGTTGCCCCAGGAGGAGTCACTGTGAGGTCTACGGTTAGCTTGGTTATGGCGCTGCTGGCGCTGACGACGGGGGTCTGGGCCCAGGTGGAGATCAAGTATGCGCCTCCCCAGGCGGGGAACGTCAGCCTGGGCATTTACGGGCAGGACGGGCGATTGGTCCGGGCGCTGCAGTCGGGGAAGAAGACGGCGGTGGGGGAGCAGAAGGTAACCTGGGACGGACGCGACGACCAGGGCCAGCCGGCGCAGCCCGGAGCCTACGTGCTCAAGGGGTTAGTGGCCAACCTGGGCTGGGAGTACCTCCTTTCCTGCGGTAACGCCGGCAAGCCGCCCTACTCTGACGCCACCGGCAAGGGGGCCTGGGGTGGAGTATGGGGTAACGTGATGGGCGTGGCGACCGAGGAGACGAGCGTGTATCTGCTGTGGGCGCAGGAAGAGGGCACCCTGGCCTTGCTTAAGGTCAACCCCAGCGGCGGGACTGGCAAGTTCGTCCAGTGGGGTGCGCATAACAGTTGGGACTGGGGCGACTGCCAGGCGGTGGCAACCGACGGGGAATACGTCTACGTCGCCAATCACAAGGAAGTCACGGACCAGGACAAGAAGACTATCCTCAGCCAGGTCTGGCGGGTGCGGGCCGACACCGGCGAGTACGCCTTCTATTCCCCGAACAAGCTGCTCAAGGTCAGCGAGTTGCCGGCGGAAAAGGTCCCAGCCCTGCCGACCTTCTCCGTGATGTGCGCGGACGCGACGCAGCGCTTCCCGGTGCGAGGCTGGCAGAATCTGTTCGCCCTGGCCGTGGACGGGCAGAACCTGTACTGCGCCCTGCAGTTCGAGAACGCAATCAAGGTCTTTGACAAGCAGACGGGAGCGGAGGAGGCGACGATTTCGGTGCCCGCGCCACGCGGGATAGCGCTGGCGCCGGAGGGGAATCTCTACGTGGTGAGCGGCAAGCAGGTGCTGAAGGCGACGCCGGCGGGCCAAGTAGTCGGGCCGGTCGTGGCGCAGGGGCTGGTGGCGCCCTACGGGGTGGCCGTGGACCAGCAGGGGCGTATCTACGTGAGTGACGAGGGGGAGGCGATGCAGGTTAAGGTCTTCTCGCCGGCGGGAAGGCAGACGGAAGCTATCGGCAAGAGCGGCGGGCGGGCGCTGGGGGGAAGCTGGGCGGCCAACCAGGGCTCGTTCCTCTACCCCACCCACGTGGACGTGGCCCCGGACGGGACCCTCTACGCCGGCGAGGACGCGGCGCCCAAGCGGGTGGCGATCGTGAAGGGCGGCAAGGTCACAGACAGTTGGATCGGGCCCATGAGCGGTGGCTGCGCCACTATGGAGATCGCCGACGCGGAGAATCCGGAGTACCTGTACCAGATCTATCACCTGGGGCAACTGGTGCGGTACAAGATGGACTATGCCAGGCGGACCTGGGCGCTGGATGCGTACTGGAACTACAACGTTGCCTCGCGGGATGACAACCTCATAAAGCCGAACTCGGTCTACGCGGTCTACGACGGCGGCGGGGGATACATCCGCCACCGGGAGGGGCGCACCTACTTGTTTGTCAACGCCAGCCCGCTGAGCATCTGGCGGGTGGACGGATTCGACCTGCGGCCGATCGCCGCGGTGGGTACGCAGGTCTTCCCCGGTTTCCCTCAGTACCCGCGGTATGGGCCGGACGCCGTGGCCCGCGTGACCAAGAACTGGAAGAGCGTTCCCGCCGGACAGCGGACACCCTCCTCCACCGCCCGGATTATGCAGTGGGTCTGGCGCGATCAGAACGGAGATGGCGAGGCCCAGGAGGGGGAATTTACCTGGACCGAGGTCCCGGCTGACTCGCCCCTGATCAAGGGCGGCTGGGGCGGCCAGCCCTACGTAGACCCGCGGCTGAACGTTTACATGGCGGGCTTCTACTTGCCCTGCCGGGGCATGGACAATAAGGGCATCCCGCTGTATGACTGGTCGCGTGCGGAGCTTATGCGGGTGGATCCCTTCGGCCAACTGACCGATGGCGCGGGGGCGGAGGCCAAGCAGATTCCGGTCCTTCCCCGCGGCCGCGAGACTAACATGTGGACGGATGCGCAAGGCTTCCGGTATCTTGAGGCGGACGTAGAGGGCAAGGGTACCGGCATCGGCTGGGCCTCCAGCGGCATCTATGCGAAGATCGGCAAGGCCGCCAAGCAGGGCCACTGGATCTGGCGGGCGGGCGACAAGGCCACCACCTTCGCCAAGCCCGGGCAGTTCTATAAGCCGGGTAATATCTGCGGCTTGGAGAAGGGCTGTCTGTTTGTGTGTGACTGGAATGGGCAGGTGCGGGTGTGGGATACAGCGACCGGCCTGTACGTGGGATCGCTGTTGGGTGATGCCTACCGCGGCGTCGTGCCCGATGAGAACGTGATTCACGTCGAGTTCACGGAGGGCCATGTCTTCGCCTCGGCGCGCGACAATCGGCTGTACCTGGTGGCCGGGGACGGGGACGGGACGAGGCTGTTCTCGATTGAGGGCGTGGAGGAGGTGAAGCGGTGGGAGCAGCCAGTGACGCTGGGGCAAGTGGCGACCGCGGAGGCGCCCCCCGCCCCGACGGCGGCAGGCGCCAGCAAGACCGCGGTGGAGGTCCAGAAGGTGCTGCGAGCGCCGGGGCCGGTCAAGATTGACGCTGACCTGGGCGACTGGAACCTGTCGGCGCCGGTGGGACCGGTAGCCTTCGACCCGGCGGAGTCGGACAAGTACAACGCCACCTTCTGGGCGATGTATGACGACCAGAATCTGTACCTGGCGGCGAAGGTGGCGAACACCCATCCGCCCTACAACCGGTGGGTGCCGGGAACGGACTGGGCCTGGAACGGCGACAGCATCATCTTCCGCCTGGTGGCCGATGCGACCCAGGCGCTACCGGTGACGTTCGCGGAGTCTCCCCACTGCCTATCCGTCAACTCTTGGCACAACAATGCGAAGAACCAGGACTATCTGGAGGCGTACCGCGGGATCCGCGCCACGCAGCAGTTGGGGCAGCCCGCGGGGGCTGAGGTGAGGTTCCGACCGCAGGAGAAGGGCTATACCGTGGAACTGCGGATGCCGTGGGCAGGGATGCGTACCGGTTGGAGACCCACGGCGGGCGACCGGATCGCCTTCACCTGGGAAGTAGGAATTGGCTCCGCGGAACCGACCAACTCGGTGCGGCTGTACCAGATCTTTGCCGTGAACGGCGGTCTGTGGGCCTTCACGAATCCGGGATTGTGGGGAGTGGCGGAGTTCCAGTAGCCGGGCTCTCCCAGGAGGTCAGCTTATGTTCTTGAGACGAGTTCCTTTGCCGGTTATCGCGGCGGTGTTTCTGACACTGGCGGTCACGCGCTCGGCCTGGGCGGGCTGGGAGCTCGCTGATCCAGGAACATCCAACCCGAACGGCGTGGTTTTCTGCGACGCACTGCACGGAATCGTCACTGCCACGAGCAGCCCCGGTTTCGTCTTTGGCGGGGCGGACGGGCCGCCGATCCGCTGGTCGGAGAACGCTGGACTGGACTGGGAGGGTGCGAAAATCGAGGAGGCTGTAGATTACGCCTACTCGCCGTGCCTGCTACCGGGAGGCAAGGGCTGGTGTCTGGCCAACCGCAAGGAGGACAAGGGGGTGGTGCTGCTGGCGACCCAGGACTATGGGAAGACCTGGAAACCCCAGGCGCTGCCGGAGAACCTTAAGGCCAGGGCGATTACCTTCCTACCGCCGGCCGGCGAGCAGGCCTGGCTACAGGCGGACAACAATGGGCTGTGGTTCAGCAGCGACACCGGGGCAAACTGGGTGGAGAAGCCCCTCCCGGCCAACTTCATGGGCAGAATCAGTTCGTGGTGGGTGGCCGACGCACAGCACCTGTTCCTGACGGGAAACCACGGCGGGAAGCTGGTCCTGGCTCGTACCGCGGAGGGCGGCGCCACCTGGTCGAAGGTGGAGATGACGCCGCAAGGCGAGGGTGGGAGCTTAGTGTCCATCAGCATGGCGCCAGGAGGGCAGAGCGGGTGGGCCGTTGGGGGCGAGGGGCGCACCATTCGGGGGTCGGGGGGGTGGGTGCAGATGTCTGATCCGCTGGTGCTCCATACCAGTGACGGCGGCGCGACCTGGCAGCGGCAGAAGCTGGACATCAAGACGCGGCCCACCTGCGTCTGGGCGGTCTCCGACCACGAGGCGTGGGTGGGGACGTTCGGCGGGCAGGGCGGGTCGCCGCATGAGCCGGCCCGGATCGTGTACGTGTGGACTGAGGGGTAGGGATTCCGAGCGCGGGCGAATCGAGCGGTACACACAGCAAGGGAGAAGTCAGCAATGTTCGAGCTTGCGAAGCTGGTGCGCTTGGCCGTCATTCTCTCCGTCTTGGCGGGAACGTTAGCGGTGCAGGCCCAGACCACCATCCCCTACGAGGTAGACCAGGCCGGGACAGTAAGCCTGGGGGTCTATGACCAGCAAGGGCGGCTGGTGCGGCTGCTGGGACAGGGGAAGAAGGCCGACAAGGGCGGGGCAGAAGTGGCCTGGGACGGGCTCGATGACCAGGGGAATCCGGCTCCGGTCGGCAGGTACGTCCTGCAGGGGACCGTGGCGAATCTGGGCGCAGAGTATCTGCTGTTGGCGGGGACCGGGAAGCCGCCGTACTTCACCCCGGAGGGGCGGGGGGCCTGGGGCGGGCTGTGGGGAGAGGTAATGGGTGCCGCGGCGAACGAGAACGGCGACGTGTACCTGGTGTGGTGGGAGGAAGAGGGCGAGGGGGCTTTCGTTAAGTTCCGGCCGAGCGGCGGCGAGGGCGACTTCGTGCAGTGGAAGCAACACAAGGACTGGACCTGGGGCAAGGCGCTCGACGTGGCTGTGGACAGTAAGTATGTCTACGTGCTGCTGGGCCGCGGGCCGCGGCAGGATAGCATCGCCAACGGCTTTGTGCGGCTGGACCGCGAGAACGGACGCTATGCCTTTTACGGGGAACAGAAAGTGATCCCGGTGGGACGGGAGTACCAGAGCCGGGAGCTATTCCCGGCGGGTGTCCAGTTCACCGAGCGAGACCAATACACTAGCCGGGCCAACCTCAACGCGTGGCTCTTCGAGCACCCCGGGAAGCGCACCGCGCCGCCGTCGGTGCAGTTCTGGAGCAATGCGCGCGGGATCGCGGTACATGGCGGCATGGTCTACGTGACTCTGCACCTAGAGCATAAGGTGGCAGTGTACGATGTCGAGACCGGGGCGCTGGTGAAGGGAATAACGGGGATTGGTAGTCCGGAGGGGATTGCGGCGGACGTAGCCGGGAATCTGTATGTGGCCAGCCGCCGGCGAATCGTGAAGGTTTCGCCAGAGGGCCACTTGCTGGGTTCGGTGGTGCGTGATGGCCTGGCTGCGCCATACGGCGTGGCAGTGGACGGCTCGGGCAGGTTGTACGTGAGTGACCTGGGGACGGCGCAGCAGCTCAAGGTGTTCAGCCCAGCGGGGAAGCTGCTCTCGGCCTGGGGCAAGCAGGGCGGGAGACCATATGGCGGGGCGTGGCAGCCGCACCGGAACGACTTTCTCTTCCCTACTCACCCGGCGGTGACGGCCACTGGCGCAAAGGTGTACTGTGGGGAGAACTCATTGCCACGTCGGACTGTCGAGATTGGGGGCGGCGAGATTAGGCAGGAGTGGTTCGGGCCGCTGCCCAGCGGCTGCAACATGATGGCCGCGGCGGACCCAGAGGATCCCTCCGTGGTCTACCACGCGGTCCAGATGCCCTCGGGTGGTAACGTGGTGCGATACAAACTCGACTACGTCGGCCGCAAGTGGGCGTTGGATGGCTATTGGACCTTCGGCGACGTGGGGACCCGCTATACCCCGAATGCCCGGCGGTCACCTATACCCGTGACTGTTTCGTCCGACATCGGGGCGGGAAGACCTTCGTGATCGTGGATACGCCCTTCTCTTTCTACCGGGTGGAGGGCGAGAAGTTGGTGCCCTGCGCGGTGGTCAGTAGCGCCAACGACGGCTGGTACCCGGCTCTACTGGCGAAGGCGCAGGGAGTCGACATCCCCCAGTTCAACGGGCACTACGCCGGGTTTGCCTGGCGCGACAGCAACGGAGACCAGAAGATCCAGAAGGAAGAAATGGATACGGCGCTCTCTGAGGAGGGCCGGCAGGCGGTAGCGACCCTGGACCGGGCGCCGGACCTGGCGGCCAGTTACAGCGGGTTCTGGGTAGACGAGAAGATGAACCTGTTCTTCCAGGATTCGCGCTGGATGTGGGAGAAGCCGGCGGAGGGTCAGAAGCAGTCGGGAACGGGGACGGTCTGGGAGGTGCCGTGCCAGGGGCTGGATGCGCGGGGCAACCCAATCTACTCCTGGGGCCAGGCGAGAGCGAGAATGCCGCTGGGGGCAGCGGCACTGCCGAGCAGCATGCTGAACATGGGGCTCGAGGAACTTCCGCTGGGGCGGCTCCAGAACAACGACGATCAGCGGCCGGTCTGCGCGGGGCCGCAGGCGACCTGCACCGACGAGCAGGGGAATGTATACTGCGTCTACCAGCAGATGGGGGTACGGGATATCGGGATCAATTGGGCGGCGAATAACCCCTATGCGAGAGTGGCGCGATTCGACAGCGACGGTGCGCGGCGCTGGGTAGTTGGGAAGAAGGCCAAGTCGATCGCGCGGCCGGGCGAGATGTACGTCCCGCACACAATTGCTGGAATC
The DNA here is from genome assembly GCA_029821755.1 of Candidatus Zipacnadum vermilionense. GTDB lineage: Bacteria > Armatimonadota > Zipacnadia > Zipacnadales > Zipacnadaceae > Zipacnadum > Zipacnadum vermilionense. Next base: position 72,142 of record JALGSV010000011.1, on the reverse strand, counting down.
ACCAAGGGCTGTGTGTGCGTGGTGGATCGGAATGCGCAACTGCGAGTGTTTGACCAAGAGACGGGACTGTACCTGGGGAGCCTGCTGAAGGACATCTACGTGGGGCCGCTGCCGGATGAGTACACGCTGATCCTGACGCACGAGTGGACGTGCTCGTGGGTGGGCACCGACCCGAAGAGCCAGGAGACGTACCTGGTGGCCGGGGACTACAATGGCCCGCGGGCCTACCGGCTAACGGGGCTAGAGCAGGTGCAGCGGTTCAGCGTGCCGTTTGAGTTGCAGCAGACCGCTGCAGGGGCGGGCGCAGGGCCGGAGCCGGCCGGGCCGGTGATTGACACCAGTCCCGTGCTGATCAAGCCCGCGCCGGCGGGGCTGACGATTGACGGGAAGCTGGGGGAATGGCAGGCCGCGGATAGGCTAGGGCCGGTGACGATGGACCCGACCAATGAGGAGATGGTGGCGCGCAAAGCGGGATGGTTCTGGCTGGGGTGGGACCGGGACAACCTGTACCTGGCGGCCCAGGCCAACAGCCCGACGGCGCTGTACAACGTGGCGCGGGAGGGGCGGAACCAGTGGTATTTCTTCGACAGCATCCAGTTGCGAGCGTTCTTCCCGGAGGTGGGCGACCAGGTGACGCACTGGGGATTCTACCAGGATACGCCGAGCGGGAAAGACTACGTGTCGGTGGCGTGGGGACCGAACCCCGGCTATGCCCACCAGGGGGAGAATGTGCCGGGCACGCGGCTGGTGATGGTCAAGCGCCCGGACGGGAAGGGCTATACTATGGAGGCGGCGCTGCCCTGGGCGGCGATGGGGCCGGAGTTAGTGGGTAAAGTGGACTTGACCGCGAAGATGGCAGTGCAGTTCAACTGGTGTAACCCGAGGAAGGAAGAGGTCATGTGGCCGGATTCGCAGTTGTACTTCCGAGGGGCGATGAACTTCCGGACGCCGACGGACTGGACCGTGATGAAGTTAGTGGAACAAGGAGCATGAGTATGACCTTAACGACACGAATGATTCTCCTGGCCGCGTTGCTGGCCGCCGGCGCGGCGGCCGCACAGGCCGAACCGGTGGAGCGCAAGACCATGACGATTCCCTTGGGAGCGGAGGCGGTAGTTGTGGACGGGGACCTGGCGGATTGGGGAGACCTGCCGGCGGCGCCGACGGACCCTAATGACGTGACCATCAAGCCTGCGACCGGGGTGATTGTCCTGGACCCGGAGGAGCCGGACTTCCGGGGGCAGGTGTGGCTGCGGTGGTCGGCGGAGCAACTGTACGCGGCCTTCCGGATTCTGGACACCAGCCCCATGAAGAACGCGGGCGACGATCCCTTTCTGGCCTTCAAGACCGGGGATACGTTAGAGTTGTTCCTGTGCACCAACCCACAGGCTAACCCCGACCGAGCGGAGCCGGAAACGGGTGACTACCGGATCATCATGACCATCCTGCATGACGCTCGGCCGGTCGTGTTCGCCTACCACCCGCTGGGGACAGGAGAGCCGAAGTACGTCACCCACCCGACCGGGGCGTGGCAGACGCGCATGGACGAGGCGGAGGTGGTCCCGGAAGCCGCCTTCGCCATCAAGGTCTTGCCCGATGGGCATGAGTATACCGCAGAGGTGGCGATTCCGTGGGAGTTCTTCCCGGGCTTCACGCCGGAGGCGGGGATGCGGCTGCCCTTCAACTGGGCGCTGAACTTCAGCGACGCGGCCGGGCAGAAGAACGTGCTGAAGCTGTGGTGGAACGGGCCCAATACGATGTGCAGTGACGTGCCGATCGAGATGAGGCTCAACACAAGCACGTGGGGATGGGGATTGCTGGGTGATGGTCAATAGTCAATGGTGGCACCGGCGTAGGTGATCTGGCGGCAAGGTCAGAAAGGTGGAGTCAGAATGGGAGGAACGTGGGGACGGGCGCTGGGGGCGCTAGCTCTATTCCTGAGCTTGGGGACGGCGTCCGCGGAGATGCGATATTCCGGGGTGGTATTGAATTCCGGGGAGGCGGGAGCTTCGCTAGTGGACTTTGTCGGGGTGCGGGACCAGCCCTGGGCGTGCGCCTCCGACGCGCAGGATGGGGTGTGGATAGACGGAGACGGGAACGTGTGGGCGGCGGGGGCCAACGGGGTTGGGGCCGAGAAGATGGGTTACCTCTACAAGTACAGCCCTGCCGGGCGGGTGCTGGCCAAGTATGCGCTGGCGCCGGAGGTGTGGCTGGGGTCGAAGATCGCCGCGGATGAGCGCTACCTGTACTTCCTGGCTGTGCGCATGGCGGGGCCGAACCGGCTGGAGAAGATTCCCTGTCGCCTGGATCGCACCGTGCCGCCGCCGGGGCCAGGGGTGGAGAGGATCCCGGTCAAAGACCTGGCGCTCCTCCACTGATCGCTGGACCAGATGGCCGGGCACTTGTACCAGGGGAAGCTGTACGTGTCGTCCAACGGGGCTAATCCGGGGACGGATACGGGGAAGGTGGTAGCGGTTGACCCGGGGACGGGCGCGGTGCAGGAGGCGCTGACTTTCCCGCCGACTGCGGACTTCACCACCGACTGGGTGCGTTTGATCGACGTGAACCCGCAAGACGGGACGATATACGTGATGCGACACGTCAAGCGGGATGGCGGGGGCGGAGCGTTGGGGCTGGGGGATACGCGGTGCGAGGCATATGACCAGGAGGGCCGGCAGGTGGCCGCGTTCGTGCGCATGCACGTGTACCCGTATCTGAACATGTGCGCCTGGACGCCGGCGGGCATGTTCACCGCGGAATTGGTGCCGGACGCGCGCTTCACCTTGCCGGCGGAGGAGCTGGCGGATTTCACCGCCGACCCCAATCGCCACCTGGTGGGCAACATCAACCAGGTGGCGATGGACGCCGAGTTCAACGTGTACGCGGCGGGAAGCACGAGCCGGAATGTGAGTGTCTTCTCACCAACCGGGGAAGCGCGGGCGCGGATCGGGGCGCTGCTCGCGGCTGCTGTGGCTGCCGGACCGCGGGGGGAACTGTGGTTCCTTAGCCCGCAGAACGGACTGGCGCAGGGGCTGGCCAATACGCGCAGCTCCGAAGCGGTGGGGCGACTGCGGGAGCCGGCGACCGCCCAACCGGGAACGCCGCCAGAGAAGGTAAGCGATTCCTACGCCGACCTCGCCGATGTACGGGGACTGGTGGTGACGGCGGAGGGTTGGTACTACCGACTGGTGCGGCGCAACGAGCAAGGGAAGGTGGCGTCGAACTGGGAGATGCGCATGGGGACGACGGAGGGTCGGCCCCAATCGCAGCACGCCGTGGGGCAGTTCACAGCACAGGACCTGGTGGACCCGGGGCAGATGTGCCTGCTGGAGACCCAGCCCGGCCAACGAGTGCTGGTGATCCCGGACGCGGCGGAAAATCGGCTGCTGAGCGTGCCGCTGTTCAGCGGGAGCGGGGATCTCTTCCCCAGGCCGCTGGCGCTAACACATGGGGACGGAGCCGCTCTGGCCCTCGTGAGGCCCCGGGCGGTCGCGGTGGACGAGCAAGGCAACCTGCTGGTTGCCTGTGCGCAGGCGGTGTACCGGTTCAGGGCGGAGGGAGGCAAGTACACCTGGGACCCGCAGGCCAGTGCAATCTACGCGGAGGCCACGATGGATCTGACCGGGATCGCTGTGCACGGGGGGCGTGTATTCGTCTCTGATGCCCAGCAACATCGCGTACTGCGACTCGATGCCGCGGGGAAGATCGCCGAGCAGTATGGGGTGACCGGCGAAGCGGGCCTCGCGGTCGACCACCTGAATCGGCCCGGCTCGCTAGCCGTCATAGGAGACTTCCTGTACATAGCGGACACGGGCAATCTGCGCGTGGTGCGAGTCAAGGTGGGATGAGTCGATGCGCCGCTGACTTCTCGCCGGGCTCCGCCAGCTGATCGCGCTGTCGGCGGACGCCGCCCTCACTCCGCGCCTGGGCACGCGGTACGTACGGACAGATAGGCCAGCGCGTGTGGCGGAGGAGTGGGCGTAGAGCGGCGCGAGGCTCCCGCGCCAGGAAAGCCTGCAATCGGTCGTGAGAATGCGAAACGGGCGCCCCTGGGGAAGGGGACGCCCGTTCGCTGAGGGACACCAATCAGCGCGAAGTCGGAAGGAGCACCTCCGCGCAGACTGATGCGGCGGCAAGTCGCAAGATGATCTCCCCGGTGCACTGCAGAAGCTGAGGTTGGGCGCCGGAGCGGGTCTGGATTTGCAGGTACAGATCGGGCTCGCCCAGGACCTCGGTAAGCATGGCGCTGACCTCGGCAGGTGGCTGCAGGTCGGCCAGGGCCGCGTGCACCCGCCCGGCAAGCGCCGGGTCCGTCCCCGGCAGGCGTAGGCGGGCGCCCAGGCCGTCGCCGGTCCACTCCAGCCGGGCCTCCGGCCCACCTGCCGTGGTCGGAGCCGTGGCGACGGGCGCCGGTGCAGCCACTGGCGAGGACGGCGGTGGCTCCGCGACAAGAGCCGGCACCGGTGCCGCCTCGGGCTGCTTCGGCAGAAGAGGTGGGGCTTCTGCCTCGACCTCCGTGTCCAGGTTCGACGGCGAGCCGTCCAGGACGACGTCCTCCTCACCGTACTGCGTCTCCAGGCCGTCGAGATCGCTGCTGACTAGTTCCGGAGCCGGAGTCGTGTGGGGGCCTTGCAGCACGAGTACGGTGTGCCCCACCGTCAGCTGGTCGCCAGCCGAGAGCGGCGTCAGGCGCAGCACCCGCTCGCGCCCGACGAAGGTGCTGTTGGTGCTGCCCAGGTCCTTCACCAGCCACTCCCCTTTCTCATGGCTGATACGGGCATGACGCCGTGAGACCCGCTGGTCATCGGCAAGGCACACGTCGCAACCGGGGTCTCGGCCTATCGTCACCGGCTCGGAGGTCAAGGGGAACGCTCGGGGCGGCCTGGGGCCGGACTCCACAAGAAGCGTCCAGCCCTCGGGGAAGGTCGGCCGAGCACACAATGAACGGAATAACATAGGCCAGGCCCCCTCGGGCTAGGTAGATCGGGGCAAAGGCGGCGGAGAGCAGCACCGGCGGCCTCCCGGGTTGTGCGCTTGAACTTCCCCTGGGCGCACCACAGCGGGCATGGCTACAGGAGCTGCCTCTCCCGATCAGGCGACGCTTGTCTCGCCGCTAGGCGTCCTCAATCTCGATGCCGGGGAAGGCCTCCTCGATATCGACGGCCTTGGTCGACAGTTCCTCATAGACCCGCAGGGCCTCATCCCGGGCCAGCGGGCTGAGCACGTCCTGCTCCCGCGGCCAGGTACTCTGCAGGACCATGAGGTAATTGCCCTTCGGCGTACGGAAGAGGAAGGTGTTGCGGCCCAGGCGCTCGTTGCTGCGGCCATCCCACTGGGTGTCACTGGCTAGCAGGGAGGCCGAGGTAGTGCGGTAGCGCTTGCCGTTGATGACTTCCGTCAGATCTTTAGGTTCCACGTCAGATTCACCCCTTCTACTAGAGACTGGTCGAGGCGGGGGCAAGGAGACCTGTTCTCCGGACGCGTCCTCCCCGGCAACGTCGACTGCTGGCGGCGATGCGGTGCGGTCGGAGGCTGGCGTATGTCGAGCCCTGCTCCTAAGCATTTACTGTCACCTCGCCATATACGTCATTGCTGACCAGGCGCTCCATAATCTGCCCGGTGCAGACCAGCAGGAGGCCCTGCTGCCCCGGCGCCGCCGCGATGCTGATCCAGGCCTGGCCGGTGCCCAGCGTCTCGGTCAGCGTGACCCGCATCTGCTCCGGCGGCTGGAAGTCCGCTAGGGCCTGCTTGAGTGCCTCCACCGCCGGCGCCGAGTGCCCGTTGCCGTTGGTGTCCGCCCGGATGTCCACCTCCAGTCCGCTGGGCAGCCAGTGCAGATAACCGTGCGTTCCTTCCGTTGCCATCTTCTTCTCCCCCCTAGGGTCGGGTTTGCGCGATCGGGACTCCGACGGCGGCGGGGTCCGCTTTTGTGGGAGACCCTTGGCCGCTTGCTTCCGAGCCGGCGCGGGAGCCGGCGATGTCTCCTCGTAATCGGTGGGCCGCTCACACAGCCAACACGACCCTACGGGATGGGCGTCGAGCGTGTCGGGCATGTGTGCGGAAGCCATGATCGGCCGCCCCGTGGCGCTCAAGCATCCCGGCAACACCGCCCACTGGCGGTCGCTAGCCGGCCGGACCCGCAAGGCAAAGAGGCGGGTGGTGACGTCTCGAGCGGAATAATGGGACCCGGCATGGTCGGGGAACGCCGAGCATATGATGCAAGATTTCGACATAACCTTCACCCCCTGAGGGTTGCCTCTCCCGCATAAGCGAAGGGTGAGCGCCGGCGGCGCCCCGCCGCACCGTGCGTATGGCGCTCCGTTGGACGAGCGGCTTGCGTCGGGTGCAGGAGGCTCCCAGCAGGAGCAACGATGACACCACTGTGCTACGAATGCCTGGGACCATGGCTGCCGCCGAGAGATTGTCGATCCACGTCCAGACGACTGCGGAGATGGAGGTGTCGGTGACTCCAAGGGTCAACGACCCCTGGGGTCCGCCCTCTGCAACTGCCAACTACACCGTGCGCAACCGACAGAATTCGGGGGGAAGCGCAACTTGAGTTTCTCTTGAGGGAAACTATACCCAGAATAGAGAAAAACTAATCATGGGGAGCAAGAAAAGAATGTAAGAAGAGGGGAAGGCAGTACGAGCGAAGAGCGGGCAGTATTAGGAGAAGGTAGACGAACGGCGGGGCGCCCTCGGGGGAGGACCGCCCTCGAACCCGTGCGGACCAGGCTCAGTCGCCCCGGGCGGCCCTCTCCCGCTCAGCCACTAGACAACCGGCCACGCCGATGTTCTCCTTGGGGTACTCCTGGATGAGCACGACGATGGACTCGGCGGCCATGTCGTAGGCTGCGCAGGTGGCCTGGGTGACCTTGCGGACCAGCGTCGCTTTCTTGTCCGGATCGGGCAGGGGACGGGCAGCGATGGTGATGATGGGCATGGGGAACCTCCTGGAACTGCGGCGGGGCGCGGCCGCCATCTGTATCCTCACCGCGATACAAGTTCAGGGCCGCCGGACTTTCCACCTGCCAGGACGCGTCGGCCGCTCTGAATTCCCCGACCAGCCTGACAGATAGAACGCCACGTAAAGCCCCAGCCGACCGCAACCTGGGTTCGCGTCTTTGCGTTGCGGGGGCTGCTCCCCAGTGAACTACTGTAGGTCGGTTATCCGTCATGCATACAGAGAGCGTCCCGTCTGACGGGACCCTCAGTCCATAGCACCCAAAGCAGTGGCGCTTATCCCCTACGGGGCGGGACCCCCTGGCGCCACACCCGTCAAGGAGGATCCTCGATGAGACCGAATGAATTCTTGGTAGTGTTGTTCGTCGCAGTTCTAGCCGTGGGAGGCTGCACCGTCAACCTCGGCGACTCCGACACGCCCACCGCCGGCCCCCCTCCCACCACCCCAGCGCCCCCCGCTGCCGAGTCCGGTCCGCAGCTTGCCTTCCTACAGATCGGGGACAAATACGACGGGGAGGCCAAGGAAGTCACCAACCAGACTGACACCTTCACGCCCGCGACCCCCGTCATTGAGGTCAACGCCGGGATCAAGGGCCTCGAGACCGGCGCTACCATCACCGGGACCATCACGGCGGTGGAAGTGACCATGAAGGACGGCACTAAGGTCATGGACGAAGAGGTAGCCTCCACGGACATGGAAGCGCCCGGGGAGGAGTCTACCGTGCATTTCTCCTTCTCGGCGCCCACCGCCGGCTGGCCCAAGGGGTCCTACAAGGTCGAGATTGCCGTCGAGGGTGAGACCATCGAGACGGCGGACGTGACGGTGCAGTAGGGGGAATTCTGCGTCGGCTGGGAGCGTAGAGCCTGGGCCTCTGCGCTCCCATTGCCGCGATATGCGCACGCGCTCTCTCGCCCGGTGTGACTCGCGCCGGGCGCGGGTCTGTTCGCGTCAGTGGCTCGGCAGCTATCCGCGCGTCATGTCGGTGACCACTGCCATCACGCGCCCCGCCTCAATCGTGCGCTGTGACGACTTTGGTCGGACTCAGCTGGGCTTGTACTTGCGGGGCCGCAAATCGCTGCCCCCCTTACTTCAACACCCTTCCCAACCCTCCCAACCACGCCTCCTTCATTTGCTCCAGGCCCACCTTCAGCAGCCTCTCGCCATCGAGAGTTGCCTCGACAGAGGGGTCGGCGGTCACTTCGCCCAGCTTGACCAACTGCAGGTTGTAGCGGTCGAATAGCTCCGTCAGCGCCGGTTCGTGGCCGGGGGTGGCCTCCATCACGAACCCGCTGGATTCGGTGAAGAGCCACTTGTCGGGGCGGAGGAACTGCTCCTCGCTCTCCGGGCCGGGGAGGGTCATCTGCCCCGCCGTCAGGGCCAGCGTCGCCCCCAGCTTCCCCTGCGCAAAGCCCCCCAGCGCCATCTCGCTGATCGCCACCGCCAAACCGCCGTCGCTGATATCCTGGCAGGCGGCCACGTGGCCCACCTGGATGGCATCGATGACCGCGAACATCATATTGGACTCCAGCTCCCACTCCACTTGCGGCACGTTGCGGCCCAGCCCCAGGCTCATCGCCTGATAGTACGCCGACCCCCCCAGTTCGTCCTTGCGGGGACCGACCATGAAGAGCGCGGCGCCGGGCCGCTTGAGCGCCATGGTCACCGCCTTGGAGAAGTCCAGCATCACCCCGGTGCAGGCGATGATGGGAGAAGGCGCTACCGCCTTGCCCGCCGCCGATTCGTTGTAGAGCGAGACGTTCCCGGAGATGACCGGCGTCGGCGCGCCCTCATAGTCCTTGAGCGGGAGGTTCCGCGCCGCGTCGGCGATTCCGCGGACGCCCTGGCGGAACTCCCAGAAGGACTCCGGGCTCTCCGGGTTGCCGTAGTTGAGGCAGTCTGTGAGGGCCGCAGGAGTGGCGCCCACCGCCGAGACGTTGCGCATGGCCTCGGCGACCGCCGTGGCCCCGCCCCAGTAGGGGTCGATCAGGCCGTAGAGCGGGTTGCCGTCCACCGCCAGGGCCACAGCGGCGGGGCTGCCCTCCAGGGGGGCCATGACGCCGGCCCCCGCCTCGCCGGGGCGGATGACCGCAAAGCCCTGCACCTCGGTATCGTAGTCGCGGTAGATGTAGGCCCGCGAGCAGACGTTCATGTGCCCCAGCACCCGGAGCAGCGTCTCGCCGAGGTCCCCGGGTTGGTAGAACTGGGGCTCAGTGCCCGCGTACTCCCGCGGCTGCTCGGTGCGGTCGTAGGCGATGCCGGAGGTCACGGCCTTCACCGGGGCCTCGCAGACGATCTTGTCCTGGTAGGTGATCCGGTAGATCTGCTCGGGAATGTAGCGCCCGACCACGCGTGCCTGGGCGTTCTCGTAGACGTTGGGCAGGTCCCAGTCCTCGTTATAGATGCGCAGGACCTCGGGCGTGAAGGTCGCGGGAACGGCCAGGACGTACCGCTCCTGGGTCTCGGCGCAGGTGACGACCTCGGGCAGCAGGTGCTCCAGCCCCACGTGGACCTCGTCGAGGTCTATCTCCACGCCCATGTCCCCGGCGTCGGTGATCTCCGAGGAGCCGCAGGCGAAGCCGCCCCCGCCGATGTCCTTGATGCCGATCTTCAGGCCGAGTTCCTTGGCCCGCCGGCGCACCGCCTCGTTGGCCTTGCGCATGGCCAGCACGTTCTTGAGGAAGGGGTCGGGCACCTGGACCGCGCCCCGGTCCTCGGCCTTCTCCTCCTCCGAGCCAATGATCTTGGAGGCGAAGGCCGACCCGCCATAGCCGCTGTCGTCGGTGGGCTTGCCCACCAGGATCATGTCGTAGGGCTCGTCGAAGGCCTCGCAGGGCACCGCCGAGTGGATGATGTCCTCCTCGGCCACCAGGCCCAGGGCCACGACGTTGACCAGGCAGTTGTCGTCGAAGGAGTCGTGGAAGTAGACATCCCCGGCCAGATTCGGCACCCCCAGGGCGTTGCCGTACTGCCAGATGCCGTCCACCACGCCGCGGACGATCCACTTGCAGTGTTCGCCGTTGGTTCCGGTGGGGTCGCCGAAGCGCAGCGGGTCGCCGGTGGCGATCACCCGCGCCCCCATGCAGTCCACATCCCGCACGATCCCGCCAATGCCGGTAGCGGCGCCCTCGTTGGGCAGCACCTGCGAGGGATGGTTATGGCTCTCATGGGCCATGACGATCCCATAGCGCTTGCCCTCGAATTCCGTGAAGAAGACGATTCCCGCGTCCTCCTGCGGCCCCAGCATGACGTTGGGGGCGTCGGTAGGGAGGAACTCCTTGAGGGTGGCGCGGCTGGACTTATAGGAGCAGTGCTCCGACCACTCGACGTTGAAGATGCTGATCTCGCAGACGGTAGGGTCGCGCCCGATCAACTCCGCCACGCGCCGCGCCTCAAAGGGAGTAAGTCCGGCGCCCAGGGCGGTAAGCTGCTCCTGGAGTTCCTCGTCGGAGAGGGTAGAGATAGGGAGGATGCGTTCATCGAGGTCCATGGTTAGGTGTGCTCCGGTAATTAGGGCGGGGGCTACGTCCCCCGCCGAGGGTTGGGCCCGAGGCGGACCTGTCCATTATAGCAATTCCCGGCGCAGGCCGAAACCGCCTCCCCCTGCTGTTTCGGCCGACGCACCTGGGCGAACAGCAGGCGGTGCCGGAGGTCGCCCCTACGAGGTCCGGCGGAGGGCCGTGGAACTGGCCGTCGGCTTGGGCTCGGGTGCCAGCGGGAGTAGCGCCTCCCCCTCCCCCCAGATTTGACAAATCCCCCCATCTCCCTTATCGTCGCCATGCCCTCAGGCGGGCGGCTGCGGGCGGTTTCCGTCGGGAGGCTCTGCTAGGGAGATTCGCATGGTGCGCAGGTTCTGGAACTGGGTCTGGCCCGCCTCGCAGGTCAAGGGGCGGATGTTGTCGCTCGACGTGCTGCGCGGCGTGGCCATTCTTATGGTCCTCGCGGCGCACGTCTCCCCCTTCTGGCTGCCCGCGCGCGACACCGCTCTGGGCTACCCGCTCCACTGGATCCGCGAGAACGGCCCCCGCGGCGTGCCCCTCTTCTTCGTGCTCAGCGGCTTCCTGGTCGGGGGGCTGCTGGTGCGCGAGGCGCGGAAGTACGGCGCGGTGGACTGGAAGCGCTTCCTGCTGCGCCGTGGCTTCAAGATCTGGCCCGCCTACTACGTCTACCTGCTAGTCCTGCCCGCCTTCATCTTCGTCCAGCATGGCGGGGAGCTGTTCCCCTTCCTTTGGGGCGCCAAGGCCAACCTCTTCCACCTACAGAACTACTGGCGGGAGGGAGCGGAGTTCCTGCCCGGCCGGGGGACGTACATCAGCCCCCGCCCGCATACCTGGAGCCTGGCGGTGGAGGAGCACTTCTACCTGGGGCTGACCTTCCTCATCGTCCTGCTCACCCGCCTCTGGAAGGGCCGCCGGGGGAATCTGGGGCTGATTCTGCCGATCGGCGTGGGGATCATGGCCATCAGCTTCCTGGCGCGGCTGCAGCTCTGGAATGCCCACCCGGGCGTCTCGGGCAACTACTTCCGCTACCCCACGCACTTCCGCATGGATGGGCTGTTCTTCGGGGTGATGATGGCCTACGTCTACCACTTCCGCCGCGAGTGGTTCTTCGCCCTCTTCCGCTACTGGCCGGCCACCCTGGCGGCGGGGGTGGTGTTGCTGCTCCTGTTCCCGCAGCCGCACCCGCGCCTGGAGACGGCGTACACCTGGACCTACGGCCCCACCATTACCTATCTGAGCTTCGCGCTGCTCTTGGGGAGCTTCATCGCCGGGGGGGAGACTTCGCCCTTCCTGCAGCGGCTGCTGCACAAGTGGGTCTTCCGGACGGTGGCTTTCGTGGGGTTCTTCAGCTACAGCATCTACCTGTGGCACTGGGACCTGGGTCTGGGGGCGATCAAGGTCATCACCCGCTACGGGGCGTGGTTCCGGGACCAGGTGGGCAACGACGTCAGCCTGCTGCTGTTCACCATACCGGCGGTGACGCTCTACGCGGGCTTTGCCATCGGGATGGGGATCGTGCTGGGGAGGCTGATCGAGACGCCCGCGCTGGTGCTGCGGGACCGGATTCTCCCCCGCCGGGCGGCCGCGATGGAGGTCGTGCCCGACCAAAGTGACGCGACGGTGATGCGGGAGGGCAGGGAGAACTAAGGCGGGGGGGACCCGCATACTGCGCTCCCCTCACCCGCTCTCCTCTCCCGTCAACCATCGCCGCTCGTCCCTACTCCGCCGTCTTCTCCTCCAGCCAGGCGCACAGATCCGGGCGGGTCATGCCGCCGGTGTGCGTGTCCACCTTCTCGCCATTGTGGAAGATGATGACGGTGGGGATGGAGCGAATATCGCTTTCAGCAGCAGCCTCCTCGCACTTCTCCACATCGGCCGCGAAGAAGCGCAGCGGACCGGCGTATTCACTGGCAGCCTCCTCGAAGATCGGTCGGAAGGCCTTGCAGTGCGGGCACCAGATGGCGTAGAAGTCCACTACACACCAGCCGGGCTTCTCTCTGGCTTCGCTCTCAAAGGTTTCGTCGGTCAGTTCGCGGACGGCGCTCTCGTCCACAAGATCAGGTCCTCGGTCCGGGTAGTGCTTCGCTAGCTTATGACTGACGAGGCGCGCGAAAGTTCACCGCGGGGGAGGGAGAGTGACGGAAGATGGGGAACCAGCTGGCGCGTGGAGAGGGTGATCGAGGGCTAGCAGCCGGACAGGAGGACGTCGCTACCGACGTGTGCCCATGAGGATACTGGTTCATTCCGGTCGCGTTGGTGCCGAACGCGGAGCGCGGGAAGGGTTGGTCACCGTGGTGGTGGACGCCCTGCGGGCCAGCGCCACTATCGCCTCCTTCCTGGAGTTCGGGGCGACGGAGGTGATGGTCGTCGAGCACGTGGAGCAGGCCCTGGCCGAGAAGCGCCGGCGGCCGGAGACGATCCTGGTGGGGGAGAGGAAGTGCCTGCGGGTGGAGGGATGCGACTATGGCAATGCGCCGCTGCGCTGCGGCTGTCCGGGGCTGCCGGGGCCGGTGGTGTTCACGTCGTCCAACTGCTCGCGGTGCTGCGTGGCGGCGGCTTCGGCCCCTCGCCTCTTCGTCGGTACTACTGTCAACGCCACCGCCGTCGCCCGTGCCGCCGGCCAGGCCGTGCAGGAATTGGACGCCGACCTCCTTCTCGTCCCCGCGGGCAGTGTGGAGGATGAGACCCGCTTCAATATGGAGGACCACCTGGCCTGCGGGGCCCTGATCCGCAAGCTGGAAGAGTACTTCCCCACCGCGCGCGTAGCCAACGACGCCGCCCGTGCCGCGCGCGCCCTGTTCGTCCGCGTCGGCGAGAAGCGTCTGCCCCGCGCCTTCCTGCGCACGGACCACGGCCGCCGCTTGGTGGAGGTCGGTTGCGAGGCGGACGTCCGCTGGGCGGCGCGGGTGGATGTGTACCAGACCGCGCCGGTGCTGACGGAGATTCGGTCCTTGGAGGACGGCGGGATCGGGGCAGCCCTAACCAACCAACCACTCGCACCGGCCGTTTAGCCCCTCAGCGCCATCGACCAGTGACCGACGACCTCCCTACAGCCACTTCTCCAACCACTTGACGATCTCCGCTCGCCCATGCGCCGTCTCGAAGTGGCCGGTATCGTAGCGTAGCAGCTTCCAGGCGTCGGCGTGGCCCCTCTCGGCGTAGGTCTCGCGCAGCTCCAGGTCGATCCGGTCCAGGCCCGCCGGCGGGGTGAGGCGGTCGTAGTTGCCCGCCAGCGCCAAATGCGGCCGGGGGGCGATCAGCGCGTTGATCTTCCCCGTGCTGAAGTGCTGGAGCAGCTTGGGCACGAAGTAGAAAATGCCGTGACCGTCGAGGCCCTGCACCTCGATGAGCGTGTGGAAGTCGGTCAGGCAGCAGATATCCACGCAGACCTTGATACGCTCGTCCAGCGCCGCCACCCACCAGGCCATGGTGCTGCCCAGGGAGATGCCGAGGGTCCCCAAGCGCGCCGCGTCCACGTCCGGGCGGCTCACCAGGTAGTCCACCGCCCGCACGCTGTCGTAGGCCATCATCCCCCACAGGACCTGCCCCTGCCAGAGCATGGCCTTGAATAGTTCCGACTCCGTCCGCCCGCGCCGCTCGCCGAAGTTCCAGTCGTCAATGGCCAGCGCGCAGTACCCCCGCCGGGCCAGTTCCACCGCATAGGGCGGGTCCTGCAGACCCATGTTCCCCTCCAGCAGCTCCCGCTTGCCCAGGTCGTACTGCCCGGCGTGCCAGTGATTGTAGAGGATCGCGGGGCGGGGCTGGGCGGCCGTTCCCTTGGGCTTGACGAAGAAAGCCGGCACCGACTCGATCCCGTTCAGGTCCAGCGCCAGCTTCTCGAGGATATAGTCCTCGCGTTCCTCGATGAGCACCGTTTCGCAGGATATGGGCCGGTCCCGGTCGGGCAAGTCCCCCAGCAGGGACCAGAGCTCGGTGCGGGCTGATGCATGGTCGAACATTGGTTGTCACCTTAGGAAACTTTGTTCCATTTAATTGAGGGAAAGCCTTGACGAAGTACCACGAGGCGCGTAATATCGCAACCGTTCTTGCAGTGACCCGCAAGCGGTTCTGGCATTGCGGGGTCCAGGTCAGTACCTCCCGTGCCGATTCCTCCCCTCGGCGAAGGCAAAATGTACCCACATGTAGCCGCCTCATTCAGGGACACCTTGCACGGCTACATCGGCGTCACTCCTGTGGAGCTCCGAGTCATCGACACGGCTGCTTTCCAGCGGCTCCGACACATCAAGCAGAATGCCACTACCTATCTGACTTTTCCCTGCGCTTCCGGCACTCGGTTCGAGCACTCGTTGGGCACCATGCACTTGGCGTCGCGGATGTTGGCCGGGGCGCTCCACAACAGCGCCGTCTCTACCCAAATGCGGCAATACTTCTTGGGCCGTTGCGCGCAAGAGGTGACCGCCTTGTTGACGGAGAAGGGTGTGGACGCAGGCGTCAAGGATCACTTTGATCCTAACGGTTCTGCCGAACAATTGGAGAATGCCGTCCAGCAAGCACTCAGGGCTGCGGGGCTGCTCCATGATGTCGGTTCTCCGCCCTTCTCCCATACGTCAGAGCAAGTGATGGACGACCTGCTTCCCCACATCTACGGAGAGCAGGAGCAGAAGACCATAGTGGAGCTCCGCAGAGAAAGCGACATGGCCTTCCATGAGGTCCTGGGCGTGCTGATTATGCGAGCAGACCAGGAGTTGCGCGATGCCGGAGGCCTCTGGGTCGACATTGCGGAGGCCATTCTGACGGAGCCGCCAGACAGCGGCACCGCTACTCGAGCCCTCCGAGGCATCCTGGCTGGGGACATCGACGCCGACCGGGCGGACTACCTGGCAAGGGATGGGAGAACCAGCGGCTCCGGTTTCGGTGGGTTTGACCTCGATCGGGTTATGGACGGCATGCGCCTGGCGCATAGTGACGGCTCTTACCGTTTTTGCCCGACGCGCAAAGCCCTCAGCGCGGTCGAAGGGGTCGTGGTGGAGCGGTACAAGCTCTATCGGTGGCAAGGGTACCATCGCAGGGTGGTAGCAACCAACACGATCCTGCAGGAAGTACTCCGACGAATCATAGTGTTAAAGAAGACCTGCGCAACGTCACATCCGTATTCCGGTCTGGATTTGTCGATGCACCACAGTCGTTCCGACTTCATCCCGCCGGCACTCCATCAGCATTTCTTTGATGATCACTACGTGATCGAGCGGTTGAAGGCAGCGTACGTTGCGACCCTCAGTGCGCTGGACGAGCCAGAGGAGACGTCGCTTGACGAAGATAGTCTCCTGGACATGAAGTTGCTTCTGGAGGAGATTCTCTTCCGTCGGCGAAGCGGGCTCTCCTTGTGGAAAGACGCCAGCGAATACGGACAGTCGAACGGCACGTTGCTTGAGTCCTTCACCGGTACGATCAAGGAAGGTGACGTGCTGAAGGGCAACGTCAAGCATGAAGAAGACATGATTAGGGGCATGATCGAGGAGGACGGTTACGCCCTCAACTGGCTCGCGACCAAATACCTTCGCGAACGCCACAGCCGTATGGAACTGGAGAGAGAAGCCAATCTAGCTCTGCAGTCCGACGACGTTGCTGGGTTCTTCCTAGTCAACGTAACGTTCTTCAGGCCGTTCAACTATGGCGCCCGCGAGTCCTACGACCTCTACAACGACGAAGACGGTACGGTGACACCTCTGCCGGAGGCGTCCCCTCTCATCTTGAGCCTGCGGGATGTCAATAAGAAGCTTCAGTTCTTCCAGGCCTACGTGACCCTTCGGGACGGCCTGCCTACCGAACGTGCCGAGCGCGTCGCGCTGAGGGAGACGGCCAAGAATGCAATGGTCTCGGCGATCAAGACATGGTTTGCCCGGACCTACTCTGCGGCAACTCCGTCTTAGCCCTTAGAAGGAGAAAACGACGATGGCGCAAACGGAGAAGATCAACTTGTTCGATCTTGAGTTAGCCGACGCCTTAATGCAGGCGAGGCGCGTGCGTGCCACTGAGTACCTGCTACTTGTAGCGGCATGTGAGGCGCGCACGGTACTCGAGATTCTCAGGGAGGTAGACGCCGTACTCGACGATGTTCAATCAGACGAGTTCTATTTTGACACTGGGTATGCAAACAACGTCGGCGAGCAGTTGGGAGCCCTCTCTGCACTGGGGCGGCTGGAAGCCGAGAACTCGGAGTTGACTTACAGGACGACCGACCTGGGGCTGGCATATCTGAGGGAGGCTTCCGACTGGCTGCGCAAGTACCTTGGGGAAACAGTATACGACGGGTACATCAAGAAGGCGTGCGAGTGCTCTGTTCCCGCCGCCTCTGCCACGTCTCGGACAGGGACGCTGCCGCGAGGAAGGGGGGCCGGAGTGTGAGGCGCCCGCTCGCGTCGGTCTAGGGCGACGATCCCTCCGCAATCTTACCCAAGCCGCGTCTCCTACATCCACCTCTCCAGCCACTCCACAATCCTCTTCCTCATATCCGCCGTCTCGAAATGGCCCGTCTCATACCGCAGCAGTTTCCAGGCCTCCGGCACCCCAGCCTCGGCGTAGACCTGCTTGAGTTCCGCGTCTACCCGATCCAGCCCCGCGGGCGGGGTCAGCCGGTCGTAGTTGCCGTTCAGGCTCAGGTGCGGGCGGGGGGCGATGAGGGCGTTGATCTGGGCGGCGGTGAAGTGCTTGAGCAGGCTGGGGACATAGTAGTACAGCCCGTGGCCGTCCAGGCCCCGGCTCTCGATCAGCGCTTGGAAATCGGTCAGGCAGCACACATCCACGCACACCTTGATCCGCTCGTCCAGGGCCGCTGTCCACCAGGCCATGGTGCTGCCCATGGACAGGCCCATGGTCCCCAGCCGCCCCGCGTCCACCTCCGGCCGTGACACCAGATAGTCCACCGCCCGCAAGCTGTCGTAGACCATCATCCCCCACATCACCCGGCCGTACCAGAGCATGTGCTTGAAGATCTCGCTCTCCGTCCGCCCGCGGCGCTCACCGAAGGCCCAGGTATCGGCGCAGAAGGCGCACCACCCGCGCCGGGTCAGCTCGACGGCCCAGGGCGGGTCCTGCCACCCTAGCCGCGAGCCCTCCAAGAGCTCCAGCTTGCCGTAGGGGTACTGCCCCCCGTGGAAGTGGTTGTACAGGATCGTCGGGGCCGGTCCCGTCAGCCCCTTCGGTCGTACGAAGAAGGCCGGCACCGGCTCGACCCCATTCAGGTCCAACGACAGTTTCTCCAGGACGTACCCCTCGCGCTCTTCCTCCAGGACCTTCTCGCAGGAGATCGGGTAGTCGCGCTCGGGGAGCTCCCCAAGCAGGGAGTAGAGTTCGGCCCGGCGGGCGGCGATGTCATTGCTCATAGGGTATCTCCTGCGACTCGGAGGCAGATTGATGGCTTGTTCCCCCGCCTACTCACCAACGAGCCGCTTGTAGGCGGCCTCGAACAAGGGGATGAAGTCACCCGTCCTCGTCTTCCCTGGCTCGATGTAGTACGAGGCGTACTTCCATTCCTTGACGTACTTGGTCATCTCTGGAGGTAGTTGCTTCGCCTCATCCTCGGGCAGTTTGACACCAAACGCGAACGTCTTGGTGCCAATCCATTCGACCTGGAACGCAATGAAGAAGCCGGCCTTGAATGCGACATAGGCCTTGTTGCGCTTGGTCTCAAGCGCCCATCCGTGCTTCTTGACGACGGCCTCGACCTCGCGCACATAGCGGAGAAACACCTTCGCAGACTGGCGATTGCGGTTAGTCAGGTAAAAGTCGTCGTCGTAAACCCCCAGGCCTGTCACGGGCGTGACGTGTCTGGGCTTTGGAGGTTCCAGGCGCTGCACCAGCATGAACTCATTCTCGTCTTCCGCCCACCGTCGGACCTCGATGAGGTCGACGGGGTAGTTAATCTTGTCAACGACGTCCAGCGTGGAATGCGAGATACTCGGCGCCACCACCAGGATCCGGACTTGTAGGCCCTCCCACGCCACCTCAATGTCATCAGGTTTGCTGTTACACTCCAGCCACAGCGCTTTGATGGAATCCGGATTTGTTTCGGCCCAGATGGCATACCGCAGAACTTGAGAGATAATGGACGCGTCTACGGCGACGTTCTTCATCTCAATGATGCAGACGTTCCCGTCCTTGTCAATGCCGATGATGTCCGGGATTTCTGATTTACCACCTCCGCGTACCTGTCGTTTGAGCAGAAACACCTCGCCCAGTATGTCCGGAGTATTGAAGACGGTCGTCTCGAAGGTTTCTTCCGTCTTGAAGGGGGTCGAAGTCAGGGTTCTGGCTCCGGCCTTGTTCTTCCAGATCAGGTTCTCCATGATGGCCTCCTCGCAGCGTATTCGGTGAGCACTATGCGCTTCCGTCAGCAGGTACGAAGCCGTGCCGCGCACCCCTCGCACCTCTCTCGCTGCAACCTCACCTGCTCCTCCGGCACATCCAAGTACTTCCTCCGCTCCCCCCCACATTCATCATTCATCATTTCCCCATCACCGTCACGCTCCAGGGCAGGTCCTCCGCCGTCACCGGCCAGGCGCTCGTGGCGCCCTCGGCCTCGGCGGCTACCACGAAGAACTCCAGCGTCCCCTCCCGTATTTCCTCACCGGGGATGGCCCCCTGCCACGACTCCCGGAACCGCGGCAGCATCGGCGTCCACTGCCACGCCTCTTCGCCCGCCTTGCGGAACACCACTGCTACCGTCTCCACCTCCCGGTCGCTCACCACATTCACCCGCACCACCAGGTCCTCCCCGGCAGCCGCGTGGCTGTAGGGCTGGCAGGCCACAATCCGGGGCGGCGTGACCAGCCCGACGGTGGCGTGGCCCACGTGCGACCGCGGGCTCTCCCAGCCCTTCTCATCCAGCGCCGTCACCGCATACTGCCATTCTCCCGCCTTGGGCCGGTCCACGAACATACCGCAGTCCCTCGCCAGCGGCGCCGCGTTCACTCGCTGCCACGGCCGGCCCGACTTGCGCCGGTACAGGTTCTGGGCCACCCCTTTGCCCGAGGGCTGCCACGAGATCCACGCTTCCTCGGCTTGGCCGCGCGCCTGCACCTGCCGTGGGGGGACGGCGGGGAAGAACTCCTCCAAGGCCGCTAGGCTCTGCCAGTACAGCGGCATCGGCTTGACATTCAGCGTACACAGCACCCCAAAGTCGCAGCGCGTGGTCAGCTTGTTCGTATAGGCTTCGAGGGCCCCCTGCATGCCGGCCTCGCGCACCGCCTCGTATGCCTCCGCCGCGATCTGGGCCGCCTTCTTCGCGTTGCCTTTGTCCCGCGCCTGGGCCGCGGCGGCGATCGCCTTATCCGCCAGTTCCCCGTCCGCCACCAACTTCACCGTCGAGTCATACCCCAGGGCGAAATCCATGGTCGCAGCCAGGAAGTCCAGCCGCTCCAGACGCGCCAGGCGGCCCTCCTCCAAGTACCGCTCCCGCAGCCGCGTCAGTTGCTTGCGTAGCCTGCGGACCACTGGCACGTGCCAACTGGCGCCTGCGTTGCGCTGCAGGTGGTGGATGCCGATGAGGAAGCCGTCAATCGCCTGGAAGGAGCGGCTGCTCATACCTGCCGCCACCAGCGGGGCACGCAGGGCGTATACCGCTTCTTCGATCTCCCACAGACCCCGCCGCAGGCGCTTGCGATCTTTCTCGTCAGCCAGGGCCCGCAGGCGCTTGACCTGCTCCTTCATCTCCGCCACGCCGAAGCGGCTCGAGTCATGCTTGACCCTCTTGAGCTTCTCGCCCAGCCCCCGCAGGTGGAAGGCCCCCGCCTCGGCGTCCTCGTTCTCCGGCGGCACCTCGGACAGCATCTCCACCACCTGCGCGGCTTTGGGCAGTAGGTGCTCGACCGCGTCTTCCACCTCAAAGGGCAGATGCGGCACCCAGCCGCTCCAGCGCATCCCCGTGCACTCCGCCGTGCCCCGCACCCCGGTCCAGCGCGCTCCCAGGCGTTGCAGCGTCCCCAGTGCCTTCCCCATCGCTTCTTCCTGGTCGGGCCCGAACTCATGCCGCGCCTTGGTGCGGTAGAACTGGTCCGGGGTTAGTGAGGTGTCCCAGGCGAAGCGGGCGATGTACCCCGTCTCCTCCTCCACGTCCCGGGTCCGCCACTGCAGCGTGAGCAAGCCTTGGCAGCCCTTCTGCAGGGCGTCCGGCGCTAGCTTGCCCAGCGACTCCACGTGCGGCTGGCGCACCCAGCAGTCGTCGATATCCCCCTCCACCCACGGCATGGCCCAGCGCTCACGCTCCGGCGGCAGTTCTCCCCAGGGCGTACTCACGTTCGGCCCGAACGAGGCGTCGATGTTGTCGTGGCAGGTGAAGATCACGTTGGACGGGAGCAACTTGTCGTAGGCCAGGCAGAAGTCGGCGAACCGCATCCAGCGGTCGCCACCCCAGCCGACCACCACCATCGGCATTCCCGGCCGCTCCTCCGCCAACGCCTCCGCCGCAATTGCCGCGAACCGTCCGTACCGGATGGCCTCCCACACGCGCCGCTCGGTCCCCAGGTACGCGAACAGCTCGTGCTGCTCCGCGTGCAGCTTCGCCGCAGAGGTCCCCTTCGCCGGCGGCTGGCTGCCGGTACAGCTCCCCGACTCGTGCTGCCACAGCGCGAAGTGCGAGATATGCGGGTTGCGTCCCAGGAACTGCCGGACCCGTGCCCGGAAGTTCTCGACCGTCTTCGCCTCGGTCGGGTCCCCCCGCGGCGCCTCAAACCCCGCCGCCACATGGATCCCTGCCGTCCGTGCATACCGCGTCGCCTCGGCCCACATCTCTTCCGATCGCTTGACCTCCGTCAGCAGGTCCGGCAGACCTGCCCCCGCCGGGCTGGAGAAGATCTCCTCGCCGAAGAACCGCCCGGTGTCGAAGTAGAACTGCGAGGTCCGCAGCGATTTCAGCGCGCCCCAGGGGCGGGTAAGCGAATTGGGCGTCACCCCGCCGGCCAGGTACTCCCCGTCCACCTCATACGCCGCCCCCGGCTCGCCGTCATACCAGTGCATCAGCAGCACATTGCCGCGCATCCGGGCTAGTTGATCGAAGTAGAACTTGTAGTCCCCCAGGCCCCAGTCGGTCGGGCCACACAGGAAGTTATAGTGCAGCATGTTCCCCCGCATCTTGAAGGCCGGGGCCTCGGTGCGATCCAGGTCGGCGGGTACGCGCGCCGGCGCGGGCAACTCTGGGAAGGTATCCCCGCCCGCGTAGAAGCCCATCCCCAGGTCCTCCAGCAGACCATACACCCCATAGAGCATCCCGGCCGGCTGTGGCGCGGCGATACACAGGCAGGTCAGCTTTCCCTCATGCGCTACCGCCAACCGGTAGCTCTGGTCTGCCTTAGACGCCTTGACGCCACACGTCGCGGCCAGCTTGCGGTGCAGCACCACGGCGACGCCGCTCTCCGGCAGCTTGTCGGCCAGCGGGCTCACCTCGCCAGTGAGCAGATACAGATAGCGGGCCAACTCCCCGGCGGCCAGCCGGACGGTCTCATGGGCCCGGCGCGGCAGGACAATGGTAGCCCCGGCCAGGGCAACGGTAGCGGGCGTGGAGGAAGCGAAGCGGCGACTTGGCATGGTGGGTGACCTCCCTGAGGTGGAATCGGGTGGGCTTTCCTCCCCGGCGGCGGAGAATCCTCCCGCTCCGCGTGGGGCGGGCCTCCGGCCCGGCCTTCCCCGGAAACGAAACAGCCCCGGAGGAGGCTCTCCAGGGCTGCTACGCTTGCTTCGGCCCGTCTACATGGAATCTGGTCCCTGAATGGCGCCTTCGTCCTGGATCACATAGCGCCCGCCTGACCAGGCTATCCGGTACCAGAAGGCGAACTCGCTGCGGGGCGGGCCGGTCCAGACTACCACCACGTCGTTGTTGCCCTCCACGTCCACCACCTTAGTCACCCAGCCGGGATGGCGTCCCTGGACTATCCGGCGCGCCGCGGACGTGGTCTTGCCGGAACTGGTTGCGGCGGGTTTGGGTTTTGGTTTGGGTCTTGGCTGGGCGCTCGGCTGGGGGATCGGCCCCTCCGTCACTACCTGGTAACCGCTGCCGGTCCAGCGCAGGCGCAGGCCGGTGCGCCAGTCGCCCCACGACGGCCCCATCTTCACCACTACCTCCAGCCAGTCGTTGGTGTGGGAGTTGACCGTCGCCGCCCAGTCCGAGCGGCGGGCCTTAGCCGTGGCCAGCGCCGCCTGCTCCCCCGGCTGGCTCGCCGCGGTCGCCGCCAGCGGTTCGTCGCGTGTGACTTGGTAGTCGGTTTCCGTCCAGCGCAGCCGCAGGCGGCTCGACCACTGCTGCCACGCGGGCCCCGTCAGGACCACCACTTCGCTCCAGTCGCCGGTGTGTGAGTTGACCATCGCCTGCCAGCCGGGCTTGAAAGCCTTGGTCGTTTGCAGCGCCGCCATCTCCCCCGGCTGCTGGGGCACGGTAGCCTCCGTGGGGGGAGTCGTCGCGGTCGGTTCCGCCGCCGGGGCCGGGGCGGGAGCCGGGGTGATGATCGTCGGGCGCTGGTCCTTCGGCACCATCCATATCGGCACACATCCGGCCAGGAGACCGAGTAAAACCAACCCCATCAGCAAGCAATATGACGTTCTGACCACGGCCGTCACCTCCGAATAATAGTCCCCTTGCTCACGACCACACGGACCGGACTAGGCCAGACGCACCGTTGCCCCGCTCGCCATCGCCTCGCGGGCGGCGTCCATTACCCGCAGCGTCCCGACCATCTCCGTCAGGTCCACCCGCGCCGGGCGCCCCGCGGCCGCGCGGGCCACGACGTCTCGGGTGTAGACGGCGTATGACTCATCCGCGGTCAGCCCGCCGTAGGGCAGCGGATCGCCGTCACGCAGGACGACTTCGCCTTGCTCCAGTTCCCCACCTACGTGGAGGGCGGTAGTGGTCAGGCTGAAGTATCGCTCGTACGCTCCCGGCAGCACGTACCCCACCTCCACCGTCCCCAGCGCTCCCGAGGTGGTGATCATCCTTACTGAGGCCAGGTCCTCGATGGCTTCCTCGTGCAAGGCATGAGTCCCCCAGCAAGAAACCTCCACAACCTCCTCGCCGGTCATGGTGCGGAACAGGTCAATCCCGTGGCAGCCGAAGTTGAACAGCGGCCCCGCCCCGGCCTGTTCCGGGTCCAGCATCCAACCGACGCCCCAATCCCGGTAGCGGTTCGCCGGCCCGGCGAAGAGCCGGTAGTAGAAATGCGCGGGCGTGCCCAGCTTGCCGCCCTGCCGCAACTCCACCAGCTTCTTCACCAGCGGCATGTAGTGATTCACCAGCGCCACCGAATTGAAGACCCCCTGCTCCCGTGCCATCTGCGCCACCGGAGCCAGGGCTTGCCAGTTTACGCCTGCCGGCTTCTCGATATGGAAGGGCAGGCCGCGCTGCACCAGGTCCGCGGCTAGTTCCGTCATTTGGCAGTGCGGCGCGTGGGCGAAGACTAGGTCTGGCCGCTCCTCCTCCAGGAGCGTCCGGTAGTCGGTGTAGTGCCGGTATCTCCCCTCCGGATCGAGCCGCTGGGAGGCCGCCGGATCAGGGTCGGCCAGCCCCACGATCTCCACGTCCATGCTCTTTAGTGTGGGCAGATAGTAGATACCAACATGCCAGTGACTGGCGCCGAGGATTCCAACACGCATGATACGTGCTCCCTCTCGTAGGGGCGGAGGTTGGGCACTTCTGAGTGCCCAACCTCCGCCCGCGGCTGCCGCGAACAAGGCACCGGGGGTGCCGAATCCCGGCTTCCCGGATGGTTCACCCCCCGCGCAGGCGGATGTTTCGCGGGGTGCGACTCCGCGAAGCATTCGCCCCTACGGAGCTGACTGTGCGCCACGCGGTCTCCCTACCCTCCCTCGGCCTCCGGGTTCTCTTCCGCCGGGGCCGGCGGGGTGGGCGCCGGTTGCTCCTTGGGCAGGACCAGGGGTAGCAGTGGCTGTGGCTGGCGCTCGAGGGTCAGCGGTGGCGGCAGGGGGGCGGTCGGGGGCTTCTCCTTAGGCAGCAGTCCGAGCTCCCGCAGGACCGCGTCAGCCTTCTTCTCCGCCGCGATCAGTCGGTTCGCCGCCAGGTCCTCCCGCGCCTCGCGCAGTAGGTCCGTGAGCGCCGAGATATCCTCGCCGTACTCGCGTCGCAGCATGTAAGGCTCTTGCGCTGCCCGCAGCTTCTGTCGGATGCGCTCTTGCGGTGGCAGGTTCCGCCACCCTTCGCCCGGTCCGGGCTCGCCCAGGATCATCCCGATCATCCGCCGCGCGATGACGAGGCGGATGCTGTGGTACTCCTCTGGGGTCAGGCCGCGAGCGGTGTCTATCAGTTGGCTGAACTGCTCGAGGGCCTCCTCCGGCACCTTAAGCGGCCCCAGTTGGGGTCGCGGCCCCAGGCCAGTGCCCGGTCCCTCCCCGCCGGGCGGGGAACTCTCTTGCGGGGGCTGCTTGCCGGCCAGGCGGACGCTGAATTCCGCACGCCGGTCGTGGATGCGGATGAGCGACTCCCGCGCCGTCGCCAGCACCTCGCGCACCTTCGCCGGATTGTCCTGCAATTGCGCGCTCAGCGCCTGGTCCACTGCCTGGTGGGTGGCCGCCAGGTCCCGCTCCTCCTGATCCAGCATCTGGAAGGTAGCCTGCAGCACCTGTTCGGGCTGACCGGGAGCTGGTCCGCCCAGCCCGCCGGGCCGCCGCCCTGTGCCGCCGCCACTCACTCGCGGCGCCCGCTGCAGCGCTGCCAGTGCCTTGCGGGCGATCTCTACCGCCTCGGCGCGCTTGCCCGCCTGGACGGCGGCCTCGGCCTGGTGCATCAGCGCCACTGCCGCCCGGGGATCGCGGTTCTCCTTCTGCGCCTTCTCGAAAGCCTTCTGGAAGTCGCCCACGACCTGCTGCATGTCCCCCGCCTCAGGGTTACCGCCCAGTTGCCGCAGGCCCTGGGCGAACTGATCGAGCAGAGAGGTTACCTGCCGCACGTCTCCCTGGGTGGCCGCGTTGAAGATCTGCGTGCGCACGTCCCGCAAGGGCTGCACATCCTGGCCCTGATCGCGCAGGGCCCGCGCCTGATCGGCGTACATGGTGAAACGTTGGTTCAGGTCGGGGTGCTCCATGAAGAACGCCTCGGCTTGCGGGGTGGCGCCGGGCGCGGGTCCCGTCTCCGCCGGTCCACGGGGACCCAATCCCGGCATCTGGCCCTGCAGCCCCAGCGGCAGCTCGATGGACGCCGCTTTCTTCTGTGCCCGCAGGAAGTTCCACGACCCCGCATCCTGACTGACGGAACTGAGTTGTGCGGCCAGCGGGTTCTGCGTTCCCGTCGGCAACAGCAGCTGCGGCACCCGCGTGGTCAGCGTCTCCACGGTAGCCGCCGCTGCTCGGTTCTGTACCACCAGGTACGCGCAGGCCGCCACCAGCAGCGCCACCGGCACCGCCCACAGCCAGGTGCGCGACCGGCGCGCCGCCGGGACGGCCGCTACTGGTTCCTCGACCGGCGCGTAATAGTAGGCCTCGGACTCCGGCGGCTCTTCCTCCTCGGCCAGGCCCTCCCAGTCCTGAGCCAGGAAGGCAGGCGGCGCCACTTCGGGCTCCTCCGGCACAGCAGCCGCGTCCGGGGGCTCCTCCTCCGGTGGCATAGCGGGATGCAGATCGTCGTTCACGTAGGGTTCACCTTGTTTCCAGCGAGGTGAGCCGGAGGTTTGCGCGCAGCCCCCTGTGCAAGCCGTGTTCGCCTTCGGCCCCTCCAAGTTCCCGTCACAGATACTCTCTCCACCGCCCCGCCAGGCACGCCAGGCTCAGCAGGTCCACTTGATTGTGGTACAGCACCGGGGCCAGGACCTGCGGGTCCTCTTCGGCCACGGCCCGGTGGTACAGGTCCGGAATGGCGCTGCCGGGGACGTCGCCCTCGCGCTCGATCCCCAGCACGTGCGTCTCCACCGTCCCCAGGGCGCAGTTGGGCAGTCGCCCCCGGTACAGCCGGCGCGCAATCGGCAGCAGATCCAGATGCTGCGGCAGCGCCGGCGGCGGCCGCAGGTGGTACTGGTACCGCCCGGTCAGGAAGGGCCAGTCGAAGGTCCGGCCGTTGTAGGTGACCAGGCACTCCGCCTGTTCCAGCAGCGGCCGGCAGACCTCCAGCACTGCCGCCTCCTCCGAGTAGTCCCGCGCCAGGAACTGGTGCACGTGGAAGCCCTCCGCCCCCGCGTGCAGCATCCCCACCAGGAACAGCTGCACCCCGGCGAAACCCAACGTCTCCAGGTCCAGGTACAGCGCGCCGTGCCGCCGCGCGACTCCCGTCATCGCCTCGCCCATCTCCTCCGCCGCGCGTCGCAGCCACTCCCGCAACTCCGGGTGCGCCTGTTCCGGCCCAAGGCGGAAGCTCCAGCACGGCCCGGCCTCGCCTCCCACCTCCAGCGCTGGCGGCAATTCCTCGGGCGCCTGCACCAACAGCCGACACACGGGCACGGCCGGGGTAGCCGGACGCGGGGGGCTCTCTGCCTCGGGTGGGCGATCCTCCCCGCCCGCTTCGCGCCGTAGCGCCGACAGTTGCCTCCGCACATGCCGCGGGATGAGTTCGGTCATATGCCTTACCTACCCCTCTCACACCCGCCTGCCTCTTCCCGGTACGACGGGCGTCCTCGCCCGGCGCGGTCGGCGCTCAGCCTCCCACTGTCGCGCTCAGGGACCTCAGCGTCTGCTGCTCCTCCGTGCCCAGGGCCTCGGCCTCCTCCCGCAGCGTCTTCCAGTCCCCGGTCGGACCGGTGGCGGCAGCCGCTGCGCTAATCTTGGTCCCCAGCGCTTGCCAGCGGTCGGCGAATTGCCTGTAGCGATCCGCCGCCTCCTGCAGCGCCGGCTGCTGCTCTGCGGGGAACTCCGGCGTGGCGGCCTGCAGACTGGCGGCTGCGGCCTGGCGCGCCCTGACCAGCATCGGCGTCACTGCCGTTGCCCATTTGCCCGTCTGCTCGGCGGCTTCCGCGTCCTGGGCGCAGGCCTCCAGGCGCCGGCCGATCTCCGCATACCCCGCCTTGCCTGCCGGGGCGCCCAGCAACTCCGTCTGGTCCAGCGCCATCACCGCTCGGAGCAGCGCCGTGCGCAACATCTGCGCGTGAGCGGGCTCCCCGGCCCGCTGGGTCAAGGCAAACTGGTAGCCGGTGGCCGGCAGGGGCGTGAAGATCTGCGCTCCGGCCTTCTGCGGCCAGGCGGCAGTGAAAGCGGTCGCGGCGACCACGCTATACTTGCGCTGCCCCGGCTTGAGCACGTACGTCTGCTGCTCGAGCGGCTGGTAGCCCACGAACAGGCACCAGTGCGGCGTGCTACGGCCGTAGAGCATCAGCACTGGCCGTCCTTGCGCCAGCGAGTTGGCCAGGGCCAGCATCCCCTCCTGGGCCGAGGCGAAAGTCCACGCATTGTAGCCGAATCCCCAGGCCTCCGCCACCTGCGGCATGGGGTTGCGCCCGAAGAACAGCGCCTGGCCGGGGTGCTCCCAGCTCACCACCGTCTGGAAGGCCAAGCCGGTTACCACCATCAGGTCCGCGAAGCTCGTCTGCGTCCCGGCTTGGGCCAGCAGCGACTGCAAGCCGCTGAGCAGTTCCAGCGACGGATGCGACTGGGCGTTGATCGCCGGTACATTGGGCAGCACTCGCGCCAGCTTCTTCAACTCCTCCTGTCGCTGCTTCTCCTCCACGTTCTTGAGCGTGTAATACTGCCACCCCAGCGCCTGCCGCGCCTTGGCGGCCGCCGCGGAGTCCGGGTGGCTCTTGATCAGGGTCTCCAGCATCCGAGCAGCGTCCTGCTGTTTGTCCAGGTAGTCGCGATGGAGCAGCGCTAAACGATAATACGCTTCTGTGGAGCTGTCCGCCTCCCCGGCGTAATCCTTCCTCACCTGCTCGAGGGTTTGGACGGCCAAGTTGATCTGATTGCTGCGCTGGTAGGCGCCGGCCAGCTCCAGCCGCGCGCGAGCCAGCAGGCCCGGCTTGTCGGGCACCAGCTGTTCCATCTGCTGGCAGGTCTGCAACACTGCCACCGGGTTCTGCAGCTCCCGCGCCTGCAGATAGACGGTGTACGACAGCGCATCACCCACCAACTGGCTCTGTGGGTACTCCTGCACCAAACGTTGGTACAGCCGCGCCGCCATGGCCGGGTCGCTGTAGTGCTCGCGGTACAGGTAGGCCAGCTTGTACAGCGCCATATCCGCCAGCGGGTCCTTAGGCATGTCGCGCACGATGACGGCATAGTCGTAAGCCGCCAGATCGTACTTCTGTTGGGCGAAGGAGGCCTCGGCGCGGCGGTAGATGCGCTGGGCGCGGGTCGAGCAGCCAGTCAGGAGAAGAGGCAGAACCAACAGCAGGAGCAGATAGCGGCACGGAGCCTCACCCGCCGGCCCCCTCCCTGCGCGCGTTCCGTGCGCTGAGCAGGGGAGGGGGAGTTCAGAGGGTGCAGGGACTGCCTCGGTTCGGAACTCCCTCCCCTGCAAGGGGAGGGGGCAGGGGGTGAGGCTCTCACTCACAGCGTCGCCGCCTCCTCTAGCACCAGCGCCGTCTGTGCCAGCAACGGGGCCGCGGGGGGTGGGCCGTCTAGCGCCATGTCGCGCACTTGCGCCACGAGACTGCCTTCTTCCAGTCGGGACCGGATGTACACCAGGCTCTGCTGGCCCGGACGGGTGCCACTTTCGGTGATCTCTTCGAGGATGAGTACCACCTGCGAGAGGGTCTGCGCGGAGCTCTTGTCCGCGCCGCGGGGGTCGGCCAGGTCGAAGAGCAGGTCACGCACCTCCCAGTTCAGGTGGCGGGTGCGCACGCGCTGCTGCAGCGACTCCCAGGCCACCTGCCGCGCCTGCTGGTCCGCTACGTGCAGAGCCAGGCTGGCCGCCCCCGCAGTCAGCGCTCCCAGCAGCACGCAGGCCGCCAGGAAGGCGCCCCAAACCATCCGCCGCCGCGCCCGGGCCCGCCGCTCGACCAGGGGCAGCGCCGCGGTCAGGTCCTGCTCCAGGCGCTCTATCAGCGCGGGGGGAGCGGGTCCCACCCCGCCCTCCTCGTCACCGTCCCACAGCTCCAGGGCCACCTCGCCCAGCGCCGGGTCGGCCCGGTGGGCGATCTCATCCCACAGCGCCAGACGCAGCCAGCCCACCAGGTCGGCGCGAAAGCGCCAGCGCCCGAGATTCTCCAGCCAGCGCAGCCAAGCCGCCTCGGCCAGGACCTCGGCGCCCGCCTCGTTCTCACTGGCTGCCAGCGCCGCCGCCCACAGCCCGTCGGCCACATTGTAGAGCAGCGCCCGCAAGGCCTCCGGGTCACCCCGGTACG
Organism: Candidatus Zipacnadum vermilionense; assembly: GCA_029821755.1. Classification (GTDB taxonomy): domain Bacteria; phylum Armatimonadota; class Zipacnadia; order Zipacnadales; family Zipacnadaceae; genus Zipacnadum; species Zipacnadum vermilionense. Next base: position 42,461 of record JALGSV010000011.1, on the reverse strand, counting down.
AGCGCCGCTCGATGGATCGTATGGCAGGTTGGCTCTGCATGGTGGTGCGAACTGGGGAGACGGCCGACCACATGAGGCGGGCCGATTTCCGCGTGGGGCGGGCTTTCTAGCCCGCCCTCAGAAGGACAGGTCTTCCAGCCCCTCCGTGCCTGGGTCCAACTCGCCCGTACTCCGGGAAGCGCGGGCTGGAAAGCCCGCGCCACGCGGAGGCATCCTCTCATCCCCGCCCCTTGTCCCTGAACATCTCGTCGCTCAGACCCGTGTTGACCTTGTAGTCTCGCCACGACAGAGAGATAGTCGCCGGCCCCTCGTCACTGAGGATCCCGCTGGGAATGGTGGCGACGATACTGGTCGGCATCCAGTACTTCCCGTCTATCCAGGCGAAGGTCCACTCGATGGACACCAGCCTGGTAATGCCGCGCCAGATCTCCGTCTTGGTGGGGAACAAGTAGTCGCCCCGGATCCACACCAGCACCCGGTTGGCGCTATCCTCTTTGGGCTTGAACTTGATACAGTATAGAGGGTATTGGCCAATACTGCCAACCCCCGCCATGCTCACCTCGGCATTGTCGGTCAGGTGCCGCCGCAGGCTCCCGAGCGTCAGCGCCTCCCGCGGGACGAAGACCACCTCGTTGGAGACGATCCTCACGTTGTCCGGCTGCTTGTAGTAGACGGTGAAATGGCGCTCAGGAAGGTCCTGGCCGGGGACGTTAGCCCGGAGCGTACACTTGGCCGTATAGTCCTGCACCTGGTCCTGCAGGGCCAAGGTCTTGTCTAGCACTTGCTGCGCAGTAAGCTCGGCCCCCGCCGCGCCGGCCGCGAGCAGGCCAGCCACCACGAGCAGAGGTCCCAGGTGGTGTCGCATGTTCATATAGACGCCCCCTGGCGTCGGCAGTTCCCCTGGCTACCCGCCGTTCCCTCAGTCTGAAGTCGGGAGTCCTCTCAACATAGCACATCCCTCCTCCAGAACACCACCCCTGCCAGCACCGCCGCCAGCACCGTATAGCCTCCCAGGTAGCAGAAGGCTGTTCCCACCTCCCCCCAGGGAATCGCCCTCGCGAAGGCGTGGGTGCCTACACCAAGGTAGGTGGTGAGCAGGTAAGGCTTCCACGACTCGAAGTGAGGGAGGATGTCGCGGAGGACTTGCAGGGCGCCGGAGATGAAGAGGAAGGCGATAGTCAGGCCGGCGGCTGTCAGCGGATTGTCACAAAGAGAAGAGAAGAACAGCCCCAGTGAGGCCACGGCGGTCAAGGCCCCGGCAGCCAGCGCATAGCCGATAGCCAGGCGGCCCAGGGCCTGCAGATGCGGGAAGATCACCAGGCCCTCGCCCTCCGGCAGCGGTACCAGATCCCCCGGCCCGAACAGGAGGTACCCCACCAGCAGCGAGAAGGCCCCCAGGAAGGCGGTCAGCGCCAGCGCATACACCCAGGCCGTCAGCAGCTTGGCGGCCAGCAATCCCGGCCGCGTCACCGGCCGCACCAGCAGCACCCGCAGCGTCCCCGTCTGCCGCTCCCCCGCCAGCAGACCCCCGGCGAAAACCGCCAGCAGCATGGGCAGCAGCAACGTAGTAGCCACCGGCACGCGCAGGAGCAGGTAGGCCAGCATCGGCGCAGTGTTGCTCTTGCCGCCCATCACGAACTCTCCCCCGCCCGTCCCCGGCGGGCGCAGAGGGAAGGGGTGCCGCCACAGGCCCCAGGCGAACAGCACGATCAGCGCCGCGATTGCCGCCAGCCCTGCCAGCAGCAGGCGCTGGCGAAAGGACTTGCTGAGTTCCACCCTAAACGTCCGCAGCACCGGTCGGCGCCTCCTCGGTAAGTCGTAGGTACAGCTCCTCCAGGCTCTCCTCCTGCGGTACCAAAGCCAGCACAGCTACGCCCTCGCCTACGAGCGCGGCGTTGATCTCGGCCAACGCCGGACGAGGACAGGAGAAAGTCAGGGCGTCTTCCTGCCGTCGCAGCCCCTGGACCTCGGGCCGATTAGTCAGCAAACGGCGCGCCTGCCAGTCCGGACGTGCCCTCAACTCCACGCGCACCATCTCGGAGGCCAGCAGGTCTGCCGTCTTCCCCGCCACCAGCAGCCGCCCGCGCGAGAGGAAGGCCAAGTGCGTACAGAGCCGCTCCACCTCCTCAAGCAGGTGGCTGGAGAGAAAGATGGTGACGCCCTCCTGGCTCAGCCGCTGCAGTAGGGCTCGCATCTCCACCCGGCCGCGGGGGTCCAGACCGTTGGTGGGCTCGTCCAGAAGCAACACGCGGGGACGCGGTAGCAGCGCCTGGGCCAGCGCTAATCGCTGCTTCATTCCGTGCGAGAAGGCGCTCACCCGGCGCCGGCCATAATCGCGCAGACCGACGAGGTGCAGTACCCGGTCGATCTCCAGCGCGGGCACGCCCCCCGACAGCCGCGCCAACAGCGCCAGGTTGCGCCGCGCCGTTAGGTAGCCGTAGAAGGCTGGGTCCTCCACCAGCGCTCCCACCACCCCTGCCGCCCGCGCCCGCACCGACCCGCACGGCCTCCCCAGCAGGAAAGCCCGTCCCTTGGTCGGCCGCACCAGCCCCAGCAGCATGCGCATGGTGGTGGACTTCCCCGCCCCGTTGGGCCCCAGGAACCCGTATACCTGTCCCGGCGCTACGGTCAGCGAGACGCCGTCCACCGCCCGCACCCGCCCGTAATGTTTGCTGAGAGACTCGATCTGGATAGCGGCGGTAGTCATAGGCCAACCAACCCTCGCCTGCCGGGCGAGCACCCGTCATTCAACCACTCCCGCCCTCCCCTGTCGAGCACTCAAGTGCCCCCCGCATCCCACACGAACTCCTGAGCCGCGGCCGCTCCCCTGCCCCCCAACTGTCGTTCTCTTTATCCCCTGGCCAGCATGCTCTCCACCGTCACCACTCCACTGTACCATCCGGCGACAACATGCTCCAGGTCCGGCTCCAGCCGGTTCATCTCGCTCTCATCGGCTACGCCCACCCTCACGTGCCGCACCGCATGGCGCAGGCTTTCGGGCACCTCCACCGCCGTCACGTCGTAGCACAGACCCAGGTCCGCGTCGACCAGGCGCAGGATGGTCTCCAGCTCCTCCGGCGTTTCGCCCAGGTGGCCGGGAATCGGCACCTCCAGCAGCAGGTCCCGGCCCTTCTGCGAGGCCCGCTTCCACAGCTCGTTGAGGCTACGCAGCAGCGCTGTCAGCCGCGCCTGCCGGTCGTCCTCGTCATCCCAGACCTCCCCGCCGGGGGTGACGCAGACCTGCGGGACCCCCAGTTCCTCGGCCAGGCCGAAGGCCTCGCTGAACATGCCTATGGCCTCCCGACGCTCGCCCTCGTCCTCCGAGGAGAGGTCAGGCTTGCGGGTGGAAAAGCGCAGCAGGGAAGGGTCAAGCCCCAGTCGCTGGCCATCGGAGAAACATCGCTGGGCCCAGAGTGACTGGGACTGTCCCCACTTGCTCAGACATACGCTCAGCCCCGACCAGCGCAGCGGCGCCGCCGGCGGCTGACGGAAGGGACGGGGGTACGTCACGGCACAAGAGAAAACCATGCAAATCACCTCTACAGGGGGGTCAGGTGAGACGAGAAACCGTTGAGAACGGCTCGGACATATCCGTACACTTCGGCGCAACCAGGGGAGGTCGGGCACTCCCGCTGGCTACCTCCCCGACGCCGACACTTGCACATACTGCATCAGCAAGAACGTCGTCGGCAGGTCATTCCGGAAGGCCTTGCCATAGTCCTTCGGTGGCCAGTCCAGGCGCAGGCAGACCATGAAGCGGTTGGCCCGGGCGCCGTTCGGCATGGTGATTACCGCGTCCAGGGGCACCTCGATCTTCTCCCCCGGCCCCAGTGAGGGGATGGTCTTGCGCCCCGGCCCCGAGGGCTTGACACCCGCCGTCTGCTCCAAGCGCAGAGACACGTCGTCTATCCGCGCCTTCGAGAGATTCTCCACCGTCACTCGCGCCCGCAGCGGGATCCCGAACCGCGCCTTCGCCGGTAGCGGCGCCAGCGTCACCCGCAGCGGGTACACTGCCCACGCCTGCCGTAGCTGGCTGAACGCCGCCGCCCCGGCCAGCGCCCACTCGGAGCCCGGATACGGCCCCAGCCGCCCCTTGACCGCCGCCCGCGAGATGTCGTGCCAGAAGAGGCCCACCGGCTTGTCCTGGTAGATCATCCGCTTCTGGGCCTCCATGAGTCGCTGGTACATCAACTCCGGGCCGGCCGGGTTGAGGCTCTTCTGGTGCCAGAAGTAGTCCACCTGGTCACCCGGCGCCAGGTTCGCCTGCCCCGGCGTCATGTAGTCCGCCCACGACTTCATCGTCCACTCAAAGTGCTGCTTGGAGGGCATCTGGTAGAGCATCGGCAGCAGCGCTGCCGCTCCCGCGTCGTTGAACATCGCCGGATCCTGCCCGTGTTGTTCTCCGTGCCGCCAGGACAGCACGAAGATGAACAGGGGCTTGCGCAACTGCGCTTGTTGGATGATCCCCTGGACGATCTCGGCCCCCTTGTGCGCGCGCCACCAGTTCCACTGATCGTAGAAGTTGCGGTCGGTCTGCCATTCCTTCTCGATCTTGGTCGCCATGAACTGCCAGCGCTGCTTCTGGGTGAACCTCGGCCAGTTGAGCGGGAGCTCGACCGGCATGTCGCCGGTGAAAGCATCCGTCATCTCGTAGCCGCCCCGGTCGGAGCGCATGTAGTCCAGACCGATGAAGTCCACGTTGGGATCTGCCTGCATCTGCGCCGCAAAGGCCGCCAGGTCCTGCGGGCGCTGTTGGTCCAGCAGCGAGATGAATTCCAGCTCCTTGGTCTGTCCGGTGGAGCGCGAAATATCCTGCGCATACTGGTAAGGTGGCTTGCCCGCATTGGTGCCGAAGGGCAGCGTCTCGTAGGCAATCGCCCACGCTCCGAAGCGCAGGCCCCGGTGGTGCGCCTCCGCCGCCAGCGCCGGTACCGCGTTCAGGTTAGCCTGGATGAAGGATTGCTTCCGGCTAAGCGCCCCGGCCGCGGTGGAGGTGTAGGCGCCCCGGAACAGCAGCGTATCGGCGCCCATGTACTCGCACCAGTCCACTATCGCCCGCCAGTCGCCCTTGCCCCCGCGCGGCTTAGTTACCGGGCCGTTGGGGAAATCCATTTCCCAGGTGGCAAAACACGTCCCCACCGGGAAGGGCGGCGGCGTGCGCTGGACCACCTCGATCATTGCCTGGGCCGTGCACAGCACTTCCCCCTCCGGCTCGGGTGGCGGCTTGGGCTTGGTGATGGCGCGGCTTTCCGTTGGCTCCTCGGCCCAGCGCCACTCGGCCGGGTTCTTCAGCTCCGTCCGCGCCTGCACCAGGTAAGTCCCTGGCTTGGCCATCCACGGCACCGGCCAGTTGCAGACGTAGTCCTGCTTGTCCCGGCGGTAGCGCGGCTGCAACTTCTGCAGGTTGCCGACGGTGGTGACCGGCTCACCGTTGAACCACACCGTCATCACGGGGGGCTGGTCGGTGACCAAGGGCCTGCCCTGCGGGTCCTGCAGCCGTAAGGTGATGGGGACCAACTGGTAGCGGAGGAACTGCCTGCCCTCCACCTCCAGCTCCAGCGGGAAATGGTAGGCCTCGGCCTGCAAGCGGGCCTGCCGTCGGGTTTCCAGCCAGCCGCGCATGCGCCCCGCCATCACCACGAACGCCACCACGGCGAGGCCCGCGAGCACCAGGCAACCGCAGCAGCGCAACTGCTGTCGCTGTAGTCGCAGCCGCCGCTTCTGGCGCGGTCGGAGCTGTGCCCGAGTAGCAGGCATTCCTACACTCATGCGCCAACTATTCGACATTCTCCTTGCCGATGCCTGCTTCTCCCTGTAGGGCGGGGGCTACGTCCCCTGCCCTCCCGGTGGCGCCGCGTCTCGCCGGTGCTCCCCTCCGCGTGGGGCAGGCTTCCCAGCCCGCGGCGCGGGAACTTCGCCACTCGAATGGTTGTTTACCCTCATAGACACCCCCTTCCCCGGAGACGACCGCTATGCGTTCTCTGCCGCTTGTTGTGCTCACCCTGATCTTTCTCGCCCTCGCCCCTGCCTATGCCCAGCCTCCCGCCCCGGCGCCCGCCCCTGTCCCTAACGACCCCCAGGCCGTGACGCAGGAGTTTCTCAGACTGCTGCCCGGCCTGTTCATGGATGAAGGGAAGACGAGGGAGGCTCTAGCTCCTCTGGTCCTGCCGGGCAATGAGCCCGAGGGCGGCGAGAGGGGTCCAGGGGCAGGAGAGATGATCTACGTGATCATGGGTCTGCTCTCCATGACCGGTGCCCAGCCCGCGGCGGGGGAGATCGGCCCCGACGGGCGAATGATCCTCCCCGTCCAGGCCCCGCCGCTCAAGCTGGTGCTAGTTCCGGTCGAGGGCAAGTGGAAAGTGGACCTGGAGGCCACCTGGGCGCTGATGCCCGAGGCCGTCCGCGCCGTCGCCGAGGGCCCCGCCCGGGCGCGGGCGGAGCAGGAGGCCTGCCTGTCCAACCTCAAGCAACTGGCCCTGGCCGCGCTCATGTTCGCCCAGGACCACGACGATACGCTGCCCTCGGCGGACAAGTGGACCGACGAGATCATGCCGTACCTCAAGAACGAGGCAATCCTCCGCTGCCCGGCCGCGCCGGAGTTGGAGTGCGGCTATGCGCTCAACCGGGAGCTGGCTGGGAAGAACGTCAATTTTGTCGCCAACCCGGCGGAGGGGGTGCTCTTCTTCGAGTCCAACCTGGGCAAGCGCAACGCTACGGGGACGCTGCGAGATGCCGCCGTCCCCGGCCGGCACAATGGCGGGAACAACTACGCCTTCGCCGACGCGCACTGCAAATGGATGGGCGAGCCACCGGGGGCCGCGCCGCCCCTCGGCCCCGCCCCCGGCGCCGGCGGCCCGCCGCCGGAGGAATGACCCTCACCTCGAAACATTCTTGCCCGCTAAACCGTCTAAAGAGCATCCTGTTCGTGAAAGGCTATTCAGTATGTCTAGTATAACCAAAGCTGTGCTGTTGGGCACGGCTCTTTTGATAGTGGGTCTGGCCGTGGGTTGGGCTATGGATGGACCTGGCCCCGAGGCCATGGCCTCCGATGTGGTGGCGCAAGCGCAGGGGCTGTTAGGGCTCACGGTGGGTGGACCCTTCACCGCCGACGCCCTCAACGCCGTAGTGCAGCAGGTCAACGCCGCGTCGCAGGGGGACCAGTCCAAGCTGGCCGCGGCCGCTGGCGTGCTGCTGTCCTACGCTCTGTATGCAGACAAACCGACTGAGGCGACCGTGGAGGGTGACACCGCTACTGTGAAGCTGCAGGCCCAGCCGCTGGAGCTGGCCCTCGTGCTCAAAGACGGCAAGTGGCAGGTGGACCTGGAGAAGACGCTGCAGGGGATGCCGTTCGCGGCACGCAAGAACGCCTCGCTGCTGCTCCCAGCGCTGTTTTCGGCCCCGGCGGAGGCCCCGGCTGCCGCGAAGACGACCCCCGCCGAGATCCCGGCCGTCGACCCGGTGATGGAACTCACCGACTCCAGCTTCGTGACTAAGGTGGAGCAGGCGCAAGGCCTGGTGATGGTAGACTTTTCTGCGACCTGGTGCGGGCCGTGCCAGGCCATGAAGCCTATCTTCCACCAGTTCGCGGCGCAGTACCAGGACCGCGTGAAGTTTGGGGCGGTGGACACCGACGCCAGCCCCAACATCGCGCGCAAGTACCAGATCGAGGCGATCCCGACGGTCATGGTCTTCCAGGACGGCAAGCAGGTAGCGCAGCACGTGGGCTACTGCAACGCCGAGATGCTCCAGGCGATGGTGGAGCCGTTCCTGCAGTAGGGCGGAGGGCGGACGCCGCTCTGGAGAGCGGTGCCACTAGCAGCTCTAGGGCCGCAAGGACTACCAGATACCGGGGGCAGGCTGTACGTGCCCCCGGTGTTTGCTACTTCACCAAGACCACCGCCTCCTCCGCCAGCGGGTCCACCCGCAAGCTCCACTCCTCCTCGCCCCAGCGCCAGGTCACGGCCCAGGCGCGCTCCTCGACGTCCCGTGGCACCACCGGCGCAGTGGGGTCCGGCTCTATCCTCGGCGGAGTCATCGGCCCCTCCAGGCTGATCCCCCACAACGTCACCACCGCGCGCCGCTCCTGCAGCAGTTCCGCCGGGTAGCGCACCTCCCAGTCGAGCGGCTGTCCCTCCGCCTGATGCAAGGCCACCTCGGGTTCCCCGCCCAGGGGCCGGCAGGCCAAGGCCACCGTCCGCTCCGGGTAGGCCAGCAGCAGTTGTCGCCAGCCGCTCTCACCGGGCTGCTCCGTCACCTGCGCGTGGCCCTCGATCAGCCGGAAGCGGTCGCAGAGGTACTCCCAGCCCGCCTGAATCGCCGGCATGATCCTCAGCACCACCACCTTCCCCCCGCGCTGCACCGCCCAGGTCCGCCCGATTACCGGCGGATTGAGGTCGGTAGCCAGGGCGGCATTGCCGTAGCTGGTGAAGAAGCTGCCCGAGGAGGGATGCGCCCCCACCCGGTCGCCGGATTGGATCTCCCACTGCAGGAAGCCCCAATCGCCCTCCGGCCGCCAGTAGCAGACGGGGAAGGACTGCCAGCCCAGCCCCCAGGTGTCATGCTCGGCGCCGGGCATGATGGGGTAGCGGGTCATGCTTCCCAGCCGGATGTCCGCCTCCTGCCGCCCCACCGCGACCGCGCCGCCGAAGCAGGGGATGGCAGTGTCGCGCCGGGCTTCTCCCCGCGGCGGGGCCAGGTCAGGCCAGCCGTGCGCGGCGAAGAGGTTCGCCAGGGCCGGGGCCTCGCCCGGCTCCCGGGGTTTCACCCGGTCGCGGTAGTTGATATGGGTCGGGCTCTTGGCGAAGGCATACGACCGGATCGCCGGCACCCGCGGCCCGCCCTCAAAAGCGTCTTCAATCGCCAGCAACTCTCCCAGCAGCTCCCGGTAGCGCTTTGCCACGGTCTCCGGCAGGCGCCGCGCGAAGAGCAGGAGCAGTGACAGCTCCTGCAGACACACCGCGCCATAGCCGTCGCTCATGTGCTCGCCCCAGCCCCAGCCGTTCTCCTGCCAGTAGGCGGCGGCCTCCAGCATCGCCGCCGCCAACGCTCCGCTGGTATCCTCCGCCCCGGTCACCTCCAGCAGCAGCCAAGCGCAGACCAGGTCGCCCAGGTACTTGTTGGGGTAGTACGCCTGCCGCTCCTCGACGGCGTGGGTGAACCAGATCCGAGCGTCGGCGAACATGGTGTCCAGGAGGCCCTGGCTCTCGGCGTCGAGGGCCTCGCGGAAGCACAGGTGCAGCGCCAGGAGGTTGATGATGGTGAAGAAGGCAGCGTTGGTGTCGAGGGGTTCCGGCTCTTCCCAGTACCAGCGAAAGCAGCCCTGGTGTCGTCCCGGCGCGGTGACCTGCATCTGCCGCAAGGCCCCCAGGACGCGGGCGACCTCCAGCCGCTCCAGTTCCCCCACCTGTGCAGCCTGCACCAGCCGCAGAGAGGCCTCACGCCCCGGATGCAGCCGCGTCAACCCGCGCACGGAGACGGTATGCCCCGGCCCGTCGCTCCACCACAAACCAACCTCCGGGTCCCAGTGATCCAGCCAGTCGGGGGTCCAGGGGGTAGGGGGCATGAGGAGACTCCTTGGGGAGGTTTGCGCGCTACAGAGGCGGAGATTCGGCGTGGGAAGGGCGGTATCCTACCGCGGCGGCCCCTTCACGTCCTCCCCCAGTTCCCGCTCCAGGTCCTTCTGTAGGGCTTCCATCTCTTGGTCCAACTCCCCGGTCAGGCCCTTCGAGTGGTCCAGGAGCCACTCCGCCGGATCGATGACCAGACTGGTGACCTTCCCCGGCACGGCAATCTCGTAGTCCGCGCTGGGCTCGGTAAGTCGGACCGTCCTGCGGGTCTCGCCGCCCTCGTGTTTGACCACCACGTCCACCAGCAGATCGAAGCTGCTGGGGGCAGTCCTCCACGCCGCCCCCGCCTCCCCCTTGCTCTTCCCGGCCACGAAGACCTGGCTGAGGCGCACCCGCGCCTTCCCGCCCGGCCCGGCGACTACCGCCCCCTTGATCCACGGCACTCCGGTCCCATACACCCACTGCTGGAAGAACTTCTCCAGGCTTTGCCCGTGCCCCGCCTCCAGGGCCTCGCGCAACTGGGCGACAGTGATGACCTGGCCGGCGTGCTCCGTGGCGAACTTGCGTACGGCCCGGAACCAGGCTTCGTCACCCAGCAGCTGCCGCGACATGTGCAGGATCCACGAGCCCTTCTGGTACAGGAGGGGGCCGGTTTCGGAGGCGTAGCAAGACTTCTGCCCCTCGGAATCCAGCGAGGCCCTCAGCACCGGCTCGGCTTGCTGCTTCATCGCCTTCTGCAGCGCCGCCTTCCTGCCGGTGTGCTCGCGCCACAGGGCCTGGGAGTAAGTGGCGAAGCCCTCGACGGGGAACTTGCTTTCGGTGCAGATGATCTGCCCGCCCCACCAGTTGTAAGCCAACTCACGGGCCAGAAATTCCTCGTCGAGCGAGTCCCGGAAGGTCTTCGCCTGGAGCATGACCAAGGACTGGTCGCCATGCCCGCCACCGGATAGGTCCGGGATCTCGGCCAGGGAGAACTTGGGGAAGGGGTAGGGCCCGTAGAGCTTTTCGAAGAAGGCGATTATCTGCCCGGCCTTGTCCAGGAACTCCCGGGCGCGGGAGGCATGTTGGGGAAAGGTGTAGCAGCGCAGGGGCACCTTGCCGGCCCGCGACTCGGTCAGGACGTACTCCGCCGCGGCAAAGGACAGGCCGGCCGCGGGGGTGTCTGTGCGCCAGTGGAAGTGCCGCTCCCCTACGTCTACTAGTTGGCCGGAGGACACTACCAGCCAGTCGGCGGGGGCGGTTATCTTCAGGTCCGCGGTGGCAGTGTCGCCGGAAACCTGGGGGTACCACTCCGACTCGGAGCGCACGTAGGTGCCCTCCTTGCCGATGTAGTCCCACAGCCGCCGATTGCGATATCCTCCGCGCGGGCCGTAGATCTCGCCCTCGTACTGTAAGGTTAGGCTCGGCCTGGTCCCTGCCTGGAGCGCTTCCGGCAGACGTACCGACACGGCCCCGTCCTTGTCGCGATCATACCGCAGTGCCTGCCCCTCGGAGTCGGTCAGGCTCTTGATCTCCAGGTTGGGGCGCAGGTGGAATTCCAGCCGGCTGGTAGGCTGCAGCACTTCCCAGTCCACGCGGGCGGTCGCCTGGAGGTAGTGCTTGGCGGGAATAATCTCCACGCGCAGGTCGTAGTTGAGGATCTGGGCAGCGGCGCCGGCGGGGGCGATCTGGGTGGGCGCGGCGGGGAGCTGGCCGGAATCGGCCATCGTAGTCGTCGGGGCAGATGGCGACCTCTGCCGCTCGCAACCCGCTGCCACGAGGACAGCCACCAGTATCGCCAACCACCAACCTCGGCCTCGCATTGCGTATCGCTCCTTCCGGGGAGGCGGTAACGATCCAGCGGCTAAACATCGTGTATATTGAACAGGAGGGGCGCATTCTCCTGCCCCGGCCCTTCCTGCGCTTGCTCCGCGCCTTCGCTTGAACGTATAATGCCCCCAGCCGCAGCCACGTAGCCGTAGGAGGACCGCTCATGCCAGACCGCCGCGCCGACCTGCAGCGCCAGACGAAGGAAACCGACGTCCACCTGACCCTCAGCCTCGAGGGCGTCGGGCAGTATGAGATCGCCACCGGGGTCGGGTTCTTTGACCACATGCTCACCCACCTAGCCAAGCACGGCAAGTTCGACCTCACGGTGCAAGCGCAGGGCGATCTGGAGGTGGACCAGCACCACACGGTGGAGGACGTCGGGATCGTGCTCGGGCAGGCGCTGGCCCAGGCGCTGGGGGACAAGCGGGGGATCCGCCGCTTCGGTGAGGCCACCGCCCCCATGGACGAGGCCCTGGTCACGGCGGTGATCGACCTCGGCGGCCGCCCCTACCTGGAGTTCGGCCTGGACATCCCTACGGAGAAGGTGGGCGACTTCGACACCGAGCTAACGCGTGAGTTCTTCCTGGCGGTCTGCAATCAGGCCGGCATGAATCTGCACCTGCGCCAGCAAGCCGGGATCAACTCCCACCACATAATCGAGGCCACCTTCAAAGCCTTCGCCCGAGCTCTGGACCAGGCCACCGGGCGGGACGAGCGGGAGGCCGGCGTGCCGTCCACAAAGGGGACGTTGTAGGGGCGGCACGCGCCCGCAGGCTGCCTTGCTCCCCCCTCTCCTGCCAGGAGAGGCGGCAGGGGGTGAGGCTCTGCGGCTGACGCGAACAGATCGTCTCGACGGCGAGTTGCCGCTCTGCGGCCGCTACTCCCCCTCCTCCATCGTCCCTACCTCTCCCCGCGCCAGCTTGCGGTTGGGTGGCGGGTACAGCTCGTTGTACTCCCCCATGTGCTCCTGCATGATCTGCGCCTTGCGGCGCAGCTCCGCCGGCAGGTGCGGCCCGAAGACTAGGGCGTGCTCGTCCTCGACGCGAGCGGTCATGGCCAGGACCGGCGCCGGGGCCTGCTCGATCAGGTCCGCTAGCTCCCGCGCGGTGTCCATCTCCGACCGCGCGAACCCCCGCAACTCGAACCCCGTGCGGTTCATCCCGTAGCGCCCTGATTCGTCACGCCAGGTTACCTCCTCGTCACACGTGCCCGCCGTAGCCAGGGTGTGCGCGTAGTCAATGATGTTGCGGCAACTCCGGCAGACCAGGAAGAAGGCGCGCAGGCTGCCGGTCAGGTTCACCAGCTCCTGCCGCGTCGCGTCGCTCACCGCTGCCTCCACCAGCTTCTCGGCCTCCTGCCGGGCGCCCTCGAAGAGGGTCATGGCGGAGTTGAGCGCATTGCGCGCCACCCACACCCCCGAGTCGCCCACGAAGCCCGGCCTCCCCAGGACAATCTCATAGCTGTCGGCTTCCTGCTGAGTCGAGGCCACCCGATGGCGCTGGAAGAGCGCCTTGTCCTCCGCGCTCAGTTGCGTGCGGTCCGGCACCAGCGGCGTGATGAGCCAGCGCGTCATCAGCGGCGCGATCAGCATCAGCAGTCCCGCCGAGCCCGGCACGCGCAGGTGCCAGATCTCGGTCACCGCCCGCTCGATCTGCACCCACACGCTCAGCAGGTCCTCGGCCCGGGCCTTGCCCACGCGGGTCTCCGCTACCCGCCGCAGCGCCACCATCCGCGAGGCGGGGCCTTTCGTCCGGTGGGCGACCAGCTCCTGGTACACCTCCTGCAGCAGCGGCTCCACGCCCGGCCCGAAGGTGATATGCCAGCGCGAGGCGGCCGATGCCACGACCTTCTCCATCTCCTCCGCAAACGACTCCACCCGTGGAATCCCCAGTAGCGGGTACACCGGCCCGAAGTACCCGTTGCTGTGCGTCGCCGCCGCCCACGGGCGGCCCTGTGCGTCCTTGCCGCGGTAGTACTGCCCCGGCTGCAGCGCCGCCATGTCAAAGGGCGGTGGGGTGCTGAGCAGTACCAGGTTGACGGAGATCTCGCACCCGGCGTCGCGCGCCCCCTCCTGCAGGGCGTCGTAGAAGCCCACCAGCCGCTCGGTCAGGGTGCGATGGCGGCAGGCCTCCGGTCCGTTGCTGCCGGGATACGACCCCGCCCAGCACACACCGCCTGCGGAGTCGTTGGAGTGGAAGGTATAGTCGTCCAACTCCGGTGCCGTGCGGCACAGCTCGCCCATCGCCCAGCGGTACATGGCCAGGACCTCGGGGTGGTCGATACAGGGGCTATAGTGGGGCATGTGGGCCAGGCTCATCGCTTCCCCCTGGGCCCCACGCCACTCGGGGTGCGCCTCGAAGACCTCCTCCGGCAGCCACATCGGGTCATTCCCGTACAGGGTAGAGCGCAGACCCAGACCCCGCAGTACTTCGCAGCGCTCCCGGATGATCTCCAGGTTGCGCTCGGCCTCCTCCTTCGGCAGCCAAGGCTCTAGCGCCGGCGGCACCGCCAGCTTGAACAGCCCCGGATTGGGCGCTGACCACACCGGCCACGAGGCCCACTCCGGGTGCGGATCGTGCCGGTTGCGCAGTTGCCAGATGGCGTCGGGCACATCCCCGATCATGACGTGTGTGGCCCCTGCCGCGGCGGCTCTGTCCGCGAACTCCCGAAAGGCGTCAATCCCGATGGGATTGCCCGGGATGCTTCCCGGATTCCAGATGATCTGGCGCTGTGTGCGCCCGGTAGATTGAGGCATGAGTGAGTTCCTCCTAGGACTTTCGACTTCCGACTTCCGACTTTCGACTTTCGACTTTCGACTTCCTCCTACGACTTTCGACTTCCGACTCCCTACCCGTCCCTCCTCATCCTCACCGTCATTCCGTGCCGCACCCTCGCGATCTCCGGGTGGAGCACCGCCGTGTGTGTATCGGGGTCGCCGAGGTAGCACCAGGTGGAGTTGTCCACCAGCAGGGCCTGCGGATGCTCGACGCGCCCGTACACCTCGCTGAGGCTCCCCGGCACGTAGCGTCCGGCGCGGTTGTTGATCTCCAGATAGCGGATTCCCTGCCCGCCGTAGCTCCAGACCTCCAGACGGCAGGCCTCCACCGCTTGGTGGGCGTCCATCCGCAGTGGCACCCGGTAGTAGGCGCTGTGGTCGTACTCGGTGTCCATGCCGAAGAACATTGGCTTGTAGCTCCCCTGCGCCACCGGTGTCCACTCCTCCGACCCGGCGTAGCGCACCGCTACGCTCAACTGCGCCGCGGAGTAGGCATCGGGGAGGAATAACTCGAGTGTGAGCAGCCCGGTCTGCTCCAGCGTCCCCGATTTGACCGCCGCGGCGAAGTCGGCGATATTCTGGCGGAAGGCAGTCCAGGTCCGGTTGAGGGCGTCATGCGTGGACAGCACGCCCGGCCGGTGCTTGTTCCACTGCGCCCGCCGCACTGCTGCCACCGAGTCGATCTCGGTGACCACCGCGTCCAGCCTCGCGCCGAGCTCGTCACGGGCGGCGCAGGCCTCCAAGCCCGCGTCCTCGGCCTGCGCCTTCTCGAACACCTCCGGCACGATCTCCCGCAAGTCAAACTGAACGGCATAGCTGCGTAGCAGCGTCACCATATCCTCCACCACGTCCGCCGCCACGCCGGTGGCCTGCTCCCCATACGCCTGGAGAGTGTGGAGCAGCCAGCCGTTGGTCAGGCGCCGCTCCGCCATCCGCGAAGGGGAGAACCGGCGCAGGAAGGGGTCCACCGAGAAGCTCTGGGCCATCCCGGACGTGTCCATAAACGCCCGCAGCGCCGCCCGCGTCGGCCCGTCCGCCTCCGGGAACATCTCCGCCACCGTCTCCTGCTTGAGCGCTTCAGCCTGGTCCAGCCCCGCCAGGTCCGCCCACAGCCGCCCGGCGAAAGCGAGATTCGGGTAGTAGGCATGGAGGAAGTCGGACGAGTGCTCCCAGGTGGTCACGAACGCCCCCAGGGGCTCCTGCCCCGCCGCATACTTAGTCAGCGTCAGGATGTTGTCTGCCACCAGCTCCCGCGAGCCGACGATGGAATCGAATCCCAGTCGCTGATAGTCGCCCAGCGCGTCCCACCGCTGGATGTTCTTGAAGTGCGCCCGCGGCTTGTCGACATAGTCATACTGCCAGCAGCACATCACGATATCGCGGGGGATTTCCTCCATCGCCTCCTCGTACTGTTCGAACATGTCGTCCCAGATGATGATGCGCTTGCCCAGCTTCCCGGTGACGATTGCGTGCAGGTCCCGCAAGTGCTGCGCGAAGATGCGGCTGGGTCCCCCCTCCCCCTCCGCCCGCGGCCGGCACAGGTCGCAGTACCCAAAGTCCCACGCCTCATCGCACCCCAGGTGCATGTACGGGGCAGGGAAGATCTCCGCCAGCTCGCCCAGGTACTTCCCCAGGAACTCATACAGCTCTGGCTGCGAGGGGCAGAAGCAGTGCTGGTGCGAGCCGAATCGCCCCAGGCGCCCGCCGCGCAACTCGCCGAGGTGCTCCAGCTCCGCGTAGCGTAGGAACTGCTCGGCGTGGCCCAGGCAGGACGCAACCGGTATCACCTCTATCCCCCGCTCGGCCGCGTGGGCCACCACCCGCTTCATCTCCTCCGGCGTGTAGCTCTCCTCCGCCGCCGGATAAGGGAAGGACGCCGTCCGAATGCGTCCCTCCAGGTACAGCACCAGCGTATTCAGGCCCCACTGGGGCATGAAGTCCATGAATTCTTCGATGTACTCCACCGTCTCCATTTGCCGCGCCAAATCCAACTGCACGCCTCGGAAGGGCCATTGCTTACCGCTGCTCATTGAGAATCCTCCTGAACTAGAATCCCGCGTGGCGTGGGCTTCCCAGCCCGCCCTCGCAACTCCCCCTCTCCTGCCAGGAGAGGGGGCTGGGGGGTGAGGCTCCCCCGCCCCTATCTCCTCAACGCCCCTCCGCCCTCTCTATGACCCTGCCCAACTCCCGCTCCGTCTCCTCGCTGATCCCTCTCGGGAAGTGGCTGTCCAGGATCCCTCGCGCCTGCTCCTCGGCCACCTCCACGTCTTTGCGTCCACCGTGCGCCTTCCAAGTGTGGTACATCTCCCGCGCCCACAGGTCGGGAATCCACTGCTCCTGCCGGAAGCGCCGTGCCGTGTGCTCCGTCGCCGTGAAGACCCCGTTCCCCAGCACCGTCTCCCGGATCACCTCAAAGGCCAGCGCCTCCTCGTTCACCTCAAACCCCTGCGCCAGTCGCTTGAGCGCCTGGGCCAGGTCGCAATCGAGCATGAGTTGCACGGGCGAGATGATCTCGTCCAGTGACAAGCTGCCCATTCCCGCCAGGACCGCTGAGCCCGCTAGCACATTCGGCAGCGCCACCATCAGCTTCTCCATCCCCGCCGTCTCCCCCGGATACGCCGCGTTACTCATCAGCGATGTGTAGCCATTGAAGGGCACGTGGTACAGCTCCCGCGCCATGTCGGCCAGCGCCAGGTATGTAAGGGCCACCTCGGGCCGCGAGGGCGCGAAGATGCAGTTCTTCATGTCCATGAGCCCCACCGACGCTCCCACCTCGAAATACCGCCCCCCATAGTAGACGCGGTTGAGGATCAGCGTCAGGAAGGTGTGGGCCAACAGCAGACTTGCGGTCCCCGCGATGGTCACTGGCGCATTGCCGCCGATGCTGTGCATGTGGCTAAAGCCCGAGTTCAGCCCCAGCGCCTGGCAGCGCAGGAATAGTTCCGCCTCCACGCGGGGCACCTTTAGCGGCGGCACCATGAATACGCCCGCGTTGAAGTAGTCGTTGACGCTCCCACCCTTCTCCGCGGCCATGATCTCCGCCATCTCCACCCGGTAGGGAAGCATCTCCTCGTTCAGTAGATTCCCCTGGCTCCAGGAGTTCTGGTTCCGTCCCAGGTTCTTCCACATCGCCAAGCACACATGCAGCGTGGCCGTTTGTTTGGGGACGTCGCTGGGGAAACCTATGAAGCCGATCTCGTCCACGCCCTCGGCGGCGTCCGCCAGCCGCGTGAAGCTCTCAATGTCCGGGATCGTTATCTGGTGCGGTGGCTGCCCGCCCAGCGGCAGGTAGTGCAGCCCATACCCGCCCACCGCGCATTGCACAGTGGCCCGCGCCGAGCTCGACGGATTCAACCCGCTTCCCGGCGCCGCCCCGCTCGCCATGTCCGCCACCGTGTCCGACTCGTCGATGAACTGCGCGATCGCCGCCTCCGGCAGCAGCACCCGCCCGGTGCGGCCGTCCAGTACCGCGCCCTGCCCCTGCAAGGCCTCTACCAGATCTGCGTTCTGGACCTCGGCCCCAATCTCCGCCAGGATGCGCACCGCCTGCGCATGGATGCGCTCCCTCTCGTCGCTGGTTAGCACGTTGGCGCAGCCTCTTATCAGCATATGGCCTCCCGGCTCACTTCCCACATCGCCAGCACGTTCTCCAGCTTCGCCCCGTCGTCTATCTCGGTGGTGGATCCCAGGAAGTACCCCGGCGAAGCCACCGTTATCGCCTCCCGACACGCTTCCCGCACCTGCTCGACTGTCCCCAGCGCCATGAGCTGGCTGATGTCTATCCCCCCGGTCAAAAACAGCCGGTCCCCGTAGAGCCGCTTGACCTCCCCCAGGTCCATTCCCGCCACCGTCTCAATCGGGTTCAGCCCGTCTATCCCCGTCTCTATCAGCTCGGGCATGATCTCCATCAGGTAGCCGTCGGAGTGAAACAGGCACTTGATCCCATGCTCATGCCAGGCGTCATTCAGTCGGCGCAGGCGCGGGAAGAATTCCCGCTGCAGCCACGCCGGCGAGTGTAGCAGCCGCCCCTTACAGGCGATATCCCCAAAGGTCATCGCGCACGGCGACAGCTCCCGGTTCGCAATCGCATGAATCTTGGCCACCTCCCGGTCGGTGGCCAACTCCAGGTACTCCGAGATCATCTCCGGCGCATCCACCGCCAGGTAGGAGAATAGCTCCAGCCCCAGCATGTACCGCACGTCATCCAGCCCCGTTCCCGTCTCCCCATTCAACACCACCGTATCATCCCCGAGCTCTTTCCGCATCAGGTCCCAGTGCTCCCGGAAGGCCTCGCCATGCGCCCGCGCCTCGAACGGCTCCCGCAGCCGCGCGATCGCCTTCCCCAGCCATTCCCGCGCCCCCGCCTCGTCGTGGAAGGGCCGACTCCGCAGGCCACCGCCGGTCCAGCGCTCCCGGTTGTGCACGAATCCGTCCTCATCGGTCCAGTCCCCCGGCTCCGCCGGGCCATACGCCGCCGCGCGGGTCATGTCCAGGCATTGGGCGATCGCCCGCAGCCGCAGCCGCCTGCCCTCATCACCCACCGGTGCGAGCTGCCCGGTGAAGTGGGTGATTACCGCGTCGCTCAGCAGCAGGTCATATACCGGCACCCGGTCAGTTTCCTGCCGCTCCAGCGCCGCCTCCACCCGTTCGCGTTTGGTCATTGTCGCGGCCATGGATGTCCTCCGCGTGGGGCGGGCCTTCCAGCCCGCCCTCTCCTCTGCTACGCCCTCTCTTGCCAGGGGAGGGGGCAGGGGGGTGAGGCCCCCTCACGCCAGCCCCTGCGCCTGTGGTGTCAGCCCTTCCGCATGCAGCAGGTCATAGATGCGGTCCATCACCGGCCCATTCTCCACGATGTTGCTGAACCACACGAATACCGTACCGTTGTCCGGCCGGTTGTCCAGGAAGTACTTGAAGAACTCATACTCGTCGGCGAAGTCCGGCTTCCACTTCAGCACATCCCCATCCCGGTGCATCCGGTGCACGATATGTGGCGCGAGCACCGCCTTCCCGGCGAACTCCCGCATAATCACCGCCGGGTCCTCGGAGTTGCCCGGATTCCAGTTGAAAACTATCACGTTCTCCAGTTGGTGGAGGTTATCGAAGTACTGCGGCCTCCAGGTACAAGAATGGTAGTGCATCGGCCCGGTGGCCGCGGTGATGCGGTTGATGTAGGGGACGCTGAACTCCCGGTGCATCTCCGGCGAGAGCAGACACATCGTATCGTCGGAGATGTAGTACCCTGGTGTGCGGCACCATAGAGGCGGGCAGGCGGTGGGGTTGACGTGCTCCCGGCCGAGCGCCTCATGAGCGGCCTGGTTGCCGCGGATGATGTACTGTGTGATCTTGTCCAGCAGTTCGTGTACGGCGTCCGGGCGCTCGATCAGCGCTGTGTAGAAGGAGTTGTCCCACATCAACTCCGCTATACCCAGCGGCGCCAGCGGGGCCCACAGGTGGTGGGTGTGTCCCTCTGGCAGCGCCTCGGCCACCCGCCGTAGATACTTCACCTGCGCCCCGATGCGTCCCTGCGCCACGTCCGGGACCTCGATATCTTTCACTTGGGCCGGATCGTGAATGAGCGGCTCGCACCATTCCCGCCCGTCGCTGGTGATGAGCGGCGGACACCCAAAGTCCAGCGCCATGGACTGCGTCCCACACGGCGGCGCCCCCTCCGGCAGCTGCACCGGTGGCTGGGGATTCCAGTCCCAGTACGGCATCGCGTTGAGCCGCTCGCTCCCCGTCTCCGTCCGCCCCATGAACGTATAGAAGAACGCCCTCCGCTCGGGATGGGCATAGGCGTTCAGCAGAATCTCCGCCATCTGTTGATGCATCGGCAAACCTCTGTCGATACGCGTGGCGCGGGCTTGCTAGCCCGCGCTGGCCTCAG
The DNA here is from genome assembly GCA_029821755.1 of Candidatus Zipacnadum vermilionense. Classification (GTDB taxonomy): domain Bacteria; phylum Armatimonadota; class Zipacnadia; order Zipacnadales; family Zipacnadaceae; genus Zipacnadum; species Zipacnadum vermilionense. The sequence goes on along the minus strand of JALGSV010000011.1, from coordinate 22,426 downwards.
ACCCCCCCTGCTCCCGAGCCAAGCGAGGGAGAGGGGGCAGGGGAGCAGGGGGGTGAGGCGCTATCTACCGCGCCTCGCCCGGCAACCAACGTAGCACATCGGGGTAATTCCCTCCCTACACCTCCACCAGCGTCCTCTCAATCACCTCATCCTGCACTTCCGCCGGCAGCGTGTTGAAGTACGAGCTATATCCGCTCACTCGCACCACCAGATCCCGATGCCGCTCCGGATGCGCCTTGGCCTCGATCAGCAATGCCGGGTCCACGCAGTTAATCTGCAGCACCGAGCCGCCGATCTCCAGGAAGCGCCGGATCACCGGCGTCAGCAGTTCCGCCCGGCACCCTCCCGGGACCGCCGGGATCTTCACATCCAGCACCGCCACCACCGGGTACAGCGTCAAGGCCAGCGGCTCCAGTGCCCGCAGCACCTGCGCCACCCCGCAGCGCTCCCCCAGGGCCAGCAGGCTGGGGCTCATGCCGGGGGAGAGGTGGTCGCCGGCGCGTCGCCCGTCGGGAGTCGCCCCCGTACGCACGCCCATCCCCGCGAAGGTGCGAAAGGAGAAGAGGCTGGCCTCGTAAACTCCGCCTCGCGTATTGGACTGCCCTGAGCAAACCCGCGCCAGGTCGGCAAAGACCCGCGTGGAGAAGGTGCGGATGGCCTCGTCCTCCTGCCCGAACTTCGCCACGCGATTCACCAGGTACTGCCGGAAGGTCTCCTCCCCCGCGAAGTCGGCGGCGAGTCTCTCCCGGAAGCGCTCCAGGGAGGCCTCCCCTCGCTCCCAGACGACCTCCTTCAGCGCGAACAGCGAGTCCACCAGCGTCCCTACGCCGGTCAGAGCGACGCTCCCAAAGCTGTAGCGCGCCCCTCCCGCCATCATGTCCCGCGCCTTCGCCAGGCAGTCGCTGATCGTGGAGGAATGCAGTGGGCAGGGGTTGTACTGCCCGCCCTCCGCCTCCGTCCGGTTGCGCTGATCAATGTGCGTCCCCACCACCGTCGCGAGATTGTGCAGGAACGCTCCGTAGAGGTCCGCGAAGCTCCGCGTCCCCTCGTACCTCTCCAGGACCAGCCCCTCCCGCTCGGCGAACCACGCCCACTGCTCCGGGAAGAAGCCCATCAGCAGCACGTGCGCCAGGTTTAGGTAGATCGTGGCCCGGCTGTTTATCTCCGTGTTCTCCAGCAGGTTCTCCTGGCAGCCCCCGCCCACGTACAGCCGCGCGTCCTCCCGCGCCTTGCCCACCTTCACGTTAGCCTCAATGATCACCTCGTCGTTGAAGAGGGCCAGGGCCTTATTGCCGGAGGCGATGAGGTCGGCCAACAGGTCGAGGTACTCGGCGGGATGCTCCCGCGACACCCGCGCATTGAGCTTGGGGTCTACCAACCGCAGCTCGCGGTATACCTCCACGATCATCTGGGTCAGATCGTTGAATAGCGGCGTCCCACTCGTGTCGCAGCCGCCGATCACCACTGTGGTATTCGTCCCGTAATGCGACCGCTGTTCGCGCATCCCGAAGCGTACATCGTGGAAGGCCAGGAAGAAGCGCAGCAGGTCCTGGGCCTCCTCGCGGGTGATCCGCCCCTCCGCCCGGTCCCGCTCATAGTAGGGCCACAAAATTCGGTCCAGGTGCCCCAGGATGCTATTGCCGTTACTCTCCAACTCCTGGGTGACTTCGCGCATGAACAGCAGCGTATTGAGGGCTTCGTAGAAAGTGGCGGGCGGCTCACCCGGTACCCGCCGCGCCGCGGCGACTATCCTCTCCAGCCTCCTTCGCACCGCCGGGTCGGTCTCCTCCGTCCGCCGCCGCTCCGCCTCCTCCGCGAAGCGCTCGGCGATCCTGATCAACGCCTGATTCCCGGCGATAGCCGCCTCCAGGAACGCCCGCTCCCGTCCTGCTTCCCCCTCTCCTGCCAAGAGAGGGGGAAGGGGGTGAGGCTGCACCGTTCGCAGCCGCTTCTCCGCCTCCCGAACTAGCCCGTTCAGCCCGCCCCGGAAGACGTTGTCGTTACCGATACAATGGTGGTTATCATCCAGCACCGGCCAGCCGATGGACAGCCCGCTCTCCTCGCACGGCTTCCACCAGGCCACGCCCTGCGCCCCCAACGCTTGCCCGAACGGCTCGCGCTTCATCCACCCGCCGACCCCGCCCTCCCCCAGGTCCGTCCTTCTCCGGCCCGTATCCATCTCGAAGTAGAAGGGGAAGTGCCGGAACACCCGCACCCGACAGCGCTCCGCCAGCACCCCATACGCGGCAGCTTTCCGTTGCGCCGGCCGCCACTCCGGATGCCCCGCGCTAAGCGCGTGCAGCTCCGCCTCCAGCGCGCTCAAGTCGCTGGGGTAGGTGGCGTAATACTCCTCCAGCTCCTTCTCGAATCCTGCCCGCTCGTCCTCAAACGACATCTTCAATCCCTCAACTCTCCCCACTCCCGACATTCGACTCTCGACTACCACCGCAAGCTCTTCATCCTCTCCACATAATGCCGATACGTCGCCCACGGCACCTCCGGCGGGACCATGTCGTCCAACGCCGGGACGAACCCGCCCTCCTCCATCAGCGGCCGCAGCCGCTCAATCTCCCGGTCCACCGCCTCCGGCCCGGCGATTAGCGCCTCCTTGGGGAAGCCCCCGCCCAGGCGCAGATCCCGGCCGTACTTGCTCCGCACCGCATACGCGTCCATCCCTGCTTGGCGTTCCAGCGGCCAGGTGCAGTTAATCCCGTGGTCCAACATCAGCGGCAGCAGCGGCTCCAGGTTCCCCGCCGACCACTCACACACCATCGGCACCCCCGCCCCGTGCAGCGCCTCCACGATCGGGTCCTGGTACGGCAGCCAGAACTCCTCGTAGACTCGCGGCGAAATGTGCGGCGCTTTCGTATAGGCCAGGTCCTCGGCGAAGGTCACAAAGTCCAGCCGCACTTTCCCCAGTAGCGGCCGCAGCGTCTCCAGCACGAATTCGCCCCAGAAGCCGAACATGTCATGCATCAGGTCCGGCTCCTCATGGAAGGCGGTCAGGAACCGCTCCATCCCCATCAGGTAGAACCCCAGCCGCATGAAGAAGGGGAAAACGTGCAGCCCCACCGGTTGGTCGGAGGCCTCCAGTTGGGCGGCCAGGGCGTCCAGATCCGCCGGCAACCGCCCCTCGGTCTCGGCTCGGAAGCGCCACTTGCACTCTTCCCAGTCCTGCCGCGTCTTGACCGCGTGGTCCACATGGCCGTAGTACATCCCCGGCGCGTCCTTGCGGCGCTTGATGGTCGCTCCCAGCCACCCCACCTCGGTGATGTACTCGTCGTCCTCGGCGATCACTCGCGTCTCCCAGTCCGGTAGCGAGCTGAAGGAAACCGGCACCAGCTCCAGCCGGTCCATCCCCAGCGCCCGCTCAGGCGACTGCCCCGCCGGCAGCCCCTGCTCCCGCCAGCGGTCCACGCCGTACTGCTCATAGGGCTCCAGAGCAATCACCAGCGGCCGCTCCACCGGCTCGTATCTCATCGTACGCAGGAAGATCTCGCGTGCGGTCATCAGCGCCTCCTTGGATGTTCTCACGTGAATGCGCCATCGGGTCGGCAGTTCCCTCCTTGCGCCTCCTCCGCCGCCTTGCCGCTCGGGGCCGGTGGTTCTATAATAGATACGGGAACAGCACTCCTTGATGCCGAGCACCGCCGTCGCCTGACACTCATCAGCAGGCTGAGAAGGGCAACAACTGTGACCAGCCAGCCCAAACGAGTACACGCCGATTCATCGGTATACGGCGGCGTGTTCGACGACGGATTTGATCTCATTAGTCGCCTCTTCTTCGAGCAGGTACGGGAGGGGAGGTTCGTTTTGGTCAGCTCTCCAGTGGACGCTAGGGAGATAGACCGAAGTCCGGAACACGTGCGGGATTGGCTAGACGGCTTTGTGCAGGTGGTTGAGACCCTGTACCTTGACGATCAGGTGTTGCGGCTGCACGACGCGTACCTACGCGCGGGGATCCTGAGTGAGAGATGGACCGATGACGCGATGCACGTCGCTCTAGCCACAGCCGGGCGGTGTGACATGATCGTCAACTGGAACTTCAAGCACATCGTGCATGCGGAGAAGATGCCCCTGTACAACGCGGTGAACGCGCTGGAGGGCTTCGGCCCTCTGGCAATCCATTCGCCGGCAGAGGTGGTACGATATGAGGAAGAAGAAGTTTGACTGCGTGGAGATGCAACACGAGGCTGGGAGGCGCATCTACGAAGAGACGAGGAACATGACCTTCGAGGAGCGACTGGCCTACTGGCAGGAAGCCAATCGGGCCTTTGGGGAACGCGTCCGCAAGCTGCGCGCTAAGCGCAATACCGCCTGACCGCCTTTGCCACGGGGTGCCAGAAATGCAGACCGCTCTCCACACCGTCTCCTACGCCGGCGTCTGGCCCGGCCAGGCCCGGCTGGACCTGCCGGAGGTCATCCGCCGCGCCGGTAAGCTCGGCTATGACGCCGTCATGATCATGGCCAAGCGCCCGCATCTGTCGGTGCTGGACACCTCCCCCGATACGCTGGCGGCCCTGCGGGGCGTGCTGGAGGAGAGCGGCGTCAGTGTCGGCTGCCTGGCCGGCTACACCAACTTCACCGCGGACGCGACCCATCCCGATATCCCTCTCGTCGAAATGCAGGTCGCTTACGTCACCGAACTCGCCCGCCTCGCCCAGGCCCTGGGGGGCTCGATCCTCCGCCTCTTCACCGGCTACCAGGACCCGGCGCTCACCCTGGACCAGACCCGTGAGCGCTGCGTTACTGCCCTACGCGAATGTGCCCGCCGCGCCGCCGACTATGGCTGCACTCTAGCCGTCCAGAACCACCATGACTTCGCTTGCCACTACGAAGCCCTCTACAACCTGCTGGTCGAGATCGACGAGCCCAACTGCCGCGCCGCCTTCGACGCCTGGACGCCCACGCTCCACGGCGACGATCTGGCGACCGCCGCCGCCAAGCTGGCTCCGCTGACCGTCTGGACCACCTGCGCCGACTACCTCTACCGCCCCCGGTTTGTCTACCGGCCCCAACTGGTCAACTACGACCCCCAGACTCCCGCCGTGCAGGCCGTGCCGATGGGCGAGGGGTTGGTGGACTACGAGGCCTTTCTCGGGACCTTGCGTGAGGGCGGCTACGACGGCTACGTCGCCTACGAGATGTGCTCGCCGCTCCAGGGCGGCGGCAGCCTGGAGAACCTTGATCACTGCGCGGCGCAGTTTCTGGAGTACCTGCAAGATCGGGTCTGAGCTCGCCCCGGGCCCGCGGTGCGGCCGGGACGACCTATCATCTGTTCAGGAGGTACCTGCATGACCCGCAACCTGCTCCTTGCTCTGGCCCTGCTCGCCCTGATGGCGCTGCTGCTGCCTGTTCTCAGTGGTTGTGATTTCGGCGGAGGAAACGAGACCCGCCTGCGCCTGATGCTCACCGACATCCCCGCGCCAGACATCGCCGAGGTGCATGTGCGCTTGGACTCCGTGGAAGTGTTCAACGACTCCGGCCGCTCCGTGGCCCTGGTGCGCGGCGCTGACCTGCCGGTGGACATTGACCTCCCCGCCCTGGCCCGCCGGCCCCTCCTTTTGGGCGAACTGAAGGTGCCGGTGGGTAACTACAACACCATCCGCCTGACGCTTTCCAACTACCGGGGCGACAACTGGATACGCATGGTCGGCGGCGCTCAACACAATCTCACCCTCCCGCGCGGGCCCACGGTCACCGCCCGCCTGGCCCACGGCGCCGTGGTGGTGGAGCAGGGCCAGACCACCACGGTGCTGCTCGACTTCATGGCGGCGGCCTCGATCCGCCGGAGCGGTGGCACCTGGGCCATGCGGCCCGTGATCTTTGCCGCGGTCTCCCCGAGCCGCAACCCCGTCCCCGGCTCCCTGTCGGGGCGGGTATTGAACCGCCGCGGCCGGCCGGTGATCCCGCCGGAGGACACCGTCCTGGGCGTCTTCTTGCTGGGCCCACTGGGACCGCTCGCGCTGGGGGAGGTCTCCACGTACGATGGCGCCTTCGCCATCCCCAGTGTTCTTGCCGGCAACCACGCCCTGCGCCTGTATTACGCTGACCAGGATTGGAATCCGGTAGGCGACTCGCTGCAGTTCAGCCTCAACGGCAGTAACTACGCCAACCTCGCCCGCGTCAGCATCGCCCGCGGGAGAACGTTGCGAGTGGACCTGCAGATGCGCTAGATGCCTCCCCACGAGGGGCCGGAGGAGCCACGCACCTGGTACGCGGCTCCTCTGGCCCTGCCCGTTTCTCCCCCCTGACCTGCTCTCCCGCATGTGCTATACTATTCCCGACACTGCATTCCCGCGCCGCCGGACGCTTTGAGGTGACTTTCCTGTGATCGCATTGATTGACTATGGCATGGGCAACCTGGGCAGCGTGGAGAAAGCCCTCCGCGCGGGAGGCTGCGAGGTGACCATTACCGACCAGCCCCGCGTTCTGGGGGAAGCCGCCGGCCTGGTCCTGCCCGGCGTCGGCGCCTGGGACGATTGCATTGGCGGCTTGGAGGAGCACGACCTGATCGGCCCGCTCCAGGACCTGATTGCTGCGGGGAAGCCTTTCCTGGGTATCTGCCTCGGTCTGCAGATGCTCTTCGACAGCTCCGAGGAGGGCGTCCGCCCCGGCCTGAGCCTCTTCCCCGGCCGCGTCGAGCGCTTCCGCCACGACCTCAAGATCCCCCAGATCGGCTGGAACCAGGTCAGCCTCCGGCCGGACGTCCCCCACTTCGCGGGCGTCCCGGACGGCTCGTGGTTCTACTTCGTCCACAGCTACTACGTGGTCCCCGACGATCCGGGTATCGTGGCCACCACCACCGACTACGGCTACGAGTTCTGCTCCGCCATCTGGAAGGACAACGTGTTCGCCTGCCAGTACCACCCCGAAAAGAGCCAGGACGTAGGCCTAAAGGTGCTGGAGAACTTCAAGGGGTTGACGGAAGGGTAGCGGGGCGGAGACACAACGAGGACGCCGGGTCGAGACAATCAGGGAGGAAAAGCCATGCAACTATGCGAGGTCAGCATCAAGAACTTCCGAGCGATCCGGGACTTGGAGGGACTGCGGCTGCATAGCTTCTCAAGCCTGGTGGGGAAGAATGATTGCGGCAAGTCAAGCGTCCTGCTGGCAGTGCAGCGGTTCATCGAGGGGAAGGCGGACCCCGCTGATTTCTGCACCATCGGGCAGTGCGCTCAAGAATTCTGGGTTCAGTGCACGTTCGCGGAGCTGCCGCTGGAGGTAACCGAACAGTTGACAGCGGAGCACGCATTGGACGCGCAAGGTCACCTCACGTTGCGACGCAGCTTTCGCCTCGGCGCCGAATCTAAGTCCGCTCTACACATCGTCTGCCGCGACTACGTCGATGACGATTTCAGGAACCTCCCCGCGCGCTCGGAGAGGGAACTGAACGACTTCATCTCGCAGTATGGTCTGCCGCCCGTGGGAAAGTCCGGCGCCGGGCGGACCAACGAACAACGATGGCTTGTGCTATGGCGATACGCGGAAGGCCAAGGCCTCGAGCAGCGTGACGGGTCCCTCCGACTTCCGCACAAGGATACCCAGACGCTCATCGGCAAGCATTTGCCTGCGTATCATCCTTTCCCAAGTCAGCAACCCTTGGACACTACCGCCAGCCCGTTCCAGAAGGACTTCAAGACCCTTCTCGTGGAGGCGCTCTCGGACATGGAGGAGACTGAGGCAATAAGGACGCGCGGTCGAGATGCCGTTTCTGAAGAGGTCGCAGCCATCGAACAGATACTTCTCCGGCAGACCTCGCAGGTGAGCGCCCTCGACAGCGAGATCGACTTTCAGCCGCAGGAGTCGGCGACCGTTGTCCTGCACGTCACCGACCACGCCGGCGTGCGGAACGAGTTGACCTTGCGTGGCATGGGAACGCAGCGGCTAGTCGTGGTCGCGTTCTTGAAGCGGCGGCAGCAGCGCGCGGCCGAAGAAGCACACGCCAAGGGCGAGGAAGAGGACCCCGACAAGCCCTTCCGGAGTACTATATACGCTATCGAGGAACCCGAGACTTACCTGCACCCCGCCGCCCAAAGGGACTTCTTCTACGACCTCAAGGGTCTCGCTGACACAGCAGGCGCACGGCGGTACCAGGTCATTGTCACGACGCACTCCACCGTGTTTGTTGACCGCATGAACCCATGCGAGGTGGCCCTCTTGACCCGAGACGATAAGGGCGTCGCTACAGCGCGCCAAGTCACAGAGGAAGACATCACCGAGGCGGTTAGACTGGAACTTGGGCTGCGTAACAGCGATTACTTCTTCGCCAACTGTCTCCTGTGCTACGAGGGCGAGACCGAAGATGAGGCCCTGCCTCAACTCGCACACACCGTACTGCACAAGTCACTTGACGAAATGGGCATTCAGCCGGTCAACCTAAAGGGGAAGACAAAGGGCAGGCCCTTTGTCGAGGCGGCTCACAAGATAGGCATCCCAGTGCTGCTTCTGGCCGACGCAGACGCTGACGAACTTGAGACGAGCAGAGCGTTCCGTCCCTCGGAAATGGTCGCTCGCGGCATAATCGAGCGAGCGAACGTGTTCAAGTTCGACCAAGGCGACCTGGAGTACCAGTTTCCCGTAGACGTCCTCCAGGATGCCATCAAGGCCCTCCCCGACTTGCCCCGTGCGGTTTCTCAGGCCGAACTCACCGCGCTTCGGTCCCAGGTTGAACCGACCGATCAGAAGCTCGGGAAGGCTATAAAGTGCTTCTTCAGCGAGACACTGCTGGCCCCCCTTTCCAGACGAATGCTCGGCAGAGGGATAGGCGCCTATTGCTCTGAGGACGCGGTGCCCGGTATGCTACGCGCTCTGTTCGAACGGGCCCGTCACTACGCTGGACACGCTTGACCTTTGTTCCTGTTTAGCATACAATCGTTCGCAATATGCGAACGAAGCGTACCGGCCTAACCGACGTTCTATTCCCTCAGGCCCGCCTCAAGGTGCTGGGGCTGTTGTTGCCCGACCCGGACCAACGCCGGCATCTGCGGGAGATAGTCCGCCGTGTGGGGCTAGCGCCGGCTACGGTGCAGCGGGAGGTTACCGCGCTGGCCGAGGCAGGAATCCTGCTGCGGGAGCGTGAAGGGAACCAGGTCTACTACCGGGCGAACCGACAGTGCCCTATCTTCCCGGAGTTGCGGGGCATCGCTATCAAGACCTTCGGCATCGCCGATGTACTGCGTGAGGCCTTGGCGCCCTTCCTCAGCCAGATAGGGGTCGCCTTCGTCTTCGGCTCGACGGCGAGCGGGACGCCCAGCGCGGGGAGCGACGTAGACCTGATCGTGGTCGGAGAAGCGGGGCTGTTCGAGTTGACTTCAGCGCTGCGGGAGGCCGAAGCGCGCCTGGGGCGAGAGATCAACGCCGTGACCATGCGCCCACAAGAGTTCGCCGAGCGGGTGGAGGCGGGCGAGCATTTCCTGACGACGGTCCTGGCGCGACCCAAGGTGTTCCTGATCGGAGATGAGCATGAGTTGGGCAGGCTTGATCGAAGAAGCGAAGTTGCAGCCGCATGAGACCTCGATCAGCGAAGTGCTTGACCTGCTCCAGGTAGCCGACCGTGGTCTGAAGGACGCGGAGTCCGACTCCATCTCCCTGGATCTGCGCTTTACCGCCGTTTACAATGCGGCGCTCAGCCTGGCCACCATCGCCCTCGCTGCCAGCGGGTATCGTACTACCGGCGTTGCTCACCACGCGACCACCTTCCTGGCCCTACCTCTGGCGCTGGGTGACAACCACCGACAGGCGGCGCAGTACCTGGACACGTGCCGGCGGAAGCGGAATATTGTCGAATACCGTAGGGTCGGCAATGATCCACAGCGCCGGCCGCCTCTGAGCGGCAGCGAACTGCATTGCTTCACATGAAGCACATGTTTCACGTGAAGCCTTCCTTCCCGACTCGTGACGAGCCCCCGGAACAAGGAGTGGTAAACGATGCCTCCTCTCTGCAAGCACTGTGGCATGGAGTCGGACACTGACCGCGTCTGCTCCTGGTGCGGCAAGCCGATCGAGACCGGTGCGCCTCCCGCCGCCGATGCGCCGCCTCCCGCTTCCGACAAGGCCGCTTCCCGGCCCGCCGGTCCTCCCGACCGCGGCCGCCATGCCGGCGCCGCCCGGGCCCTGCTCGCCGCCGAACGCGAGCGTCGCGCGGCGCCCGTCTGGCGCTACTACGCGCTGGGCGCCGGCATTCTCCTCGTCCTGGTGATCGGCGGCTTCCTCTTCGCCTACCTCCGCGCCCTGCGCCCGCCCGCCGAACCTACCGAGTGGACCTCCGTCACCACCGAGACCAAGCTCTTCACGCTCCAGGTTCCCGCCAACTGGAAGTACTTCGCCGCCGGCTCCACCGGTAACTTTGAGTGGACACGCGTGACCAGCGGGACCTGCCGTGTCAGCATCGAGGGAAGTCAGATCAAGGGCGTCATGGGCGACATGGCCAGCTCGGCGGCGCGTCTGGCGACCGGCCCGGAGGGGACCCGCCCCTTGACCCTCGAGGAGCGCGCCGAGAGCCGCCTGCACGCGAGGCTGGGTGATGCGGCGGCCCATAACGACCCCGCCTTCCGGGACGAGGGCGATCTAGAGAAGTGCAAGTTCGCCGGCCTGCCCGCCGTCCGCTCCCACTTCACCACTCGCAAGTTGGTGGGGCCCTTCTCCATAAAGATGCGGGGCCTGCGCATAACCGCCACTGGCGGCGGCGACTTCTCCTACGACCTCCGCCTCACCGCTCCCGCCAAGGTCTACGACAAGTTCGAGCCTATCGCCCTGAAGATAGTGGACAGCGTGGCCCCAGGCTCCGCGTAGAAACGGCCTCGCCGCGCTGGGCAGGACCTCGCACTTCCTCCGACGAATACCTCCACCACGACGGACCCAGGAGAGGATTGCCCTATCATGCTCAAACCTTTCACCACCAACCCTCCCACCATCCTCACCATCGCCGGCGTCGACTCCGGCGGCGGGGCGGGGGTGGCGGCCGACCTGAAAACCTTCGCGGCCCTCGGCATGCACGGCGCCTGCGCCATCGCCGCCCTCACCGCCCAGAATACCCAGACGGTCCGGGAGTCCTTCTCCATGTCGCCGCAGGCGCTCACCGCCCAGATTGAGGCCGTGCTCGCCGACCTGCCTGTGGCCGCCGTCAAGACCGGCATGCTCGGTACCCGCGAGAACCTCGAAGCCGTCTATCAGGCCATCGTCGACCATCGCCTGAAAAACGTGGTGGTGGACCCGGTAATGGTCGCCTCTAGCGGCGGCGTGCTGCTAGAGTCCGGGGCCAAGCAGATCTACCGGGACACGCTCATGCCCGTGGCCCACGTCATTACCCCCAACGTCCAGGAGGCCGAGGCCCTGCTCGAAACCCGCCTGCAGAGCGTCGACGACCTCCCCGCCGCCGCTCGCGAACTAGCCCACCTCTCCCCGGTCGGCCCGGCGGCGGTCATCATCACCGGCGGCCATCTGCTGGAGAAGGGCGAGGCGGCGGACGTTCTCTACGAGCGCAAGACCGACCGCGTCCACTTCCTGCTCGCCGGGGCCCTGGACGTGAACACCATCCACGGGACCGGCTGCGTTTTCTCGTCTGCCCTGGCGGCGCGCCTGGCCGTCGGGGATTCCCTCTTTGCCGCCGCCACCGCCGCCAAGGAGTTCACCACCGAGGCCATTCGCCACGGCCTCACTGTCGGCCACGGCTTCGGCCCGGTAAACCCCCTGTGGGGGCTGTTTGGGAATTGACAAGCGATGATTGATTAGTGATTTCTGCTACCGTCAAGGAGACCTGACCATGATCAAGCTGTCCGCCTGCATCGAGATGCTGTTCCCTGAGATCGAGAACTTCGTCGACCGTATTCCCGCCGCCGCTAAGGCCGGGCTGGACGCCGTCGAGTTCTGGAGCTATTCGGGCAAGGACCTGGAGGCCATCGCCACCGCCTCCCAGAAGGCCGGCCTCCCCATCGCCGCCATCTGCTTGGAGGCGCCGGAGGGCATGCTCGACATGCACCTGGCCGACCGCTTCGCCGAGGACACCGCGCGCGCGATCGAGGCCGCCCGGATCATCAACTGCAAGACGCTTATTGCCACCACCGGCTGGGGGAAGGACGCCAGTGACCGCGCCTGGGGCCATGCCGGCATCGTGGCCTGCCTGAAAGCCGCCGCACCGCTGGCCGAGGCCGCCGGCGTCACGCTGGTACTGGAGCCGCTCAACATCCTGGTGGACCACGCTGGCTACTTCCTCTCCACCAGCGCGGAGGGCTTCGAGATCGTCGAGCAGGTGAACAGCCCCGCCGTCAAGCTGCTGTATGACATCTACCACCAGCAGATCACCGAGGGCAACCTAATCGCGAATATCACCTCGCACATCGACGACATCGGCCACTTCCACGCCGCCGACAACCCCGGTCGCAATGAGCCCGGCACCGGTGAGATCAACTACGCCAACGTCTTGGCGGCTCTCAACGAGGCCGGCTTCGAGAAGTTCGTCGGCCTGGAGTTCAAGCCGACCAAGCCGACTCCGGAAAGCCTCAAGCTCATCCTGGGCATCCGGGACGCCATCAACGGGCGCTGATGACACTGCCAGCCTTCGCCCTTCGAGACGCGACTCGAATCGCGGGCGGGCGTGTCGCCATTGGCTGGAAGACAATCCGGGGGGGGGCAATGAGCGAGACGCCCGACGGCTCCGGCGCCATACGGCACACCATCTCTGACGGCCGCGCTCCCGAGCCGGGCTAAGTGACACCCTTCCTACAGACAAGAGGACTATCCCATGTCCGAGACAACGGTTACTTCCGTGCGGAAGATCGTCGCCGGTGCCGCCCACGGCGCTTGGAGCGGCTTATTGGTCGGTGTGCTGCTGCTGATGGTGACCTGGGCCCTGTTCGTGGCGGTGTGCACCTTCGCCCCGGAACTGATCACCCTAATGACAGGAACACCGATCAAGGACCTTTGGGCCCTCACTATCCACTGGTATGCCGCCCTGAAGCTGCTCCTCTTTGGCTGGGTGATCCTCGCCAGCTTCCTCTCGTACTGGTGGCGCGCTCTGTAGACGGCAGGCTAAAGGGTAGGTACAGAGGTAGGCACGACGAGAGTCGGAGGACCTGTCCGTGCCCCCTGCCGCTTCCTCACGCCTCGCTCCCTCAGGAAAACCCACCCCATAAATCGGGGTTTCCCCGATTGTCGGAGAGTCCCCCCTCCAGTATTCTCTTGCCATCACCGATAGAGGATCAGTCATGCCTTCACTCGGCAAGGGGGGAACGCCGTGGAAACCATCGCTGGAAGCCGGACTTCACTGCCAACTGCCCGCAAGCCCGAGGTTCGTGGGAAGACGACTCGCACCGGCCGGGACACTCGGAGCCGTGCCGCCGCCGCCCAGGCCGCCCCTCGTTCTTCCCTGGCCTGCTCGGACTTCTCCGGCAGCAGTTGGGACCTGCCGGCCGACCTCCCGCAGGCGCACAGCACGACCCTCACCGAAGAACAGATTCGCAGTCTGGTCAACCGCGCGCGCCACGGCGATGACGCCGCTTTCGAGTTGCTCGTAAAGCACTACCAGAACCGCATCTACAACCACGTCGCCCGCATGGTGCAGGACCCGGCCGAAGCCGAAGACCTCGCCCAGGAAGCTTTCGTCCGCGCCTACCAGGCCCTGCCGCATTTTCGCGGCGAGGCCAGTTTCCAGACCTGGGTCTACCGCATCGCCTCCAACCTCGCCATCGACGCCTCCCGCCGGCGCAAGCGCCGCCAGTGGCAGACGGTGTCGCTGGATGAGCCCCTGGACGACGAGGAGTCGTCCCTGGCGCGGGACTTGGCCGACGGCACCACCCGCACCCCCGATGAGGTCGTGGAGAGCAGTTCCCTGCGTGATCAGGTATGGTCCGCTATCGCCGAGTTGTCGGAGAAGCTGCGCCCGGTCGTAGTCCTCTACGATCTGCAGGGCCTGAGCTACGAGGAGATCGCCCGGATCCTCGGCTGCCCGCTGGGGACAGTCAAAAGTCGCCTATTCAACGCCCGCTGCCAGTTGCGCGACAAGCTGCGCCGCCGCCTGCCGGAGGATATCCTCGTGGGCCTCATGGGGCCAGTCCAGTCTCGCGCCTGCGGCACCACCGCCCTGTAGGGGCGGCCTGCGCCACGGGCCTTCGCGCTGTAGGGGCGCGGTTCGTCAGGAATAACGAGCCCCGCCCCACGCGGGAAGGGACCTCTCCCCCCTGCTTAGTCCACCACCGTCTCCTTGTGCCGCTCGGTAAGCTGGGTTATCTCCCCGGTCACCATGTACGCTACCCGCTCGGCGACGTTGACCACGTGGTCGGCGATGCGTTCCAGGTACCGCGCTACCAGGAGCAACTGCACCGACTGCGGCACTACCTCCGGCCGCTCCTGCATGATCTGGGTCAGCTCCTGCTCCAGCGCCTTCCACATGTCGTCCACCTCGTCGTCCTGGGCCGCTACCGTGTCCACCAGCTCCAGGTCCTCGCTCACCAGCGCCTGCAGTGCCAGGCGCAGCATGTCGGCCACCGCGGTCGCCATGCGGGGGATGTCGACCAGTTCCTTGAAGTAGGCGGTGTCGGCCAGGGTGATCGCGGAGCGGGCGATGTCCACGCAGTAGTCCCCCACGCGCTCCACATCGGCGATGACCTTCATCACCGTGCCGATGGTGCGCAGGTCGCGCGACATGGGTTGCTGCAGGGCCAGCAGCCTCATGCAGTGCTGCTCGATCCCTAGGTCCATCTCATCCGCGATGTCGTCGGCGAGGATGACCTGCTTGGCCAGGTTCACGTCGTGGTGCACCAGCGCCCGGATGGAGCGATCCAGCATGGATTCCACGAAGGAGCCCATCTTCACCAGCTCCTGCTTCAGGTCGGCCAATTCCTCGTCAAAGGCGTGTCTGGTACGCAGCATGGCGGCACCTCCTATCCGTACCGGCCCCGAATGTAGTCATCGGTACGCGGGTCCTGAGGATTCTCGAATATATTCTCGGTCTTGTCAAATTCCACCAGCTCTCCCAACAGCATGAAGCCGCAGTCCTGCGAAACGCGAGCGGCCTGCTGCATGTTGTGGGTAACGATGACGATGGTATACTGCTTGGCCAGCTCCCCCATCAGGTCCTCGAGGCCCTGGGTGGCAGCGGGGTCGAGCGTGGAGCAGGGCTCGTCCATGAGCAGGAGGTCGGGCACCACCGCCAGCAGCCGGGCGATGCACAGCCGCTGCTGCTGCTCCAGGGACAGGTCGAGCGCCGACTTGCGCAGGTTGCGCTTGAGGTCGTCCCACAGGAATACCGAGGCCAGGCAGCGCTCCACCAGCTCATCCATAGCCGCGCCCCGCGCCGTCTTATGTACGCGGGCGGCGAAAGCCACGTTCTCGTAGACGGACAGCGGGAAGGGGTTGGGCCGCTGGAAGACCATGCCGACCTTAGTGCGCAAGGCCACTAGGTCAGCCTCGGGGGCATAGATGTCCGAGCCCAGCACCTTGACGGTCCCCTCCACTCGCACGCCGGGGATGAGGTCGTTCATGCGATTGAGCGAGCGCAACAGCGTGGACTTGCCGCAACCCGAGGGGCCGATGAGGGCCGTGATTCGGCGGGGCTCAACGGACAGGCTGATGTCCTTGAGCGCCTGGAAGTCGCCGTAGAAAAAGTTGAGCTGGTCCACCTCCACCGCGGGTTGGTCGGAGGGAATGGGGAGGTCGCCGGGCGGGATAGTAGAGACGGCGGGGTCGGACATGCGTTAGCCAAACCTCCCTCGGATGTAGTCCTCGGTCCGCTGGTCGGAGGGGGCCGTGAAGATCTTCGCCGTGTCATCCAACTCCACCAACTCGCCGGAAAGGAAGAAGGCGGTGCGGTCGCTGACCCGTGCGGCCTGCGCGGTGAGGTTGGTCACCAGCACCAGCGTGTAGTCCGACTTCAGCTCCTGCATGGTCTCTTCCACCATAGCGGTCGAGACGGGGTCCAGGCCTGAGCAGGGCTCGTCGAATAGTAGCACCTCCGGGCGGACGGCGAGGGTGCGGGCAATGCACAGGCGCTGCTGCTGGCCACCGGAGAGGTTGAGCGCCGGCTCTTTCAGACGGTCTTTCACCTCGTCCCACAGGAAGGCCTGGCGCAAGCACTGCTCGACCAAGCCGGGCATCTCCTTGCGCGGTACCAGGCCGTGGTGGCGCGGGCCGTAGGCGACGTTGTCGAAGATGGACAGCGGCAAGGCTAGGGGCAGGGCGAAGACGATCCCCACCCGCCGACGCAGAGCGGCCACATCCCGCATCTGCAGTACATCCTCCCCCTCCAGCAACACTTGGCCGCTGGCCTGCACGTGTGGGGTGAGGTCGATCATGCGGTTGAGGGTGCGCAGGAAGGTGCTTTTGCCGGCATTGGCCGGGCCGATGATGCTGAGAATCTCATTGCGGCGGACGGTGAGGCTGAGCGGACCAAGAGCAGGATGGCGGCCATAGGAGACCGCGAGGTCTGCCACCTGGATGTGGTCGGGCGTGGTGGCGAGATCGGTCATCGCTACCACCTCCTCTTCGCCCGCAGGCGGGCGCGCAGAAAGATGGCGAAGGAGTTGACGATAAACACTAGCGCGAGCAGGACCAGGGCGGTGCCGTAGCGGGTCTCCAGGCTGATGTTGGGGACCTGCGTGGAGATGGCGTACAGGTGCGAGGGCAGGGCCATGACCTGGCTGAAGATGGACTGGGGCAGGCCGGGTAGGTAGAAGGCGGCGGCGGTGAACAGGATTGGCGCGGTCTCCCCGGCGGCGCGGCTGACCTCCAGGATGATTCCCGTCAGGATGCCGGGGATGGCGTTGGGCAGGACCAAATGGCGGATGGTCTTCCACTTGCTGACCCCCAGGGAGAGGCTGACCTCGCGGAAGGTCTGGGGCACGGCATCCAGGGCTTCCTTGGAGGCAGTGACGATGACCGGGAGGTTCATCAGGGCCAGAGTTAGGCCGCCGGCGAGGATGCTGGCGCCGAACTTGAGGACGACCACGAACAATCCCAGGCCGAACAGGCCGTAGACCACGGAGGGCACGCCGGCCAGGTTGATAATTGCCAAGCGAACAAGCCGGGTGAGCCAGTTATCCCCGGCGTACTCATTGAGGAAGATGGCAGCGAAGACGCCCAGGGGTACGGCGACGACCACGGCGGTGACTACCAGGCAGCAGGTGCCGACGATAGCGGGGAAGATGCCGCCCTCACGCATGCCGTCGCTCGGGGCGGTGGACAAGAATTCCCAGGAGATGGCGCCGAGACCGTGCTTGACGATCACGCCGACGATGAGCAGCACGGGCAGGGCGACCAGGACGGTAATCCCGCCGAGTATGGTGAAGGCGATTTTCTGTTTGGTCACGGAGGTCATCGCAGCGTCACCCGGGAGCGGTGCAGGAAAGAATCGGCTACGAAGTTGATTAGGAAGGTGATGGCAAACAGGACGATGCCGATGGCGAAGAGGGCGGCGTAGTGGTCGCTACCCTTGACGGTCTCGCCCATCTCGGCGGCGATGGTAGCGGTCATGGTGCGGACGGGCTGCAGCAGGGAGTGGGGGATAAGGGCCGCGTTGCCGGTGACCATCATTACGGCCATGGTCTCACCAATGACCCGGCCGATGCCGAGCATAACGGCAGCGACAATGCCGGGAGCGGCGGCCTTGAGGGCGACGCGGTAGATGTACTCCCAGTGGGTGGCGCCCAGGGCCAGAGCCGCCTCCCGGTAACGACGGGGCACGGAGCTGATCGCGTCCTCGGCGATGCTGACGGTGGTGGGCATGGCCATCAGGGAAAGCAAGATGGCGCCGGCCAGGGCGGTCTGGCCGGTGGGGAGGTCAAAGGCCACGCGCAGGAAGGGGACCACGACGGTGATCCCGACGAAGCCGATGACCACGCTGGGAATAGCGGCGAGCAACTCGATCCCGGTCTTGAGTACTTCCTTGAGTCGGGGCGGAGCCACCTCCGAGATGTAGATGGCGCTGGCCAGACCTAGGGGCACGCCGAGCAGGGCCGCGCCCAGGGTCACCATGCCCGAGCCGCAGATCATCGAGAGGATGCCGAAGCGCGGCGGGCTGGAAATGGGGTACCACTTCCGGCCCAGGAGGAAGTCGCCGAGAGAGATATGCGAGAAGGTCCTGAGGCCCTCGCGGAGCAGGAAGACGAAGATGAGAACCACAAAGAGCACGCAGGCCAGTCCAGCCAGCAGGATGGCCTTCTCGATGAGGAATTCCCAGATTCGCGTTAGACGAGTGCGCAGGGACATAGTTGGGAGGCTAGTCTATCCGCCCTGCGGGGCTTCGGGCATGGGCCGCGGAACAAAGTCTTGCTCTTCGACCAGTCTCTGGCCCTCAGGCCCTAGGACGAAGTCGAGGTACTCCTTGACGGTTCCGGAGGGCTCACCTTTGGTGTAGAACATGAGCGGGCGGGAGATCGGATAGGTACCGTTGACGACATTCGCCGCCGTGGGGTCTGCGTAGGGCCCGGCCGCCGTCTTGGCCACCGCGACGAGCTTCAGCCTGTCGTTGCGGTAGCCCATGCCGAAGTAACCGATGGCCTTGTCGTTCTGGGCCACCTCGTCGGCGATGGTCTGCGAGGAGGGGGACAACAAGGCCGAGTCGGCAAACTCCTCCTGGCTGTCCTTCTTGCCCTTGCGGAGTACGTGCTCCTTGAAGTACACGTGCGTTCCCGAGTTGACCTCGCGGGAAAGCAGCACGATCACGGCGTCCCGGCCGCCCACTTCTCGCCAGTTGGTGATCCTGCCGGTGAAGATGTCGGCCAGTTGGTCGAGGGTGAGGTTGCTGGCCGGGTTCTGGGGGTTAACCACGACGGCTATGCCGTCCAAGGCCACCATGTACTCCTTGGGAGTGAAGCTCTTCGCCTGGGCCTCGGTTATCTCCTTGTCCTCCATCTTGCGGGAGGATTCGGCGATGTCGCAGGTGCCGCTGAGCAGGGCGGCGATACCGGTGCCCGACCCGCCCCCGGTGACCATTACCTGGATGCCGGTCTTGGCGCCGAAGGTCTCGGCCCAGGCCTGGCCCAGGTTGACCATGGTGTCGGAGCCCTTGATCTGGATCGACTGACCCGAGGCCGATCCGCCCTCGGTGGGACGGGCGCAGCCGGCCATTAGGGCCACTGCCCCGGTGGCCACTACAACCCCCGCCCCAATTATCCAGGTACGGTTCATAGTGTTTGGTCTCTCGCGATTGCCGCAACCGGCGTCCGGGGGGGCGGTCACTGGCACCTGTCGGAAAGGA
Source organism: Candidatus Zipacnadum vermilionense (assembly GCA_029821755.1). Lineage (GTDB taxonomy): Bacteria > Armatimonadota > Zipacnadia > Zipacnadales > Zipacnadaceae > Zipacnadum > Zipacnadum vermilionense. The sequence goes on along the minus strand of JALGSV010000011.1, from coordinate 3,234 downwards.
TCATATCTGCTGGAGCTTAAGAACGCCTTAAGTGCAGGTTAAGGTCAGGTTAACGCAGGGGAGGTAGAGACGAGGGCGCTGTCCCGGTCCGGAAAGAAGACAGTGAAGGTGGAGCCCCGCCCGACGGTGCTGTCGACCGAGACGCGGCCACCGTGGGCTTCGGCGAGGTGCTTGACGATGGACAGGCCCAGGCCCGTGCCGCCGGTGGCGCGGTCGCGGGCTTTGTCGACGCGGTAGAAGCGCTCAAAGAGACGCGGAAGGTGTTCGGCAGGGATGCCGGGGCCGGTGTCGCTAACAGCGATCTCATACCCTCCGGGCACGGCGCGGCCGCGCAGGGCGACCTGGCCGCCGGCGGAGGTGTACTTGATGGCGTTGTCCAGCAGGTTGAGCAGCACCGTCTGCAGGCCGGAGGGGTCAGCGCAGAGGCGGTCCTCCTCCCCGGCCTCGCTACGGAGAGCCACGCCGCGGGCGGCCGCCAGGGGCTGGACGCGAGTAGCCGCTTTCGCCAGCGCCGGCCCCGCGACCAGGGGCTGGACGTGTAGCAATTCGGCGCCCCGCTCTACGCGGGTGAGGGTGAGCATGTCATCGAGCAACCGGGTGAGGCGGTCAGCCTCCTGGACGATCTGGTCCACGAAGCGCGGGCCCTTCTCTGGGTCGCGCAGGGCGCCGCTCGCCAAGGCCTCGGCCAGGGCCTTGAGGGCGGCGGCCGGGGTGCGCAGTTCGTGGGAGGCATTGGCCACGAAATCGCGGCGGACCTGGTCGAGACGCTGAGATTCGGTCAGGTCGCGTAGCAGACCGATGGTGCCGGTGAGGCGACCCTGTTCGTCGCTCAGGGGCGTGACCACCGCATAGAACGTGCGAGGTTCGGGGCGGACCACGGCCACCTCGCCATGCTGGGCGAGGCCCTGCGCTAGGGCGCGGGTGAGCAGGGCGCTCAGGTCGTAGTTGAGCGTAACCTCCTGTACGTGCCGCTCGGCCGTCCCTTCGCGGTCCGCCCGGAAGGCCTGGCCTTCGCCCAAGCCGAAGGCCTGAGCGAAGACGCGATTGACCAGTTGCACGCGGCCCTCCAGGTCCACCACCACCACGGCGTCGCTCATCTGCTCCAGCAGGGCGGCATAGCGACGGGCCTCGCGCTGGGAGGCCGCCAGCAGGTCGGAAAGCCGCTGCAGGGCGGAGTTGAAGGCCTCACCGAGCACCCCGATTTCCCCCGGGGCGGGTGTCGCCGCCCGAACGGAGAGGTCGCCGCCGGCCGCGCGGCGAGCGGCATGGACCAGGCGCTGGAGTGGGCGAGTGAGGGCATCGGCCAGGCACATGCTGACCACGAAGATGAGGAGCGCGGCGACCAGGAGGGCCGCGAGGAGGCCGCGCGGGAGATCGAGGTAGAGACCGAGCAGGGCGAAGACTACGGCGGCCAGGGCTACAAAGGAGAGGGCGAGGCGGCCGCGAAGGGTGAGGGTCATGCGGCCTCCGCGAACTTGTACCCGGCACCGCGCACGGTTAGCAGCCGGCGGGGCTGGGAGGGGTTGGTCTCGATCTTCTTGCGCAGCCAGCGAATGTGGACGTCCACGGTCCGCTCGTCCAGGTAGGCCTCCTGTCCCCAGACGGCTTGGAGGATGTCATCGCGGGAGCGGACCCGACCGCGGTGGCGCAGGAGGTAGACCAGCAACTCGTACTCCTTAGGCGAGAGGGAGACCGGGGCGCCGTCCACGGTGACCTCGTGGCGCTCCAGGTCGGCGCGGACGCCGCCGGCTTCCAGGACCACCTCCTCCGCGGCGGGGTCGGCCGGCTGGCGACGGCGGAGCACGGCGCGGACCCGGGCGACCAGCTCTCGCATGCTGAAGGGTTTGGTGACGTAATCGTCGGCGCCCATCTCCAGTCCGGCGACCCGGTCGGCCTCTTCGATGCGGGCAGTGAGCATAATGATGGGGACGTCCCGCTGGCGGCGGAAGGCGGGGAGGAGTTGCCAGCCAGTAAGACCAGGAAGCATCAGGTCGAGGATGACCAGGTCGGGCGGGTGTGCCTCGAACAGGGCCAAAGCCGCGCGGCCCTCCGCCGCGGTGTCAACGGCAAAGCCCTCCTGCTCGAGGGTATAAGCGACGGCCTCGGCCAGGGAGGGCTCATCTTCGACTAGGAGGAGGTGGGAGGGCATGGGATGGGCCGGTCAGAGTCTAACGGGAGGGGGCGGATTGTGCAAGGGGGAGGGTAGGGTTTGACCTGTACTTGTCGGTAAACAACGGGCGGCGGCTGCGCCGCCCGTCAGGCGCTGTGGGGGAGGCGGAAAACTACGCGGAGGCCGGGGCCGGACTGAGGTTCGACGGCGAGGGTCCCACCGTGGGCCTCCACGATGACTCGGGCCAGGTACAGGCCCAGGCCCAGGCCGCCGGAAAGGCGGGTGGCGTCGGTCTCGCCCTGGTAGAAGAGGTTGAAGATGCGCTCCTGGTCGGTGGCGGTCAGGCCGGGGCCGTCGTCCTCCACCACGCCCCAGACCTGTTGCGCGTCGTCGCCTACGCGGAGGGTCAAGCAGGTGCCGAGAGGAGTGAACTTGAGGGCGTTGCGGACCAGCACGCCGAAGACCTGCCGCAGCTGGTCGCGGTCGGCCTCCACCATGATCGGGTCGGCGGGGACCTCGAGCGACCAGAGGTAGTCGGCGTTCTCCGCAGCGAAGTCGGACTGGACCTCCCGGGCCAGGGCCGCCAGGTCGAAGAGGGAGAGGTTCAGCGGCAGGGCAGCGCCGTCGTCCAGGCGGGCGGTGAGCAGGAGGTCCTCCACCAGGCGAATGAGTACCTGGCCGTGCTGCTCGATCAGCTCCAGGGCGTGGACCTGCGAATCGGTCAGATTCCCGGCCTGGGTCCGGAGGGAGACGACTAGGCCCATGATGGTGCTGACGGGGTTGCGGAGCTGGTCGGAGACCATGGAGAGGAAGCGAGTCTGCAGGTCGTGGAGGCGGCGGTCGGCGATGGCGCGGCGGCTGGCGCTGAGGCGATCAGCCTCGGAGACAAGGCGGCGGACCTCCGCGCGGTCGGCGCCGGAGTAGGCCGCCTCCAGCTCGCGCCACAGGTCGGTGCGGGGGTTGTCGCGATTGAGGCAGAAGACGGTGCTGGGGCAGAAGCCCTGAGGGCCGGTGGCGCGCAGGAAGCCGGTGGCCGTCAGTTCCCGAGTGGCCAGATCCACCCCCGCCGGGTCGCGCCCCAGGCGGGCGGTGAGGCCGGCCAGGCTCTCGACGGTATACGGGTT
>JALGSV010000111.1 GCA_029821755.1 Candidatus Zipacnadum vermilionense | reverse complement strand
TTCCCACTGAAAACGGGACATGCTCTCTTCGTGGGGAACGTCTTGGCAGCGCTGGACGGGAGGCTCATTCGCCATGTGCCAAGAAGCGGTCTGCCTGCTGCTTGTCGCGCTTCTGCTCGGGTTGACGGTCCCCGACGCCGCCTGCCGCGAACGCACGCTCCACGTGTCGAAGTTGGGGGACGGTTCGGACGGCTCCTCGTGGGCGAAAGCCTTCACCACCATCCAGGCCGCCCTGTCCGCCGTCCCCGACGACCAGGGCGGCCACCGGATCATTGTGCGTCCCGATACGTATTTCGAGGCAAACCTCTACCCCGCGCACAGGGGCGTGCCCGGCAGCTACAACGAACTTATCGGCGACGTGGAGGGGCGCTACGGGTCGGGCAAGGCCGGTTGGGTGGTCATTGACAGCGGCGACCCCGCGCAACAGGGCTTCAAGAGCTACGACTGGTGGAGCACGATCCGGGCCTATTCCAAGGGCTGGTCGGCGGCGCATACCGAGGAGACTTTCTCGGCTATCGGCTGGGACCGGTGGGCGCTGCGCCACCTGTACGCGACCGGCGGCGATGCCGGCCTCTTCTTTGACTGCACCGACCACTGCGAGCCGTTCAGCGTGCTCGTGGAGGACTGCGTCTCGCTCGGCCGGGCCTTCGGCGGCGGGGTCGCCGGTTGTCTGTCCCGCCCCGACGAGCCCATCACTTTCCGTCGCTGCAAGCTGTGGGCGCTGGACTGGTGGGGCGACACGGCGGCAGCGTACCTGCGCGTCGAGAACCCGTCCCTGCCGACGCGCCCGGATGTGCTGCTCGAGGACTGCACGATGGTCAGCCCGGTGTGCGCCCTCAAAGCCAGCAACTATGGCTTCAACACCTTCACTCGCGTCCGGGTAAACCGCAGCTACCTCATCGCCCTGAACTTCTCGCAACCCGTTGGTACGCCGAGCCCCGGCATCATTGAGAGTGTGCAGGAAGGCAAGCTGTTGCACGTGGACCTCGAGGACAGCACGTTGATGGGCTACCGGGTGTTCGGGGTGCTGGTGGACGAGGAGACCGGGAAGGACATCGGCTACAGCGCCAAGGGTGATGTGCGTGCTTACGTGCAGTTCCAGCAGGAGGTGCCCGCGGGCATGCACCGCTTGGGGAGCTGGCCCGTCGAGGCGTTCCAGACGATGATGGCGCCGAGCCCGGTCGGCCCCGGGCCCTACGTCAGCCGCGAGTTGGTGTCCCGCGATATGTGCGAGGTGACGCCCTTCGTCTGGCAAGGGCGGCTGTGTCTCATGGAGTGCGTCCGCCCGACCAGCGGCGGCGACTCGCGGGACTACTACCTGTCCCTCAAGGACGCGGACACGGGGGAGGAGTTCGCGCGATTCGCCCAAGGCTACGGATTGGCCTCCCTCCTGGTGCATGGGGACAGCCTCTACGCCTTCGCGTCCCGCTGGGACAACGGCAACTGGCTGGATGTCACGATGTTCCGGTCGTCGGACCTCAAGCGCTGGCGCAGGAAGCTGGTCATCAAGGGCGAGAACGAGGGCATCTTCAACACGTCCGTGTGCCAGGGGGCGGAGGGGTTCGTGATGACGTACGAGTCCAGCGACCCCGCGTACCCGACCTTCACGGTCAAGCTGGCCCGGTCAACCGACCTCGAGACCTGGGAGAAGCTGCCGGAGGCCACCTTTGGTACCAACCGCTACACGGCCTGTCCGTGCATCCGTTACGCCGGGGGGCGCTATTACGTGATGTACCTCGAGCGCCGCACCCCGCGGTGGTTCTTCGAGACGTACATCACCCGTTCGGAGGACCTCGAGCACTGGGAACTGAGCGCGGCAAACCCGATCCTCACGCCGGCGGGCCCAGACGAGGGGATCAACGCCTCGGACCCGGACATCGTAGAATGGCTGGGCAATACGTACCTGTACTTCTGTGTCGGTGACCAGCGCACCTGGGCGAACGTCAAGCGCGCGATGTACCCGGGGACGCTGGAGCAGTTCCTGGAGTCGTGGTTCGCGGCGCCAGGGATACCAGACGTCGGCAGCGTTTCCCGGCGATAGACCCCGTCGCCGGGTCGGGCGCCGCTACAGCTC
>JALGSV010000110.1 GCA_029821755.1 Candidatus Zipacnadum vermilionense | reverse complement strand
TGCCACACCCAACCGAGGTAGGCCACCCCTTCGCACTTGACCAGCCTAAGGCCGTGGAGTGGGACATGGTACGTCCAGAGCGACCACTCCCAGTCCACGCCAGAGTGCCTGGGGCGCAGCACATAGCAGTAGGCAGCATGTCGGTACGTTTTTCCATTCCGGTTCCGGCTGTACACAACCTCGGTCAGCGTCAGAACCTGCGCCGAGGCTCGACCGTCCCCGAGGGTCAAGGTAACTGGCAGGCTGTCTACGGGTATGTCCGTCCTTTGCTCGAGGCTCAGTTCTGAAAAGGGCCGGGCTATGCGCGGGTCGCGGGTTGGTGACGCCGGAGTGGGTATCTCTGCGGGCACCGAAGGCCTAGCGGGTCGGCTTGGGGTGCACCCTCCCCCGAGCGCAAGGGCCATCGCCACGGCCAAGAGACGCATCTCCGACGCGTGGGCTCCTCTGTTCGAGATCATGGTGTCGGCGTCGCCCCGTGCAATACCAGGTCGACCGTGGCGCCTTCAACGTTTGGGTCGCGCCACCGTCTGAAGTACGGGCTGTTCTCGTCAGTCATCTGCATGATGGGGCACACCGCGTTTGTGTACGCTCGCGCATCAGCAGCCTCGACGCCATAGGAGGGATCGAGGTAGAACAGGGCGGGATCGCTGCCAAGCAGGTGGGGCCACTGGTACAAGCCGACGATCCAGTGCCCACTCCCAAACCATTGCTGCGCGGGCTCAGGGCTGTTCTGCCCTGGAATGGACCCGTTGAGGTCCCAGTCCGCGATGCTGTAAGGCCACAGGGTCCCCTCATAGGTTGCGCCGCTAATCTCGATGTTCCTCACCACAACCGGGGAAGGCGAGCCGCATTCCGGCGGCGGCTTGACGCTGACCGTGTCGGGGACGGGATCGAGCACGGATCTGGGGTTGGCACGGCAGCAATCCATGAAGAGACGGGCGAACGCGAGGCACTGCCCGTCGTGTGCGGTTAGCAGTTCTGCTGTCGTCGTGGCGCCAGCGGTACTCTCGGCGTAGTACGTCAGCGGGATGTCGTATGCCCGAGAGGACTCATCCCACGCTTGGACCCCTGTCGGGGTCTGGTTGTTCCCCGGGCTCTCGAAAGAATCCCAAGTGTTAAGGAGCGCGGAACCGAAGTCAGTCGCCCCTCCGTTCTTTGTCGCCAAGTACAGAACCGTGCGGAACTTCGGGCTGCACTGCGGCTCGGCCAGGGTTACGAAGCACTCGTTCCCGCTGGTGAAGGGGCCGAACCAGGAAGCCTCGTTGTCGTGCGAAATGTACCAGTTGAGGTACAGCGGATCATAGCGGTCCACGTGGTTGGGCAGCTTGCCCTTGTCGGGATTCTCGGGGTCCTGCGGGTCCCGAGACTCCATGTTATCGGCTTCCGCCTGGTCGTTGCCCACGGTCGCCGTGGTGGGCAAGAAGTCCAGATCCCCGGGGCCGTCCCCCTTGATCTTCACCGTGCCGGTCCAGAAGACACTCGGAGTGATCTTCATGATCACCGAGGCCACCAGATGCTTCGCCCGCTCGTACAAGATAGGCCATCTGCGGTCCCCGCCGTCATCGGCGTCGCCGTCTAGGGGATCGGTGTTGTCTTGCCAGTGCGGGGCGCTGTAATCTCCGCTGTCGTCGTCCTTCCTGACCACATGGTAGTAGGTGCCGGAGAAGCTCACCTGCTTGAGGCCGATGCTGATCACGGTCAAGTTGACCGTGTCGGAAGCCACCACTTGCGTCCCGTTTTGGACATAGGACAGGGTCAGGGTCACATCGCGTACTGCTGAGCTTAACGCGTAGCCCTCGACATATAGTTCCGCCGGCATGGCGGTGGGAGCCCAGGTCGCCGGCAGAGTCACCTCGGTGCCCTTGTTCGAGGTGGTCCAGACTGTGATCCGGGTGCTCCCCGCGGTGTTCGTTTCCAGCTTGATCTGCGAGTTGGCCAGGTTCGAGGGAAACCGCCACAGGGTGATCTGCCCGAGGTTGTCTTCGCCGATTACCGTCGTGTCGTTGTAGTCGGGGGTGTCGTTGTCGTTGTCATCGTCGCTGTTGAGCAGCACCACCCCGCCGACAGTTTCCTCCGTAGCCTCGGTGGTGCCGCCG
>JALGSV010000109.1 GCA_029821755.1 Candidatus Zipacnadum vermilionense | reverse complement strand
TGACCCAGCTGTCGGAGAAGTACTGCGACAAGGGCGACATCCAATTTGAAATGGTGCTGGCCAAGGAGGCCGAGCTGGGTGCCACGTCGAGCGATGATTCGATGACCTTTCCTCACATCGCGGAGTGGGCGCGCTGGATTGACCAGCAATGCAACCTGCAGGCCGTGCTGGAGGACTTTCCACCCGACCAGCACTGCCTTGTCCAGGACAACTCCCCTCTGCGCGGGCTCGATAACCGGAGCGACCGCATCCGCCAGTTCCGGGAGGAGACAAGCCGGCAACGTCGGCGCATCGGTGCCATGCACGCGGTCGGCCCCCAGCATCGTGCGTATGCCGATCGTCGTGACCGTGAGGCGGAAGAGCGGTGGGACGAGACGTCCGGCCCCCGCGGCGAGTTCGATGTCGACGTGCTTCTCGGATCGTTTCCTTTTCCGGAGCTCGTCCAGGACAACGCCGCACCGTACGGGAAATCTCATTTCCGCCACGCAGTGCCCGGTGTCGCCGCCTACACTCCAGAAGAGCGAAAGCGCATCGCCAGGGGCACTTCCTGGGCGCCGGACGACCAGGATGACCCACGGCACCAAAGGTTCGTTGAGCGCCGCTGGGAAAAACATGAACAGCGCCTCGATGAGGTCTTCGGACCCGGCGAGGCGTACGTCCAGGACAACGCCGCACCGGGCGGCCTGCAGCGCCGCACGGCCCGTAACCGCCAGGACCTGCTGTTCGAGACCGGGGTGCCGGTGACCTTCCCGGCGATGCGGAACTTGGCGCCGAGCGTCTACATGGGCGCCCAGTTTGGCCAGGACATCGAGCCGGCCGGGACCTTCATGCTGGTGGACGACTACGATCAGTGGAATGACCCGCGCGCCCAGGTTTCGGGCTGGGTCTACTTCGAGCAGCACTTTTCCAACCCGCTGGTGATCGCCATGGTGGGCGATGACGATCCCCAGGCTCCCGTCTACGGTCCCACCGGCTGGAAGCAGCGGCTGTCGGATGACTACGGGGGGGCCACGGGCGTGGCGTTGACTCAGGCTATCCTGGCTGCGGGGCATGATGGGATCGTCACCGTTGGTCCTGCCCGTAATGACGTGCGCGAGGTCGTCGATCTGACACGTCTGCCCCGTTCAGCTGCGAAAAGGAACGCCCCGGAGGACCTGCAGGCCCGGTTGGAGGCCTTGCAGCCGGCGCTGGCCGCCGCCGCGCAGAAGATCGTGGACGCCTGGGAGCAGGACGAGGATGGGTTCGACGAGGAGCTCGGGGGCGGCGGCGTCTGCGACCAGGTGGCCTGGCTGCTGATGGAGGTCCTGGACGAGCACGACATCGACGCTCGCTGTGGGAGCCAGCCGGGCGGCGATCACGAGTGGCTGGTGGCCTCGGACGGGGTGGAGGCCTTCATCGTGGATATCCCGCCCGGGGTCTACGAGACTGGCGGCGGCTACTCCTGGCGCAAGATCGAGGGTGCCCAGATCCAGCCGGAGGACGTGGCGATCGAGCCGGTGGAGATGGACCTCGTGGCCGACCTGTTCGAGTTCGACGACGCCTGAGGCGCTCTGTGCGCCGCCGACCGCCGTGGTCCCAGGAGGTCGCGGCAGGCTCTGCGGCTCGAATGGGAGGGGCTGAGAGGACGAGAGCGGCATATATAAGGTACCCGCGTGTCACATCCCCCCACGTCCCCCTACCGAGATCCTTGACTTTTATCGTGCCGTTGTCACATTGACGGATGGGTGGACCGAACGAGGCTGGGTTACCCCCACTTTCAACGAGGATGCAGTTCTTCCCAGCCTTACGACTTTGTTCACCTTTTTATGCCGGGCCATGACGTCTGTATGGGCCCAGCCAGGCGCACCCGGCACCTTTGGCCCGAGACCCTCTGGAGCTCAGTGACTCCGGGGGGTCTTTTTTTGTCAAGGGGACAAAATCAAGTTGGGGGGGTACAAAATCAAGTTGCCGGCACGAATTGGCCAAATCCGGTGAATTCGTGCCAGGGGCGTGTAAACGGTCTCAGAGGAGCGTCATCTGCCGATCGCGCGTGCGGGCGCGGCGGGTGCTCTTGTCGGCGCGGCGGGTGACCAGGACGTGGCCGTCCTCGAAGAGCAGGGCGACGT
>JALGSV010000064.1 GCA_029821755.1 Candidatus Zipacnadum vermilionense | reverse complement strand
TGTAGCTGCTCTTAGCCGCAAGCTGGAAGGGGTACTGCGCCCAGACGGGGTAGGGGCGGGGACCATCGCGCTCGGGAACGATCTGCAGGGAGACTTGCGTCGGGGGGGCGGCACCGGCGACACCGGCGGAGACAGCTAAGGCAAACGAAACCAGCCACAGAACCAAGGCGGCGCTTACTCGCATATCCATCACCTCTCCCGGTAATGTAATGCCAATAGATGATATTGTAGGTCAAACCGCTAGCGGTGTCAACTCCCTCCACGGGAATCGGGGAGAATCGGGGGGGGGGGGGGAGAATCGGGGGACAGGCGAATGGGGGGACACCATACCTATTTTCCGTGACTCCTCTCAACCCGGGGACACCATACTATTGCCGCCCTTCTTCGGCGCTCCCCCTCGCCCCCACCGCGTCGTACATCGCGTACACATTCTCCAGGGGGATGTCCGGGTTGATGGTGTTGGCCGTGAACAGCACCAGCCGCGCCCGCCCCCGGCAGATCTCTATCGCCTGCTCCACCGCCGCGAAGACTTGGCGGGCGTTCCAGACGGGGAGTTCCGTGGTGACGGATAGCGGGCCGAAGATCACCAGCGTCTCGCCGTCGCGGGTGCGGCGCTGGACTAGCTCGTCCAGCATCAGGCCGCACTCCGGCTGGAACCCCTGCAGGCCCTGCACGCCCGCGTCTATCAGCATGTCCAGCAGCGCCCGCACATCGCCGTCGCAATGCCATACCGGTTTGCAGCCGACCTCCAGCAGCGGCTCCAGGCCGTGGCGCAGGGCCGGGGCGTAGTACTCCTCCAGGAACTCCGGCGCGATCATCGGCCCCCGCTGGGTGCAGATGTCCTCCCCCAGCAGCACGGCATGCGGGTAGAGCCCCTCCTGCACCGCCCGCGCGATCAGCCGGCTGTGGCAGCGCCCGTTCGCCCCGCCCACCTCCATCAGCTTCTGCCCCAGCTTCGGGTACAGCCCGACAATCAGGAAGAAGTTCTCGTAGCCGTACGACCCGTACCAGGAGGCTCGAGCGCCCGCTGCCCACTGCGCCGGCATCCACACCATCTCGCCGCAGCGCCCCTGCCACTCGCGCAGCCCCGCCGCGAACTCCTGGTAGGCCGCCTCAAAGTCAAAGTCGCGCTCGATCTGCTCCGGCGAGGGCAGGGCCTCAATCTGCGCCACCGTCTCGTCCAGCGACTCCCCGGTCTGGGCATGGGTGTAAGTGTCGGCGTCCACGATGCGGAAGTCATCTCGGCTGTGCGACACGGTCATCCCCACCACCCCGTCCGCCCCCAGCCGCATGTACGCCGCTAGGCTCACCCCCTCGGGGTCCTCCCAGTACTCGTCCAGACTCACGCCCACGATCGCCGCAATATGCTCCGAACAGCTAATCCACCCGCCCAGAATCGGCGTCCGATCCGGCGTCTCTCCGGCAAACACGGCTTCCAGTCGCTCACGAGGGCTCATGCGTTGGGCCATGCCGCGATGATAGCAGAACGGGTCGGGGGACACCATACCCAACTCCTCCGGCGGCGGTGGGGCATGGCGGGGTCGAGTGGAGTTGAGTCAGGGGTGGTGTCCCCCCGAGGGTGTCCGGGAACCGAATGAGTCCCGCGGGCGTGTGGGCGGGACCATTTCCCCGCTGCGAGGAAGGGGCCTGTGGCTCCAGCGGCGAACCTGTGCCTCAGACGGGCGGTTGCTCAGCCTATGATGGAACAACGCCCAGACGTGTGCGAAGGATAGCCCTGATAGGAATGGGGTACCCGAGCACAGCGGGGCGGGCAGGCCCGAATGGCACCAATCCGTCTTCGCAGATGTCAAATACCCGAGCCAGTTGCAGAAAGCGCACGATCGCGCCTGCGGGCGCCTACATGTTGGCCGTGAGCGGGGAAAGCCAGCTCCAAAGCCCTGGCGCTGTCTCTCACCGCGGGAGACAATCCGCTAGGCCAGGCTAGGGTGAGCGAACAATAAGTACTACTTCCTCCCTCCCAGTGGCACCGGCGTTTCGTCGGGCCAATCTGCAAGACAGCGCCTGGGCCAGACGCCCGGGCTACGCGTGGTTGCTCGGAGTAGCGGCACTAGCCCTGCTCCTGTTGCTTCTGCCCCTACCGATCCTCTTCGCCTCGCCCCTTGACGAGACCCTTCCCCTGATTAGCGCCGGGCGGTACGTGCAGGCTCAGGCCCACCTGACGCCTTACGTCCAGGCTCATCCGGAGGAGCTCGGCGCCCGCTACTGGCTGGGTCGCGCCCTCCTAGGTGCCGGGCGGCGCGAGGCCGCCATCGACCAGTTACGGATGGTGCTGGAGAAGAAGCCCACCTCCTCCGACTCGCGGCTATGCTTGGCCCAGGCCCTGTGGGAACTGCGCCGCCCAGCCGAAGCTCTGGCCCAACTGCAGGAACTCTTACGCCGTGACCCGCGCCATGCCGCCGCCAAGGCCATGCTCGAGCGCCTCAAGCAGGGCGAGCGCCCCGTGATCCCCATCCAGCCGGACCTGGACGGGGGGCAGATCGCCTTCATCAATGGGGGGCTGCCCATCGACCCTGGGAACGTGGACCTGCAGACGTACCACCTGAAGGACTACACCTTCAGCGAGGCCCCGAGCGAGTGGTTGATCACCTCCGGGACCTGGGCCACCAGCAACCGCTGGACCTGCTCCCCGCAGTGGTCCTGGTACGGCGGCCACGCCATCGAGAGCCCGGCCACCATCTGGACCAAGGAGGAGTTCGCCGGCGACCAGGTCGTCGAGACTTACTTCGGCTTCATCATGGGCCTGGAGAACGCCGACCTCAACTACAGTAACGTCCCTCGCGCTTACACAAGCGTCAACGGCGTCTGCCTTAGCCTGTGCGGGGATGGGGCCAACCCCGCCAGCGGCTACACCTTCATGATCGGCGGCGACCGCAACAAATCGACACGCATCATGAAGGGCACCAAGATCCTGGCGGAGAGCAATAAGCCGGAGGCGCTCTTCTTCGACTGGACTCTCGGCCAGCCCAAGAACATGTACTTGTGGCATCGGCACTGGTGGGCCTTCCGCGCCGTCAAAGCGGGGACCCGGCTGCAACTGTGGTATGAGGGCAAGCTGGTGGTGGAGGCTCACGATCCCGATCCGCTGCCCAGCGGCCGGACGGCGCTGTGGGTCTACGACAACGGCATCATCGTCCCGCGCCTCCGCATCTACTACCAGTCCGTCGTCCGACCGCGCACCGAGCCGGCCGGGCAGGCGGCCTGGATCCAGCCGGTTACCAGCCTGGGGACGGCACCCCTCACCGTGACCTCAGCATCCCATCCCTCCTTCCAGAACGATTTTGAATACGGCCTGGGCAACTTCCGCACCTTGGACCCAGATACCGGCGCCCTACTTAGCCTGGTGCCGGGTGGCCCCCGCGGCAACGGCCACTGCCTGGCCGTCATCGACCGCATCAGCGGCGGCAACTATAGCGCCATGGCCGTGGCGGACAGGCTGGACGCGCACGACTACTCGCGCCTGGCCTTCGACTACCGCTTGCCGCCTGAGGCCAAGGTTAACCTGTACCTGACCGCGCAGGGCCGCCGGATGGAAATTCAGTTTAGCGGCCGGCCCGAGCCCGCCCCCAAGTCAACCATGATCGGCAAGATCGAGGGGGTGCAGGCCGACAACCAGTGGCATCACGCCGAGTTCGACCTGCTGGGGGCGCTGACGAAGGTGCTGGGAGCAGCGGGCACGCCGGTCTTTCAGAACCTACAGTTCGCGAACTTCAACAACGCTGACTACCTGGGCGCGGGGTTCGGCGGCAACCCGGCCGGCTGCACCTACTACCTGGACAACTTCTACCTGGGCACGCCCCGCCAGGATACGACCGTGAAGCTGACCTGGCAGCCGCCTACCGGCGCGCAATACTCCGGGTACGCGGTGAGCCTCGACCAGAATCCCACGGCCCCCGCAGGCCAGCCGACGAGCGAACTGCCCGCGGAGATCACCGCCCCTGCCCCTGGTCTGTGGTATCTGCACGTGCAGGCCAAGAAGCAGGACGGCAGCAGCGCCGGAACCGTCAACTGGGCCGTCCACGTCGCCGGCGTCGCCCCCAAGGCCGGCGACCCCGCCTCCTCGCGGGGTACCGTCTCCCCCTAGCCAAGCTACCTGCGCACCTGCACTGGACACACGGGCAAGGTGGAAGAGGTAGTGATCTGTCCGGTAAGCGTCCAAGCCGTTGCGGCGTCCAACGCCATGACGCTGAAGTTCTGGAACCTCAACACGGGGGACTGTCTGAAGACCCTCATCCCCTGGTGAACCCGTTGGCAATCGCCGTGCTCTCCGTCACCCCCAACCCCCCTAGCGCTGCTTTCAGCGGAAGAAAGTGCCCTCCGCAATCGCCAACTTCCGGCAGAGCTCCGCCACCAGCGTCCCTGCCTCCGCTTGCTGCAGGGCCAACACCATCTGCGGCTCCGTGTACCGTTCTCGCTGCGTCTCCCTGGCCCTTCTGTGAGTAGTGCAGACTCCCACATACTCTCACTCCAAGCGGACCAGTTTTCGGGGTTCAGGCCAGGGGCGGCACATAACATGCCAGACGTTGCAGGGCCCCACCCGCTACGCTCTGACAGCCCCACAGGGTCAGTGCCTGTCGAGAGAGCTTGTCGCCTGGACCGACACTAGCGGTGATCGGCACTTGGTCTAGCGGCCAGGTTGACCGGAGAAGTGGTGGCAGGTTACACTTCAGCAACCATTGGCCTGCCGTACCCCATATGCAGTGTCCCCGCCAAACCCAGTTCGGAGGAATCACATGTTCCGGAAACTTCTCTTCCTGTTCCTGGCCTCCCTGCCACTCCCCGTGCTCGCCCAACCCCCGGTCATCGGCTTCATCTCCATCGATGCGGAGAAGTACTTCGCCGAGGAGCAGCGCTACTCACCCTATGCCACTCGCGTGCTCTACAAGAACGGCCTAGGATTCGGCATGGGGGAATACTGGTTGCTTTTCGGTCCCCTGGCCAACGAACAGGGCACCTATGACATGCTGCGCCAGTTCAACGTGACGGTCATCGATACCCCTTTCGACCACAGCATCACCGAACTGGGACCGGCGCGCCAGACGCAGGCAGCGACGGCGCGTGCAGCGCTGGAGCGCTATCTGCAGGAGGGCGGCAGCGCGTTGATCATCCTGCAGGCGGTGCGTTATCCCAACGACCTGGATCAGGACTTCGCCAATCTGGTCATCGCCGGGCTCGGGGTGCAAATGGCCCACGAAGGCGTCTTCGACGCCCAGCGGGCCTTCCAAACGCCCATTGCCAGCATCTTCCAGCCGGAAGGCTTTTTCTGGACGGAGAATATCACCGAGAATCATCCGGTAACGGCGGGCGTCAAGCGGCTATGCCTGCCGCAAAACCACAATGGATATACGCCCGGAGTAGTAGCCTTCACCCTGTCGCCTGAGTGGCAAGTGCTGGCACGCGGCGAAACCAGCGCACAGAGCTACAAAGTCACGCACGACTCGGTGACCGACTACGATCAGGTCGGCACGCATCAAGCAGCGCCGCCCCTCGTCGCGGCGCGTACCTTCGGCAAGGGGCGTATCGTGGTTTACAGCGTGCCCGCCCGCAGCGTATACACGAACTACGGCGTGCCCGCTTGGTCGATGATCGTGGAAGAGGCCGGCAATGCCGCCGCCAACCTCCCCAGCGACAGCGGGAAGATGGTGCTGAATGCGCTGAACTGGCTGGCGGAAACCTCGGAAGATAACCCCAACCTGGGCACCTTCGAGGCGAAGGACACCGCCCGCGTGCAGTTCCCCAAGTCGCTGCAGTACGACGACGTCCAGTTCAAACCCCCGGCGCCCGGAGTGCGCGGCATCCTCGGCGCCAAGACCAGCCTGAGCGACGGTGCCGGCACGGTCGACGACTACGTGCAGGCGGCGAAAGCCGCCGGGCTCGCCTTTGTCGTCTTCAACGAGTCACTGGAGAAGATGACCCCCGCGGAGCTGGATCAACTCAAGGCGGACTGCAAGCGCGTCTCGACCAATGAGTTCTACGCCTGTCCCGGTGTGGAGTTCTCTGATGAGATGGGCAATCGCTGGGCCATCTGGTCCGACCGCATTGTCTTCCCCCAGACCGAATTCATACGCGCCTACATCCCCACCACGCCCGAAATGCCGGCGCTGCCGATGTGGGATGGGCAGGTGCTCCACAACACCGGCAAGTACTGGGAGCTGTGCGGCTACTCGCCGAACATGCTGCTAACCTACCGGAACCTGCGGGAGAAGAAAGCGCATCCGGCCAACATGTGGTGGTTCTTCCGGGTGCCGCCCTATGTCTACGACCGGGGCAAGTTGGTGGAGGACAACTTCGACGAGTGGCTGTACGCCCTGCGCGATATTCGCCATGTCGATCCGGCGTCTTACACGCGCGTCTACTCCCCGGCGGAGGTGGCCGGCGCGGCGGCGGCCTGTGTCACGGCCGGCCGCGACCTGCCGAGCATGCGCGATTGGCTCAACACCCGCTGCGCCAACTACGGGATCGCCGCCAATCCCTATGTTTCCACCGGGCCGCGCCTCGAGCAGTGGGAAGTCATCAACAGTCGGTTCGACTCGCCACTGGATGTCCGCGGCGTCCAGCGCGCCCACGGCCGCTTCACCGTGACCTCGCCGGACGGCATCCGCGAGGTCAGCCTCCACGATGCCAACTATGGTATCATCCGCCGCTACCTCGGCAACAATCAGCCGGTGCTAGCCAAGGAGTTCGAGCTGGCGCATGACCGTGACCACTACCTGACCCTGGTGGCCGTCGACGGCAAGGGGAAGGTGGCGATCTCCGATGAGATCTACCTGTGGAATTACAAGACGTCGCTCTTACGCTGCGCAGATAACCTAAACTTCCTCAATGGCGTCGGTCTCTGCTGGCACCCGGACCGCAACCAGATGATGTTCCTGGCGCAGATGTACCAGGGCATGCCGGCGGAATCGATCAGGGGGTACGACAGCACGGGATGGCTCAGTGCCGGCGGCGTGCTCGACCTACGGGACCTCGACACCTTCCACACGGAAGAGCTCAAGCAGTATCCTGTGCCGGGATCGGGGATTCTGCGCAAGATCCTGGACGTCAAGCTTCCCGGCCGTGACGTGAAGATCTGCGACATGACTATGGACCCGCTGGTGGAGAGCTACGATACCCCGAAGCGGGATACCCCGACCATGTGCGACGTGCCGAGGGTAGTCGCGGAGAACCAGCTCTTCGTCCGCACCCACCGGGCGTACTATCTGCAGAACCGGAACAACATGTTCGTCACCTGGAACTACCGGCGCGCTCGCGAAGGGGCGGAGAACTACCGGGGTGGGTTGGTCTGGCACGAGGGGAAGGTCACCTTCAAACGTGACGCCACGCTGGCCGGCGCTGTGTCCGTGCCGCTCTTCTTCCTTTCGCCCAACAACGTCGAGGGCACCTCCACAACCATCCTCGTCAAGGACAGCGAGGGCGGCCCGACGATCTACCCGCTGACCAAAGACCAACCCTTCTCGAAAGACGGCCTCCTCGCCCCCGGTGGCTTCCTCACCGCCGCGCCCTGCGATACCTACCCGGTGATCTTCGCACCTTCCGGCAGCACGCTGCGCTACCACGCCTTCGCGGACCAGGCGACGGGTCGGGTGAGCCAGATCGTGGTGGGCGTGGGGGAAGCCGGGCAGAAAGTGACCGCCGGTGACTCGCTGACGTACCGTTTCGCGGTGGCCACGCTCGGAGGTCCGTGGAAGACTCCGGAAGAGCATGTGGCCTCGCTGGAGGATATCTCCGAGAGCTTCGGCCTCGGCGGCGACGAGCGCGGGGTAAAGTCGACGGTATCGACCGGAACGCTCCTCTCCCGTGAAGTCTTCTACACTCTGGAAGCCGAGGCCGGGGAAGTGGCTTGCCGTATTGAACCGCGGGAGACAATCATCGACCTGCCCTTCTGTGTGCAGGGAATCGAGGATAACGGCTGCGCCGCCGTGTATAGCTCGGTGCGGCCCTGGTTCCGCCCAGTCGGCGTCGCTGAGGGCAAAGCCTACTTCCAGGAGAATGTGGACCAGGGCTCCGACATCTGGGCGGGCAACGTCTTTCTCTGCGACAACAAGTCCGTCCGCATGACGCTGGTGGCCGACGGCATCGCGGAGGGTCGGGCACCCTTCCTGGAAGTCCACAACCCAACGGATGAGCCGGTCACTGCGCGCGTCTGGTCGCCGGAACACGCCCCGCTCTTCGGTGGCCTGTCCGCCCCGGTCAAGATCCCTGCCAGCGACAGCGCGCGTTTCCGCCTAGACGGGAAGAAGCTGGAGCCCTAGACTGTCGCTACAGACGCCAGCACCATCGCCGCGGCCGCGCCTCCGAAGTGACGCCGTCGCCGCGCGAATACTCGGTGGGGCGGTACCGAGACGAATGGCCGTGCGTCTGGGGTGTGCTCAGGGAAGGGTGCATCGGTCAAGTGGTCGAGCCCCCGCTGGCCGATCTGCGTCGGTGGGCAGAGCACAGCTTCCGAGAGCCCAAAGGGTCCAGTGACCTCGGCTCGCGTCCAAAGGTGGCGGGGCAACGCACGGGCCAGCGCATAAGCGCTGAACCAGACTAGGAGCGCTTTCCATGCGATTTCTCTGCACACTGACCGTTCTCTACCTCCTCCTGAGCGGCTACCGCGCGGAAGCGGCCCCCGGCTCAGCGCCGGCGCCTCCGGCCGCGGTCGCGCAGGCCTGTGCCGAGGAGTTCAATGGTCCCTACGCTTCCTGGAGAAACGTCAAGGCCGACTACAGGGCGGTGGGGAACGGGGTAGCGGACGATACCGACGCGATCCAGCGAGGCCTGGATGACTTGCGTTTACACACAGATTCCTGCGTGTTGTACTTCCCCGAAGGCACCTACCGCCTGACCCGAGCCGTCAGCACGCTGCACCAGGACCACCATGACGCTACGGGGATTACGGTCATCGGCGAGGACCCGGCCACTACTGTCCTCAAATGGGACGGGCCGGCCGACGGGACAATGTTCACCTACGACGCCTGGTACTCCACGATCAGCCGTCTGACCCTGGATGGTCAGGGCAAGGCGGCAGTGGCCCTCGCCTACGGTCCCTTCTTTTCCACCTATAACGAGACTTCGGACATGATCTTCAAGGACGTTGAGATAGGACTGCAGATGGGGACCACCAACGTCGGGCAGGCGGAGAATGCGGTGCTGCGCTGCCAGTTTCTGCGCTGCTCGGACAAGGGTCTCGTTACTAACGACTGGAACTCGCTCGACATCTGGGCCTGGTACTGCCGGTTCGAGGACTGCGGCTACGCCATGTACGGCAATTCCGGGAACTTCCACGCCTACCAGAACCTCTTCCTGCGCTCGCGCAAGGCGGACATCGGGTCCGCCCACCTGATGGTCTTCTCCTTCATCAACAATACGTCCATTGGGTCCAACTGCTTCTTGGACTTCACGAGCGGGCATGCCTGGGGATCGGCCACCTCCGTGACCGGCAACCGCGTCATCGAGCCGACCGGTCCCTGGGCCCTTCGGCTGGGCAACGCGGGCCCATATTTCGTCGCGCACAACGTTATCAAATCGCGCCCGGAGCAGACGGGGCCGGTCGTGGAGATGACGTGGGGCAGTCAGACCTTCTTAGGCAACACCTACACCGTCCAGAACCCGGTGAAGGAGGCGGGCAGGTTCCTGCGGATCAACGACGACAAGCTCGTGGACCCGGCCACAATCAGCAGTGAGCTACCGGCGCTTCCTCCCACCCCGCCGCACCGACAGCGCCAGGTCTTCGAGGTAGCCGCCGGAGCGGACGCGGCGACGATCCAGGTGGCGATTGACTCCGCCGCGGCTCTGCGGGGGCAGCGTCCGGTGGTACACCTGGCCATGGGCCTCTACAAGATCGGTCAGACTCTCACCATCCCCGCCGGGTGCGACGTGCAGCTGGTGGGCGACGGCGGCATGGAGGAGACGGGCACATCCCTAGAGTGGACCGGGCCGGAAGGGGAGACGCTGTTGCACCTGCCCGGGCCGTCAGTGGCGACGGTGCGGGACCTGTACATGCGGGCCAGGTACGGCAATTGCATCCTAGTGGACAACGCCGACCAGCAAGGCGGACGCATCTTCACCGACCAGCTCAACGCCTACGCTCTGAACGGGGCGAACCCCTCCACCGGCGTGCTGGTCAACGGCCTGGGGAAGAGCGACGTATTGATGAGCTGCTTGCAGGGGGGAACGGACTGCGAGACGTGGGTGAAGGTCATAGGCAGTCCGCAGTTGGTGGGCGGTCAGGGACCGCGGTCGCAGGTCTCTATCTTCTGCGGCGCTACCGGGACCGCGCAGACAGCCTACGCGGTGGAGAAGGGTGGGCGGTTGGTGGTGCGCAGCGTGTACCACGAGAAATCCGGCGGTTCCCCCCAGGCCCTGCGGCTCAACGATGCGGGGATGATGGCGATTGACGCCACCAAGTTCTCCTACAGGACCACGGCCGAACAGCCGCTGGTGGCGGTCGATAATTTCCGCGGCTCACTTGCGCTGCTCACGAGTCTGATGGTGCCGGTCGTCACAACGGCCACCGCCCGCACGGAGATCACTGGCAACGGCGCCGACACCGACCTGCTAATGATGAATGACATCTTCTGGTTGGCCGAAACGGGGATCACCAGCGACTCGGTCTTTCACAACAACGCTAACCCGCCGGCCCGCGCCGCGCTGGTCAACTGCAGCACCAACTCCATACTTAAGGACAACGAGCCCTCCACTTGCCTGGACGATAGGGGAGAGGCGGACCCGCAGTGGGTGGCGCAGATGGTGCAACCGCTGCTCGACGCACGCATATGGCTGCCCGGCACGGTGCCGGCAGGCGCCACCAACGTCCGGTTCCACCGCGTCATCTGCACTTCAGGGAAAGGCATGGTGGACGTGGAGTTCAGAGCAGGTAAATAGGGGTATCAATTCCCAGGAGAAGTGCCTGCTCACCCCCGACACCGGCGTCAACTCCGGGAAGATCTCCATGCGTCCCTGCGGCCCCGCCGGGATTGGGTCCGCCATAGGCACCCCCCC
>JALGSV010000108.1 GCA_029821755.1 Candidatus Zipacnadum vermilionense | reverse complement strand
GGTCCAGGTCGCGACGGCGGTCTCCAACTGCACCTGCTGGGGCGGGGGCGGTATGAATTGTAGCCGCCAGTACGTGGCCTTCCAGTCCATCCCCACGTTCTGATCCCGGTGGCTCTCCCACAGGTACGAGTACACAATATACTGGCTGGTCTCCTCGATCTTACTGGCCACGGCCTCGCCCCAATGCCGCGTCGACTCGTGTCAGATCAGCCGTCTGCTATCTGGCGGCGGATCACTGCGCGGTTAAGGGGGCGTCGGCGTCTCATCCTCCGCCGCCCGCCACTCCTTGCCGTCGAAGACGGCCTTGAAGACCTTGGCGGGGTCCATGCCGACCACACACACAACCAGATTCCCCTTCTCGTCTTCGGATACGTCTTTGATCTCGATATGTATCGGCCCGTAGGATCGCGAGAAGGCGTCGGCTGGGAACAGACGCCTCCACGGGATGTAGCGAACGGCTGCCGATCCCTCATAGATGACCTCCCCAGCGGTGATGAGGGGCTGGACAACAAGCATGTCCGGGGTCTGGATCTGAACCTTGCGGGTAATGTACTCTCGCAGCGTCTCCTCCGAAGGCATGGTCTGCGACACGTCCAGAAGCCATGGCTTCGGGTCAAGGCCGGTCGTCAGGCCAGCGAGGTACTTGTTGCTGTTCCGCGAGGCGAAGAACTGCACCCGCGAAGGCGGCCAGACAATGACGCCCTCCTCCGCTGGCTCTTTGTGGGTCTTGAGCCAGAAGGTGTGGGTGAAGGGATGCGCTGGGTCAGTGGAATGCAGGTCAAAGCACCAGGCATCGCCCGCCCACTCCTGGGTCGCGCCATTGTACTGAACGGAGGCGCGGACGTGGTGGGGGGTCCTCTCCAGGACGACGGGCACCCGGACCGGCTGACCCGCAATCGCTAGCGTGAAGTAGTCCGGCTCCAAGACGTACGTCATCACCTCCCCTTGTGGCTGGATCTCGTCGATCTTCATCGGTAGCACGGGGACTGGTTGGCTTAGCGCCCCCAGCACGGCTGCACGCTCGGCCGGCGTCGGTGGCGGCGCTGTCGGCTCGCCGGCAGCGGGGCCGCTCTGCGTGGCGCGCTCGGACCCGGCCGGGAGGTTCTCGTCGGAGGGCGCGGGATCATTGGCCCGGCACCCGCAGAGCACAAGCAATGCAAAGATGCACGCGATTTCCCTGATCATGATGGATTCCCCCTGCGCGAAGGCTACGGTCCGAGGTCGATAGGCGTGTCGTCCCACAGGTTCCCGTACACTTGGTTTTCGATCTCGACCCAGAGGTCACGATACAGGCCATCCTCCCCGCACCTTACGCTCTGAAACCCCGCCTCGATCGCATCGCGGGTATAGTCCTTGCGGTGCTGAAGTGTGTCGGTGAAGGACACGCCGTAGGACGGATCGTAGAAGGTGCTGCCCACCTTTATGACCTTGTGGTAGTTGAATATCTTCCCGACCGGGGTGTGCGATCCGGGGCCTTGCCCCAGAATACCGGGGATGAGATCACCGTTGCCGTCGTTCGGGGAGACATATTCCGAGGCGATGCGTCCCGGCTGCCCCCACGGTGTGTATCCCTGGCCATAGTACCGAATATTCCAAGCGGCGATGGCCGTCCACGGGACGGGACCGGCCTGCACCTTGCTCACTGAAGGTACCCCATTTGCCTCCAGGCAGTCCTTCATCAGATCGGCCCAGGCGTCGCAATCCCCGTTACAGGTGTGGAGAAGGTCTTTCGTGTTGTTCTTGAGAGTGCCGTCAACGGCGTAGTAGTAATACAGCGGCAAGTCGTAGCTCTTGCTCTCATCTCGCCACCGGTTGACGTGCAGCGGCTCGATGTTGGTCCAGGTGTTGTCCAGGCACTCGTCCGTGTCCGCGCCATCCAGCTTGGTCGCCAGATACAGCACGGTCCGGTATCGACTTGCCGACGGCGGAGAGTCCTACCAGTTGATTTCCAGCGGCGCATAGCGGTGGGCGTAGAGCTGGCCACTCCAGTGTTCGAATCGCCAGCCCAAGTGGGCGTGCCGCCGCTGGCGTCGCAGGTCGCCTGCGCGGTGTAGTTCCACTGCAGGCCGGTGGCGCTGGTGCCGTAGATCACGACGTACCTGCTAAACGCGTGGGCGGGCACCCTCATCGTCACCTCGGCCTTCGCCCTGCTCCCGGCGACGTAGCAGGCGGGGTATTTGTGGTCCTGGGGATTGTCGTTCGGGCCGTCCTGCTCCGCGTCGTTGTCGGGCGGACTGGTGTTGGCGTCGAGCCAGTGCGTCCCCGAGTAAGCGGTGCCATCCTCGTCCCTCTTGACCTCGCAGTAGGTGTTTGAACTGCACCGAGGTCAGGAAGAGTCGCACGGCCCACGCGGTGCCCATCCCCGGCCTCGCCCATTTGGCCTGCCCGTCACGGTTCGCGCTGCCGTCGGTTTCCTTAGCCCAGAATGCCACCGTGAAAGTCCCGAGGTTGTCGAACGGTATGTCATCCAACTCAATATGCAAGGCTTTGCCGTTGGCTTCGTTGTAGGTGCCTACGGGGATCTGGCCGTTGCCGTTGGGATCCACCTGCAGGCTGGCAATCTTGGTGAAGGCGGCGTCGTAGATATCTATGGTCCCGTCGGTTGCCGGCCGGGTAGCCACTGAATAGGAGACGGTGAACGCGACGTCCCATAGGCCTTGAGCAACATAGGTAGGCTGGGTCGCGCTGAGGGTGACGCCCAGGGTCGGCGGGTCCACCTTGTCGGTGTCCCGACATTCAAGGAGCATGGGCACGTTGTGCACGGCCTCTACGGTGTAGGTGTAGATTCCTTTCGGCGCCGGCTCGGGATCGGCGGGCGGGATGGGGTCCGCCATGCCGTCCCAGGTGACGGTGTTGGTCTCGTTGTTCTCGAACCCGCCCTCCTGCACGATGGTCTTGACCAGCCCACCCGCGGCGTCGTAGATCTTGACGGTCACATGCCAGTCGGGGTCGTTGCGGCGTCGGTGTCACAGTTGGCCGGGACCTCCGGGTCCCACTTGAGCACCTTATCCGAGCCGTGGACGACCGTATTGTCCGGGGTCCAGGTCGCGACGCCGGTCTCCAGGAGTACCTGCTGCGGCGGAGGGGGGAAAAACTGCAATCGCCAGTATGTGGCTTTCCAGTCCATCCCCACGTTTTTATCCCGCTCGCTTTCCCAGAGCCACATATACTCGATGTAATCCTGGGTCTCCGCGACCTGGGCGGGGTTGACATCGCCCCAGTTCTGGCCGGGCCGTTTCGAGTACAGGCGGCAGGCCCCCTCTACGGTTGTGGAGCCGGCAATGCCGGTGCGGGCGTATCCGGCCAGGGCATGATCCAATCCTGCTTGTTCTGCTCCCACCAGGTCAGGAACTTCTCCGTCCTCGTCTTCGAGGAGGCGATGAGTAGGTCCGGCTCCGGGGGCTTGTTGTCGGTTAGGCGGTACGCCATCGAGGCGAACTCGTAGTGCCCCGCCTGCATCTGCTCCACCAGGTACGGCAGCACTGCGGTTCCGAGCCGCTCGATGCCCCAGTACACTTGGCCCGCGGGGGTCAGTGCCTTCTCCTCGCGGATATCATTCTTCTCTTTGGAGTAGAAAGTGCGGGTCGTCCACAGGGTCGTGTCCTGAGCTCGGAGACACTGGGACCACTGAGCCATGAGCCCCCCAAAGGCCGCAGCCGTGCGCTCGTGTCCATGCCGCCACCAGTCTGCATAGCCGCCGGACGCCGGGTAGCAACTCCAGTCCTTAGCTATGACCGCGATAGCCATCTTGAGGAAGAAGACCCGCTCAAACGTTTCCTTGGAAGCTCTATCGACCAGGTACGGCAGCACCGGGGATCCCAGGGCCACCACCTCCCGCAGAGCTTGGGACTGGAGGTACAGGTAGCCGGGCCCAGGACCGGAAAACCGACCCGCCTGCGTGGCGGCCAGTGCGTCCACTTCGACCATCCACTGCGCGTACTTCTCCTCGAACACAACCTTCGCGGGCATGGCTGGCTCGGGCTGAGTTGTCTGCTGTGCCCACAGCGGCGGCGCAAACCCCAAGATGATGCCGAAGCCCATCAGCGCCGCATGTCTGGTCCTCATGATGCACTCCTGTCTCGCTATTGCCTTTGGAAGAGGAACCGCGGCTGCCCCGCCGAAATCTGGTTCCAGATGTGCTCCATCACATCGAACTGAGCGTCCTTGCCGGCGAACATCAGGTTGTCCCATTTCCCCAGCCCGCAGCCGCAATTGCGTTTCTTGGCTGCGTGGAACCCCGAGTAATAGATGACGTCCGCATTCTCAAGTGTCGCCTCCTCGCCCTGAAGGAGACGAAACTGCGGGCCCCAAGGTCTCTGCCGGTTTAGCTGCAAGTCCTGGTCGGCGAAGAAACGGACGACGTCCTGCTCGAGCGTGGTTCCGGGGCCGCCCCAGAATCCATGGATCATCGCTTGGTTGTAGAAGTGGTTCACGTCGTCCACGGCATAGGCCATGCAGTTATACGCGGTCGAACTAGGGCCGATCATGCTCCACTCACATCTGCGCAGGTTGGGGTTCAGCTGCTCGTAGTACCCCCTCTGTGAGTATAGCGCCGTCCCAATCCAGTAGGTCAAGTCGTTGCTGGTCGGCTGATTCCCACAGTCGGCGTCAATGAAGTTGTATGTCACGGAATCGTGAGCCAGCACGTTGTCCTCGGCATCCAGCAACTGAAGCTCCAGGGTGGTGGTGCCGTCCTGGTAGCCCTCAACGTATAGACTGTCTTTCCATTCCAGGCGGAAGTCGCCGCGCTCTTCCTCGTCCGCCAGATTCCACGTCTTGCGGTTGTTTGCGTCGAAGTCCAGCATCGCCTGCCCTTTGTTCCAGGCGTGCCACGCCCGCAGGATGCTGCTGCCGCGCACGAGCCGAACCTTGCCCGTCGTCGGCAAGGGTGCGATCGTTACCAGTGCTTGCTTGACATCATCCTCCTCGCCGGCGACTTGGTCCTGCGCATAGTCGGCTCCGGGGTACTTGCCCGCGTTGATGATCGGCGGCGTGAACACGGGGGCGGGCGGGTTTGGTACGAGGTTGTTGCTGTTATCGTCGTTGTCCACGTTGAAGTGGACGTAAGCGCCTGGATCGTCCTCACCGGTGTCGGGCACCCAGTTACCGTCCAAGTCCCTTGCGGCCAGGTCCAGGAACCCGACGAAGATACTTCCCACCCCCTGCCGCAGAACCTTCGGCTGCCCGTCGCGGTTGGCGGCGCCGGCTGTCGCTGTCTGCTTGGCGGAGAAGGCCGCCGAGAAGAGGCCAAACTGAGCGGGCTGCAGGGTCAGCTCAAACCGCTCGGTGCCGGTGGCGGGGACGTGGCCGGTCTGAGCGTCGTCCTCAATCTCCACCGCGTCGCCGACCTGGGCGAGGTTGTTGTCGTAGATACGAATCTCGCCCTCGTCGGCGGAGCCGTTCGCAACCTGATAGCTCACGTCCAGCGTGAGCGTCAACGTGTCGCGGTCGAAATCAACCTTAGTGATGTCGGTGACGGATAGCGCCGGAGTGGCGGCCTTGTCGGTGTCTCGACACAACATGAGGGCAGGCGCGGCGCCGGGTCGGGGTCCGCCGGCGGGATGGGGTCGGCCATGCCGTCCCAGACCACCGTGTTGGGCCCCAGCGCGAACCCGCCTTCCTGGACGACGGTCTTGACCAGCCCGCCCCCGGCGCTGTAGATCTTGACGGTCACCTTCCAGTCCGGATCGCCGTAGTCGAGGTGGGACAGGTCAAAGGTCGCGTCGGTGCCGACGGTGTCCCTGTTCTCAGGGCGTGGCGGCGGGCGGGGCAGGTTCTGGCGCTGGGGACCCCTGTGGCGCGTATTTCGCCCTGCCCTCCTGCTCCCACCAGGTCTTCCATAGAGCTACGGCACGGTCTTGAGCCTCTTGGGGTGCGTTAAAGAGGGGGGCGTATTCCTGGTACTTATGTAGCGTCCTGGCCAGGGCTACTACCCCCATCTCTCTGACACTCGCCGAGGGGTCATCGAGCGCCGCCATCAGGTCGGGGACTCGCTCGGGGTCCCGCAACCACGACCATACACTCAGGGTGTTCAAGCGAATCCGAAATACAGGGCTCCCTGCAAGCGGACGAATGGCTTCGGACAGACTCATGCGCGTCTTCTCCAAGTAGTTCCGCTGCAGCGCGTCCAGCCCGGGCTCCGACAGGGAGGAGATACTCGTTAGCGCCGCATACTGCCACTGAGCCTCCTCGGGGTTGGCTGCTGGTTTGGAGAGCCATTCGAGAAGGGCGTAAACACCGGACGGTCTACCGCCCTGGATAAGAGCGGAGATGGCCCGCGACCTCACCCTGGCCTCTGGGCTAGACGCCAACGGCTCGACACGCGCCAGGGCCGCCGGCCAGGGCTCCCACGCTATCGGGTCGGCGGCTGCAAGGGTGCGCAAGACCTCCTCGCCGAGCCGCTCCAGGGGAGGGTCGGTTTCGTCGCGTAGAGGAGGAGCCGGCTCGACGCGGAACTTCGACACAAAGCGGGCTGCGAAGGCGTGTCTCCCACCTCTGGGCACGACGAACACAACCGCCGACTCGCCAGGGCCAATGGTCTCATCCCCCTCGGCCATAGGCGGGACGGGAAACTCTATCTCGGCCTGCCAACCGGGCGGTGCGTCTCCTTTGATGATCCGGTCCAACCGGAACGTCGCGACATACCAGTCGACCTTCTCTTTACCGCCCCCCCTCTGGCGCTCTTCCGTCCGGTCGAGGTGTACCGCGAGCGTGACACCGCGCCAAGCCTGTTCCGACTGTTCCAATAGCGCCCAGATGCCCTGGGAGTCACTCCTGAGCGGTCCGGAGGAGAGGAGGAATAGCGCAAGGCCGGCCGCCGCGATCCTTATCATCTCGCTCATCTCCTTCCCTAGGGTTGGTGGACGTGGTCGGGCTGCCTGCCGTCATTCATACCATGGTCATTGTATTTTCGGCAGGTGTCCGACTGCATGTGGATACCGGCGGTGCCGCCGTTATCCGCGGTTCCCAGATACCAGTGCTGCTCAGCACTAATCACAGCGTGGCCTGAAAGCGGGACCTGGGGGCTCAGAACCGGGGGAATATTGTTGCCTGGCCCCTGGCCGTAGATGTTATCCGGCAAGGCTCCGGGCGGATATGGACCGCCGCCTTGGGCCGAGGGGAAACCCCAATTGGACTTCTGGTCGTCCCTACCCCAGCCGTTCGGGAAGTCCTCGTGCCACTCGATGTCTCTGGGTAGCCCGACATACAACTGGTCGTAAGCCCTGTAAAGAATGGTCGAGTGAAAACCCCAGAAGGCGTCCGGGTCATGGTTATTCGGCGGTTGGTGCTCCAGATACCACGGCGTCTTCACTGTCATCGGCCGGCTTGCGGTCGTCGCTCCAGTTCCACCTCGTCCTGCTCTTGCCCCTGGCCGTCCAGGAGCTTGACCTTGCCTACGCCCGCCATCACCTCCCAGGTGAACGTTCCCGTCGTTCCCAGGCCGTGCACCGTCGCGGTGACCTGCGTGTTGTAGTTGGCCGGGCTCTCGCCGTTGAACCACCACAGGTCGTCCCCCTTCCCGGCCCCTCCGCTCAGGGTGATCGTCCAGGGAAGCGTGTGCGTGCCCAGCCCTTGCCGCGCCCACTTGCGCTGCTGGTCCCGATTGTACTCCCCGTCGTTGGTGGTCTCCTCAGCGTCGACCACTGCCGTGTACGTCCCCACGCC
>JALGSV010000107.1 GCA_029821755.1 Candidatus Zipacnadum vermilionense | reverse complement strand
AGCCGCAGGGGGCGTAGACTACAGTGTTCTCGCGGTCATGGTATCCCGCGTCCACCTCGACGATGATTCCGTTCTCGCTCATCACAACTCTCCTCCTTGGTAGTGAGCAACGCGTCCGCCGGTCTGGCGGCTCGCTTGTGTGCGTGTTGGTTGTGAGGTGGTTTATTCCCGGTCGGGGGCCGTTCACCTCCCGTACGGCGGAGGCTGGAAACTGGAGGCTGGAAGCTGGAAACGGCGAACGGTGTCGCTGCCCAGCCGCAATGGAGGGGCCGAATGCCAGGAGGAGCGCGAAGCGCGACGACGCCCGCATCCGGCCCGGCCGTTCCTTTCGCCGTTTGTCGTTGTCGTCGCTGTCGTACCGCCCAGTCGTAATGGAGGGGCCGAATGCCAGGAGGAGCGCGAAGCGCGACGACGCCCGCATCCGGCCCGGCCGTCCGCCGTTGCTTTCGTTGCTACCGTTAGCTGCCGTACCGCGGTCAGCAGCGAGAAGGTCGGCGCGGCAACGGCGGCGAAGTTGACGGGGCTCGACGATCCCACCACGAAGGAACGGAGTGCGTGCAATGACTGAGAACACAGCGCCGGACAGACCGAACATCATCTGGATCATGGCCGATGACCTGAGCTGGGGAGATCTGGGTTGCCTCGGCCAAGAGAGAATCGCGACCCCGAACATGGACCGGATCGCCGCCGAGGGCATGGTCTTCGAGCAGTGCTACAGTGGCTCGACGGTCTGCGCTCCCTCGCGGTCATCGCTGATGCAGGGGCTCCATCAGGGCCACGCGACCGTACGCAACAACTTCGCTCCCGGAGGCTACCGCCACTGCCTGCAGCCCGAGGACACCACCGTGGCCGAAGTGCTGAGCGAGGCCGGGTACCGCTGCGGCCTGTTCGGCAAGTGGGCGCTGGCGGTGCACGACCAGACCGGTCTGCCCAATGATAAGGGCTTCGACGAGTTCTGCGGCTACCTGAACCAGCGCCGAGCCCACAACTACTACCCCGAGTACCTGTGGCGCAACACCGAGCGCATCGAGTTCCCGCAGCACCGCGGCCATAACCACAAAGCTCCAAACCAGTTCGATGCAGATGGGGGGATCATCATCAACGGGGTCGAGGACCCGGCCGGCGCCCGTTACTCCTTCGACGTGTACGCCGACGAGGCCGAGGGGTTCCTGCGTGAGCCCCACGAGCAGCCCTTCTTCTTGTACCTGGCCTACACCATCCCGCACCAGGCGCTGGAGGTGCCCGAGCTGGGGGGCTACACCGACCTGGACTGGCCCTCGATCGAGCACAAGATCTACGCGGCGATGATTACGCGCATGGACGCCGCCATCGGGCGAGTGTTGGACCTGCTCGACGAACTGGGCTGCGCCGATGACACGCTGGTCTTCTTCACCTCGGACAACGGTTACAGCTATGCGGGCTGGGGCGAGGACCTCACCTTCGAGGAGTTCTTCGACCACCGCGGGCCGTGGAAGGGCGAGAAGGGCAATCTGCACCAGGGCGGCCTGCGGGTGCCAACTGTGGCGCGCTGGCCGGGACGCATCGACCCCGGTACCTCGAGCGACCTCAAGTGGGCCTTCTGGGACCTGATGCCGACCGCGGCCGAGGTCGCGGGCACCGACCTGCCCTGCAGGACCGATGGCGTGTCCATCGCGCCCACGCTGCTGGGCCGGCCCGAGCGTCAGCAGGCGCGCGAGCATCTCTACTGGGAGTACCGCGACGAGCAGTCCGTGCGGCTGGACGACTGGTACGCTTTCCGGCCACACCCGGAGCAGCCGGTGGAGCTGTACCTCGCGCTGGACGATCCGCAGGAGGAGACGGACCTCGCGGGTGATGAGCCGGAGGTGGTGGCGCGGGCGGAGGAGATCATGCGCGAGGAACATGAGCCGAACATCTACTTCCCCGCGCCCGGCCAGGGAGTCGAGGAGTGGCAGGCAGTGTTGAAGGACGCGGGCATCGAGCTGCCGGAGAATATCGACGTGTAGCGCGTCTGGGGGCGGGTCGGATGATGTGTATCCGACCCGCCCTCCACGCATAGCCCTACAATACGACCACCTCGGCGCCGTACCCCGCCACCGCGCGTTCGGCGGTCTTCTCGCCCACGGTCATCGTCACCGCCAGCGGCTTGTCCGTGAAGTTCATCAGCAGCACGAGCGTGCGC
>JALGSV010000106.1 GCA_029821755.1 Candidatus Zipacnadum vermilionense | reverse complement strand
GAGGAGGTGTCGTAGATCAGCCCGAGGCTGGTCAGACCATTCGCGGCGATCGGGGTGAACGTGTACATGTCCAGGTCATTGGCCGTTGCACTCGCCACCATCCACGCGAACGGGTTCGAATGGTTGCCCGGGACAATATCCCCGGCGTCGGAGTGGATTGAATACGCCTGCAAGGCGGGGACGTTGTTCGCGTCCAGCCACACCTCTCCGGTGTTAACGTCCACCACGAGCCCCATCTCGCCTGCGGCGGGGCCGGTCACCGGCGTGTTGTAGTTCGCCACAGCGATCACAGCAAGGAGGTCGGCGAAATCGGTCTGCCCGTCCTGGGTCGTATCGCCTGTCGCCAGGGACGTGTCGACCTGGTTGTAGTTCGCCGTAGCGATGACAACAAGCAGGTCGCTGAAGTCGCGCTGACCGTCCGTGTTCACGTCGCCGACGGAGGCGACGCCCATCTCCACACGGTGCGGCATCGCGGACCACTGGCCGTTGATCACCACGACGGGCTTGGCGTTCTGCCAGTCGAAGGCGCCGCCGTCCCACTCCACCTCGTCCGGGTTGCCGGGATCGTTGACATCGACTACCCGCGAGAACACCGTGGCCCCGATCTTCGTCTGGAAGATGATGTCCCCCGCCGACCAGTTGCCGTCAGCGTCGGGGGCGGGCCCGTACTTGTCGACGTCGGCCTGCGTGGCCTGGTACAGCTTCGCACTAATCTCGATCGGCGCATCGTTGGACCAGGGGTTTTCCTCCGCGTTGGGGCCGTAGGGGGCCGGAGGATGCGGCCAGCACGGATCGGTCTGGTTCGGGTCGTTGAAGTTCGTGTCGTAGACGTACGTAGAGGCTGGGACCCCGACGCTCGCCTGATTACTACCATACGTGTTGGCATCAGTGCCGCTGAACACGCGCTTGGCCGTCGTCCCGGGCTGTCCCAAGTGATGCGCCGTCAGGTTCCCGGAGTCCGTGGCGCTGGGGTTCGACCCGGGGATGTCCACGGACCGGCTCGAAGTGACGGTGACCACGGCGTCGGCACCAGAGTCGCCCGGGGTCTGGCTCAGCTTGGTCTCCCACCTCATGGTGACCATGTCCGATCCCCGACCAGTACCGTACCAGTTATCTCCAACCCAGTGTCCATACACAAAGTCGACCATGGCGGGGAAGGGGTCGCTCAAGTTACCACCGCCCCCGGTGTCGCCGCCAAATGCGGTCACGTAGTCAGACGGGTTCTCCACGAACAAAACCTGGATATCCAACTGACCGGCGGTCCACCGCCCGTCATACGAATCGGAACTGCCCGTCAGATAGAGCATGTTGGCCGGATCGGTCGTGGCGCTAGTCATGCCGATCAGCGCGCCTATCTGGTTGATCGACGCCTTGTACGTCGGGCCATCCGGGCCATTAGCCGGCCCCGCCCACGAGAACCCCTGGACCAGCCACGAATAGTCCACGCGGCTGTTGTTGCCCGGGACGTTGGTGGCCTGAATCGGCAGATCGGTGGGGAGTACCGCGGTCGTGGTGCCGGTCCCCTGACGATAGTGCTCCCAAGCGTTGGCCCCGCCTGTGCCCAGCCAGCCGTATGGGCTGCCATACGTCCCGGCACCGCCGACGGCGTCGTGGAACACCTGCCCGAACGCCATCGTCGAGATGGCCAGGAGCGGCAGGACTACCATCCATTTCATTCTCATTGGTTTCATTTCGTTTGACTCCTAATTTCCTCGGTCACCGTGTCGCGGAGGGCGTCGGTACCGTACCGCCTGAAATCCGGCCGCGACAATTCATTCCCATCCAGTCCTTCTCCAAAAACTCCATTGCTTCCTTGTTCCCTCATGCATGTTCGTTAACCATTCCTACCGCGCGGTCCGCTGTGTTCTATGCTGCCCACATCTCCTTCCCGTCAAATGCGATCCGCGCCTTTGCGTAAACTTGAATTTTCCATCACGCGACATCCTGCCGCGATCAACCTCGCCTTGCATGCCTTCCCTTCCACACGAAGCGGCTCTCTTATCTCACGAATTGCGATTTTCGACAATAAGGGCATGTTACCACGAGATGGCGGTTTTGTCAAGCAGAAATGCTCTCAAACTGAGGGTTTTTTTCGCAAGCTCATTCATAGCAGGTCCCTCCGCAGGTAGAAGCATGCGGTTATTGCCTCCGTAAGCCCCGTGAG
>JALGSV010000105.1 GCA_029821755.1 Candidatus Zipacnadum vermilionense | reverse complement strand
TCCCTGATGGTGTAGGCGAACATGTGCCACCAGACACCCGGTTCGGCGTCCACGCTGAGTACCGCCTCAGGGTCGGTGATGGGCTCCAGGCTTGTCCCGTAGATGAGGCCGGAGTAGCGCGTGAGGAACTGCAAGAAGTTCGTGTCGCCGCGGATGTCGCCATAGGTATGCGACCGCGAGGCCGCCCGCAGCAGGTCGGGGTAGATCTGGTTGAAGGCGCTCTGTGCCTGGGGGTCAAAGGGGATGGGGCCGTAGTGGCCCCCGTAGCTCCGCACCAGCCGCGCCTCGTTGGTTAGCAGCCTCGCGTAGTTGCTGTAGGTTCCTGAGTGTGCCCCGCGGGCCTGCTCATTCATGATGTAGCTGCCGTTCTCGCAGGCGATCTTCAGTTCCGGATAGACCTCGGGGATCTCCTCAAACCGCGGCGGGGAGGGATCGGCCGGGAGAGCCGGATCGCGCAGGCCTTGCTTCCAGGGCACGTCCGCTAGCGGTTCGCCCGGCCAGACGCAGGTAATCCACGAGGCGATGTAGTTGAAGCCCCAGACGAATTCCGGGTCCCGTTCCTTCCCCAGATCAAAGATGCGCTGCATGTTGCGCGTGGACAGCTCGTCGTAGGGCTGACCCCAGTAGGTGTAGTGGTCGTCGTAACGCGCCCCGCGCCAGCCGAACATCTCGGCTGAGTCGAGGATCTCGTGAATCGCAGCGTCTACCACACCCGGCTCGGTGATATTCAGCACCAGCGACAGCCACGTGTAGAAGATCGTCTCCTCCTGTCCGGGGATCTGCTTGTCCCAGTCTCGCACCATCTGCTGGTCGAACTGCACCTGGTAGCGTCCCAGGCCCCACTCCGGGTGCTTGCGCATGAACTCGTAGGAGGGCGGGCCGCTGGCGGCGCTCTTGCTGTAGGTAATGGGCCAGACGCCCAACTCCTTGTACACCCCCATCAGGTCCAGGATGCGCTCCCGCACGTGCTGGTAGCACCCCTGGCCGGAAACCCAAGTCTCTTCGGTCGGGGTCATGTAGAAGACATCGTCCGGGGCCCAGGCGAACGCTTCGCTGAAATTGCCGTATCGGGCGCGAATGGCGTCCGGGAAACGTTGGGAGATGAAGGCGTCCCACTGCTCTTCGGTCTTCACGTCGCAGTAGATTGAGTCGGGATGGGTCATGTGCGGGCCTTTGGCGGCCCGCATCGCCACCTTCCAGACGTTGTCGGCCACGTGGAAGTACTCCGAAACCCGGTCCGCCACCTGGCCCGCCTGGTCCAGCATTTCCGCCCGGATCTCCCGCCCGTACTCCTCCGGCCCCAGCTTCCACTTGAACTCCACCACCTGGTCCTCGGCCGGCTTGAGGGTAACGGTCTGCTCCCCCAGCTCGCGCGAGATCCCCAGGTCGCGGATTTCGACCACTCGGAGTCTCTGCGTTGCCGCCCCTCCCAGGTTGCGGACCAGGACCCGCGCCACCGCCTCCTCACCCGGCTGGTACATGACCTTATCCGGCTGCACCGAGACGAGGAAGGCCTCATCGCCTTGCCCCTGCAGGTCCAGGCTATCCAGCAACACGGCCCGCGTCTTGGGCTCCGTGTAGGATTGAGGCCGGGCCATAGTTAGGACTAGCTCCGGCTCGTTCCCCTCGATCACCACCGGCACCGTCCACACCCGCCAGGCAGAGGCCTTCGGGTCAGGGCAGTCGGTGGGCATGAAGCTTCGCCCCCCGCCGCCCAGGGCGAACGAGTCCGAGTACACGTCGTTCGGGAAGAATTGCAGTCGCAGGGTCACTACGTACTTGCCGGGCTGTCGGCCAGCCAGCGGAATGGTCGCGATCGGCCCGGACTGGGCCTGTTCCAGGTCTAGCCGGACCGCCTTGCCGGCGGAAGCACCCTCGGCTGCCATCACATTGCCACCCGCGATGTCCACCGTCTCCACCTCGACTACCTCGGCCAGAGCCGGCAGCGCCGCAGCCACGAACAGAATCAACAAACCGACGGTTCTCATTGTCTTCTCCCTTTCCCTGACTAAACGCCGCAGCCGTGCCGCGACGATTCTTACTGTTGATATATGGTAACTACTCACCTTCCCCGCGTGGGCGCGTAAGCGCCTGGGAATGCGGGTGAAGGCGTCACACAATTATCCCCCCCCCCACGATTGTCAAGGCTTTTGAGAAACTTATTGAG
>JALGSV010000104.1 GCA_029821755.1 Candidatus Zipacnadum vermilionense | reverse complement strand
GGGGGGAAAGGCACACGCGACGGTCTCACCCCCTCCCCAACCCTCCCCCGTCAAGGGGGAGGGGGACGACGGTGACATCGCCCTGTCACATTGGCCACGCAAAGGTCAATAGGACCCCGGTGGTGATCACCTCGGAGGGAAATCTGAGGACGGCACTCAATCCCGTGTGGGACCGCCGGAAGCAGAAGGGTCCCGAGCCTTACGCCGACTACCAATCGCCGCTGCCTCCCGAGAACTGGAAGGAGCCGACCTTCGATGACCTGGTCTGGCCGCGCAAGGAAGCACCGGTGGAGGTCCAGCCCGGCAGCACCACGGGTGGCCGCCCTCACGCCCGGCACTCGGCGACCAGGAATTCCATGATCTGCCTGCGCGGGAGGTTTCATGTCGATGACCCGGCTCGGGTCCGCGGCCTGAGACTGTCGCTGGAGTACGTCGGAGGCGCCGCAGTCTATCTCAACGGCCAGGAGATCGGACGCGGGCACCTACCCGATGGCGGACTCACGCCTGAGATGCTCGCCGAGGAATACGCCCATGACCTCTACTGCCTGCCAGGCGGGGAGTTTCTCCAGAGAGAGCGGCTGACTAAGAGGTACGGGAAGTTCGTCAAGGATGAGGCCGAGCTCAAGAGGAACTTGGCGAACTTCGAGCGCCGGTACCGCAAGATGGCTGGCGTGGAGATTGACTCCACGCTCCTCCGCAAGGGCGAGAACGTCCTGGCCGTCGAGATCCACCGCTCCCCGGTGAACGAAGCGGCCGTCTCCGCGAAGATCGGGCCGATCAGTGGCATGCGGCGGGTGCAGGGCATCTGGTCCTACGCGGGCCTGCGCAGCCTGCGCCTGGCCGCCGCGCGCGGCTCGGCGGTCAGGCCCAACAACGGGCGACCGGAGGGAGTCCAAGTCTGGAACTGCCTGCCCTTCGACACGATCACCAGCAGCTCGTGGGGAGACACCGGCGAGGCGCTCAAGCCGATCCGCGTACCCGCGGCGCGCAACGGTGTCTTCTCCGGCCGGCTGGTGGTCAGTGCTGGCGCGCCCCTGCGCGGCGTGAAGGGCACCGTCTCGGACTTGCGCGCCAAGAAGGGCGAGGGGATCATCTCCGCCTCGAAGATCCTGGTGCGCTGGGCCGCGCCGGCCGACCCCGACACATGCTGGGTCCCCGTCGGCCGCTGCGACGCGCTCCTCGAGGCGCTCCCGGCGGAGGTAGAGGTGGTCAAGACCCGGCTGGTCCGCCGGGGTCCCGTCGTGCCCACCGGTGCGGTGGCCCCAGTGTGGATCACGGTGCGCGTGCCCTCCGACGCCGAGCCCGGCACCTACCGGGGCATGGTCAGCGTCGAGGCCCAGAGCCTGCCGCTTACCAGGGTCCCGATGGAACTGGTCGTCTACGGCTGGGCCCTGCCCGATCCCAGGGGCTTCCGGATACGCAACCTGACCGTCTTTTCGCCAGAGAACGTGGCGATGTACTACAACGTGCCCTTCTGGTCGGACGAGCACTTCGATCTGATGGACCAGTCCATGAGGCTGATGGCCGAGATCGGCAACCGGCAACTGGAAGCCGGTGATCGACGGCGTGCGCGAGCGGGTAAGGAAGCGCGGCTGGGAGGAGGTCACCGCCATCGGCCATCAGAGTTACTGCTGGCTGCCCACCCCTGAGATGGTCGACGCCTGTCACAAGATCTGGCCCGAGACGGTCTGGAGCTTCACCGCCCACAACGGGACGCTCTCCGCCCGCTGGAAGGGCACGGGCGGCCTAACCATGCCGGTGCGCTACTCCGAGTGCGTGTGGACCCAGGGCCGGCTCGAGCCCCGGGGCTATCGCAGGCTCTTCACCCGGAAGGACACGAAGGCCATCTGGAACTCGGTAGCCCGCAACTGGCACCGGGACTACTCGCCGATCGTGAGGCTCCGGCGCCTGCCTGAGGACATGATCATGCGCGGCCACGACGGGGTCGGCCAGTTGGGCGTGGACCTCTTCCCGCTGAAGAGCGGCCGCGGCCGGCGCTACCACCTCAGCCGGGGTCGCGGCGGCCTGGGCCCGGAGTGCAGCACGCGGTCCATCCTAGCAGTCCGTTGAAAAAGGCCTCTTGACACGTATGGTATAATGGCGCCATCGGGATGAATGGTGAACGTCATGGAGGACTGACCGCCGATGGCGATGAAACGACGCGAGAC
>JALGSV010000031.1 GCA_029821755.1 Candidatus Zipacnadum vermilionense | reverse complement strand
CGCCTCTCTACGACGGACCCCAAGCGCAACTGCTCGTCGACCAGCAAGTCGAGTGGTTCTGCAACTCGCTCAAGTGCGACGGGGAGGGCAACATCCTGGCGAACCAGAGCCCGCTGACCAGCTACAAGCCCGACGGCCGTACCCGCTGGGTCTACCCTAACCAGTGGCCGGGGGTGCACGGCTCGCACCGCTCGCCCCAGGCGCAGCCGGGGAGGTTGATCGGGCCGCTCTACATCATCGGTAACGGGCAGATGGACGGAGACCGGGGCGAGGTCTTCGCTATGATGGGCAACATGGGGCAGGTGTTCCTAATGACGGCGGATGGGCTGTACATTGGGGAGCTGTTCCAGGACGCGCACTCGGCGCCGGAGAGCCTGCCGGCGAAGGTGAGGCAAGGGATGTCGCTCAACAAGACCAGTTGCGGAGCCGAGCCCTTTGGCGGGTTCTTCCTGCGCAGCCCGGAGGACGGAAGGTTCTACGTGGTCC
Organism: Candidatus Zipacnadum vermilionense; assembly: GCA_029821755.1. Lineage (GTDB taxonomy): Bacteria > Armatimonadota > Zipacnadia > Zipacnadales > Zipacnadaceae > Zipacnadum > Zipacnadum vermilionense. Next base: position 40,601 of record JALGSV010000031.1, on the reverse strand, counting down.
AGGGCCACAGCGCCTGCGTGGTGCATGAGGTCAAAGGCCTGGACAGCCTGCAACTGCTGCCCGCGGCGCGCTGCCGCTTCACGCTGGAGCAGTACCGGCAAGCGGAGGAACTGCTGGCCAAGCGGGCGGCCGAGGCGGCGTTGCCTCCGGTAAAGCTCACCCGCGTGGCCCAGCCGCCGGCGGTGGACGGGGACCTGGGTGGCTGGCAGTGGGCGGAGGGGACCTTCGCCGACTTTTACTTCGACCCGGCGCACACCTGCCGGGCGGCAGCGCGGTACGATGACAGGAACCTGTACTTGGCGTACCAGGTCCGCGATGATAGCCCTTGGAAGAACGCCACTCAGGACCCGAAGCTGGCCTTCAAGGGTGGGGACTGCACGGTCTTTGAGATCGGCACCGACTCGGAGGCGCTGGCGGGACGCGGGGAGGCGGTGGCCGGGGACAAGCGGATTCTCATCGCCCCGGTCGGCGGCAAGCCCACGGCAGTGCTGTATGACTACGTGGTGCCGGGGATGGGCCAGCCGGAGGTATTCAGCTCGCCCTCACAGCACACCAAGGTGGACCGGGTGACGCTGCTCACAAATGCGCAGATTCAAGTGAAGACAACGCCGGAGGGCTACACGGTAGAGGCGGCGATCCCCCTGGCGGCGTTGCGCTCGACGCCTCAGCCGGGGCAGGCGCTGCGCGGCGACTTCGGGGTGATCTACTCCGACCCGGCGGGCCAGGTCGACGTGCTGCGGATGTACTGGGCCAACCGGGCGGCAGGGATCGTCAGCGACATTGGGATCGAGGCGCGGATCCAGCCGCATCTGTGGGGGGTGATGGAAGTTGAGTAGGGCCTCCCGGGAGACTGGGGTTTCTCCGTCTGCGAGGAACTGCCTCTCCCTGTCGTGCGCCAATCCAGCGAACGGCGGGGACAGGCCCCAGCCTTGCAGACGAGGCTGGGGCCTGTCCCCGGTGGGAGCGTACCTGCTCGCCGCGTCGCTCCTGTACATCCCGCTCACCCCACGAACGCAGCCCGGAAACTTCACCTTCCTCAACCCCGCCACCAGCGCCAGCGGCATGGGCTCGCTGGGGGGCAGCCAGAACGATGTCCACTTCATCAACTACCTAACCGGCGTGATCATCGGCCACGACGGGATGTACCGGACCGACGACGGGGGCTTGACCTGGCGGAAGCTGCCGCTGTTCGACGTGGTGGCCGACGACGGGAAGACCACGGGGCGTAACTGGTACGCGGTGCGCATGCGGTCAGAGAGCGATATCTGGGCGCTGGGGCAAATCCACCCCGGCGGGCTGGACCGCTCGCGGCTGATGCACTCGACCGACGGGGGCGAGACCTGGACGGAGGCGTTGCATGGGAAGATCTCCGGGGCGATCCACCTGGAGGTCACCGGCGGGCAGGAACTGTGGGCGATGTACCATGACCGGGCCTTCGTCACGCGAAACGGCGGGGAGAGCTGGGAACCGGTGGATCTGGGCATTCCCGGCTGGGTAGGTCTCCGTGATGTCTACGCCGCCACGCCCAACCTGTACTTTGCGGTAGGGGACGTGGGGGGCTATCGCGCGAAGGGCTTCATCGCCCGAAGCACCGATGGTGGGAACACCTGGCAGCGGCTGGTGGCGGAACAGGACCTGCCGTCGCTGTGGTACTGCCAGTTCCTGACACCGCAGGAGGGCTGGGCGGCCGGAGGGCGGTTGCTGCACACCACCGATGGCGGAGAGAGCTGGCAGGAGGTGGCAACGCCCCTGAACCCACAGCAGAGCCTAACGGGCCTGCAGTTCTTCCAGGACGGTCGAGGCTGGGTCAGCGCGGGGGTGCGCTGGGAGGGGAGCGTGCCGGTGGACGACTGCGCGGTGCTGTACACCCACGACAGCGGGCGGCACTGGGTCACCGTGGAGAGGGGCTGGAAACGCATCAACGCCATGTACTGGCTGGACCCGGAGCACGGCTGGCTGTGCGGAGTGACGCCGGGGTACGTGCCGGCGGCATTGCTGGGATTGTATAACTGGAGGTAGAAATACAGGGACGAGCACGCTTTCCGCAAGTCTTCCGCGTGCGGGGAACATGTCCGTCCCTCGCTTTCTCAGAGACCCGGTCCCTGTTTTCCTGCGGCTTCCTCGATCATCCTCTCGATCGTCCACCTGGGCTTGTAGCCTATCTCCACCCTCGCCTTCGTGCAGTCGAGGTCGTAGACCCAGCGAGTGGGCGCCTTCCATTCCAGCACTTCCTTCCCCAGGGCCTCGGCGAGCAGAGCGGCGGCGCGGGGGAAGGAGATGGGCTGGGCGCAGGCGATGTTGTAGGCCTTCCCGACCGCCTGCGGGTGAGTGAGGGCGCAGAGGAAACCGGCGGCGAGGTCCCGGTAGTCCACCGGCTGGTACAGCCAGGGGCGACCGTCGCGGTCGCTAACGGCGCACGGCTGGTCCGGAGCGGCGGCGGTCAACTCGCGTAGCTCGGCGACAGCCGCGCGGCCGTCCGGGGCCCATAGCGCGCTCTCCGAGTGGTCTTGGCCGATCTCCAAGACCACGGCGGCGAAACCGGCGGTCCAGCGGCTCAGCACGTCCTTCCCCGACAGCACCCCCGACTCGCGGATGATGCTGATAGGGAGACCCTGGCCCTGCCAGTAGGCCTGAGCGATACGCTCTCCGCCGAGTCGTGCCAGGGAGTAGGCGTCCAGCGGGCGCAGGGGATGGTTCTCGTCCATCGGCTGATAGAGCGCCCGGATGACGTGGGTGTCGTTGGGATAGACGCTCGACGAGGAGCCGCAGACGAAGCGTTCTATGCGTTTGCCGGCCTGGGCGGCGAAGCGGGCGGCGTTGAGCGTGCAGAGCAGATTGTGCCGGAGGTTCTCCGAGTCGCTTACCCCTGCAGGGGCCTCCATGCGCACGTACATGTGGACCACCGCGTCGGTGCCCTCGACCGTCTCCTCGGCCAGAGCCGCGTCGTCCAGCGTGCCCTGGACCAGCTCGGCGCCGCTGGAGGTCCAGCTTGCCAGCGAGGTCCCAGGGGCGAAGAGGGCGCGCACCTGGTAGCCGGCCTCCAGCAGTAGCCGGGCTAACTCACCCCCGGCGGGGGATTCTGCGCCTGTAACTAGAATGCGGTTCATGGTCTTTCTCCTCGGTTGCTGCGCATGGGACACAAACGCCACCCTCCCCACCTCCCACGTGCCACTCCCCCTACTCCATCCCGTCGGTCTCGCCGGCCTGGAAGGCCAGGGCGTCGGCGATCATCTCACGAACACCCCACTCGGGATTGTAGCCGATCCAGGCCTTGGCCTTGGTGATGTCCAGGTCATAGAGCCAGCGGACCGGGGCCTGCCATTCGAGCACCTCCTGGCCGGTGGCCTCGGCCAGGACCTGGGCGGCCAGGGGGTAGGTGATGGACTCGGGGGAGGCAATGTTGAAGGCCTCGCCGAGAGCGGCGGGGTGCTCCAGAGCGCAGATGGCGCCGCGGGCGACGTCCCGGGCATCCACCGGCTGGTAGGCCCAGGGGCGGCCCTGAGTGTCGGTCACCGCGCAGGGCTGGTCGGGGCCGGTCGCGAGCGCCAGCAGGTCATCCCAAGGCTCGCCGCCGCCGGCCAGGTACATCTCGCCCTGCGGCGCTTTCATGCCGATCTCCAGCACGGTCGCGACGAAACCGGCGGTCCAGCGGCTGAGGACATCGGCGCCGGACATGATGCCGGAGGGGCGGATGATCGATACACGCAGACCGGTGGAGGCCTCGTAGGCACGCACGATGTCCTCGCCGATCCACTTGCTCAACGTGTAGATAGGCTCGGGGTGCTGGGGGTGCAGCTCGTCCACGGGATGGTAAGCACAGGCGACCTGGTGCGAGTCGTTGGGGTAGACGCCGGAGGAGCTGAAGGAGACGAAGCGCTCCAGGTCGTCAGCCCGGTCGCCCGCGGCGCGCACGATGTTGAAGGTGGTGCGGACGTTGTTGTCAAACCAGGCGGCGTCGTCCATGCCCTCCAGCGGGGAGACGAGGTTGGCGGTGTGAACTACGCCATCCACGCCCGCCACGGCCGCCTCGGCCACGGAGGGGTCGAGCAAATCGCCCTCCAGGACCTCGATCTGTAGTCCGGACAAGCGGTGCGCGACTGGGTCGTTGGGCAGGATCAAGCCCTTGACCTCATAGCCTTTCTGCAGCAGTTGGCGAACGACGCGGCAGCCGACCTGTCCAGCGGCGCCGGTGACGAGGGTTCTGTTCATGGTTAGACCTCCGTAAGTTGGGCGGTGACGAAGGAGTATTCGCGGTGAGGCGGGTGATTCCTTCGTGCGCGCGAGACGCACACGCGGCTGGGGAGTGGCGAGTGGGGGGAGGGGAGGGCGCAACGTTCGAGACGAGAGGCGGTTCCCGGCCCGCTACTCCTCACTTGCATTGGGTCCCGTGCCCCGGCTATACTTCTCTTGCGCGGAGGGGTGGCCGAGTGGTCTAAGGCGACGGTCTTGAAAACCGTTGCGCTGCAAGGCGCCGTGGGTTCGAATCCCACCCCCTCCGCCAGGACACTACAGGCACAAAGGCAGGCACAACTGCAGGGGCAGGAACTACTCGCCGGGAGTGGCGGTTAGGCGGCGAAGAAGGCGTTGGGCACGCTTGGTGAGGTGTTCGTCGTTGGCCTCGCGGGCTTGGGCCAAGGCTTGCTGCGCCGCACTGGTGACCACCGCGTTCAGGGCGCGCGTTACCGGAGGTTGGGCCGCCCAAGCGGGGAGGGTGCGGGAGGCCTCCCAGGCTTGTTCGGCGAGGGAGACCGCCTCGGAGAGATGCCCGGTCTCCAGCAGGATCAGAGCCGTCGCGGCGTGGGCGTAGGCTACCCCGAGGTCAGTGCCCTGACGCGTCATCAGGAAAACGCTCTGGGCATCCTGCACTTTGCCTTGGGCGAGCAGCCTCTGGGCCACCACTCCCCCGGCCAGCGCCGACCGACTCCCCAGACTCAACGCCTGCGCGAAGTGCCCATAGGCCTCCTCTTCCCTACCGCTCACCAACAGCGCCTCCCCCAGTCGCTCCTCCGCGGGAGCCTCAGTCTCCGGACCCCGCGCCTGAGCCAGAGCCTCCTGTGCGGTCTTGATCGCCGCCCTCGGATTCCCCTCGTGCAACCGCAGCCGCGATTCCAGCAGCAGCACCTGCGGCCCGCGGCCTGCCACAGCTAGCAGATGATCCAGCCCCCAGCGCGCCGCGGCAAGGGAGTCGCGGTTGAGGGAGGACAGGACGATCAGCCGCAGGCCGCGAGGACGCAGGCTCTCGGGCAGTGCCGCCAGGAGCGATTCAGCCGCGGTGGCCTTGCCGGACTCGGCTAGGTGCTCGAGGAACTCCAGGACGTTGGGGAGCAGACGCGGATGGCGGCGGAGCACCGCCTGGATGACCTCCGTCTCCAAGCCCGCGCCGCCGCCCAGACGGGCCAGGGCGACGCTGAGCCGCAGGCCGGGGGAAACAGCCCGGGCCTCGGCAGCCTGCCGCGCTGTCTCCAGGGCCTGCGTGTACTTCCCCAGACGCGTATAAGACCAGGCCAGCGCAAACCAGAGCTGCGGTTCCTGGGACATCCGGCGGGGGTGGGTGGTGAGCAGGCGGCTGAGGGTGTTGGCCGCCGCCTCGTGCTCGCTGGCGATAGTCATGGCCACCCCGGCATCCAGAGCCACGGCGGGGTCGCCGGGGAGGGCGCGCATGGCCCGACGGAGCAGGACGAGGGCCTCATCGGGGTCGCCCAGCTCCATCTGCTGCACGCCGCGCAGGTAGTCGAGGTAGCCGACCGCTCGGTCGTGCCGAGGGTTGAAGAAGAGGGCCTGAGTCAGAAAGAAACGCGCGAGGGCCCGGCCGAGGCGCCCGGCGGGGAGGACGAGCTGACCCAGGACGTACACGAAGTTGGCTACGGGAGGGAGGAAGAAGTACACGGTTGGTTGCCTGCCGCGTGTTCGGCCCCGCGGAGACGCATGTTGCTCGACGGGAAGGGGCCGGATACTTCACGCCGCTCGTACCGAGCGGCACTTGTATTCGGACCGTCCTAGGGCAGGTCCTCCTCGTCCGAGAAGATGCTGCCGCCATGGGCATCGTAGGCGACCCAGGCGGGGAAGTCCTCGACGACCAGGCGGCGGATAGCCTCGGGACCAAGCTCGGGGTAGGCGATGACCTCGGCTTCCACGATGCGGCTGCCCAGTAGCGCTCCACCACCACCGACGGTGATGAGATAGACGGCGCCGCACTCGCAACAGGCCTCGCGCACGGATAGACCCCGTTCGCCCTTGCCGAGGGTGGCGCGCACGCCGGCGCGGTAGAGAGCGGGAGCATAGCGATCCATGCGGCTGCTGGTGGTGGGACCCGCGGCACCGACCACGCGGGGCGGACGGCCGGGAGTGGGACCGCAGTAGTAGAGCGTTGCGCCCTCCAGTTCCAGCGGCAGCGGTTCACCCGCCTCCAGGGCCGCCAGCAGGCGAGCATGAGCGGCATCGCGAGCGGTGAATATCTCCCCATACAGCCGCACGTCCTGCCCGGCGCGGAGAGCCGCGACACACTCGTGGTCCCAGGGCAGGTCCAGGCGCAGGGGAGTCGCTTCCGATGAGGCGGTGGGGTCGCTCATGGGTTAGATCACCACCGTACCGTGACGAGCGGCGTGGCATTGGACGTTGAGCGCGACCGGGAGGCTGGCCAGGTGGCAGGGGGCGGTGAGCGCGTGGACGGCCAGGGCAGTGGTGTCGCCGCCCATCCCTAGCGGCCCCACGCCGGTGGCGTTGACCGCCGCCAGAATTTCCGCCTCCAGCGCAGCCACGTCGGGGTCGGGTGAGGGCTCACCGAGCGAGCGGAACAGGGAGCGCTTGGCCAGGAGGGGAGCGGTCTCGAAGTTGCCGCCAATTCCCAGGCCCAGTATGAGGGGCGGGCAAGGCTGTCCCCCGGCCCGGCGGACGCGCTCGACTACGGCGCTGATGATCCCCTCGCGTCCGTGGCTGGGCGAGAGCATCCACAGGCCGCTCTGGTTCTCACTCCCGCCTCCCTTGGCGACTACGTGGAGAGTCAACTGGTCCCCGGGGACCCACTCCAAATGGATGATGGCCGGGGTGTTGGCGCCGGTGTTGCTGTTGCGGCGCAGAGGGTCGGCCAGAACCGAGGGGCGCAGGTAACCCTCGGTGTAGGCGGCTGCTACCGCCTCGTCGATCGCTCCCTGCAGGTGGCCCTCCAGGCAGACTTCCTCCCCCACCTCGGCGAAGACGACCACCAGGCCGGTATCTTGGCACAGGGGGAGACTCTCAGTCTCCGCCGCGGCTACGTTGTCCAGGAGCAGCCCCAGGATCTCCCGCGCGCGAGGCGAGCGATCGGTGCCGCGAGCGCACGCCAGGGCCTGGCGAACGTCCTCAGGCAGACGGAAGGCCATCTCCAGCAGGAGCGCGCGAACGGGCGCCGTGAGTTGTGAGGCAGAGAGCTGACGCATGAGGAGGTAGGGAAGAGCGGGTTCGCCAAGGCCGGTAGCTCCGCCGCGGACGACAAGATTCCAGAGCGCCCTGGGCGACGCATGTACAAGGCAGAACGGACCGGAAGCCCGCCTACCCGGAAGAGGCGGACCCACCGAGCAGTTCAGTCGAACTGGCAGTCCAGGATTACATCCTTGATGCCAGGGAGCGCGATAATGGCCTCGCACACTCTCTCCATCGCCTTCTTGGTTTCTCCACCTCGGCCGGTACCGCGCATCGAGCGGATACGGCCGGTGAAGTAAGCGACCTGGTTGATCACCGCCACGGTGGCCAGGGCGAAATCTAGGTCGTGCTTAGCGATTTCGTGCTCGACGCGACGGCGAGTCTTGCTGTCTTCCAGAGGCATGGGTGTCACCTCGAACCACGGAGGCCATCAGGCTATTTGCACAACGTATTATACCCATTCACGAGAGGCGCGTCACTAGGCGGGAAGGGCAGGCGGCGGAAGCTGCGTTGCGACAGATATCGCGCCGGGCCCGTGTCCCGCGTAATGCCCGCCCCACGATGGCCCCCCCCCCGCGGCTCCCCAACCTCGGGGTCAGATACCCAGGGTCAGCCGCAGGGCCATGTTCTCGGGGAGACCGGCGGCGTATATGCGCCGCTGCGCCTCGGCGATGTTGTAGTCCAGACGGAGGATCTCCACCGTCCTGGCCTCCGTGTCCCAGATGGCGAAGCTGGCCTGGTGGTTGCCGTCGCGGGGCTGGCCCACCGCGCCCGGGTTGAGTAGGTACTGGTAGCCCACCTCCAGCGTACACACGCCGCCTTGCGGGCGGGTGGCTTCCTCGGGAACCAGTATCTCGCCGCCATGGCAGAACCACTCGGCGAAGTGGGTATGCCCGAAGAAGGCCAGAGGCCCCTCCATCATGCGGAGACTGAGCAGAGCCTCTTCGGGGGTAGTGGTGTAGAAATCCGGGTCGGGGAGAGAGCCGTGGCACATCGCCGCTCCCGCCACGTTTGCCCGGGGGGACAGGGCTGCCAGGAAGTCTCTATTCTCGTCGGTGAGGACCTCGCGCGTCCACAGGATGCAGGCGCGGGCGGCGGGAGTGAACCAGATTTCGCGGCCGGGCTGGATGGCCGCCACATCGTGGTTGCCGCAGATAACCGTTACCGGCAAGTCGCGCACGATTTCGCAGCACTCGTTGGGGCTGGCCCCGTAGCCGACGATATCGCCGAGACAGACATACTCCTCGACCTCACCCCGGCGGGCGAGGGTGAGGACCGCCTCCAGGGCAGAGAGATTACTGTGGATATCGGAGATGATTCCGTAGCGCAAAATGGAATCCTCAGCGGCTGGGATCAGGGCCTGTGTAGTCGGCAGTCCAGCGGGGAGTCTCATCCCCTACCTCGCTCCTACCCGGAGAGGACAGGGCATGCCCCGCTCAGAACGGCGGTGCGGCAGTCTTCTCTCCTCGCATCGCCGACAGTCCCAGGCACATCACGCATATACGAAACATGCCTATCCGTTCCAGAACGTCTTCCTCGCCGCCAACGGCATATCCTTCTCCGGGTGGGGAAGGCCGAGCATGTGGAGCAAGCAGCCGCTCCATGGCGGAGCTTCGGTCCTCTGGGCGCGGTCCGGGCGCAGCCCTCAACAGCGGCCGCGGGTACGCGGCCTAGCTTGTCGCTCAGTCCTCCTGGGTCTCTCCGAACAGTGAAGTCTCGTACTCGGCGTTGTACTCAACATACCCCGGGGTCAGGTCGCAGGTCCAGACGGTGCCCTCAGCGGCGCCGAGGCCCAGGTCTACCTCGATGGATATCTCCGGCGCGGTCATGCGGCGGCGGCCCTCGGTCAGGTCGAAGTCAAGATTCCTGCCCTTCTCCCAGGGCGTTATGCCCACCATGGTGAGCGTGAGCAAGCGGGGCTCGATGAAGTCGCCGGCGCAGCCCACGGCGGCGGCGAGGCGGCCCCAGTTGTAGTCGCCACCGAAGATAGCGGCCTGCATAAGGCGATAGTTCGCAATAGTGCGACCGACGTGGCGGGCCTGAGCAGAGCCCTGGGCGCCGGTGACGCGGATGGTGACGAACTTGGTGCAGCGCTCTCCGTCGCGGGCGATCATCTTCGCCAGCTCTCGGGTGACATGCTGCAAGGCGGCGCAGAAGGTGCCGTACGCAGGATCGTCGGCGGACGTGACGGCTGCGCCGGAGGCGCCGTTGGCGAGGAGGATGACGGTGTCGTTGGTGGACATATCGCCGTCGACGGTGATGCAGTTGAAGGACTGGTCCACGGCCGCGCGCAGGGCGGGGCGGAGCAGGTCGGCAGGGACCGCGAGGTCGGTGGTGAGGTAGCAGAGCATGGTAGCCATGTTGGGGCAGATCATGCCGGCGCCCTTACAGATTCCACCCAAGCGGACGGACTTGCCCTCTACCTCGAACTCCACGGCCAGGTGCTTGGGGAAGGTGTCGGTGGTCATAATGCCTTGGGCCGCCTCTTCCCCACCGTCGGGCCGCAGCGCAGCAACCAACCGGGGCATACCGCCGACGATCTTGTCCATGGGCAGCAGGTCGCCGATGTGGCCGGTCGAGCAGACGAGGACCTCGGCCGCCGGGAGGCCCAGAGCGTCACCCACGAGTTGGGTCATCTCCCGGGCCATGGCCCACCCGCGCTCGTCGGTGGCGGCGTTGGCCTTGCCGCTGTTGGTGATGACCGCGCGAGCGAAGCCGTCGGCCGCGTGCTCCTCGGTCACGTAAGTGGGGGCGGCGCGAAAGCGGTTGGTGGTGACGGTCACAGCGGCGGTTGCCGCCAGGTCCGAGCAGACCAGGGCGAGGTCCAACTGGTGAGGCTTGATGCCGCAGTTGATCGCTGCCGCCCGGAAGCCCCGCGGGGCAGTGACGGCACCGGGGATTTCGTGGAAGGGCGTGTCGGTCATTGGGCGCTCCTCGGGGAGACAGTCGATACTCGGTGTGGTTGCGGCACGGGCCCGGCCAGCGAGGTCGCTACGGCCACATGGCGGGGCGCTCGAGGGCGGTGGTTTCGGGCCACCCCTGCATCAGGTTGAGGCACTGGACGGCGGCGCCGCTGAGGCCCTTGATCAGATTGTCGATGACGCTCGTGACAATGAGCAGGCTGGCGGCCTCGTCGATGGCTAGGCCGAGGTGGCAGCGGTTTGAGCCGCTGACGTGTTTGGTCGCGGGCTGCTTGCCCCAAGGCAGGACAGTGACGAAGGGCTCGGCCTTGTAGAAGGCGCGGTAGGCCGATTCGACCTGCTCCTGACCGAGGCCTGGCCGGAGACGGCCGTAGGCGGTGGTCAGGATGCCGCGGGTCGTGGGCATCAAATGGGGCGTGAAGGTGACGCCGACCGGGCCGCCGAGAGTGCCCAGCTCTTGCTCTATCTCCGGGTGGTGGCGGTGTTTGGCGACGTTGTAGGCCTGCACCGAGTCGTTGATCTCGGCGAAATGGGTCATGAGGGTCATTCTCGTCCGGCCGGCCCCACTGACCCCGGACTTGCTGTCGACGATGATCCCCTGGCGCTCGATCAGGCCAGCCTTCACGGCCGGGGCCAGGGCCAGGATAGCGCCGGTGGGGTAGCAGCCGGGCACGGCCACCAGGCGGGTCTGCTTGATCTCCCGGCGGTGCAACTCCGGCAGGCCATAGACGGCCTTCTCCAGCAAGTGCGGGGCTGGATGTTCCTCGTAGTGGCGCGCGTAGACGGCGGCATCCTTGAGGCGGAAATCCGCGGAAAAGTCGATGACCTTGGCGCCCGCCCGGAGCGCTTCTGCCACCAAGGGGGCACCGACGGCGTGAGGCAGCGCAGAGAACAGCAGGTCGGCTTCCGCCAGGGCAAGCTCCACCACGCTGGGGCCGATGACGGCATCGAGGTCACCCAGGAGGTGGGGGTAGAGGTCGCCAAGCCTTTCGTTGACGTTGCTGTGCCCGCCGAGGTAGGTTACTTGGACCTCGGGATGGGCAAGCAGCAGGCGAATCAACTCGACTCCGCCGTAACCTGCCGCACCGAAGATAGCCACTCTTAGCATGGTCTTGTCGCCCTGTCTCGTCCGAAAACTAGCAGGCGAAGCATAGCATAGTCATTGTTGAGGGGTCAAGCTATGCCGGCGGGCGCGCAGGTTCGTCTAGATGAAGGAGGCCGCACGCTGGAGACTCGCCAGCGCCTCAGCGGTTAGCCCCAGGTTGGGTTGGAACGGCGAGTCCAGGGCGTAGGCGCAGATTCGTGTTAGCAGGTGGCGCGCCTCCAGATGTGACTGGTCCAGGCCCAGGGAACACAGGATGAAACTGCCCTGGCCCCAGGCGCACTCCAGGAGGTAGCCCAGAGGCCGACCGACCGGGTAGGAATGGATCACCCGAATCACCGGGTCGGCTGCGGTCAGACCGAGGGGCTCCAGGTCCAGCGGCGGGCAGCCGTCGATGAGCCGAAAGAACTGGAGGTCAGCGAAGCCCTCGTGGGGGAAGTCGCCGAGAAGAGGGTGGGGCAGGATGATGGTGCCGTCCTGACCATCCTCGTAGGCGGGATAGTTAGCCGGCGGGGTGAAGAAGTACTGATTGCGCATGCCCAGCTTGGGATGCAAGGGCCGCACCAGACCCTCCCCGGCCGCCAGCAGGACTCGACCGCCGGCTTGGACGAAGGCGGACATAGCTTCGTCAAGACTCTCGGTCAGCACCAGGTGCACCTGGCCCGACACCAAGCTCTCGGGGGTAGCCGCCGGTAGCCCCGATACGGACCGTAGCCAGCTGTACTGCGGTTGGCCATATACGGCGACGCCAGCGGGGAGGGGCGGCGGGTCGGGAAAGAGCCAGAGACTCCATTGATTGGTGACGGTGCGGCCGGCCTCGTGGAGGGAGGCACGCAGGTGGGCGGCGAAGGGCTGATCGACAGAGGGAATGGTTGACGCGATTTCCCCCACCGAACAGGTGCTATAGGGCTGGTGGGCATAGGTAAGCTCGCCGCTGTCGAGCACCCGCCCGTCGGCCACCAGCTGCCACTCCAGCGTCGGAGCCGAGAAGGGTGGGTGGGCAAAGTCGGAGACAGAGAAGGCGCACCGGAGGGCGTCACCCGGGCCGAGGACGCGGTCATCGAAACCAAGGCTGCACATCACCACCGTGTCACCGTTAGTCTGCCGCCAGGTCTGGGCGTCCGCGTACTTGCGCTCGTAGAACTCGTCCACGATCCCTTGAGGGGAGGGGTTGAGATCGGTGAAACTGAAGTGGCTGATGCCGGCCAGGCGAGGATTATCGCGGCGGCAGGCTTCCATCTTCGCCTTAGCCTCTAGGAATTGCAGACGCTGGCTGTTGGCAGCGGCCTCCGGCAGTATGTGGGTGAGGCCGTGGCGGGAGGCGGCCTCTAGGGCGATCTGGGCGCCGTAGGGGCGGATCGCGCCGGAGTAGCGGTCCATGAGGCGCACGTCGGGGAAGGAACTCCACCAGCGAAATTCGTGCTGGATCACGGGCAGATCGCACTCCGCGTCTATCGCCGCTTCGGCGTTGACAAAGTCGCCGGGGAGGTCGGCGCGGTAAGTGCCGTCGGTCCAGATGACGAAAGCCGTGGGCTTGAGGGCCTTGGTGCGCCGGTAGCAGTCCCAGGCCGTGCGCGGGTAGGGCATGTCCGGAGGCCATTCGTTGCTCATGCAGTAGAGATTGGCCGAGGGATGGTTTACGTCGCGCTCAACGACCAGGTCCCACTGGCGCTGGAGAATCGCGCGATTGTCCGCCGTGGGCTGGGGCCACGGGTAGATGTGCCACTCGCTGTGCCCGCCCCAGGCGCCCAGCACCCCCAACTCGCTCTGTACGAGCAGGCCGACCTCGTCGGCCGCGTCCAGGTACTCGGGACTAGGGGCGTACGACTGGCAGCGCACGTGGTTGTAGCCGTAGTCGCGGAGGGTCTGCAGCTTACGGCGCCAGCGGTCGCGGTCGGTGTCAGGCGATCCGGTTTCGGGGTTGGCGAGGAAGTCGCCGCTGCCGCGCATGTAGAAAGGCTCACCGTTGATCAGGAAATGCTTGCCCTCGGTACCCAGGGCCACAAAGCCCACGCGGTCGGCGCGGGCGTCGAGAAGCATCTCTCCCTGGTACAGTGCGGCATCAACGTGGTAGAGGTGGGGAGTATCGGGGGACCAGAGGCGGGGAGAGGGCAGGGGGAACTCGTACTCCAGCTCTGGTTCCGTGACCGGGACTTCTGCGGTGAGAGGAGGGGCAGAATCGTTCCGGAGGGATACCGACAGCCGGAGAACCATGGGGACCAGACCGGAATCGCCTCCGAGCTGTGCGCGGACGACGAGGAGCTCACGCTCGGGCTGGGGCCATAGCCAGAGGCGCTTCAGGTGGGCGGGGCCGGTGGCGGTTAGCTCCACGCTGCGGTACAGCCCGGACCAGTTGCCCTGCCAGTTGTAGGAGAAGCCCAGGTGACGGTTATGCTCGTGTACGCGGATCACGAGATCATTCTGGGCGCCGGGGCGGAGCAAGTCGGTTACCTCGAAGGCGAAGGGGACGTAGGGGAGGTCGTTCTCGCCGATGGGTTGACCGTTCAGCCAGACCTGGGCGCTCGGGTGTGCGCCGCCGAAGTTGAGCCACAGCCGGGAGCCCGTCCATTCCTCTTCCTCGGGCACAGCGAGAAGGCGCGCGTACCAGCCCGTCCCGGTGTAGGTGGCCCGGTAGGTGCGGGCACGGAGGCGGAAGTCCTGAACCGTCTCCTCGCCGTCACCGCCGAAGCCCTGGCCCTGCCAGGAGCCGGGCACCTGGACCGTGTCGGTCAGCACCTCCGGATGGGCAAACCAGCGCTGGGCAAGGCCGCGGTCCTCGGGGTCGAGGGCGAAACACCAGGGACCGTCGAGACTCAGACGGCGCTCTCCGGGGCAGGTCACGACAGGATTGACGCGAGCAGGTGTGAGCTTCAGTGCGGACATGGCAATCATCTCCTGCACGGGACGGACGATTCGGCAGATACTCCCATGGCGCGTATGATTCCCCAGCCGGTGGCGTGTACCTGCTAACCGGACCCATGATTGACACTCGGCCTTGCGGTCGGTATACTGAATGCTCACAATCGCAAGCAAGCTATGAGCCGGGCTGCGAGGGCCGGGCGTTTTGTGTTGTCCACTTTAGAGCCCCTTTTGTTCTGTCTCTACACTACGGAGGTCGCCCACGTGAACCCCATTTCAATTGATGAACTATCCCGCCACTTCGGAAGCCGCTTTGATCTGGTGGTGGCCGCGGCCACACGCGCCGGCCAGATCAAGGACGGCGCCCCCCCGCTGGTGGAGACGACTGCCCGCAATCCCTTGACTATCGCTCTGGAGGAGATCGCGGCGGGGAAGGTCCTGCTGCAGGACGCCACCGAGGAAATGATGCGCGAGCCCGAGCCGGTAGTACAGGACTACCTAGTGCGGCGCGGCAGTCTCCAGGACCAGATCGCTACGGACGCCATCGTCGACGAAGAAGAAGATCTCCAGGACGAGGAGCTCGAGGAGGGAGAGGCACTGGAGAGTGCCTTCAGCGAGGAGTACGACGAGGGAGAGGCGGAGATCGAGTTCGGCTTCGGCGACGAGCCCGACCAGATCCTACCGGAGGAACTGGAGGAGGAGGCCGAGGAGGTAAAGGACGAGCACATAGGCGAGGCAGAGGAAGAAAAGGAAGTCGAGGAAGTCGAGGAGGACAAAGGGGAGGACTAGGCCGAGTCGGGCCGGCGGCCCATTTGGCAACCTCCCCCATTCAGGCGAGTGATTCGCGCAGTGGTTACCGACTACTACGAAATACTGAGTGTAGGCCGTGAGGCCAGCACGGAAGAGATAAAACGCGCGTACCGGCAACTGGCGCGCAAGTACCATCCCGATGTCAACAACGGGGACCGAGAGGCGGAGGAGACCTTCAAGCGCATCTCCGAGGCCTACGCCGTGCTCTCCGACGAGGACAAGCGACGCCGGTATGATCTGGGTGGGGCAAGCGGCGACCTCTTTGCTGGCGGCATGCCCGATCTGTGGCAGATCTTCGAGTCCGCCTTTGGCGGCAACCCCGTGGGCAGCCCTGGTCGCGCCGGTCCCCGCCAGGGCCGCAGCCTCGAGGTAACCCTCACCCTTGACCTCAACGACGTGCTGGCCGGCGCCGAGCGCGAGGTCACCTACACCCGCCCCGCCCTGTGTGAGCACTGCCAGGGCGAGGGCATTGAGCCGGGAACTTCGTTGAACCGGTGTAGCGCCTGCGGCGGGCAGGGCCAGATACGCCAGACCGTGAACACTTTCCTGGGCGTAATGACTACGGTCAATACCTGCCCGCACTGCGCCGGAGCAGGGCAGATCCCCGAGCAACTATGCCCGGCGTGCCAGGGGCAGGGCGTCGCCCAGCGGCGCGAGACAGTGACGGCGCAGGTGCCGCCAGGAGTGGGACATGGGGATCAGTTGGTCATGCGGGGGGCGGGCGAGGAGGTCCCGGGTGGGCTGCCCGGAGACCTGCTGCTGCGGTTGGCCGTCAAGAAGCACCCGATTTTCACGCGGCGCGGACGAGATCTCGAGATGACTCACCAGATCAGCTATCTGCAGGCGGCGCTGGGGGATACGCTGACCATCCCCACGCTGACCGGCGAGACACAGGTGCCGCTGCCGACGGGGTCGCAGCCCGGGGACCGGCTAGCGGTGGCCGGCGAGGGACTGCCGGATAAGAACGGCGGCCGGCGCGGTCAGCTAGTGGTCAATCTGCAGGTAGTCATACCCCGAAATCTCGAGGGGCGTGAGCGAGAGCTCTTGGAGGAACTGGCGCGCGAGAACGGGTTCGAGCCGCCGTCGCCTCACAAGGGCATCTTCGACCGCCTGCGCGACTCCCTGGGAGGCTGACCCCATCACCGACACCCTCTCCCCCACCTCCTGGTCTGCTCTCCGTTTCACTATGCCTGCTGAATGGGAAGAGTTGGTCAGCGATTGGCTGATCGCTCTAACCGGTCGTGGCGTCTCCGCGGAACCGGGATCCGCGGCGGTGGTGACCGCCTATTGCGCCGACCCACACCAGGCGGACCAGGTGGTGGCCGCGGTAACGCGGCGCTGGGAGGAGTTCGCCCGCGAGAACGACCTGGACACCGAACTGCGGGTCGAGACGGAGACGATCTCCGAGGAAGACTGGGCTACCTCCTGGAAGGCGCACTACCACCCCCTACGCGTGGGGCGGCGGCTTGTGATCAAGCCTACCTGGGAGGCGTGGCCGCCGGAGGACCAGCCGGGGGCCGCGCGGCCAGACGACCTGATTATCCAGATGGACCCCGAGATGGCCTTCGGGACGGGGACGCACGAGACCACGCAGATGTGCCTGGAGGTGCTGGAAACGCACCTGAATCCCGGAGATACCGTGGCCGACATCGGCGCTGGGTCAGGGATTCTGTCCATTGCGGCGGCGCGGCTGGGAAGTGGCCCGGTACGGGGGTGGGAGGTGGACCCGGTGGCGGTGGAGGTGGCGCAGCGCAACTTCCGGCGCAACGAGGTGGCGCAGCGGTGCACCGTGGAGACCGGGAACGCCCTGGAGAACCTGGGGGGCAAGTACGACGTGATCGTGGCTAACGTGCATACCCCCTTTCTGCTGCGGCTGATTCCGCGGCTGGCTGGATACCTGCAGCCACGTGGCCGAGCGATACTGTCGGGCACGAGCGAGACGAGCCAGCCGGCGCTAGTGGAGGCGCTGCGGGCGGCGGGGCTGGAGGTGGCAGAGGAGGCGCACCGGGGGGAGTGGGTGGCGGTAGTGGCGCGGCGGAGGGAGCTCTCGTGACCCGCATCTTCGTCGGGCGGTCCTACGGCGCAGGTGACGTCATCCCGCTGGCGGCGGAGCAGCGGCATTACCTGCGGGAGGTGCTGCGACTGCGCGAACCGGAGGCGTTTGTGGCGGTGCTGCCGGACGGGCAGGAGGCGGAGGCGCGGCTGGAGGGCGAGGCGGCGCGGGTAGTGGCGGTGCGCGTGGGGAGGCCGCAGCCGCCGGTGCGGGTGGTGCTATACGCGGCACTGACCAAGCACAAGAGCTTTCAGTGGATGCTGGAGAAGGCGACGGAAGTGGGTGCTGCGGAGATCGTCCCACTGGTGACGGAGCGGTCAGTCGTCCGGCCGCGGGAGGATCGCCTGGCGGCGCAGGTGGAGCGCTGGAACGGAATTGCGGAGGCCGCGGGGAGGCAGTGCCAGTCGCCGACGATTCCACCGGTGTCGGCGCCCCTGGAGTTGCCGGAGGGGCTGGCGCATTGGCGAGCCCAGGAGGTTCCTGGTATCATCTTCGCGCTTCTGGCGACAGAGAATCCGCCGCCGCTTAAGCGCGTTCTAGCGGAACTGGGCACGACGGGGGCCCTGGGGCTGTTTATCGGGCCGGAGGGGGATTTCACCCCCGCCGAGGTGGCGCAGGCGGTGGCGGCCGGGTTGCAGCCAGCCAGCCTGGGTGCGCGCGTGCTGCGCGCCGAGACGGCGGCGACGGTGGCGGTCGCGCTGTGTCTGCACGAATTGAGCGACGATGCTGTCGCACAGGACAAATGAGGAGACGTATTCCATGCGCAGTTTTCTGGTAGCCGTAGCCTTGCTAGGCGGCATGCTGATGGCTGGGTGTATACAACGAGTCCAGACGCCCGCGGGCGGGCAGCCGGCGACAGCCGGAGGGGCGGGCAGCGCGCCGGTCGAGTTGGTGCTGTTCACCTGGACCGAGGTCACGGAACTGGAAGCCAATCAGGCGCTGGTCAAGGAGTTTGAGCAGCAACACCCCGGGATCAAGGTGCAGATACAGAACATGCCCGGGAGCCGAGAGGCGATGCAGAAGCTGCAGACGATGATCGCGGCGGGGACGCCACCCGATGTCATGTCGCTGCACGGGGCGTACTATCTGCCACTGGCCTCCAAGGGGACGCTGGCTGACCTCGGGCCGCTGCTGGACAAGGACGAGGATTTTGACCTCCAGGATATCTACCCGCGCTTGCTGGACATCTGCAAGTGGGAGGGCAAACTGTACTCGTTGCCGCGCTACACTTCGGTACTGGCGCTGGTGTACAACAAGGCGATGTTCGATGCGGCGGGCGTACCCTATCCGGGGGCGGGCAAGTCATGGACCTGGGACGACTACCGGGAGACCTGCCGGCGCCTGACCAAGGGCGAGGGCCAGCAGAAGCAGTGGGGCGCGTACATAGACTTCTGGGACACGCGCCTGTATCCCTGGCTGTGGCAGAACAACACCAACATCATGAGTGACGACCGACAGCGGTGTGTCGTTGACTCCCCGGAAGCGATTGAGGCCCTGACCTTCGTGCGTGACCTGCGCCTCCAGGACGCGTACTGCCCTCCGGCCACCGCCGGTGAGAAGAATGAAGGCGTGAGCATGCTCATGTCGGGCAAGGTGGCCATGTTCATGACCGGGCCGTGGGACGTACAGACGCTACTCAAGCAACCGGCGTTGCAGTGGGATATCGCGCCCCTGCCCACCCGGAAGCGCGCAGCGACCTTGCTGGGCACGGAGAACTACGCCATCTCGGCGACCTGCAAGCACCCTCAGGAAGCCTGGGAACTGTTCAAGTTCCTGATGAGCCCCCATGCACAGGAGTACATGGCGGCCAAGCTGGAGAAAATGCCGTCGCGCAAGTCGGTGGCGGAGGGGGCGTACCTGAAGGGTTCGAGCAAGCACAACCGCAAGGTATTCGTGGACGCCATCGGCTATGGCCAGACGCCACCTAACATCGCCCAGTGGTCCGAAGTCAGCCAGTATCTGAAGGACCAGTTTGACCTGATCTGGGTGGGCAAGAAGAGCGTGGAGCGGGGACTGAAGGACGCGGCGAACAATGTGAACCGGGTGATGGATAAGGGGCAATAACCCTCGCCTCCTAGCCCCCCTCTCGAGAGGCGGCATAGGGGTGGCATGATCCACCACGGTAAAGGACCGTTTCCGCCTCATGGATTTACTCAAGCCGTCGCCACACGAGCCCTTCCATTTCGACACTTGGACTCAGATTGAGGCCAAGCTAGCCGAGCTAGGGGTTGAGCTGCCCCATGACGATGACATCGCGGCGCTGACGCGGCCGATCTCGCTAGCCGGGCACGACCTACCCAATGCGTTGATGATCCATCCGGTGGAGGGCTGCGACGGAGATGCGCGCGGCTATCCGCAGGAGCTGACCTTCCGGCGCTACCGACGCTTTGGCGCAGGCGGGGCGGGGATGATCTGGCTGGAGGCGACGGCGGTGGTCTTCGAGGGCCGGGCCAATCCCCGCCAGCTTTACCTCACGCCGGAGAACCGAGACGGGCTGCACCGGCTGGTGGAGGAGACCCACGCGGCGGCACGGGCAGTGTTCGGCGAGACTCACCGGCCCATGCTAGTGGCCCAACTGACGCACTCCGGGCGCTACAGCAAACCGCGGGGGCTCCCCGAGCCGATCATTGCGCACCACTCGGAGCCGCTTGATCCCCGGCACAAACTGTCCCCGGACTATCCCCTGATTGCTGATGCGGAACTCGACGCGCTGCAGGACCAGTACGTGGCGGCGGCTCGCCTGGCCTGGGAGGCGGGGTTCGACGCGGTGGACCTCAAGGCGACTCACCGCTACCTCATCAACGAGCTGTTGGCTTCGCATACCCGCGAAGACAGCCGCTACGGCGGGAGCTTTGAGAACCGGACGAGGTTCCTGCTCGAGGTGGCGCGACGGATCCGGGCGGAGGTGCCGGAGGTCGTCCTCACCACCCGCCTGAACGTCTACGACGCGCTGCCCTACCCCTGGGGATTCGGCATGGCCACGGACGGGACCATGGCGCCGGACCTGGCCGAGCCGATCGAGCTGATGCGGCAACTGCAGGCGGCGGGCGTGGCCTTCGTCAACCTGGGCTACGGGAATCCGTACTACAACCCGCATGTGGAGCGACCGTATGACACCGCGGAGGTGGGTGGGTACATCCCGCAAGAGCACCCGCTCGTGGACATCGCGCTGATGTGTGACCTGAACCGCCAGATCCACGAGGCGCTCCCCGAACTGCCGCTGATCGCCACGGGCTTCAGTTGGCTGCGCCAGTTCTTCCCGCCGGTGGCGGCGGCGATGGTCAAGCGGGGATGGGCAGCCATGGCCGGGGTGGGACGCATGGCCCTGGCCTACCCGGACTTCGCGCGGGAGCTGATGGAGACTGGGTCGCTCACGCCGACGAAACTGTGCATCTCGTGCTCCTCTTGCACCCAGATCATGCGCGACGGGGGCCGGGCGGGGTGCCCGGTGCGCGATAGCGAAATCTACGGACCCATCTTCCAGCTAGGGCGGATGCGAGATCCGCAAGTGGTCCGGGAGCTGGCGGCGCAGTGCCGCGATTGTGTAGCACCGACCTGCGAGATGGCCTGTCCGGCGGGGGTGAACGTGCCCGGGTTCGTGCGAGCCTTAGCGGACGGCGAGGAGCGGCGGGCCTATGAGATCTTGCGGCGCAATAACCCGCTGCCGGAGATCTGCGCGCACGTCTGCCCGGCGGAGGTGCAGTGCGAGGGCGCATGCGTCCAGCAGTACATTGGCACCGGCGCCGTACCGATCCGAGCGCTGCAGCGGTATGTGGCGGAGAAGGCGCGGCGGGAAGGCTGGACAGTGCTGCAGGTACCGGAGGAGGACAGCGGTTACCGCGTAGCCGTAGTGGGAGCGGGGCCGGCGGGAGTGGCGGCGGCGGTGCGACTGTTGGAGCAGGGGCATCGGGTGACGGTCTTTGACGCGGCACCCGAAACCGGCGGCGCGGCACGGGAACTAATCCCCTCGGAGCGTCTCGACAGTGAGGCGCTGGACGGTGAACTGACGGCGATCCTGGACAGCGACAGTCGGGGTCGCCTGGAGCGTCAGTATGAGGTGAGACTGGGGGAGGACCTCGCAGTGGAGGGTCTCCTCGCGGAGGGATTTGACGCGGTGTTCCTGGGGATGGGGTTGGGCGAGTCGGCGGCCCTGCCCGGGGCGACACGACCAACGGAGGGGGTCGTGGATGCACTCAGCTTTCTGCGAGTGATGAAGGCCGACCCCGAGGCGATAGTACCGGAGAAGGTAGCGGTGCTGGGTGGAGGGAACACCGCGATAGACGCGGCGATGGCGGCGCAGCGGCATGGGGCGCGGGATGTGTACCTGGTGTACCGGCGGTCCTTTGCCGAGATGCCTGCGTGGCCCGCCGAACGCGATCAGGCGCTGGAGGCCGGCGTGCATTTCTTGATCCTGACCCAGCCGGTAGACTACGTGGCGGATAGGCAGGGGAGGCTGCGGGCGGTGGAGGTGGTCAGTACGCTGCTGGGAGAGCCGGATGGGAGCGGGCGGCGGAGGCCACTGGCGCAGCCGGAGTCGCAGCGGGCCTTGCCCGTAGACCTGCTGGTCGAGGCGCTCGGGCAGCAACCCTCGCCGGCGGTGCGGGCGGCGTTGGAGGGGGTGGACCTGACGCGGGGAGGCCTGGCGGCCGTGGATGCAGGGATGCAGACCTCGCGGCCAGGCGTCTTTGCCGGTGGCGACCTGGTGAACGGCGGGGCAACGCTCGCCCAGGCCGTGGGGGAGGGATTCCGGGCCGCGGAGGGTATTGGGGAGTTCCTGCGCGGACGGTCACCGAGGTAGGAACACTCTCCGTCACTCAAGCGTTTGTAGATATGGCGCGTCGGCGACGTAGTATCCATGCCAATGACCATTATCCCTCACTATCGCAACAGCCAGCTTCTGGTCGTTCTAGCCGGCGCGCTGCTCTCTCTCGTGGCCGGGCCCGCCCCCGCACAGACTCGACCCGCTTCTCTTCCCCTCTCGATTGACGCCCGCACCTGGCGCCCGTGTGAGCTGGACGCGGGCTCCAAGCAGATCGGGATCGTGCCCACCGGCGGGGCGAGCGGAGGGCCGGCGCTGGAATTGGCCGGCTCTCTCCCCGGAGCGATGGGAGCCTCCTATCGCTGCTGGGAGGACTGGTCCGGCTACCAGCGCCTTACCTTCCGGGTGCGCGTCCCGAAGGACTTCCCGAGCGGCGCGGAGTTGCAGGTCTACCTCAAGGACTACCACTACTACTGGTACCAGGCCTACCCGCTCCACGACCGCACTGACCCCAAGCAGCGGGCCCCGTTTACACCCGGGCAGTGGATGACCTTCTCGCTCTCCCTGCACCCTTTCAGCCCGGACTGGGAACCGAGTGGGCACCAGCAGACCTGGTACGACACGACCTTCCGGCCGAAGGAATTCGGAATCCGGTTCTTCTCCGAGAAGGCGTGGACCGGTAGCGTGCTGGTTGATCGGCTGACCCTGAGCGACTATCAGGCCCCCCTGGGCGCGCAGACGCGGGGAGCCGCCTCCCCCCCCGCCCTGGCTGCCCCTACCGCCAACGCCGCGCAGGTCCCACAATACGAGAAGTTCGAACTGTCCTGGCCGGTGGATCAGCTCTACGAGAACCCGTACGATCCGGCGATGGTACAGGTGGAGGGGCACTTCCTCTCCCCCACTGGTGGGGCCGTGACCGTCCCTGGCTTCTTCTATGAGGGCTTCACCCGCACCAAGTCGCCGGAGGGGTATGAGCGCCTGACGCCGGTCGGGGGACCGCAGTGGCGGGTGCGGTTCGCGCCCCGGGAAGTCGGCAAGTGGAGCTACTACGTGCAAGTTCGGGACGCGCTCGGGATGCGCAAGAGCGCCGAGGAGCAGTTCACGGCGGGGCCGCCGATACACCCCCAGGGCCTCGCCCGGGTGAGCAAGCGCGATCCGCATTACTTCGAGTATGAGAATGGGGACTACCTGTACCCCTTCGCCATTAACATGCGCGATGGCGGGGATCAAGCTGAGGCGCAGCCGGGAACCTATGACTTCGACCACTTCTTCCCCCTCTTCCGGCAGGCCGGGATCAATGTAGTACGAACCTGGATGTGCGCATGGTGGGCAGGGATTGAGTGGAGCCAGAAGTACCACTCGCGCTTTGCCGATCTGGGGCGGTACGCGCAGTACAACGCTTGGCGGCTGGACTACGCGGTGGACTTGGCCGCACGGAACGACCTGTTGCTGGAGATCACCCTGGGGTCGCACGGCCAGTTGCGCCAGGATAAGTACGACGCGGAGTGGCAATACAACCCCTACGCCATCGAGAACGGGGGTTTCCTGCCGGCGCCGTTCATGTTCTTCACCAGCGAGAAGGCCAAGGCGGATGTCAAGCAACGCTACCGGTACATCGCGGCACGCTGGGGCTACAGCCGCAATGTCTTCTCCTGGGACCTGTGGAATGAGATCGACCTTTCGGAGGGGTACAACCCGGAGCAGTCAGCGGCCTGGCACAAGGAGATGGCTCGGTACCTGCGGCAGGCCGACCAGCAGCCGCACATGATCGTTTCGCATATCGCCCTGTACTGGGACCGAGGGGGCCAGGGCGGCGAGGAACTGTGGAATCTCCCGGAGATCGAATACATCCAGTCCGACTCCTACTGGAAGCGGCGCGACGAGGGGATGAATGAGTCGTTCGCCAAGCGGCTCAACTACAGCAAGCCCTTTATCTTCATCGAGTACGGCCCGCAGACTTCGGAGTTGCCGGTGCCGGAGTCGCGCTGGCTACAGGAGTTCCGCTGCGGGATGTGGGTGTCAGCGATGATGCCGTGGTCGGCGCCGGGGGCTTTCTGGTACCAGAAGGAATGGGAACAGTACAAGCTGGGCGACTACATGAAGGGCCTGCAGGCCTTTGTGGCGGGCGAGGACCGGCGGGGTAAAGGGTATCAGCTGACCAAGGTCCCGCTCACGCCGGATACGCCGTTGAAAGTGCAGGCGATGCAGAGTGAGGACGCGGCGCGGCTTTACGTCTACAACTTTGACGGCCTGGGACGGCGGGACGGGGGAGGAAACCCGATTACGGGGGTCACGGCGACGCTGAGCGGGCTGAAGCCAGGTGACTACCGCGTGGAGTTCTGGGATCCCGTGGCGGGGAAGGTCCAGAGGACCCAGGACGCCAACTCCGCGGATGGTAACCTGGCGCTGGCTCTGCCGCCCCTCACGGCCGATCTGGCGATCAAGGTCATCGCCAAGTGACGCAGGACAGCAACAGCGCGGGCCCGTAAGCCCGCGCTGTTGGTGGCTCTACATTCAGGTAACGCTCTCGCCGCGACTGCTGCTCAGGCGGGCGCGGCCAGCACGCGATCGAGCACCTCCCCCACGACATCCACGAAATCCTCCCGCTTCTCAACTAGGACGGCGTTGAAGCGAGTGACCTGCGTATAGTCCCTCGGATCGTGGGCGAACCCCGAGATGACCACCACCGGGATGTCCTTCCACAGCGGGTTGTTCTGAATGGCCCGCAGGACCTCCCAACCGTCAATGTCGGGCATCACGATATCCAGAATGATTGCGTCAT
The DNA here is from genome assembly GCA_029821755.1 of Candidatus Zipacnadum vermilionense. Lineage (GTDB taxonomy): Bacteria > Armatimonadota > Zipacnadia > Zipacnadales > Zipacnadaceae > Zipacnadum > Zipacnadum vermilionense. Next base: position 15,917 of record JALGSV010000031.1, on the reverse strand, counting down.
ACGGCCGGTCCTCGGAACTGCGGGAACAGAGTTGGCGCAGCGCGTCGCGACCGTTCTGGGCGGTGCTGACTCCGAAGCCCTTCTGCTCGAGGGTCAAACGTAGTGCGGTGCACACCGCCGGCTCGTCGTCCACCACCAGGATGTCAGGCAACGTTCTCATCTCCTCAAGTCCCGGGCTCTACCCAATTCTACACTACAGCATCATTTTCCTGCCAGCGGTTGCGCTACCTGCGTTCCGCCAGCGCGCGGTCGGTGCGGCGGCGCTCGTCACGTTCCTTTATCGCCTCGCGCTTGTCGTACTGACGCTTGCCTCGGCACACTCCGACCTCCACCTTAGCATACCCACGATCGCTGAAGTACAAGCGCAACGGGATTAGCGTGTACCCCTTCTGACGCACGCGGCGGTCCAGTTGATCAATCTCGCGCCGGCGCAGCAGCAGCTTGCGGGGGCGATTCGGCTCCAACGCGGGTTGGCCGGCGCCCGTCTGGTACGGCGAGATGCGCATCCCTACCACCCAGGCCTCCCCGCTGCGGATCTCGATGTACGCCTCTTGCAGGCTGACGTGGTGGGCTCGCACTGACTTGACCTCGCAGCCAGCCAGGGCGACGCCCGCCTCGAGCTTGTCCTCGACAAAGTAGTCGTGGTAGGCGCGGCGGTTGGTTGCTACGGTGGTATCAGGCACGGCTACTCCGGATGCCGTCAGGTATCAAAGGTCAGAACGAGGCTCAAGCCCTCGTCGTCGCGTCGCAACTCCAGGTCGTGATAGGTCACGGCCTTGATAGCGCGGTGCAGGTGTTGGCGGGCGTCCTCTAAGGGAACGAGTCCGGCTCGCAGGCGCGCCGTCGCCGGGCCTTCCGTCACGGCGAGCGCCTCGAAGACGACCGGTAGTTCACCCTCTTCGAGGTAGTAGAGCAACTCGCGGACGGCGCGCATCACCAGGGCCGCGGCGTCCTCCGCCATCACCTCGTACTCCTCCGAACGGGTAGGTGCGGGCCGGCCCTCGTCCGTCACCAAAGCTAGAAAGCCTTCCCCGGCGGCCTGCAGCAGGTCGCGCAGGTCAGTGCCCCGGACGAGCAGAGCGTAGTCGGCAGTGTGCTCGATTTCCTGATAGGTGCCCATGGTCGGTAGCGCGGGAGGTACAGGCTGGGAAGCCTGTGCTACTCCAGAAGCTCCAGCGCCGCTTGGGCCAGATGCTCGGCGCTCAGGCCGAAGAACTTGATCAGTTCCCACGGTTGCCCGGATTCGCCGAAGGTGTGCGGGACTCCGATCCGCCGGAAGCGTACGCCGCGGTCCAGGTTGGCCTCGCACAAAGCCGCTGCAACCGGATTCCCCAAACCTCCAACCTGATGCTCCTCAGCGGTGAGGAGAACACCGACCTCCCGTCCCGCAGCGGCTATGGCGGCCACGTCCAACGGAGCGACCGTGTGTAGGTTGAGGACACGCGTCTCCAGGTTATGTTCACATTTCAGCAGGTAGGCCGCCCGCATGGCCTCGGCAACCGTCGGCCCGCAGGCCAGGATGGCCACGTGCTCCTGCTCGTCCTCGTACTCAGCCGCCAGCACGGTCTCGAAGGCGTCGGCGAAGTTGCCGGCCTCCCGGCGGAAGCGGATCACGTTGGCCTGGCCCAGGACGAAGGGAGCATCCGGGTGCGTGACCACAGGCGTAGCCTCGCGGGCGTACCGGGCCACCGCAGGGCCCTGCATGGCGGCGATGGCACCGGTGGCCTTCTCGGCCTCAATCGCATCGCAGGGGACGGCCATGGTGAAGTGCGGCAGGGCAGTGATGAGGAAGATCTCCTCCAACGCCTGATGGGTAGCGCCGTCCTGGCCTACCGACACGCCGCCATGGGCGTCGACGATCTTGACGTTCAGTTCGTTATACGCCACCGTGGTGCGCAGTTGATCCCAGTTGCGACCGGTGATGAAGACGCCATAGGAGCCGATGAAGGGGACCATTCCCTCTTTGGCCAGGCCCGCAGCGACTGAGGTGGCGTTCGCCTCAGCGATGCCCATGCTCAGGAAACGGCGCTTGCGGTCGGGATCCTCATGCTTCCCGTCGGGGCGGTAGAAGCGGTCCATGCGAATCGACTCGGTGATATCGCTGCCCAGCGCTACGAAGCGCTCATCAGCGCCCAACGAAGCGATCCCGCGGCCGAAGCCGTTGCGGGTGGCGTCCATCTGCACCCGCATGTTCTCCGCGTGGTTCCACCAGTAGTCATCAGAGAAGCGCGGCACCCGCGCGGCTACGTACTCGTCGACTGCCTGCTGGTAGCGCTCGACGGCGGCCTGGAGACGGGCGAGGCGCTCGGGGTTGATCTGCTCCTGCATCCCCAAGTCAGACAGGGCCGTCTCCAGGGACTCCTCGCCGCACAAGCCGTCTTTCGGGGCTACGCCGTGATAGGCGCAGACTCCGGCCGCGAAGCTAACGCCGCAGCCCTTGACGGTCTCGGCGATGATAGCCGTGGGGCTGCCTTGATGGGCATCGGCCTGGCGGAGAGCTCCCAGGATCGCCTCCAGGCCATGCCCGTCTATCTCCAGCACCGTCCAGCCGAAAGCGCGATACTTGTCGGCCAGCGACTCGACCTGCATGACCTCTTCGGTGCGGCCGTCGATCTGCAGGTGATTACGGTCGATGACCGCGGTGAGGTTGTCCAAGCGATGGTGAGCGGCGGCCATGGCGGCTTCCCAGACACTGCCCTCCTGCTGCTCGCCGTCGCCCATGAGGCAGTACACGTGATAGGACTTGCCCTGCAGTCGGGCGGCCAGCGCCGAGCCCACGGCGGCGCCCAGGCCCTGGCCCAACGAGCCAGCCGAAAGTTCCACCCCCGGTAGGCGGAGGCGGTTGGGATGCCCCTCGAATCCTGAACCGAGCCGGCGCAACAGACAGATCTGCTCCACGCCACGCAGGTCCACCTCGGGCAGGGGCTGGTCGAAGAGCGTGACGGAGCGCTGGTCGAAGTACCCGGACATGCCAAGGGCAGCATACAGAGCGGGAGCCTTGTGGCCCGCCGACCAGAAGACCCGGTCGCGGTCGGGCCAGTCGGGATGGGCGGGGTCGTGGTTCAGGTGCTCCAAGTAGAGAACGGCAGCCAGATCCATCACCGACAACGACCCGCCCGGATGTCCCGAGCAAGCGAAAGCAATCCCAGTCATCGCCCAGGCACGCATTTCCTGGGCTTTCTGGCATAATTCATCGGGGGAGAAACGCTGTTGCGTCTCCCCAGTTTGGCTGTTCACGAGCGGCATACTGCACGGTACCTCCTGCCGCAGAGCCCCAAACTGCGGGGGGATGACGGACTGTTGCAGAGATTGAAGGATACGCTCAGACCCCCGTCCCTGTCAAACCCCGATCTCCACGTCGCCACGTCTTCGCGGACAGGGAGGAAAGCGGCGAGGCGGCGGAGAACAGCGCCATCGGAGGTACGCCATGACCGACTTACGTCTGCGCATTCGTCCGGAGCCCGGGCTAACGGAGATCTACACCGCCGGCTCCGGGCCCCTGGGCCTTCTCGGTTTCTCGCTGCTCCGGCTGGAATCGAGCGATACCTTCGAGTTGGACACGGCGCACCAGGAGTATGTCCTGATGTGCCTCACCGGAATCGTCGACTTCGCCGCCGGAGGAGAGACGCACGAGAACCTGGGGGGACGCACGACGGTCTTTGGGGGGCAAGCGACTGCAGTGTTCGTCCCTCCGGCGACCGATTGCCGGGTGGCCGCGAAGAGTAAAGCCCTGCTGGCGCTGTGCAGCGCTCCCTCCAACAGCCGCGGCCCGGTGCAAATCATCCACCCGGACCAGGTGCAGGTAAACCGCGTCGGTAACTGGAACTGGCGGCGGGAGGTGCATGACGTCATTGGCGCGAATGTCCCGCAAGCGCAGCGCCTGGTGGTGGGCGAGACCTTCAACCCGCCGGGCAACTGGTCAAGTTACCCGCCGCACAAGCACGAGGTGGACGCCTACCCGGAGGAAGTGCGGATGGAGGAGATCTACTACTATCGGTTCAACCCTCCGCAGGGGTTCGGACTGCAGCGCATGTACACCGACGACCGCAGCCTAGATGTGGCCTATCCGGTGGAAGACGGCGACACGATCCTGCTGCCGCGGGGCTACCACCCGGTGGTTGCCGCGCCGGGGTATCAGTTGTACTATCTGTGGATGCTGGCTGGCCACACCGACCGCCGCATGAAGCCACGCGACGACGCCCAGCATACTTGGGTCAAGGCGGCCGGAGAGATGGCTAAGGACATGGGGTTCTAGAGCCGTCAGAACAGCGGCCCCCGTCCATCACCCGCAAAGAAGGAGAGCAATCATGATCGAATCCTGGCGAAATCAGATGCTATTGGGGATTGTGCACCCCATGGCCTATCCCAACGCAAGCGACGAGGCGTCGCTGCTGACGTCCATCCAGGAGGTCTGTCTGGACGAGTTCTTCGATGTCCTGGAGATTAAGCCGAGTGACAGCGCCACTCATGCGAAGATCCGCGCAATCGCGGAGCAGTCGGCTACTCACCTGATCGTCGCGAGCCAGCCGCCGCTCCTGGGGGCGAAGCTGAGCCTCAACGACCCGGACGAGGCTGGCCGCAAGGCGGCGATAGACAAGGTTAAGACCTCCGTCGACGCCGCCTACGAGTTGGGTGCTCCGCTGGTCGCGGTACTCAGTGGACCGGATCCCGATGACGCCGAGCGCGAGAGACAACTGGACTTGTTGGTCGACTCCCTGGTAGAGTGCTGTCAACACGCGCAGGATCGCGCCGAGGACGTCCCGGTGTGGATCACCCTGGAGACCTTTGACCATACCATCGACAAGCGCTGCCTGATCGGTCCCAGCGACCGAGCGGCGGCGGTGGCGGCACGCGTGCGGGCCCACACCCCCAACTTCGGGTTGACCATCGACCTGTCGCACCTCCCGCTGCTGGGCGAGACCCCGGCACAATGCCTCGAGCAGGTGATTGATTATCTGATTCATGTGCACGCCGGCAACTGCGCGATGCAGGAAGAGAGCCACCCCGCCTATGGCGACCAGCACCCGCGCTTTGGCATGGCCGGCACCGAGACCGACGTGCCGCAACTGAAGGAGTTCCTGGAGACGCTCATCTACAGCGGGTACTTCAAAACCCCGGTGCCGACCCCGAAGCCGGTGCTGACCTTCGAGGTCAAACCGCTGGCCGGGGAGAGTCCACAACTCATTCTGGCCAGCACCAAGCGGACCTTCCTGCGGGCCTGGGCGGAGATGTAAGGGTCTGCAATTCCCCTATTCATGGGCCAGGGGCAGGTTACCCGATTTGCTTCCCTTAGAACGCGGGTGTGTTTTCTTACTGCGCCCTGATCGTAAGCGCAATATTATCGCCATCATTCAGGAGATCGTTAACTCGTGAGAATCGTCATCGCGCCAGATGGCTTCAAGGGTTGTCTGCCGGCCCATGAAGTCTGCGAGGCGCTAGAGCACGGCCTAAGAGAGTCGCTGCCGGACGCCGAAATCATCATGGTGCCCATCGCCGACGGAGGCGACGGCACCGCCGCGGTCCTGGTGAAAGCTACCGGGGGGCGTTTCATAACCGAGCGGGTCAGCGGCCCGCTGGGCACCCCAGCCATGGCCCAGTTCGGGCTGCTGGGAGATGCCAGGACAGCGGCGATTGAGATGGCGACGGCGTCAGGCCTGGCGCTGATCCCGCTTGCCCGTCGGAATCCTCTGCTCACCAGCACCTACGGGACTGGCCAGTTGATCCAAGCCGCGCTGGATCTGGGCTGCCGAGAATTCATCATCGGCGTGGGAGGCAGCGCCACCAACGACGCCGGCGCCGGGCTAGCGCAGGCGTTGGGAGCGCGCTTTCTGGACACTGAGGGGCGGGAGGTGCCCCGCGCCAACGGCCGCAGCCTCAATCGCATCGCCCACATCGACGTCTCCAAGCTGGATGTACGCTTAGCCGATAGCGGCTTCCGCGTCGCTTGTGACGTAAAGAACCCGCTGTATGGGCCGGAGGGTGCAGCGTGCGTATACGGGCCCCAGAAGGGCGCTACGCCGCAGATGGTGGAAGAACTGGAGGTGGGTCTCCAGCACTTCGCCGCGCTTATTGAGAAGGAACTGGGCAAGACCGTCGCGGACTTGCCGGGAGCGGGGGCGGCCGGGGGCCTGGGCGCGGGACTCGTCGCCTTCTGCAACGCGACCTTGGAGCCCGGCGCGCAGGTGATACTGGAAGTAGTGGGCCTGCGTGAACAAGCGGCCGGGTCTGACCTGCTGCTGACCGGCGAGGGCCGTATTGACAGCCAGACCGGTTTTGGGAAGGCCCCTTACGCGGTGGCGCAAGTGGGGAGAGAGATAGGGGTGCCGGTGGCTGCCGTCGCTGGGGTGATCGACTGCACGCCGGAGGAGCTATCCGCCTGGGGCATCAGCGCCTCCTGGGCCAGCTCGGAGGGCCTGGCCTCGATAGAGGAGGCCATGGACCCCGAGGTGGCTCGCGAGCGTTTGCATCAAGTGGGCCGGGAGGTAGGCGAGGCGCTCCGGGACGGTAGACTGGCGTCGCGTTGACGCCGCACGGAACGATCCGCCGCTACAGGGAGGCTTGACCTAATGGAAGTCGGCTTACTGACAGTACCTTTTGCCGGAGATACCATCGAGACCGTGACCTCGTTCGCTGCGGCGGCGGGGTTTGACGCGCTGGAGGTCTATGCAGCTCCGGAGTGCGCGCATTTCGATGCCGCGACGCCGGAGAAGCTACTTGAGGCGACCGCCGCAGCAGGGCTGCACGTATCGAGCCTGGCGGCGTACGTCAACATCAGCGACGCGGACGAGGCCACTCGGACGCGCAATCACAAAGTGGTGCGGGACCTGGTCCGGGTCGCGCGGCAGGCAGGCACCGACGTGGTGTGCTGCATAGCCGGCTTGCCTCCGGCGGGGATGACGCGCGAGCAGACGCTACAGGAGATAACGGCGCCCTTCTACCGCGAACTATGCAAGGAAGCTGCCGACCTGGGCGTGAAGCTGGCGCTGGAGAACTGGTTCGCCACTTGCATCATGAACCTGGCCCAGTGGGACCTGTGCTTCGAGTTGGTGACGGACGAGAACTTCGGGCTGAACTTCGACCCCTCGCACTTGCTGTGGCAGGACATTGACTATCTCATGGCGGTTGAGCGCTATGCGAAGCGCATCTTCCATACCCATGCCAAGGACACCGAGATCGTGGCCCACAAGCGGGCGTTTCTCGGGAACCAGACCTACGGCTGGTGGCGTTATGTTATTCCGGGGTACGGCGAGATCGACTGGGGCGTGTACGTCGGACGCCTGCGGGACAACGGATACGACAGCGTGCTCAGCATCGAGCACGAGGACGGCGCCGTAGGCCGAGAGGCGGGGTTTGTCCAGGGGCTACGGCACCTGAAGCAGTGGTGCTGATGGCGCCGAGAGCGTCAGGAGGGACCAGCATGGCCAATTTCATCAGAATTACTGCGGGAGCGGCGACGGCTACGGCTGCACTCAACGACAGTCGTACCGCCCAGGCGATCTGGGAGGCGCTGCCGATCGAGGCGACGGGCAACACCTGGGGCGACGAGATCTACTTCGGCATCTCACTGCACCTTGGCGACGAGAATGGGCAGGAGGTCGTGGAGATGGGCGACCTGGGGTACTGGCCGCCAGGGAATGCCTTCTGCATCTTCTTCGGCCCGACCCCAATGAGCCGGGGCAACGAGATACGCCCGGCCAGCACCGTCAACGTCTTCGGCAAGATTGAGGGCGACCCCACGGTCTTCAAGGCCGTGCCCTCGGGGACGCGCGTGGTAATCGAGAAGGTTGAGGAGTAAGTAGTAAGGGATAGTAGCGATTGCTGGACAGGTCGCCAAGCTTGTCCTTCAGGAGGGTGATCCATGGCCTACCTGCTGGGCCTTGATATCGGAACTAGCGGTACTAAGACGGTCTTGGTGGAGGAGACGGGCAAGATCGTCAGCCGGGCGCTGAGCGAGTACCCGCTGCTCACGCCTCGCCCCAACTGGTACGAGCAGGACTCGGAGGAGTGGTGGACAGCGGTCCTGGCCACTGTCCGCCAGGCACTGGCCGTAGCGAGTGTGAGGGGCGAAGAGGTCCGCGCGGTGGGACTCTCCGGGCAGATGCACGGGTCGGTCTTTCTAGATGCGAAGGGCGAGGCCATCCGCCCAACGATCCTCTGGTGCGACCAGCGGACGCAGGCGCAGTGCGACTGGATCACCGAAACTGTGGGCCAGGAAACCGTCGTCGCCGAGACCTGCAATCCAATCCTGACCGGATTCCAGGCGCCCAAGATCATCTGGCTCCGGGACAACGAGCCCGAGAACTACGCCCGGGTCCGCAAGGTGCTCCTGCCGAAAGATTACATCCGCCTGCGGTTGACCGGCGAATACGCCACGGAGGTGAGCGACGCCTCGGGCACCTCTCTGCTAAACGTGCCGCAGCGCCGCTGGTCCGACGTTATCCTGGACCGGATCGCGATACCCCGCGAGTGGCTGCCGGAGGTACACGAGTCGCAAGAGGTTAGCGGCCAGATCACTCCGGCTGCAGCGGAGGCGACAGGCCTCAAGGCGGGGACGCCGGTGGTAGGTGGAGGCGGGGATCAGGCTTCGGGTGCCGTGGGTAACGGAATTGTGGAGACGGGAGTGGTGAGCAGTACGATTGGCACTTCCGGAGTGGTATTCGCTTACCTCGACCAGCCGCTGATGGATGCCCAGCTGCGCACGCAAACCTTCTGCCACGCGGTGCCAGGCAAGTGGCATGTGATGGGCGTGATGCAATCGGCAGGCGGCTCGCTGCGCTGGATGCGCGATACGCTCTGCCAGATCGAGAAGGACAGGGCGGCCGAAAGCGGCCGGGACGCCTACGAGTACATGACGGAGGCGGCCGCCTCGGTCCCGACCAGCGAGGGACTGGTCTTCCTACCCTATCTGACCGGCGAGCGCTGCCCCCACCCCAACCCCAACGCCAAGGGCGTCTTCTCCGGGCTGACCATCCGCCACACCAAGGCGCACATGATCCGGGCCGTCCTGGAGGGCGTGGCGATGGGGATGCGGGACTCGTTCGAGATCATGAAGGCGATGGGCACGCCCTTTAAGCAAGTCCGGGCCTCCGGCGGGGGAGCACGGAGCAAGCTGTGGCGACAGATCCAGGCGGATGTCACGGGAGAACCGCACGTTACCATCAACGTGGACGAGGGCCCCGCGTTTGGGGTAGCGCTGCTGGCTGCTGTGGGGTGCGGGGTGTTCCCCTCGGTGGCTGAGGCCTGCCGACAGACCATTTCGGTAGTGGACGAGCTGACGCCCCAGCCGTCGGAAGTGGAACGGCACGAAGGATACTACCGCCTGTACCGCGAACTATACCCACAGCTTGAGAAATCGTTCGACGGGGCTCAAGCTCTGGTTGACAAGGAGTAACGGCTGAAAGCACTAGCCGCCAGGGGCGGCAAATGCGCCGCTACTCGCTTGCCAACTGAACAAACTGTCTGTTATAATGCAGATGACCTGGGGGCCCCGGAGGATTAGAGGCGGAGATACGCGGGCTACCGGACCAGGTTGGCGTCCCAGTAAGGAGGACTTTGCGCCATGGCCAGAAAGATACTCGTGGTTGACGATGAGCGGCATATCGTGCGCCTCGTTCAGGTGAACCTGGAGAAAGTCGGATACCAAGTGCTGACTGCTTACGATGGCGTCGAAGCGCTGGAACAGGTGGCCAAGGAAAGCCCGGACATGATTATCCTGGACGTGATGATGCCGCGCATGGACGGCTTTGAGGTGCTTAAGAAGCTCCAGGCCGACGCCAAGACCCGCGACATCCCCGTCATCATGCTCACTGCTAGGGCGCAGGACGCGGACATTTTCCGCGGCTGGTCCTCGGGCGTCAGTTCATACCTGACCAAGCCCTTCAACCCGCGCGAGCTGCTGACCTTCGTCGAGCGTATCTTCCAGAGTCTGGACTCGGGTCCCGGCGGAGGGAGCTTGGGCGACGACGAGGGAGAGACCGTTTGGGACGTCTAGCCGCGCTCGAGCCGCGGATCGGTGCTCACAGTCAACGGGGACACCTTGGGTGTCCCCGTTTCGTTTGACCCGTACGCCTTGCCACCGGGCTAGGCTGGCCCGTATAATCTTGTTCAACCGCCCCGACGGATAGACTGTCATGTTCTGGCGTTTCCTGACCTTCGCTCGCAGATACCGCTGGATGCTGCTGGTTTCCCTCCTGCTGGTCTTCCTCAGCCGGTCCTTCACGCTGATTATGCCCTGGGTGATCGGACAGCTGGTGGACAAATTCCAGGCCTTTGCGCGCCTGCAAGGCCTGATCGGAGTCGCCTCGGGCGCGGGAGGAGCCCTGCCGCCGAATCCCGCGCTCCAGCAGGGGCGTCTCGAGACCGCTCACTATCTCGCCCTCCTTTTCGCTATCATCGCCGGGGTCAATATCAGCCAGTGGCTCGTCAGTTACCTGCAACAGATGATCCTGCTGGTGGTGGGCAACCGCATTCTGTTTGACGTGCGGCAGAAGTTGTTCCGCCATTTGCAGCGCCTGTCCCTGCGCTTCTACAAGCAGAACCCCCACGGCTGGATCATGGCCCGCCTCCTCTACGACGTGGATGCCATTCAGGCCACGCTCTCCGGGAACCTGGTGCAGGTCATCAGCGACTCCATGATGGTGCTGGTGGCCATTGTGATTCTTTACTTCATCAACTGGCGGCTGGCGATCATCGCCAGTTTCTCCCTACCGCTGTACGCCCTCAACTTCATGACGATGCGGCGCCAGATTCGGCGGGAGGCGGCCGAGCAGCGCGACCAGTTCTCCCAGGTCTACTCCATGCTCTCGGAGGACATCGCGGGGATCAAAGTTGTCAAAGGCTTTGCCCGGGAGCAGTGGGAGGCTCGGCGCTTCGTCAAGGAGATTCGCGCCAACATTCGCCTGAAGGTGCGCTTGGGGCGCCTGCGAACCATCCTGGGTAACAACGCCAACGTCATCACAGGGCTGTCCGACCTCATGGTGCTGGCCTTCGGCTGCTACCAAATCCTGTTCATGAACAACCTCACCCTCGGGCAGCTGATCATGTTTCGGGGATACCTGTGGATGCTGTTCCAGCCGATCATCAGCATCGTCACCGCCAACGACGTGCTCAACAACGCCATGGCGGCGGTCGACCGCATCTTCGACACCCTCGACACCCCCCCCGAGATCCAGGAGAGTAAGAACGCGGTGAAGCCCAAGAGCGTCGAGGGGCGGGTGGAGTTCCGTCACGTCGACTTCTCCTACGAGCCCACGGAGCCTGTCTTGCGGGATATCAACCTTGTGGCTGAGCCCGGACAGGTTGTAGCACTGGTGGGCCCCTCGGGAAGCGGGAAGACAACCATGGTGCACCTTATCCCCCGCTTCTACGACCCGGGCAATGGACAGATACTCCTGGACGGCATCGACTTGCGCGATTTGTCGCTGCGGGCCCTGCGCGGACACATCGGGATGGTGATGCAAGAGGATTTCCTCTTCTCCGGGAGTCTGCGAGAGAACATCAAGTACGGGCGGCCGAACGCCAGCGACGAGCAAGTCGTGCAAGCCGCCATCGCGGCCAACGCCCACGACTTCATCATGGAGTTCCCGGACGGGTACGAGACCCAGGTCGGCGAGCGCGGCGACCGGCTCAGCGGCGGCCAGCGCCAGCGTATCTCGATTGCCCGGGCGATTCTACGCAACCCGCGTATTTTGATTCTCGACGAGGCCACTTCCGACCTGGATTCCGAGTCGGAAGCGCTCATCCAGGAGGCGCTGGAAAAGTTGATGAAGGACCGCACGACGTTCAGTATCGCGCACCGACTTTCGACAGTCATGAATGCGGACCAGATTATGGTGATGGACCACGGGCAGATCGTCGAGCGGGGAACCCATGCCGAACTGGCAACGGCGGGGGGCCTTTACGCAAAGTTGTGCGAGGTGCAGTTCAAGCGCGGGCAGGAGAAGATCGAGGAGCACGAGGCCACGCTGCGAGACAAGGAGGCCGTGGGGGAATGAGGCGACGCTGGCCGGTACTCGCGGTGTTGGGGTTAGCGCTGGTGGGGACTGCGGCATGGCGCTGTCACTGGGGGGCGACTCCTGTCTGCGCTGCCCCAGGGGCTCCCGGATACATCCTGGTGATACGCGGCGTGAACGTCGGCCCGGATGCGGCATGGATGACACGTATAGCCAGGGACGCCGACGAGGCCGTCCAGCGTGCCCTCAGACGGGTCGGGTTGCCTTTCCAGACGACCACGGACACCGAGGTCGCCAATGGCCGCGTTGACCCACGCCAAGCCGCCGCCATCATTCTACCCTACAACCGCGCACTGTCGCCCGCCGAGGTGAATCTGCTTTCGGCGGCAATGGATCAGGGAGCGGCCCTGATCGCCTTCCACGTTGCCGGGGACCAGTTGGAGAGTCGACTGGGCGTGAAGACCGGCGGCTATGCGCAGCTAGAAGAGGGCACGCGGGCTATCCTGCGGCCGGATACGGTCAGCCTGGTGGGAGCGCCACCCGCGATGACGCTGGCACCGTACTTCCAGCGCAGTTTCACACTGGTGGGAGAAGGGGCAAGCATCGCCGGATGGTGGGAGACACCGGGAGGAGGCGAGCCCCAGCCTGCTCTGGCCCTCACCGACAGCGGTTGCTTTCTCGCCTTCGTACCGCGGTCGAATGATGTACCCGCTCTCTCGGCCGTACTGTGGGCGATTCTGGGCCGAGTGGCGCCCCGGGTGGTGAGTCAAACGCTACCACGCACTGTCAAGGAGTTGGGCCCAATCGGGCGCTACGCTTGCCTGGCGGACCTGATGAACGCCTGGCGGGCGCGCCCGGAGGGAGCCGAGCCGGAGGCGTGGGACTACGCCAAACGTGCCGAGGCGGCCCTATGGAGGGTCAGCGAGTTCATGGCGCAGGGGAAGATGGAAGAGGCCGAGACCCAGGTCAAGCAGGCGACCGACCTGGCTACCCGCAGCTACTGGGCTGCCTACTCCTCGCCGGCGCCTGAGATACGTGGTGTCTGGGGATATCCGTGGCCCCAGGACGGCGCGCGCAGTTGGGACGCGGCCATGGCCCGCTTGGCGAAAGCTCACTTCAACGTGGTCTTCCCCTACATGGCCACCGCCGGGGCGGCCTATTACCCCAGTGGGGTTCTGCCACGGGCGGCGCAGGGAGACTGTGACTACCTGCAGGCCGCCGTTACGGCGGGCAAGGCGAACGGGCTGGAGGTACATCCGCGGCTGATAGCCTTGCAGTGCCTGTTCACTGCCAAGTCGGTGAAGAGCGCGTTGGCCGCCCAGGGGAGGATGGCGGTGAACAGCCAGGGGAAGACAGTAGACTGGCTCTGCCCCACCGACCCGCGCAACCAGGAGCAACTACTGGCAGTGGCTACGGAGATCGTGCTGCGCTATCCGGTGCAAGGCCTGCAGCTTGACTACTTCCGCTACGACGATACCGATACGTGCGTCTGCCCGCGCTGCCGGGCGGAATTCGAGAAGGCGACCGGGGTGAAGGTAGACGAATGGCCGCAGGACCTGGCCGCCGGGCCGCTGCGCGCTCGCTTCCTGCAGTGGCGACAGGGGGTACTGACGGATCTGCTGCGAGCGCTGCGGGCGCAACTGAAGGCGGTGCGGCCCCAGGTGCGCCTGTCCGTAGCGACCTTCCCCAACTGGCGCACTACCGCCGACGAGAGCGGCCAGACCCCGGCGGCCTGGGCCAAGGAGGGTTTGGTGGACTTCCTGTGCCCGATGGACTACACCGACAACCTGCAGCGGTTCCAGGGCTACATACAGGACCAGACTGCCCAACTGGCGGGCGCCGTCCCTCTGGCAGTGGGGATAGGGGCGTTCGCCGACAACTGCCCGTTCGGATCGCCACAGCAGTTGGCGGACCAGATCCAGGCGGTACGCAAGCAGGGCGCGGCGGGGTTCGTTGTGTTCAACTACAACCCGCGGCTAGTCACCGATTTCCTTCCCTGGATCGAGCTGGGCCTGACGCGACGGGAAGCGGATCCGACGTGGATCCGGAGCTAGATATCCGACACCTCGTCTGTGAACCGCCGCCGTGTCTCCACCCGTTCCACCTGTCCCCCCGCCTGTTCGAACTCCTTTAGCAGCTTGCCTCCCTCTCCTCCGTCACTCCAGTACTCCGCCCGCTTGAAGGCACCCGGCCAACCGGCAACGTCGAGGACTACCAACTTGCCCCGCCGCGCGCCCGACCCGGTGAACAACCACGAGCGCAGGTAGGAGGTGGGCCAGGATATCTTGGTGTCAAGCACGGCCAGCTCCGCCCCATGCTTTGCCCGCTGCTCGACCAGGGCCTGGGGGTCCCAGGTGAGCAGGACTACGGGCTTGAGCCACTCGGCGCGTGGTGGGTTCCAGGTGAAGGGCTGCCGAGGGGGCATCTTGGCGCGGGCGGGCTCGAGGGGACGATCGAAGGTGATCGTCAGAGGCTGCTTGGGGCCGACGCGTGCCCCCGTGAGGCGAATCTCGGTCTGGCCATAGGGACCCGGTAGCACCTGAAGTGCTCCCCCCCGTTCCTGCCAATTGCCATTGACCTGGGGGGGCGTGCCGGTGGTAAGCAGGCGCAGCGTGACACCGTAAGGCTCGTGGTCCCCCTCCTTCGCCTCCACCTCGCAGCGCTCCGGCGTAAGCCGCAGGGCAAACCGCGCGGAGCCCGCGGAGAGCGGAATCGATAGCTCCCTCATCCCCGCCGGGAGCCAAGGGCTCAGAGATATGAGCCGGTTTGGCGCATCGGCCTCAAAGCCGGTCAGGGCGTAGAGTACGGCCTCTGCGTTGATACCCCCCCCCCAGGGACGGAAGCGGTGTTGGCCCCAGATGGTTTCGGCGGGGCGGTCGTCCGGCGTGTTCATCTCCGCGTAGCCGCCGCTGGCCTCTGCCGCGGCGAGCACTCCCTTCAGTGCCTGGTCGCGGCCGGGGTGGCCGACCGCGGACAGGGCGTAGAGCAGGTAGCCCGGCGTCATGGGGACGTAGTAGCCGAACTCGGGAGTGGTCAGGAGAGTGCCGGAGGGCTTGGCGAGATAGCGAACGACGGCATCCAGATTGGCCATCTGCCGCGCGTCGGCGCTGGCGTAGGCCAACCACCAAGAGTGCAGGTTGACCGGCGCGAAGAGATTCTGCTGGACCTCCGGGGTCATGTCGGAGAGGGCCGGCGCGTAGTAGCCACGGTCGGCCTGCCAGAAGTGCTGCTCGGTCGCCTGCTGAACGCGGTCTGCCGCGGCCCGGTACTCCCCTACCTCACCACCCCTTCCCACGGCCGGAGCCATCTCCGCGAGCGCCTGGGCCGCCACTACGTACTCCATCGCCGAGTCGAGGGAGCGCAGACGCATGTTGACGTAGTCGGGCGCCGGCTGGCCTTGGTTGAAGATTTCGTAGCCGGGGAAGCGATAGGTCTCGTCGCCGAAGAAGGGGAGAGTTCCGCGCTCGTCCACCTTCTGGCCCAGCAGGCAGCGGCGCAACATCGGCCACTCTTCCCGGACCAAATTGTTGTCCGCGGTGTGACGCCAGTACCAGTAGCGCTGCAGGATCATGAAGCTAGCGATCTCCGCCGCCGGGACCTGAACAGTGCTCCAATCCAACTGCTTGGCCTGCGCGGGGAGAACCAGGTCTAGCAGTAAGTTGTTGCTGACCTTGCCCTGCTCGGCGTAGCCCTTGAACTGGAAGACCAGATAGCGCTTAACCGCGTCATAGTCCCCGCAGGCCAACAGATAGCGCACGGGGCCATTCGAGTCGCGAATCCAGCACTTAGTGTAGCCGTCCATGGGCGACAACCCTCCCGCTGCGGCTTGCTGGACCCGCATGAGGTAGCTCTCGATGTCCAGAAAATCAACTAGGCGCTGGTCTGAGCATATCAGCCGGGGACTCGCCAATTGTGCCGTCCAGTGCCGGAGGGTATCCACCAGCAACTGGGGTCCCCTGCTCAGAG
>JALGSV010000010.1 GCA_029821755.1 Candidatus Zipacnadum vermilionense | reverse complement strand
GATGCCCCAGAACTGGGGCTGGGGCTGGATCGGCCCCCAATGCATGGCCAGCATCGCGAAGCCGGCGGAGACCCTCGTGCTGGGGGAGACCTGGAATGACTACTTCCCCTACATTGGCCAAGGGGCCAACGGTGTGAATGAGTGTTACAACATTGCCGCCACCCACTCGGGAGTGGGCAACTATGGCTTCTGCGACGGCCACGCCAAGGCCATGAAGCCGACCGCAACCATCATTGGCCAGAACATGTGGTCGATTCAGGACGATGATCCCACCACGAACAACCACGGTCTGCTCATTCCGGTGATGCAGGGCGCCGAGGGCTGTATCAACAATATGTAGGAAGCCGCGGCAGACAACTTAGCAGAAGAAGAAGGGCGGCTCTTCGGAGGGGCCGCCCGCTTTTTTCAACCGCCTTCACCTCTTGAACCAAGGAGATGAGGGCCGTGCCGTGCCCCCAAAACTCCCTCGCCGATGCTACTAGAAAAAACACACGCGATAGGAGGACTTTCTGTAGCCGCGGCGAAAGAGAGTATAAGTCTGTTCCATTCTTAGTTAGGAGGTCTCTTCCTATGAGGACGAAAGGCTTCACCTTGATCGAGTTGCTGGTAGTGATCGCAATTATTGCGATTCTAGCCGCAATTCTGTTCCCAGTCTTCGCACGGGCCAGAGAAAAGGCGCGGCAGAACAGTTGCTTGAGTAACGTCAAGCAGCTCACCCTGGGCATCATGATGTACGCCAACGACTACGACGAGTACATGCCCCCCGTGTTGGCGGCCTGGGTGGTGCTGCCCTCGTGGCGCACCTGCATCTACCCGTACGTGAAGAACCTGCAGATCTTCCAGTGCCCCTCGCGGCCCAACGCCGGGATCTCCGCCTACCCGGCCGTCGAGTACCCGCCGGGATCCTCCACGGGTTTCCCGCGCAGCTATGGCGTGATCTCGGACGCTGGATATACGGGGACGCCCCCGACCGGTCTGAACAGTGACTTCCCCCAGTGGTGGGGTGGCCCCCAGTGTATGGCGAGTATGCCCAAGCCGGCGGAGACCTTGATCCTGGCCGAGACGTGGGCCGACTACTTCCCGTATGCCGGGCAGGGCGCCGCGGGGGCGTGCACCAACATCGCCGCCTCGCACTCCGGCGTAGGCAACTACGGGTTTGTTGACGGCCACGCCAAGGCGATGACCCCGGGCGCGACCATCATCGGCCAGAACATGTGGACGATTCAGGACGATGATCCCACCGTCGACTCCCATGGTCTGCTCACAGGAATGATAGACGCTGCCCCAGCCTGTCCCAGCAACCAGTAGTAAGCCGCGGTAGACAACTTAGCAGAAGAAGAAGGGCGGCTGCTCGGAGGGGCCGCCCGCTTTTTCAACCGCCCTCACCTCTTGAACCAAGGAGATGAGGGCCGTGCCATGCCCCCAAGACTCCCTCGCCGATGCTACTAGAAAAAGTATACACGCGACAAGAGGACTTTCTGTAGCCGCGGCGAAAAAGAATTTTGGTCTGTTCTATTCTCAGTCAGGAGGTCTGTTTCTATGCGGACGAAAGGCTTCACCTTGATCGAGTTGCTGGTGGTGATCGCGATTATTGCGATTCTAGCCGCAATTCTGTTTCCTGTCTTTGCTCGTGCCAGAGAAAAGGCACGGCAGAACAGTTGCTTGAGTAACGTCAAGCAGCTCACCCTGGGCGTCATTATGTACGCCAACGACTACGACGAGTACATGCCATACTCAATCTCCAGTTGGTTCTCTGCGCCTTCGTGGCGCAGCGCTATCTACCCCTACGTGAAGAACCTGCAGATCTTCCAGTGCCCCTCGCGGCCCAATGCCGGCATCGCCGCCGGTGGGGGCGTGGAGTATGTCCCGGGATCAACCGCTCAATTCCCCCGGAGTTACGGAATCAACGCGGATACAGGATACGAGGGCATATCTCCAAGTGGCATCCTTTCGAGCTTTGGAGGGCCCTGGTACAACGGAGGACCCCAGTGCATGGCCGCCATGGCGGTGCCGGCGGAGACGCTGATCCTGGGCGAGACGTGGAACGACTACTTCCCATACATCGGCCAGGGTGCCGGGGAGGCGTGCAACAACATCGCCGCCTCGCACTCCGGCGTGGGCAACTACGGGTTCGTTGACGGTCACGCGAAGGCCATGAAGCCGACCGCGACCATCATCGGGCAGAACATGTGGTCGATCGAGAACGACAACCCGACCACCGATAACTACGGGATACTCATCCCCACGATGCAGGCCGCCGAGGCCTGTGTCAGCAACCAGTAGACGGCGGTCGTAGACATCGCAAGAAAAGGGGCGGCTCCTCGGAGGGGCCGCCCGCTTTTTCAACCGCCCTCACTTCTTGAACCAAGGAGATGAGGGCCGTGCCGTGCCCCCCAAGACTCCCTCGCCGATGCTACTAGAAGAAATATACACGCGACAGGAGGATTTTCTATAGCCACGGCGAAATAGAATGTAAGTCTGTTCCATTCTTAGTTAGGAGGTCTCTTCCTATGAGGACGAAAGGCTTCACCTTGATCGAACTGTTGGTGGTGATCGCGATTATCGCGATCCTGGCGGCGATTCTGTTTCCTGTCTTTGCTCGTGCCAGAGAAAAGGCACGGCAGAACAGCTGCTTGAGCAACGTCAAGCAGATTACGCTTGCCTTCATGATGTACGCCAACGACTACGACGAGCGCCTCCCCATCTGTTTCGTCAAAGGGTGGGGCACCTGGGCTCCCTCCTGGATGAGCGCTGTCTACCCGTACATCAAGAACGTGCAGATCTTCCAGTGTCCGTCCCGGCCTAATGCCGGGTCCAGCGGAGAGATAGCGCCGGGGAGCTCAACGGCGTTCCCGTGGAGCTACGGGGCCAACTCCGACGTCGGCTACAACTGCGGCCGGGTAGCCATCAGTCTCATCCCCAACCACTGGCTGACGGGGAGCGGAAACTTCCTGGCGGAGATCCCCAATCCGGCGGAGACCATTGTGATGATGGAGACAGTCGCCAATTGGTACCCCTACATTGGGCAGGGCCCGGCCAACGCGTGCAACAATATCTCGGCGGTGCACTCCGGCACGTGCAATTACGGCTTCTGCGACGGGCACGCCAAGGCCATGAAGCCGACAATGACGAATCTCACGTCGAACATGTGGTCCATCGAGGATGATGGGCCCTGCGGGCCCTCGGACGCGAGTCACCTGCTGCCACAAGTGTTGACCGCCAGTGAGCTATGCCCCAAAAATCAGTAGACGACGAGGGCCGACCTCGCAGGCAAAAGGGGCGGCTCCTCGGAGGGGCCGCCCTTGTTTTCTTCTGTAGGGACGTGATTAATCACGCCGCCGGTGGGGCACCCTGCGGGGCGGCCTTACAGGAGACCTCTGATGTACTCTACGTAGGCCGGGAAGGCTACCTCCGGCTCCTCGATCTCCGGGTGCCACTTCTTCTCCCACTCCAGCGTCAGCCAGCCGTCGTAGCCGCCCGCGCGCAGGACGGTGAGCATCTGCGCCAGGGGAATATCGCCCGTACCGACTAGGCAGAGGCTGTAGCCGTGATCGGGGGCGGGATCGGGGCGGGAGTCCTTGACGTGGGTGTACCGGACCCAGGGGCCCACGGCGGCCCAGGTGTCCTCGGGGGACTCGCCGGCTAGGCGGTAGGGATGGTGCAGGTCCCAGAGAATCGCCACCCGCGGGGAGTCCACGGCCTCCATGATCGGGCGCAGGACGGCCCCGGTGAGCCAGCGGTCGTGGGTCTCTAGGATGATGGTGAGGTCGTACTCCTCGGCGATAGGAACGGCCTGGCGGAGGGTGCGGATGGCGCTCTCGCGGGCGGCGGGGCGGTCCTCCTCCGCGAAGTCTCCGCCCCCGAAGACGCGCAGGAAGGGCGCGCCGAAGGCCCGGCAGAGCGGAGCGTAGGCGCGGATCTCGGCCAGGGCGGTCTCCGGGTTTCCGGCGACGTTGGCCGAGGAGGACATCCCGGGCACGGCCAACCCGGCCTCGCGGAACAGGGCGGCGGAGGCCTCGGCGTTCTCGGTGAACTCCGGGAGTTCAGGCAGGGGGATGCGGCCCAGGTAGCCGCGGAAGTCCACGCCATCGTAGCCATAGGCCACGGCGCGCTCGGCGATGGTTGGCAGATCCCATTCGGGGCAACCGAGGGTGGTGAAGGCAAGTTTCATGTGCGGGTCACCTCGCAGAAAGAGGGGATATCAGGTTATTCGCCGAATATGGCGGGTGGCCCTTCTGGCGTCCTGCATGTCGGCAATAATGCGGGCTTCCGCCGAACCCACCCCCCTGCCCCCCTCCCTGATGGGGAGGGGGGTGATGAAGAAATGGGGTTTCGGAAACGGGGGATAGGGTGGGGAAATGAGAGATCGGGTCGGGAGGGGGCGGGCGTGGTGGAGGGGCTGGGCAGGAATGAAGGGTCGCTCGCGCGGTACGGGAAACTGATCGTCAGGGGAAAGGCCAGTGAATTACTCACGCGAGTATGCGGTCTTCCAGCGGGCGCTAAGGGAGCGGGCGGCCCAGTTGCGGCGCGAGGCGACTCCGGCCGAGCAGGCGCTCTGGGCCGAGATGAAAGGCCATCGCCTGGGAGGAGTGCACTTCCGCCGGCAGTGTGTCATCGATCGGTTCATTGTCGACTTCTACTGCCACAGCGTGCGGCTGGCGGTGGAGTTGGACGGAGGAGTTCACGATAGCCAGAGGGAACGCGACGAAGAGCGCGACCACGATCTGCGGGCGCTGGGCATACGGATCCTTCGCTTCCCGAACCAGAGAGTACTGTCGAACATGGACGGGGTTCTCGCCGAGATAGTGCGGGCCGCGGACGAAACGTGTCCGAGGCCAGCGGCTGTCTGGGCGGAGTCTGACGAGGACTGACCGCTAAGACCAAAGGCAAAGGGCCGGCGCCGTCCACCCGAATCGCCTGGCGACCCGGCCGAGACCATTTCCCATCTTCGAACCCGATTTCTTATTCACCCCCCTCCCTATCAGGGAGGGGGGCAGGGGGGTGGGTTCCGCGGCGGGCGGCGCGTCCGCAATCGTGCAAGCATCAACAGAAGACACCCGGAGGTACAGTTCATGAGCAACACCCTCGCAATCAACGGCGGGACTCCCGCCGTTCCTCCCGGCACGGTCAAGCCTTGGCCCCCGGTGGATGAGGTAGACCGGCAGATGGTGATGGCCTCGCTGGAGGGAGGGGTGCACACTTTTGGCCCCAACTGCACGGCCCTGGAGGCGGAGTTCGCCGCCTGGAACGGCAACCGCTACGCGGTGACCACCAACTCGGGCACGGCGGCACTGCATCTGTGCCTAGCAGCCTGTGACTGCGGGGCGGGGGACCAGGTGATCGTGCCGGCCTACTCCTGGTCGTCGTCAGCCACCTGCATTCTGCACAGCAACAGCGTGCCGGTGTTCGTGGACATCGACTTCGACACCATGAACCTGGACGTGACGAAGCTGGAGGCCGCAATCACGCCCAAGACCAAGGCGATCATCGTGGTGCACCTGCACGGGCTGCCGATGGAGATGGACAAGGTAATGGCCATCGCCGCGCGGCATGGGGTGGCAGTGATCGAGGACGCCTGCCAGGCGCACGGGGCGCGGTCCCAGGGGAAGAAGGTGGGGACCATGGGGCACTGCGGGGCGTTCTCCTGCAACCAGAACAAGCTGCACTGCTCCGGGGAGGGCGGAATCTTCGTCACCGACGACGAGGAGCGTCTACGCAAGGCCCGACAACTGTGGTCCTTCGGCGAGACAGCCACGCCGGCGGAGTCGCGCGACTACCACGCATACGCTCTGGGGTGGATGTACCGGAACAACGATCTGACGGCGGCCTTCGGGCGGGCCCAACTGATGAAGCTCGACTCGTACCTGGAGAAGATCAAGCAGAACGCGCAGGTGTTCCGACAAGCGCTGGAGGGGACGCCGCACTTGATCCAGCCGGAGGAGCCGGAGGGCTGCGAGTCCAACTGGTACAACTACACGCTGCGCTTTGACATGGAGGCCCTGGGGCACGCGGAGGACGCGGCGGCCTTCCGGGACCGGCTGGGAGCGGCGATGCGCGCCGAGGGCGTAGACACCGGCGTGTGGCAGTCGTTCATCCTGCCGGCGATGACCGTTTTCCAGGCGATGAACGGCTATGGGCAGGGCTGCCCGTGGGATTGCCCGTACCAGGAGCCGGTGGACTACTCGCTGGAGCAGTACCCGGAGGCGCAGAAGCACTGCGACAGCCATACGGGGCTGACCTTCCCGCTGCGTCCGCCCAATGGGCCGGAGGTGGCGGAGATGACGGCGGCGGGGATTCGGAAGGTGATGGAGAACGTGGGGAAGGTGCCGTAAGGAGAGACTTCGGGAGGAAGGCAGTAGCATGGACGGTTCCGGCGGACCAGTCAACCGGCGGGCGGCGGGTTTCTACTTCGGGGTCCTGCTGATCCTGATCGCGCTAGCGCTGGGCGTCGGCCTGGCGTGGTACGGGGCGACGGCCGAGTGGGCCCGGACCGAGGCGCCGGGCGCTGGCGCGCCTCAGCAGACCGCGCCTGCCCCGAACGCGGCGGCACCTCCCCGACCGGAGCCGCCCGCTCCAGCGACGGCGGAGGGGCTGCTGGAGGAATGGAGCCTGGTCGTGGGGACGCCCAAGTAGTGGCGGCCGCCGTACGGGGAGTGCAGCGAAGCGGTGGTCAAGACCGCGGCGGCCCTGGGGTACCAGACGGTGCTAGGGAACGAGCGGGCGGTTCAGGTCCTCCTGGGACTGGAGGTACTGCTCGGCGAGGGGGCCGGTGAGGGGCGGAGGGGCGGTGCCGCCGGTGAGGCCGCTCAGGTCAACCCTGAGGCCCAGGCGGGCGCCGATGAAGCTGTAGAAGCCGGTCCAGGTCAGGCAATGGGTCCGCTTGCTTAGCTCCAGCCCGTAGTCCCGCAGGCGGCCCTGGGCCGTGTCGTAGCGACCGAAGGAAACGAGGCGCCAGGTGGGGGACATCTGCCAGTCCATCCGCGGGCGCAACTCCCGGGCGAGGTCCACCCGGTCGAACTGGAAGGGCGTCGCGCCGCTCTCGAAGTGGTGCAGGTACTGCAGGTCGCCCTGGAAGGCGGGGCTGAAGCGACGGCCCGTGCCGAGGGTGAGGACGGTGTCGGTGTAGCTCTCGCCCTGGCTGTAGATCGCGCCGGTGGACCACACTGAGGCCCAGCGGCCCTCACGGCGGGCCTGGGCCCGCCCGCCCCAGTTGTACCCCAGGCCCAGCCGGGCGCGGAGGCGATGCACCTCCGGAGGGGCTCCGGCGGCCTCATCCCGCTCGAAGAAGTTCCCCAGGCTCACGCCCAGCTTCCATCCCTGGTCCTGCTCCGGGCCGCGCTGGTGGCCAGTCAGCCGCAATTCCGGCAGGCGGTCGTGAACCAGGTTCGCCTCCAGCTTGTCCCGCACGTCCTCCATGCGGGAGGCCCACGCCCGGCCGGTCCAGCGCCCCCGGGTCACGCGTTGTTCGCCCAGGAAGGTGATCCCGCGCTTGGCGGTGAGGCGGACGCTGAGATCGCTGAGGCGGTCGGAGCTACCGTGGGTGAAGTCGAAGTAGTAGGGGACGTAGAGGCCGTCGCGCTTGGCGTAGCCTATGGTGGGGAGCACGCCGCGGGAGGACTGACGGGGGCCCAGCCGGTGAGTCCACGAGGGCAGCAGGGGGACGCGCAGGCCGTAGAGATCGAGCGAGGCGCCACGGAGGCGGACTCGCCGGGAAGTCTGGTCGTACTCCAGCCGGCGCACGCGGAAGGCCACATGCGGGTGCTCGCGGGTGCACGGCGAGACCATGCCGTCCTCCAGGACCAGGACGGTGCCCTGCAGGTAGATGCGCTTGCCCTGCATCTGCCCCAGGACGATCGGCTCGCCGGCCGGGGCGAGATCGATTACCGCCTGGGCCTGCTCCAGGGAGAAAGCGCGGGGAGTGGTCTGCAGGGAGAGACTGTCGCCGCTGAGGTAGGCGCGGGGAATGACGAACTGTACCCCCTGTGAGGCCTCCACGGTTCCCGCCTGCAGGTCCGTCCGGGTAGCAGGGGCCTTGACCAGCACGCGCCGCTCCGGGGCGCCCTCCACCTCGGCGCGGATCTCCGTGGGGCCCTCGGTGGTGAAGATTTGGGTCTCACCGTTGTACTGCACCTTGGCGCTGTCCACGGTCAGGTTGACCATGGGTGTGAGCGAGGGCGCCGCGGCCAGGGGGGCCGCAAGCAGGAGGAGGCCCAGGATGTAGGAGGGGCGGAGGGACATGGGTTGTGCGGAGACGCCTCACCTCCTGCCCCTCCCTGGGCGCAAACGCCCTGGGGGGAGAGGGGGAATGAGAGGGAGCCACTTGCGCTGCTGTTCTGCCGTCGTTCAGCGGTCGTCTAGCCGCTCGACTTCTTCGGCAGGTGGGGAATCAGGCGGCGGGCCAGGTTGACCAGCGGCATGGACTGCAGCCAGACGCGGCCGGGACCACGCATGTCAGCCAGGAACAAGCCCTCGCCCGCGAACAGTATGTTCTTGATCCCCTTAACCATAGTGATGTCGAAACTCACGGTAGGTTCAAAAACCCCCACGTGTCCGGGGTCGACGCGCAGGCCCTGGCCGGCCTCCAGGTTGTACTCGGTGATCTCACCCGCGAGCTGCGCGAAGGCGACGCCGGGGCCGGTGACCTTCTGCAGGAAGAAGCCCTCGCCACCGAACAAACCGGCGCCCAGCTTCTTCTGGAAGAAGGTTTCCAGCTTGACCGTGCTCTGCCCGACTAGGAAGGCCTCCTTCTGGCAGACCATGGCCTGGCCTTCTTCGAGCTGGAGTGGGATGATGTGGCCGGGGAATTCGCTGGCGAAGGTGACCGAGCCGGGGTCGGAGGTAGCGGTGTAGTTGACCAGGAAGACGGAGGCACCGGAGACGGCGCGGCCCAAGGCGCCCATCAGACCGCCCTTCATCTCGCTGGACATGTCGATGTTGGGGGACATCCAGGCCATGCCGCCGGACTGGGTGTAGACGCTCTCCCCCGGCTCCAGCGTGACGTCAACCGTCTGCAGTGTCGTCCCGCGAATCTCGTATTGCATGGCGAAACCTCCCTGGGGCTGAATTGGGGCTAGGCGTAGGGAGAATTAGCCCAAGGAAGCAAGAATACCTCTGTGGGGGAGGGGGAGCGCGGAACGTGGGGAGAGGAGGTGTGCTACAAAGCGCGTAGCTCGTGGGGCAAGACGGAGGCTTTGGGGAAAGGGATGGTGAATCAGAGACAACGATACATGAGGGAGGAATGGGTATTGCGAACGGCGCGAGGGAGACTGTTTGGCACTGACGGCGCCCGGGGAATCGCGAATGCGGACCTGTCGCCGGAGTTGGCGCTGCGCATAGGGAGGGCCTTCGGCGCGGGGCTAGCCGAGAAACGGGTGACGCCGCGGGTGCTGCTGGGAAGCGATACGCGCGTGTCGGGGCCGGTGCTAGCCGCGGCGGTCACCGCCGGCCTGGGCAGCGCCGGGGCGCAAGTGGTGGACTGCGGCGTCCTACCCAGTCCTGCCCTGTTCCTGCTGGTGCGGGACCAGCACGCCGATGGCGGGGTGATGGTCTCCGCCTCCCACAATCCGCCGGCCTTCAACGGTCTTAAGCTGGTGGATGAGCAGGGCCTGAAGCTATCGCATGCCGCCGAACAGGCGCTGGAGGAACGAATCTTCGCGGAGGAGGACCTGGCTCCGCGGCCGACGGGGGTGCAGATCGGGGGCGGGGAAAGCATGCCCGAGGCCGGGGAGCGCTACCTGCAGCTCCTGGAGGCGCACCTGTCAGAGAGGCAGGGACACAGGCTTGGAAGCCTGTGCTACCCGGAGGGGTTGGACCTGGGCGGCCTGCGGGTAGTGCTGGACTGCGCCTGGGGGGCGGCCTTCTGGGTGGCGCCGGAGGGATTCCGGCGCTGGGGGGCGCCGGCCACGGCGATCAACGCCGAGCCCCGGGGAGAGCTGATCAACGTGGACTGCGGGGCCATGCATCCGGAGGCGGTGGCGCGGGAGGTCCTGGCGCAGGGCGCGGCGTTAGGGGTGGCCTTCGATGGCGACGCCGACCGAGCCATGCTGGTGGATGAGACCGGCGCGGCGCGGGATGGGGACTACGCGAAATACCTACTGGCCGTGGACCTGCAGGAGCGCGGCGCGCTGGACCCGCCGCTGGTGGCGGGCACGGTAATGAGCAACTTAGGGCTGGAGATTGCGCTGCGGGAGCGGGGGATCCGGTTGCTGCGGGCGCCGGTGGGGGACCGGTTCGTGGCGGAGGAGATGCGGCGGACCGGCGCGCCGCTGGGCGGGGAGCAGTCCGGGCACCTGGTCTTTGCCGAGTTGGGTCTGGGGGACGGCCTGTATAGCGCCGCGCGGGTGTGCGAGGTAATGACGCGGACGGGGCGGCCGCTGTCGGAGTTGTGCGCGCCGGTGCAGAAGGCGCCGCAGGTGCTGATCAACATCCGGGTGCGGGACAAACACGGCTGGGAGCACAGCACTCGCCTGCAGGCCGAGGTCCACCGCTGGACGGAGGCGCTGCAGGACCGGGGTCGGATACTGATTCGGCCCTCCGGCACGGAGCCGCTGGTCAGGGTGATGGTGGAAGCGCTGGATCAGGAGATGACCGAGGGGGCCGCGGAGGCACTGGCGGGGATAGTGGAGGAGGAGTGGGGGTGGCGGGAGGAATAGAGGGCGGGCGCCTCACCCCCCTGCCCCCCTCTCCCTCGCTGCGCTCGGGAGGAGGGGGTTGTCGGACGGATTGCCGCTGGCGGATCGTCTGAACGACGCCACCGGCGACTGGCCGGTGTGGCTGATGCTGGCGGGCAACGCCTGGCGCAACCGGGAGCCGCCTGTACGACCTGGGGCCGGAGATCAAGCTGGTGACGCTGGAGTCCAACGTCACCGACGACAAGCTGCACAGCCCTGCCGAACGTCGTCCCCGAGGGCGGGTTGGAGCAGGTCGCGCCAGCCCTGGACGATTCCCGGCAGTTGTTTGAGCTGGACTTGAGAGTGGGGAGAGGGATGGGGGAGTAGCTGCTACAGCGGGAAAAGGGGTCAGACGCTATGCGCCGGTTTGCCGGGGATAGTCTCTGACCCCTTTTTATTGGTGCTGGGGAAACACAAACATGGAACCTTGACGGCCCTGCCGCGTTCTTATATACTACAAGCGATAGTAGATAGAGCGCTTGGCATTTCCGGAGCAGGCGGCGGAGAAGAGAGAGAGGGGACCGTCATGATGGCGCAAGCACAAAATCAGGACCAGTTAGTACGAGGGATAACGCAGCCGGGGGGTAGGGCGTGGTTCCTGGCGGGCCTGTTATTGCTGGCTTGCTTGGCGAGTGCGCCAGTCTATGCGCAGCGAATGGTCGGCGGGGCCAGCGGCAGTCTGACCTGGTGGGGTGATGAGCGGGTGCCGCCGGACAACGTGCCCGGGGAGGTGCGCATCGGCGCCACCAGCACCGGCTACGCACGCGGGTACGTGGTCTTCCGGCCGCTGCCGCCGGATCTGCTGCTGGGCAGCGGGCCGGTGCGGCTGTTTGTCTACGTGCTGGCCTTCCCCCGAGCGGGGCAGGGCAAGCTGGCGCTGGTCGCCTACGAGGTCGCGCCGCGCTTTGAGGCGCGCGGCCCGCAGGCTGAGCAGAGTCAGGACGGCGGTTTCCTCTGGCAGCAGATGAGCGCCGGGACGATCCTGGCGGAGGGGGAGGCCTCCGACCTCGCCCCGCCGGCGCCACTGGGCACTCCGAACAGGGGGCGGTTCCAATGGCTGGAGGCCGCTCCCGGACCGGAGGAGCCGCTGCTGGTAGACGGCGGGCCCGCGCCGGGGTGGCACTACCTGGAGCTGGATGCCTACGCCAGCCGGGAGCTGCGGGAGGCCGTACGGCGGACGCAGACGACTGGCGCCTCGCTGCGGCTGGGCCTGATGGCCCGGGGCGTGGAGGGGAGCCTGCGTCTAGCCGGGGCCTCCGAGCAGGGCTACGAGCCGACCCTGGCGCTGGGGCCGACCTATGACCTGGAGATTGCGGGCCCCGGCGGGGTACGCATCAACGGTATGGATTACGACCTGCCCTTTGTGGGAGATTTCCCGCAGGGGCAGCCCCTGACGATTGAGGCCCTGCCGCCGGCCGCGGAGGCGCAGTTCACTGGCTGGGCAGGCGACCTCACTAACGGCGCCCGGGTAGTGCGGATAGCGCTGAACCAGTCCCTGCGTCTGACGACGCACTACCGCACGGCCCGCGTGAAGCTACAGGTGTGGGCGGCGGGCGGGCGCGTGGAACTGGACGGCTGGTGCCCGGGCAGCAGTTGGTCGCGTGACTTCCCCTACGGCACCCGGGTGCGCCTGCGGGCGGTGCCCGACCGCGGCTTCCGCTTCGTCGGATGGCTGGGTGATGTCGACGCCCGCGACCCCTGGCTGGATATCCGCATGGAGGGCGACCGGCAGGTCTGGGCCGTGTTCGAGCGCCTGGAGCTGCACCGGGAGATGCGCCTGCGGGTGACGGGCTGGGGCGGATATGTCCTCGTCAACGGTTGCTACGAGAGCCTGCCCTTCTATGGCGACTTCTGCCGGGGGGACCTGGTGCACCTGACGGCGGTGCCCTGGCCGGGCTACCGGTTCGTCGGCTGGGAGGGCGACAACGGGCGCGTGGGTCCCCGCACGATCTGGGTGCAGATGGACCGTTACCGGTCGGTCCGGGCGGAGTTTGACGAGATCTGGGAGGGACCGGTATGGCGCTACCATCCGCCGTTCGGGGGCTACTACCCGCCGGACCGCCGGCGTCCGGATGATGATCGCTGGCGGCGCGCCAACTACGACAAGCCGCGTCCGGAGCGGCGGATGTCCGACCCCGACGGTCGCGGCAACCCGCCCTATCAGGGCAAACCATATCCGGAGCGGAGAATGGAAGACCCCAGGGCCGGAGACCGGCCCGGCGATCGGCCCGGCAACCAGCCGGGTGGCAGAGAGCCAGAGAGGGGGGGCCAGGGTGGCGAGCGACAGCCGACCCAGCGCCCGCCGGACCTGAGGCCTCCGCAGCCCAATGACAAGCCGCCGGCGCAGCGACCACCCGCTCCGCGCCAGGAGAGCGACAACCCCCGGCGTGGTGGCCAGGGCGGTGCTCAACCTCCCGCCCAGCGCCAGCCGGAGGCGCGGCCGCAGCAACCCAACGACAAGCCGCCGGCGCAGCGCCCCCCGGCTCCCCGCCAGGGGAACGACAATCCCCGGCGCGGCGGGCAGGGCGACCAGCCCCCGGCACAGCGTCAGCCGGAGGCCCGGCCGCAGCCGCCGGCCAACAACCCGAATCAGCCCCGGCCTGAGGCGCGGCCTAAGCCGGAGGCCCGGCCACAGCCGCCGGCCAACAATCCGAATCGGCCCCGGCCTGAGAACCGGCCCCAGCCGGCGGAACGGCCGCAGCCACCGCAGGCCCGGCCGGACCCACCGGCGGAGCGGCCACAGCCGCCGGCCAACAACCCGAATCGGCCCCGGCCTGAGGCACGGCCAAAGCCAGAGGAACGGCCACAGCCGCCGCAGGCTCGGCCGGACCCGCCGGCAGAGCGGCCACGGCCGCCGGCCAACAATCCGAATCGGCCCCGGCCTGCAGACCGGCCCGAGCCGGAGGAACGACCACAGCCGCCCCAAGCTCGGCCGGACCCGCCAGCGGAGCGGCCACAGCCGCCGCAGGCTCGGCCGGACCCCCCGGCGGAGCGGCCGCAGCCACGCCCCAGACCCAAGCCGGAAGATCCTCCACCCAATCGCCCGGCGCCCGCTCAGCCGCCCCGGGAGCGGCCGCAGCCGCCCCGGAACGACCCACCACGAGGCGGCCAGGACCGGCCCCAGCCGGCGGAGCGCCCGAGACAGGAAGAGCGCCCGAAGCCGCAGGATAAGCCGGACAAGCCCAATCAGCCGGAGAGGCCGAGGGGCGGAGGAGGCGGGGGAGGCGGAGGCCGGGGACGATAGGAGTAGTCGGCAGCCGAGAAGAGGACACGGCCCGCCCAGTGCGGGCCGTGTCGGCGTGTGGAGCTACCGCTTGTCCTGCCCAGCAGTGGCCAGGGCGGCGACTTCTGGGGAAGGGCCGATTCAGCGGCCGATTATGACCACTTGGTGCTCGCCGGCGGGGATCGCCAGCAGCAGGGCGCCGTTCTCGACCGGAACCGACAGCGGCTTGCCGTCCAGGGTGATCTGCTGCCCCGAGGGGAGTTCCCCGCTCAGGCGCACCGTTTGGGCCTCGCCGTTGGTCGATAGGGTCAGCCTGTTGCCCGCGAGGTGCAGCGAGACCGGCTGAGTAGCGGTAACAGTCGTCCCCAGTGCCGTGGCCTCCCCGGCCTGCGCCAGGGCTACGATCGCCTCGGTGCCGCTGATCCGCACGTATCCCGCGGCCCCGCTAAACTTCACCTCGCCCTCCGCGAACGTCACCGGTTCGCGGGCCAGGAAGGCGTAGTCCACCGAGCCCCGCTGGCCCGGCACAGTGATCTTGACGCCGTCGCCGCCAGCCAGGGTGGCAAAGGCCGGGGCGGGATCGCCCGCGCGCCGCGGGTAGAGCAGGTTCAGGAAGGGTTCGCGTGCATCCGCGCGTGGCCCGTCCTGGGTTATGCGAATGGCGAGTTGCTTCTCCCCGCCCGCATTCTCGTGCTCAAACGCCCACTGCCCGAACTTGGGCTGGGCGGGCTGGGCGCAATACAGGTCCAAGTCGACCCCGAACTGTCCGGTGGCGTGGGCCTGGTTGCCGTCGAAGGTCAGGCCGGTAGCCATCACCCAGAAGCTGGCCGTGGGCGGAGGGCAGGGTCCGTCCAGGTCGTCGCGCACCAGCACCCAGGTCGGGTCGCTGTCTCTCCGCGCCTTGGTCAGCAGCAGCCGCCGCTGCCAGGAGAAGGGGTCGCATTTGGCAAAGTGCGCCCCGGTGATCGGCGCCAGCGCCAGGGGATTGTCGGGGTAGTACGGATCGTCAACGAGCCAGTTGACGTCGCTCTGCCCCTGCAGGAAATCGGCGGTCGGCAGGAACGCCACCTGTTGCACCTCGCCGAACGACTCCTGGGGCGAGGTGCCCGGGCCGAAGTACTCACTCTGGGCGGTCCAGGGCTCGACCTTGTGCTCAAAGTGCTGCAGGCCCTGGTAGTAGCAGCCCGGGCCACCATCGCCGGGGCAGGGCCGCGGTTCGCCCTCCTGAACGTCCCAGGCCAGGCGGTTGTGGAAGATCGCTTGCGGCATGCACGGACTGTACATTGAGCCCCAGTCCATCACCAGGGGCACCCCCTTGGCGTAGAGGGTGAAGGAGCCCTGGTCGGCGTGGAAGTGGTCCACGGCGTACTTGGTCTGGCGGTAACCCAGCCAGGTCTCCTGGGGGAGACCGTCCCGGCAGATCACGCAGTACCCGGGATACCAGCGGCTGTGCAGGTCCGGCGGGAGCGGCTGGACGGTCATGTCGCTGATGACCGCCGCCCCGAGCAGGCCGCCACCGGGCGGGTAGTTCATCCACTCGGTCATTTGCCGCGCAGCGCCCGTCAGCTTCTCATCCACCCCCGCGTAGCCCAGCGTCAGGTAGGGAATGATGCCGTTGACGCAGGTGCGGCTGGTGTCACCCAGTTGCCAGAGGTTGCGCCGATAAGTGCCCTCGGGCGCGCCCGGGATCGGCGAGCGCGGGTCCGGGGGTGTGATGATGTCCATCATGAACTGCCCAAAGCGTCGGAGGCGGGGGTTGTCGCGGAAGGCGTCATAGCCGCCGCCTTACTTGAGGACCAGGGCCATGTAGATCACCGGCTCGATGCTGGCGCCCAGGTACCAGGGGCAGGAGATGCCGGAGCCGTCCTCGGCGATCAGCGGCTCCAAGTTGCCCAGCATGTACCCGACGCTGTACTGGCGCCAGGCGGCCGCCTTGGGGTAGTCACCCGCCGCGGAGGCCGCCAGCACGCGCGCGGTGCAGGCCAGCGTCCCCATGTTGATGGAGCCCCAACCGTTGGCGTACTCCTTGGGGGGCCAGTAGTCCGGGTCCCAGGCCCGCTCGATCATGAATACGCCCCAGGCCTTGATCTTGGCGCGCGCCGCCGGGTCCATCCCCGGCGTGCCCATCGCTGCCTCCCACTTCGGCATGAATCCTATGGTGGAGAGCGAGATGCGGAACCAATTGCTGAACTCGCCTCCCGCCTTGGCTTCCCAGCAAGACGGGGTGTAGTAGTCGAGCCACTTGATTACGTCCGCGGCCTCAGCCTCGGCAGTGCCGTCGGGCCGGTAGATAGGCCCGACCGCGCCATGCGCCTGCATCTCTGGCGTGGACGCCGCCACGCGAGCCCTCATCCCTTCCAGGTCGCCGGGCTTGCAGAACATGCGCGGGTAGGAGTTGGGCGTCTCCTTGAAGTCGAAGTCCCAGTCCTTAATCTTCTCCAGCGGATACAAGCTGTACTTGACCATCGCCGTGTAGGCGACGGGCATCTCCACCGAGCCGTGCGGTCCCAGGTCCGCCTGCGGCTGCACTGTCAGGAGCCACTCGCGCGTGCCCAGCACGATCGGCGCAATCACCTGAAAATCGCGGTCAGTTTTGGTCCACAGGCGCAGGTCGTTAACCCCCGTGATCATCTTCAGCCACGGGTCGGTGGGGACGTCATACGAGGGGTTCAGGTTGCGGCTGGCCCGCCCCTGCGTGAAGGAGATCGCCGGGCTGTCCGGGCGCTGATCGTTGAGAATCGTGAAGCAGGTGGAGTAGTCGGGGAAGGAGTTGACCCACCAGCCGGCGATGCGGTTGAACTGCTCGTCCTGCTCATAGGTCAGGGGCGCGTAGACCTCGATGTCACCCCGGTTCCAGAAGGTCCAGTTGGTGTCGCTGTCGGCCGGGAGGCCTTTACGGGGGAAGGAAGCGTGCGCCCCGCGCCAGCGGCACTGATCGGGCTCTAGGCCATCCTTGAAGGAGAAGATGGCATTGGCCGGATGGAGGCTCTTGGTGGTGTCGACGTTGAGCTGTTCGGTGCCGTCCAGGGTCCACCAGTCCCAGGTGGCGCGCTCAGTGTCGTTCTGGTAGGAGAGGAGCCTGTACTTCCCGCCGGGGTTGAGATCCATGCTCTCATCCACGATCGCCGTCGGCTGATTGGCGATGACGCGGACGGTGCAGCGGTAGTGCTTGCCGCCCTCGAAGGTGTAGTCCACGGTGGCCTCGGCGAAAAGCGGGCCGGAGGCAGCGATGGTGGTCTTGTAACCGATGACCTGCATGGGCGCCATCAGCCAGGACTTGCCGACCCAGTCGCCCTCCGCGAGGCGCACGCCACAGAGGGGGCCGAGGGTCTGCGCGGGGTCTTGCGCCGGGCGGAACTGCTTCTCCCCGGCGGGCATCCGCAGCGACATGACCCCGGCGTCCATGAGGAGGTAGTCGCCTTCGACCCGGGCGGAGGCGACGTTCCTCTGGCGGACGGTCTTGCGCCCGGCGGTGACGGTGAAGGTGCGCTCAGTGAGGGCAGGGAGGTCCACCAGAAGGTAGACGCGGCCGCCCGCAAGCTGATTGGGCAGGGCCTGTCCGGTGTCGTCGGTGACGGTAACCGCGGTCGCGGACTTGAGTTCCCCGGCGAGCGGGTAGCTGATGAGCTCCTGCGACCAGGCACGGTCGAGGTAGTCCTGGAGGCGGAAGGTCTGAGAGGGCTCGGCACCCACCACGAGCGCAGAGGAAAACAGCCAAGCGGCGAGGCAGAGCGTGGATCTGAGGACCATGGTCTTCTCCTTGGTCAAGTCACCCACCTGGGCGGGAATGATCCTTCCCAGTTTGGGTCGCAAGTGGCAACGATTGCCTACCGGATGGCTCGAGTGTAGGTCCCTTACCCGGTCAGCTCCCGAAACTCCTCCAACATCACCTCATAGTGGCGCAGCGGCATCCCCGGGAAGATGGTGTTGCTAGTGCTGAAGATGTAGCCGCCCCCCGGCGCGCCCTGCGAAACCGCGCGGCGGACTTCGGCGCGAAGGGCTTCCTCCGGGCCCTCCTGCATCAGGCTGCACTGCACGTTGCCCATCAGCGCCGTCCGACCGTAAGTCAGGCGCTTGACCTCCGCCAGGTCCATCCCCGCCATGGGATCGATGGACTGCAACACATGCGGCCCGCCGGCCAAGAAGTCGTCGAGGATGGGCATGAGGTTGCCATCGGAGTGCAGGATCACGATGAGGCCCTGGTCCTTGAGCGGAGGGATGAAGTACTCCAGGTAGGGCGTGACGAACTCGCGGAACATCGCCGGGGAGAGGAAGGGCCCCTGGTTGTAGGCCACG
Source organism: Candidatus Zipacnadum vermilionense (assembly GCA_029821755.1). Lineage (GTDB taxonomy): Bacteria > Armatimonadota > Zipacnadia > Zipacnadales > Zipacnadaceae > Zipacnadum > Zipacnadum vermilionense. The sequence continues at coordinate 102,930 of JALGSV010000010.1, read as the reverse complement.
TCCGAGACGGGGAAGACGAAATCGGCCCCGGCCTCGGCCATGTCCAGCCCGATGTGCACCGCGGTCTCGGCCATCTGCCGCGCCTGGGCGTGGATCTCCTGGGGGCGCTCGTAGAGGTCCACGGCGAACTGGGTGTAGTCCTTCACGGTGTCGATGGCGTGGATCGCCCACCCGATGAAGGCGCCGACCATGACCTGGGAGCTCAGTTCGCGCACCGCGAGGCGGAGGCAGTCGAGGTTATCTGGCCCGCCCCAGGGAGACCAGATCGAGATCGCGTCCCAGCCGAAGCGCTCGACAATCAGGCCGTAGACCTCCACGCACTCATGCAGCAGCCGGTCGCGCTCCTGGCCGGTGGCGGCCGCGATAGCCTGCTCGCTGGGGATTTCCCGGCCAAAGGCCTCCTGGTTCAAGTCGAAGATGGACTCGAAAGTAGGCGGCCGGTCCGGCTCGCGGAAGGCGAGGGTAGCGAGGAAGCGCTCACGGGAGTTCATGGTGGCTCCAGACGCGGCAGCACCTGGTGTAGGGCGCGGCACGAGCCCGCGCCCTACAGTGGTTCGCGTCCTACGCCGCCGGCGTGAACTTGAGGGCAATGGCATGCCGCGAGGGCGGCGGGCCCTCGGGGAGGTCAATGACCGCCTCCTCGCCCTCGGGACGCCAGGCTAGCTGCGGCTTGCGACCCAACAAGTATACCGGCGTGCCCAGGGCGGGACGCAGACCCCGCAGGCGCACCTGCTTGGGTGGCGTGGGCTCTTCGTCTTGCGCCAGCACCAGGGCGTAGGCGTTGTCGCCCTTGCTGGTGAAGCAGACCCGGCCCTCCTTGTGGGGGGCGATGGCGCGGGTACCGTAGATGGCCTCGCCGTTGACCGCCAACCAGTCACCGACTTCCTCCATGCGCTCCACCGCCTCAGGGGCGATGACGCCGTCTGGATCGGGCCCGACGTTGAGCAGCAGATTGCCGCCCTTGGCGACGGTGTCAATCAACATGTGCACGAGGGTGCGGGCCGACTTCCAGTTCTCCTGGGGGCGGAAGGCCCAGCTATCGCCGACGGTGAGGCACGACTCCCAGGGCACGCCGAGAGGGGCATCGGGAATAGTCTGCTCCGGGGTGATGATGTTCTCATACGTCCCACCGACGGTGCGGTCGGCGACGATCAGACCGGGCTGAAGACGGCGGCCCATCTCGGCGATCAGGTCCATGCGGATGTCTTGCTTCGGTGGCCGCACCTGGCCGCCGTCGAGCCATAGGCAGTCGATATGCCCGTAGTCGGTCATCAGCTCCTCGATCTGGTTGTACACGAACTGCCGGAAGTTGGGGTTGCGGTCGGGAGCGGGACGCTCCTTATCCCAGTAGTAAGGGGTGTGCCAGTCGGACTTGGAGAAGTAGCACCAAATGGCGAAGTCCCGGGCGCGGAAGGCGTCGAAGACCTCCCGGGTGACGTTGGCCCGAGGATTGGTGTGGAAGGGGCAGTCAGGGCCAGTCACCTTGTAGTCGGTGGTCTGCGTGTCGTACATGCAGAAGCCGTCGTGGTGCTTGGTGGTGAAGCAGACGTATTTGGTCCCGGCGCGGGCGGCCAGGTCGGCCCAGGCCTCGGGATCGAAATGCTGTGGGTTGAAGGTCTTGTTGAGGTCCCAGTAGTCCCGCTGGAAGCGGGCCAGGTCGTAGCCGCGCTCCTTCCAGGCGGGCAGGTCGTCGGGTCGGGCCCAGGTGTCTTGCTCCACTAGGGGCCAGGATTCGATGCAGCCCCACTGGGAGTAGATGCCCCAGTGCATGAAGAAGCCGAACTTTAGGTCCTGGAACCACTCCAAACGGTCCTTGAGCCACTGCGGATAGTTTTCGTACTCGCTCCACTCGGCGGGGGAGCTGTTGAGATGGATGTCTTCGCGATCAGCAGTCACGGGGAGCCTCCTCAGTGATAGGGATGAGGTATCGAAAAGTAATTCGCCGTGGGGGCGGGGGATACCTTGCGGCAGATCTCGCGTGGGGCAGGCCGCCATTCCGCCACTCCGGGAGAAGGAGTCACGCGGACGCGGGGCCAATTGACCAGACTGTGGACCACCGGGGTAAAGGATGGGGAGAAGTGGAGGCAGAGCGGGGAGAGTCTGTGGATAACGAGGGGATAACATGAACGAAGCGATCGCCGCCGGGGACATTCTGCGCACGCAGTGGCCAATGCGCCGGGAGGACCACTTGAACCTCTACCTGGGCAGCGGACGCATGGGCGCGTGCTTTGACGTCTGGGGGCTGATGAACAACGGGCGCTCCGGAGAGCGGACCAGCCTGAGCAACACGGTGCTGATGCACGCCGACCATTGGCACCGCGGCGCCTGGGGGCTGGACTACTGGTTCCCGGCGGCGCGGCTCTCTTGGGCCGGGGAGGAGCCCGCGCCGCCCCAGAGCTGGCGGCAGGAGTTGCGCCTAACCGAAGGGCGGATGCGGACGGAGATGAGCTGGGGGGACCTGCGGCTGAGCATCTCCGCGTGGTTCCACCCGGAGCGGCGGGACCTGCTGGCGGTGGACGTCGAGTACGAGGCCACCCGCGAGGGGGCCATGCCCAGTCTGCTCCTGGCCCCTCTAACCGAGGCGGAGCCGGGGTACCAACAGAATCTGAGCGGGACGGCGAAGACGGTGGCGCACGACGGGCAGTCCTGGTGGCTAGCGCGGGTGCAGATGGGAACGGCGGACACGACGCTGGGGCTGAAGGTTATCTCGACCGGTGGCGCGGCGGCGCTCGTGGACGGCGGGGAGGGGATGGAGATACGTTTCTCCGGCGAAAAGGGGCGGCACTTGCTGCTGATCGGCATGGCCGCCGGGGCGCGGGAGGCGGAGCTGGCGGAGGACATGCGGCGAGTAACCGTGCCGGAGCAGTACGCGGCCGAGGCGGCACAGGCCTGGCATCGGCGTTGGGGCGAGGCGCAGGTGTGGGTGCCGGTGCCGGAGTACCAGGCGCTCTGGGCGCGGTCGCTGTTCTGGACCTTCTGCTCCTACGCGCCGGAGGTCCGCTCCCCCGCCCCGCCGTGCGCTTGGACCGGTAACGTCTGGGGCTACCACTTCCCGCAGGACCTGTCGTACATTCACCCGGCCCTGCTGCGGCATGGCCATCTCGACATCGCTTGCTCCTGGGTCGAGTTCTACCGCGGGTATCTGGAGAGCATGCAGGAGTACACGCAGCGCGTCTACGGCGCGGAGGGGACCATGTGGGCCTGGGAATTCCCCATCGGCCCGGATTCGAGCCTGCTCTCCGAGGGCGTGCCCAACCAGTTCCAGCACGAAATTCACAATGCCGCCTACCCGGCGCGGATGGCGCGGGAAGCGGCACAGTTTCGGGGCGATCCCGAATGGGCGCGGGAGATAGCCTGGCCGGTAGTGCGCGAGTCGGCCCGGTTCTTCTCCTCCATTCTACGGCCGGAGGACGACGGCACTTGGGGCGAGCATGTCATCCCCTCCAGCGGCCAGGACGAAATGGGCGGGCCGGACCAGAAGAACTACCTGGACGCGCTCTTCTCGGCGCAGTACTGCCTGCAGACGGGCCTGCAGATGGCGGCGGAAATAGGGGAGGAGCTGCCGGCGGAGGAGCGGGGACGCTGGGAGGGGATCCTGCGCGACGGGCTGGCGTACCGGCGGCTGTATGACCAGGGGACGGGGATGCTGGCGACTTGCGAGGGCCTCGCCGGGGCGCAGCAACTGGGGAAAGAGAAGCATCCGGTGCAGCTTAACCCGCTGACCTTCCTACCGCTGGGTAGAGCGGGCGCGGACGAGTATGTGCGTCGGGCGTATAAGCGGCGGTATGACCTGTGCGCGGGGGTGAAGGAGAACATCTACTATGGCTGGACGCTGGCGGCGTACTGGCTGGCGGCCTCGCACATGGGCGACGCGGCGGGCCTGGCGGCGGAGTTGGGACAGTGCCTCCCCGGCCAATACGTGGACCGAGAGTGGATCCAGATCAACGAGACCTCGGGCTACCCGCAGTCGGCCTACTACGTCACCAGCCACGGCCTCTACCTGCAGGCGCTGACCGACGCGCTGGTGAGTGACTACTGGGGCGAGGTGGAGATCGGCGCGGCCTGCCCCGAGGAGTGGGAGGAGGTCGGCTTCAGTGGTCTGCACACGGCGGAGGGGAAGGTGTTGACGGGCGAGAAAGTGGAGAGCGTGTGGGCGGTGGAGGAGGAGTAGGGAGGGGAAGTGTCAATCGACAGTGTCAGCGGAGAGGGGAGGCCTCACACCCTTAATGTTGAGCGGCGCGTTCAGACCAGCCCGGCGCTGCGGGCCAGGAGAAAGACCGCCACCTTACTGATGATCTCTGCCACCAGCGCCGCGCCGAGGTAGACGAACAGAGCCTTGGGGAAGCGCAGGCCACTAGAGGCGGTCAAGGCGCGGTAGTTGACCACGGCCAGCCACGCGGAGAGCGCCATGATGACCACGGCACCCAGCAGGAGCCAAGTCAGGCCGGGGAGTTGCGCCAGGCGCAGGCCCATCTGCTCCGGAGGAACGGTGGTCAGGGCCTGGGTGGTCGCCAGGAAAGGTTTGCCCAGCAGCGGCGGCAGCATGACGATCCCGGCGATCAGGTAGGGGAAACGTGCTAGGGCCGTCGTGCCGAAGTAGTCAACTACGCGCTGGCGGCTCCGGGAGAACAACTTGCCTCCGGCCAGAAAGACAACCGCCACCACCAGCCAGTCCATGATGGGCAGCGCCGCATAGAGCCAGGCCGGACCACGGTGCGACCCGATATGTAGATCGGCCACGCCGTCATAGCTGATCCCTCCGCTTACGGCGACGGCGACCATCGCCGCCTGCACCAGCAGACCCCACCCCAGCGCCTGCCACCCGGCGACCCGAGTGAAAGGATCGAGCCACACCGGCCAGGGACGGTCGCCGCCGGAGGCCGAGCCCTGTAGGTATTCGCTGACCAGTCTCTCGTCAGACATCTCTCTCCCTCCGAAACGAATGCCCCCCGCGTCAGTGGCCGTTCCGCTTTTCGCTCTCGGCCTGTAGGGACGCTAGCTGCGCGATCAACTCGTCCAGCCGGTTGCGCACGGTGGGGTAGCTCACCTGGAACCGCCGCGCCATCTCCTTGAGGCTGCCGCTGGACTTGACGAACTCCAGCAGGAACTCCTGCTCGGCGGGGGTGAGGCGAGACAACACCCCCAGGTCGAACTGGCCCTCCAGAGCCAGATCACAGTGAGGGCATCCCAGGCGCAGGGCCTGCAGTGGCCCCCCGCAACTCGGACATTGGCTGACTAAACGCGGCATAACGTACTCCCGGCACCATCATCAGTGCGTCTACGATTGATAATATACATTAATGGATAAATAAAATCAAGAGGAAATGCTATTTTATGTAAGCAATGGTCCAGGATATGGACATGAGCGCTCGGGTGCCCCGCAAGCCTCCCCGGATGCCGGGCAGGTTTTCCAGCGTGGGGAAGCGAAGCAAAGAAGGAAGGTGTCAACCGATACAGAGAAGGGGGAAGGCAATGCGAAGGTCTGCGGCCCTAGCCGTGGGCGGTGTGGTGGTCCTGGTGCTGGTTCTGGCCGGGAGCGGCTGCGGGGTGAGCGGAGTGGCGCGGGTGGACCCGCCGGCGCCCTTCCCCGCCGGGCAGTCGATCTACCTGCAGCCCCTCCAGGACGACCCGAGCCTGCGCCCGCGCTGGCGGGACGTGGCCGACTACCCCTACGCGGAGAGCTTCCGGTCCGGCTTCAGCTACGCCGCCGACACCGTGGAGCTGCGCTACACCACCGGCGGGGGTCCGCTGCAGTTCACGGTGAGCGCTCCCGCACGGTCGCTCAAGCCGAACTTCTGCTACCAGATGAAGCTGTGGGGGCCGCTGGCCCCGTGGCCCGCAGACCCGCAGGCCAGCAACTTCACCAACTGGGCGCTCGGTACTAGCGGGCGCTGGTCGGATGGCCTCAGTAATCTGCTCTTCAGAAACGCTGACTTGGGCGCGCACGTCGGGGAGAGGATGCGAGGCTACCTCTACTTCGACTTCTTCGTGACCTCCCCGGATGGCAGCGCCGCGCACACCGCCACCCTCGATAACAGCTTCCACGTAACCTGGAAGACCAGTCAGCGGGAGAAGACCAACCGGGATGGGCCCACGCGGACCTACCCGGTAGCCGCCTGGCCGGACGGCTGGGCGTACGATCGGAGGTATCCCCGCGTCAAGGCGTACACGTATGGCGAAGGGGAGCCGCGCCGCCCTCGGCCGGGGAAACTGGCCCTGCCCGCGGGAAGCTACCGCGAGGTGGAGTTCGTCCTCACCGAGGAGAGCTTCCATTCCCGTTTGGCCGACGGCGGGTGCTGGCGCACGGTGTTGGCGGCTCGTCTGCCCGCGCTGGTCGTGCCGTAGACTGCACGGGGGGCACGAGACCGGTGGAGTAGGAGCGGCCCCAAAAGGTTTCGTTCCCGCCCTCGCCGAACCTCCCGCTTGGTATTGCACGCCGTAGCCCGGACAAGAAGGAGCGCTCTCCCATGCGCACATCCCTGGCCCTTACGCTGATTCTAGTCCTATCTCTGGCGCCGCTCGCGCCGGCCCTGGCCGCCCCTGACTGGATTGCCGACACCGACAACTCCAAGTGGATCGTCTTTGGCGGGGAGCAGGGCGTGGCCGAGGAAGGCGGCCTGCACTCGCAGCTCGGCGGGGGCGAGGGCGATCCGGTGCCCGCCGAGCGCGGGGGAGTGGCCTGCGCTCAGTCGGTGCGACCCAATGGTCAGCCCGGCCTGTTCTACCTCAAAGCCGACGCCTGGAACGATTTCCGCGCCTGGCAGGGCGACCACGATCTGCTGCTGACTGTCCGCTACTGGGACGGGGCGCCGGGGCAGTTCGCCCTCATGTATGACTCCTCCGACGCGCGGGTCAAGCACGATCCCTACCCGGCTGGCGTCTGGCGACGACCGGACGCATATCCGGAGGCGGTCAAGCTGGAGGGCACCAAGACCTGGAAGACGCTCACCGTGCGCCTGGAGCTGGCCATGTTCAGCAAGCGCGTGCACGGGGCGGACCTGCGGCTAGACCCGGCCGGCGCCGACTTCGCCCTGGCCGGCGTGGCGGTAACGCGCGTGCCCAAGCAGGCGACCCAGGTGTTGGTTACGCAGAACCTGCGCGTCGACCGGGCCACGGGCCTGGAGTCCTTCGGCTCCGGGGCGCGCTGCGTCGGCGCCTTCGACCAGCGGGCCGACGAGCCGGTAGTGATGGAGGCGGAAAACGCCACCACCATGACCCTGCGCGACGGCCACACTCCGGGGGCGGATGCCCAGGCCTCCGCGGGCGGGTATATCCACTATGTGGCCTCGGCGACCTGGAAGTTCACGCTCAAGACGCCGGGGAAGTACGTCGCCTGGGAGCGCGCCTTCTTCCCCTGGGCGGGCGGCTGGAACCATACCGAGTCCGTGGACGGCGGCGCGGGCGCCCCCATCCTTGACGGCTCCCGTACGCCCGAGGAGGGCTGGCAGTGGATTAGGGCCGGGGAGTACAATCTGGCCGCCGGGGAGCACGTCTTCCAGACAGCCTACGAGGGCGGGGCGCGCCTGGACGTGATCGTCCTCGCCACCGCCGTCCAGCCGCCGGATCTGGCCGCGTTGGCGCCCTCCTACGTCGGCCCGGTGTCCGGCGAGGTCTGGACCGCCCCGCTCAAGCCCTTCGACGTCGCCCAGTGGGAGAGCGTCCGCTTTGATGTGGGAGGTAAGCTCGCGGCGGCGACCTACGAGTACAGCACTGACGGCGGCCAGACCTGGACGGCCTTTGACCCGGCAGCGGGGCTAGGAGCGGTCAAGCCCGTCGGCGGGGGGAAGGACACGCTGCAATTCCACCTCCAACTCGAGGGCGTTCCCGGCCAGGCGCCGCCGCTGTTCGCCGGGGGGGCGGTGGAGTACGTCGCGGGGCCTAACAACGTTCGCTATGTGGAGAATGCGCGGGTGAAGATCGGTGTTGATCCGTATGGGGTGCAGTCAATTTACGACAAACGGGCGGGACGGGCCATCTCGGTCGCCCCGGAGGCCCACGCCGCCCTGGCGATGATCGTGACCAAGCCGGTGGGCGACGCGCCGACCACCACCCAGGACCTGTACAATGCCATCCTCGAGGAGTTCACCCCCGGCGGCACCGCCGACGCGCCCACCCTCACCATGCGCCACTTGCTGGCGAATGGGATGCGCTTGACGACCAACCTCAAGCTGCGAGCGGACGGGCAGATGGAGTGGCAACTGCAAATTGACAACCCCACTCGGCTGGAGGTCTGCGAGGCCCGCTTCCCGGTCATCACCGGCGTAGCCCTGGGCGACGACCCGACCGACGACTGGATCTTCATGCCTCGTTGTTGGGGGCAGGTCTGGCAGAATCCCGGCGCCGGCAACCTGACCGCCTTCTGGGGTCCTTCGATGCGCTGGATGGACCTGTGGGACGGCCAGTCCGGCCTGTACTTGGGGATCGAGGATCCCCAGTTCGAGGACAATGCCTTCGTCTACGGCGGCGACCGCTCCGGCGGGGTGACCATGGCCCCGCACCAACGCATCCTCGCCCCGCCCGCTGGTTCGTGGAAGAGCGGCGTCTACCGGCTGGCCGTGACCGGCGGAGACTGGCACGAAGGGGCGGACATCTACTGCGCCTACGTGACCCAGGCCCTCCAGCCCTGCGACCAGCCGCCGCACGTCAAGTGGCTGCTCGACGCCTGGGGCGGACAGAACTCCAATCTCGCGCCCTTCGTGGGTTGGGGGATGCTGGATGCCCCGATCCTGGGCTGGGAGTCGGAGGGGCCGGCGGCACCCTACTTCATGGTCGCCAACCGGCAGATGTGCGACGGCATGGACTCCAGCTACTGTGGCCTGTACCCCTACCCCGCGCCCGGCTGGGGCACCACCCGCGAGTTCTCCCAGAAGCTGGCCCTCCGCCGCGCTCTGGGGGGCATGTATACCCCCTACCACAACTTCCACCTGTGGTCACCCGGCTACGGGCACTACGACCGCATTGGCAGCTTCCCCAAGGCCAAGCTCCCGGCCGACGCGCCCCGGCCGGATGACGCCTGGTACGCAAAGGCGGCCACCTACTCCTACGACGGTCGCTACGCTCGGGCGGAGACCGACTATTTCGGCCAGTACAACATGGCCATGCCCTCCCAGGAATGGCGCGACTGGCTCTACGACTGGACCCGCCGCTACCTGGCCTGGGGCACCGACGGGATGTACTACGACCAATTCAACATGATCTACGGCAACGGCCGGCTCTACCCGGAGTTCAACACCTACGGCTCCTGGATGCCCGCGGAGTTGAAGCTCTTCTCCCAGATGAAGAAAGACGGCCGCGCCACCAATCCCTACTACACCTCCTCGGGCGAGGTGTGCAACGACGTGTACGGGCAGTACGTGGACCTGCACATGACCTCCGGTGTCTGGAACCGCCTGGACATCTGGTCGTACTGCAACCCCCAGCAGATTCTGATCGACGGCGTCTGGAATGGCGGGCTGGCCGAGGTCTACGGCGGGTGGGAGCGGGAGCGCTTCATCTGGCAGTGCGGGGCGCGGTTTGAGCACTTCACCAGCCCCCCCGAAAATGGGGACGAGTGGCGCCACAACCTGCTGGACCTGCGCCGGGCCACCAAGTGCCTGGTCTACGACGCCGACTTCCGCGACACCGTAGGGATAACGCTCCAGAGCGCGGAGGGCAAGCCGCTGGGACCGGAACAGTTCATGACCGGACAGTACGAGAGCGGCCCCTTCCGCGGCGTCTGCGGCCGCTGGTTCCTTTTCCAGCAGCCCGCCCAGAGCGGCGCGGTGATCAACTTCATCAACTACCCGGTGCAGCAGGGCGCGACGGCCAGCTTCTCCACGCAGGAGACCGGCCCCGTCAACAGCGCCCTGGCTATCACCATGGACGGTCGCCGCTACGTGATCCCGGGCACTCAGCAGGGCGGCACCTATACCTTCCCCGTCCCGGAGGCGGAGTGCAGCAGCGTGGTGCTGGTCAGTGGCCGGATGCGCCCGCTGGTGGAGTGGGACCTGAGTGGACCCGCTACCGGCGGCTCCCGGCGCGTGCTGGCCCTGCAGGTGACCAACCCCAACGCCGCGCCGATGACGGGCACGGCCACGCTGCGCCTCCCCGAGGGCTGGCCCGCCCCCGCGGCGGTCCAGGTGGGCCCCCTTGCCCCCGGCGAGACTGCCGAACTGCGGATGCGCTTCATCGTTCCCGCCAACGCCGCGCAGGGCCGCCAGGACATCTGGTGTGACGTGACCGCCGATAATCTGACCTTCAGCACCTACAGCTTCATCGTCGTCAACGACCCGGTGCTGGTGGACTTCCGCGGCAACCCCGGCAGCTACCATGTCTGGGTGCGCAACCTGTCGGGTAAGGCGGTCACGGGCACGGTGGAGGTCAGCGCCCCCGCCCCGCTGCAGGTGTCATGCGAGAAGACCTTCGGCTTGCCCGCTGACAGCGAGGGCCAGATCCCGGTGACGATCGAGGGGCGAACGGGCCTGGAGGAGATCTCCGAGATGCTGGCGCGCGTGACTATTGGGGGCAAGACCACCGAGGTTGTGCGGGCGGTGATGCCGCTGATCCCTAACGGCGACTTCGAGGTGGACGCCGCCGGCGACATGAAGCCGGACTGGTGGATGTGCCGCAAGCTGCGGGATGAGTGGGCCTACGAGCGGATTCACCTCTCTGACGAAGCGCACGGCGGCACCCGCAGCCTGCTCCTGGACCCGCCGCAGGGGGAGGATAAGTTCATCCGCGCCCACCCGTTAGACGGCTGCTGGAAGCCCAGCACGAAGTACCGCCTCACCATATGGATCAAGGCGGAGGCGGACCAGGGCGTCTATGCCAACATTGGCGGGAAGGTCCTGGGCGCCAACCAGACGGGCCCGGAGTGGAAGCAATTCACCGGCGAACTGACCACCGTCGCCGACCCCAACACAGGCGGCTGGGTAGGCTGCTCCCTGATGAACGAATCCGCCGGTAAGGCGTGGTTCGATGATTTGACTGTTGAGGAGGTAAAGTAGGGGACGGCGGGCGGCGCAGGCGCCGCCCGTACAGATCCGCCCTCCGCAGTGCAGACGGTGCAGGTGGGCAGGCGTTCCGCCTGCCCACCTGCCGAGAACCATATGCCGGTCGTCGCTCCGTAGGGGCGGCGCCTGCGCCGCCCGCGCCTTTGCCGCCCGCGACGCTCGCCCACGGCACCGTGAATAGGAGGACTCAATGCCGACCGAATCCCTCTCCCCTCGCGAACGCGTCATGCTCGCGCTGGATCACCAGACGACCGACCGGGTGCCGATCGCGATGGTGTGTGCGGGGATCAACCCGCCGGCGCGGCGAGCGCTGGAGGACTACCTGCAGGCCCAGCGCGGGATCTCCGTCCAGGAGTACCTGACCCCGCTCGTCGACATCACCGGCTGCGGGCCGGCCTTCCTCGGTCCTGAGCTCTCGGGTGGGGACGGATACCTGCACCCGGGCTGGGACATCTGGGGGGTGCACCGCCAGGAGCAGTCCTATGGCGACGGCGCCTACGACGAGATTGACTACTACCCGCTGGCCGAGGCGAAGACCCCCGGCGACCTGGAGAAGCATACCTGGCCCTCCACTGACTGGTTCGACTACTCGGGCATCCCCGGCCAGATTCAGGCCGAGCGCAAGGGCTTGAACCGGGCGATCATGATCACCAACGGCAATATTTATGAGTCCTCCTGGTACATGCGCGGGTTTGAGCAGGTGTTCCTGGACTTTGTGCTCAACCCCGAGCTGGTCCACGGCATTTTCCGACGGGTGACGGACTTCTACAAGGCTCACTTCCGCAAGATGCTAGAGGCCGGGGCGAAGGCCGTCGGCGGCCCGATCGACCTGGCCTTCACCGCCGACGACGTGGGCGGGCAGCAGGGGCTGCTCATGTCGCTGCCCATGTGGGAGCAGTTCCTCAAGCCCTACCACACCGAACTTAACGCGACCATCCACGAGTTCGGGGCGAAGATTCTGTACCACTCGGACGGCTCGGTGACCGACGCCGTCCCCGGCCTGCTGGAGATGGGGATAGACTGCCTCCAGGCCTGCCAGTTCTCCGCTGACAACATGGACCCGGTGTTTCTCAAGGAGACCTACGGGGACCGGATGAGCTTCGAGGGCGGGGTGAGTGTGCAGACGACGCTGCCCTTCGGGACGGTGGAAGCCGTGGTCCAGGAGGTGCAGGATCGGGTGCGCGTCCTGGCGAAAGATGGCGGCTATATCCTGGGCCCCTCCCACGCGATACAGGCCGGCACGCCGCCGGAGAACATCGTGGCGATGTTCGACACAGCGCGGGATTGCCCGCTGCCGTAGGGGCCACACCCAAGGCGGGGCCAGAAGCCTGTGCTACCTCGGGCGAGGAGGAAGCCATGATTGACCTGCGCTCCGACGTCAAAACCAAACCCACCGACCTCATGCGCCAGGCCATGGCCACGGCGGAGGTGGGCGACGATATCGCCGGCGAGGACCCCACCGTCAACGAGTTAGAGCGGCGGTCCGCGGAACTGCTGGGCAAGCCGGCGGGGCTGTTTGTGCCCTCGGGGACGATGGGCAACCTGGTCGGCCTGCTGGCCTTGACCTGGCCCGGGCAGAAGATGATCCTGCACCAGGAGGCGCATGTCTTCCGCTGGGAGCGCGCGGGGCTGACCCGGATCGCCGGGCTGATGACCCATCCGCTGCCGGGGGCATACGGGGCTTTCTCTCCCGAGGACCTGGAGGGCGCGATCTGGGAGCCGGATCTGCACTCGCCCACCACCGGGGTCGTCGCCCTGGAGAACACGCACAACCGCGCAGGCGGGACTTGCCTGTCGGTGGCTCAGACGCGGGAACTGTGCGAGGTTGCCCATCGGCGGGGCGTGCCCGTCCACGTGGACGGCGCGCGAATCTTCAACGCCGCGGTCGCCCTGGGCGTGGAGGCGCGGGAGTTGGCGGCGCCCGCGGACTCGGTGACGTTCTGCTTCTCCAAGGGCCTGGGCGCGCCGGTGGGGAGCATGGTCTGCGGGGAGACGGACTTCATCGACCGCGCCCGCGAGTACCGCAAGCTCCTGGGCGGGGCCATGCGCCAGGCGGGGGTGGTCGCCGCGGCCGGGCTGGTCGCGCTGGAGCACGAGCTGCCGCGCCTTGGCGAGGATCACGAGAAGGCGCGGCGCCTGGCGGAGACGCTCAGCGGATTGCCGGGAATCGTGCTGGACTTGCGGACAGTGCAGACGAACCTCGTGCGGTTCGAGGTGCGCCGAGAGGACCTGACCGCGCCGGAGCTATGCCGCCGCCTGGGAGAGCAAGGCATCAAGGCGGGAGCGCAGAGCGACACGGAAATCCGCTTCGTCACCCACCGGGACCAGAGCTTCGCGGACCTCAAGGTGGTGTGCGGAGCATTGCGCGAGATTCTCAAGGGCGAATAGAAGACGAACGCAGGCGGGAAAGCCTACGCTAGCAGACGACGGATGACTTAGCCCCGGCCCTGCAACAGAAAGGATCCACTACTCATGAAAGTCGCAATCCTTGGGGCGGGCGCTATGGGCGAGAGCGTCATATCCCATCTGAAGGAGACCCCGGGCGTGGAGGCTATCCTCGCCCAGGACATACGGCCGGAGCGGATTCCGGAGCTGGAGAAGCTCGAGGTGGAGGCCACCACCGACCTGGACCGCGTGCTCAAAGACGACAACCTTCCGCTCGTCTTCATCACCTCCTCTAACTTCGCGCACCATGACCTGGCGATGGCCGCTCTCGCCGCCGGGAAGGCGGTCATGTGCGAGAAGCCCATGGCCACCACTATCGCCGATGCGCGCGAGATGGTGGAAGAATCCGAGCGGCGCGGGCTGTTCTTCCAGATCGGCTTCGAGCTCCGCTACTCCAAGCTGTACACCAAGATCAAGGAATGGGCCGAGGCGGGGCTGTTGGGGGACATCGTCAACACGCACTGCTATTACGGCTCCAGCGCCTGGAACAAGGGCATCTGGCGCAATAGCGCCGAGCTGAGCGGGGCGATGTTTGGGGAGAAGCTGAGCCACTACGTGGACCTGCCCCGCTGGTGGATCGGGTCCGAGGTCACCGAGGTCTACGCGGCCAGCGCACCCAACATCGTGCCCTACATGGAAGTGCACGACAACTACCACGCCACCTACCGCTTCGCCAATGGCGCGGTGAGCCACCTGACCTTCATGATGGGCCAGGCGGCGACCTTCCGCGGCGACCCGCTGCAGAACGTCATCGACCAGCAGCTCGGCGACGGCCACTCACTGGGGTACACTGTGGTGGGGACCAAGGGGGCGGCGGAGATCGCCGTCTTCGGGCGGCACATGCGGCGGTGGGAGTACGGCGACGAGTCCGACACCATGACCAGCGACTGGGTGGACGACCTCACCTGGGACCCGGCGGAGGACCACCTGTACTACCACAACACCCTCAGCCAGACCCAAGACATCGTGCGGCGGGTGGCGGAGGGACTGCCGCCGATGACCCCGGCGCGGGATGCCTTCGACACCATGCGCCTGTGCTTCGCGGCGGAGCAGTCGGCGGAGACGGGGCGAGTGGTGAAGCTGGAGGAGGTCGTGTAGGGGAAGCCTCATCCCCCGGCCCCCTCTCCTGGCAGGAGAGGGGGAGCAGAGCAGCCCGGAGAGGAGTGATGCGAGCGGATGATGCGACGGATTCTGTTCTGGCTACATGCCTCGCGGTATGAGTTCTTCACCGGCGTGGTCGCGCCCGCGATAGTGGGCGGGGGCGTGGCTTGGTGGCAGGTCGGCAGTTTCCATCGGGGCCTGTGGCTGCTGACGCTGCTGGGGCTGATCCTCATCCACGCCTCAGCGAATCTGGCCAACGACTACTTCGACCACCTGAGCGGCAACGACGCGGTGAACCGCGAATTCATCCGGCCCTTCAGCGGAGGTAGCCGGGTAATCCAGCGGGGCCTGGCGACGCCGCGGGAGGTACTGGCGGCGGCGCTGGTGTGTCTGCTGCTGGGTGCGGTGGTGGGGCTGCTGCTGGTGATTCTGCGCGGCTGGCCGATCTTGGCCCTAGGATTGGTAGGGGGCCTATCGGGGTTCTTCTACACCGCGCCCCCGCTCAAGCTGGGCTACCGCGGGCTGGGAGAGATCTTCCTCGCGCTCGACTTCGGCGTCCTGCCGGTGCTGGGGACCTACTATGTGCAGACCCAGCACTTCAGTCTGGCCGCCTTCTGGGTCTCCCTACCGGTAGCACTGCTGATTCTGGCCGTGCTGTGGATCAACCAGTTCCCCGACTACCACGCCGACCTGGCGGTGGGCAAGCGCCACTGGGTGGTGCGCCTGGGCCGGCGGCGAGCGGCGGTGGTCTACGCGGGAATGATGGCGCTGACCTACCTGACCGTGCTGGTGGGCGTAGCGGTGGAGGTCCTCCCGCCCCTAACCCTCCTAGCTATGCTCACCCTACCCCTGACCGCGCGGGGGATCAACGTCGCCCTGCGTGAGTACGACCAACCTCCCGCCCTGGTCCCGGCCAACGCAGCGACCATTGGGGTGCACCTGGTGCTGTCGCTGTTGCTGGCAGTGGGGCTGGTGGCGGACGGGATGCTGCGTTAGTCGGCGGCCGTCCCCCCCTACAGGAACACGTGAAAGCGCCGGCCCAGTCGCCTGAGCCGGCGCTTTCTTGCTTGGAGGGTAACTGCGAGTCCAGCTAGCGCTTGGCGGCCCGGCGGCGGCGGATGACGCCACCGAGGGAGGCGCCCAGCGCCATGAGCCCCAGCACCAGCGAGCCCGGCTCGGGCACGTCAGTGATTGTATCGGGCACCAGGATATGATCGCGCAGCGAGCCGTTGGTGGGCGGGTCCACCGGGTCGGTATCGGCGAAGCCCGAGTTCCAGACGTAGTTACCGGTGCCGTCCTTGGCGTAGAAGTCGCCCCACATGGGCACTCGGTTGCTGTCGAACGAGTAGGTGACGTTAGTCGAGCCACCCCAGTCGAACTTGATCCCGTAGAGGCTATCGGGCATCTCCGGATTGCCCGGTCCCGGGTCCCAGGTCTCGATCTCGATGGGCCCGGTGAAGGCCCAGATGTTCCCGGAGGTGAAAGTCGAGGAGGCTTCCAGGAGGAAGTGGCTGACGGCCTTCTTGGTAGTGTTCAGCGTATAGGCGTAGTGCCACGCGCCCCCGGCGTCACCGGTGACGGTCCAACTCAGGTTGACGGGGCCCCACTCTCCCGTGACATCGAGGCCTCCGCTGGGGCCGTACAGGCTGCCCGAGTAGGTGTAGTCACCGGCCAAGGCGGCACCGGCGGAGAGACATACGACGACTACAGCAACGAGGCTGATGGCGGGATTCTTCATAATGGACCCTCCTTGGGTCAGCGGGAGACACGGACGTCTGAGAATGCCGAGCTGGTCGGCTGAGTAACGGGACACCGGCGGATGTATGCTGGGCATGATCGCCATTCCTCTACGTTCCCCCCACAAAGCACAAAAGCCAGACATAGATCACACGTATTGGCTAGCGCTTGACGCTTGCTCCCCCCGTCTCAGTGTGCGTCTCCCCCCCTACTGCTTTGGAGACAAAACTAGACGATTACTAGGGCACCTTTCGGTAGCCGTTGCGTGGTTATGTCTGGCCCAAACAAAAAAGGGAAGCCATTGCTGGCTCCCCCCAAGGTACGTTGGTTGGTCCGGTTGTAGCTGCGGTGTTCTGGTGTAGTGTGCCTAAAACGCGGGAGAAGCGGTGCCCCCCCCTATGTGGAAGAAAGAATACTCAGTAACGGGCCCCACTACAAGCCAGTTGAGGATAAATTGTCTAAAGGCTGAGCTTGGTCAAGATGACGCGAAGAGGCGAAAAGACCGGCTATCAGAGCCGGTCCACGTCTGCGTCATGCTGAGGAGGCGGCGCTAGTACCGCCCGAAAGACTTCCCGGCCTCATACAGGGCGCTTGTGTGCTCGAGGGGAGTGAGCGGGGAGAGGTTGTTGGCAGCGATGAGGATGAACTTGCCGCCCTCCATGATACCTGAGGCGCAGAGACGACGCACCTCCTCGCGGAGGGCCTCCGGCGGGCCGCTCTTGACCAGCATCACCGTCGGCCCCCCGGACACCTGCACCTCCGGCCCCAGCTCCTGGCGCAGTCGCGCGAAGTCCACCGGGAAGCCGGTGTCGAAGGCCTGCACGTTCAGCTCGTCACGCAGCAGCGGGAAGAAACGCTGCGCGTCACCGCACATGTGCACCGCGGTGGGGCCGCCGTCGCTGAACTCCTCGACCATCCGCTGGTGGTAGGGCAGGACATGCTCGCGGTACTGCTCCAGCGATAACAGCACCACGGCGTCATCCGCCCAGCCGAACCAGGGCCGGCGGAAATCGCCGCGGTCCGGCGCTTGCGGCTGCCGGGCCCAACGCCATTCGCGCACGGCCTTCATCCGCCGGATCAGACACTCCGTCACATAGCCCATCAGGTCGTGGAAGTAGTCGGGGTCGACCGCCAGGTCCAGACACACCTGGGCGGCGCCCCGCAGCTTATAGGCCGCATCCAGGGGGCCATCGCAGCTCTCGCCGGGGAGGGTCGTGGGCGGCAGCACCGGTAGCCCCTCGAACTCCAACTGCGGGCAGCAGTCGTGCATGTACTCGTAGAACTCCATCGCCCGCCCCATCAGGCCCGACCCCAGGGGGTCGGGGCACTCCAGGTCATACAGCCGCCGGGGCTCGTCCTTGAGTATCTCGCGGGTGTCGGGGACGTGGTTGCCCTGGTGGTGCCCACCTGGGTAGTAGAGCGGGCAGCCAAACCAGGAGGCGTCGGTGGAGTTCTGGAAGTCGATCGCCAACTGCCAGCCCTCGGCCGGCGGTCCCATCTCCCGGTCGGAGACCAGGTGGTAGCGCATCCAGCGCTGGTAACGCAACTGGCACTGGATCTGTGCCTCGGGGTCCTCGAAGAAGTCGCGGAAGGTATAGCCGGTGTCGTTGAGCTCGGGGTTCTGGAGGAGATTGCGGAGGGAGCCGCCGAGGGAGACAGGAGCGCGGTAGGGCCGCCCGGCATGGTAGGCTTCCCAGACAGCCTGGACCTCGGCATTGTGCGCCGCGAAGTCAGGGGGAGAGGAGAGGAAGAAGGACATGATACGGGTAGCGCAGGCGTTCCGGCCTGCGCTCTCCCTGCCGCAGTGCTACCCCCTTTCCCGGAAGGCAAGGGGGCAGAAGGTGAGGCTTCCCCGCCGAGCTCTTACGAGAAGATCGGCGGCGCGGGCGGACCGCCCTCCGCCGGCGGCGGCTCAGGAGTAGGCGGCGGAATCACGGAGCCGCCATCATCCGGGATTATGTCGGGGCTGGTCGCGCCGCCGAGATTGAGCCCTCCCCCGCCACAGCCGACGAAGACGGCGAAGCAGGCAATCAATGCAACTACAATCAGGTATCGCCACATAGCTGTACTCCTTACCGCGCGACCTAAAACCGAATAGGCGCCGTAGGCCAGATAATAGGCTTTCCGCGGGGTGGTTGTCAATGGTTTGTTCCGTGGAGTGCCGCTCAATGGCCAGCGCCCAGCCCCACTCCCCTCAGTACGTTCCATGCTCCCGGTACAGCTCCAGCGCGTATTCATACGTCGCCAGGCGCACATCGGGCGGGACCGAGTGATCAGAGTGGAAGATGTACGCGGCGCCCAGGCGCTTGATGGCCTCCAACTTACCCACGACCTCCTCGCGGATGCGCGCCCGGTCATTGGTATTCCACACGATAATGTCCATGTTGCCCATGAAAGTGAGGCGATCGCCGAACTCGCGGGCGAAGGCGAGCATGTCGTTGCCCGCCTTAGCCTCCAGGGGCTGCAGGCAGTCAAAGCCCGCCTCGACGATGTAGGGCACCAGCGGCCGCACGTCCCCGCAGGTGTGCAGAATCACCGGCAAGCCGTAGTCATGGAAGAAGCCCACGATCTCGCGGAAGTACGGTAGGAAGAGGCCTTGCATGACCGCCGGGGAGAAGAAGGGGCCGTTGCTGAAGCCTAGGTCGTCGTACAGGAAGATGCCGTCGGGCAGGCCGGCCTCGGCGAACAGCAACGCATAGTGGCGCTTGTAGAAGTCGGTGTAGGTGCGGTTGAAGTCGTGGATCCACTCCGGCTCCAGCAGCAGAGAAGGGAGCCAGACCAGGTCCCCCAGCATTCCCCGCAGTTGCTCAACCAGGATGGTGTTGCCCATGAAGGCAAAGCGACCGGCGGCGCGGACCTTCTCCAATTCCTGCCGGGCCTGGTCGACGAAGAGGCGCTCGGGGTCGGTGGCGAGTAGCGGCTCCTTGTACTTCTTCCACGACTCGGGGTCCTTGACCTCAAAGTCCAGGTGCTGCGGCGTGCCGGACTTGTCCTTCCAGTGCTTGAGCACCGCCCCGCGGCCGTCGCGAGTGACCCGCCATTCCTCGGTCTCCTCCACCAACTCCGGCTCGATGCGGAAGGGCGTGGTATCCAGCCACCCGCCGGCGCCCTGCATGTCATACCCAAAGTAGTCATGCGGATCGGCGCCCTCGGGGTAGCCCTCGTTGATCCAGCAGTCGGGAATGGTCTCGGACCACAAGTGCTCGAACAGCCCCATACGGTCGGGGAGTTCCCGGCGAAGTAGCAGCTTGATGCGATCGGATGAAGTCATGTGTGAGGCTCCTGGCTAAGGGACAATCGCTGGTGCCGATCTTGGCGCGGGCAGGAGGGATCGCGCCCT
The DNA here is from genome assembly GCA_029821755.1 of Candidatus Zipacnadum vermilionense. Lineage (GTDB taxonomy): Bacteria > Armatimonadota > Zipacnadia > Zipacnadales > Zipacnadaceae > Zipacnadum > Zipacnadum vermilionense. The sequence goes on along the minus strand of JALGSV010000010.1, from coordinate 83,316 downwards.
ATGCCCGTCACCGCCGGGATTCCCCCACGGGAAGGGAAATCCCTCTGCGAGGGGGAATGGCGACCGGCAAGGGGTGGCCTCGGTACCTCGTGCCGCTCGGATCGAGCGGTGTTTGCGTGAGGCCCCCCGTAATCGCGGCGCCAAAGGAGCTGTCCCCATGTCCGTCTCCCTCACCGATCTGTTCGACTCCGGCAAGGCCCGGCGTTTCTCCGGCGCGAGCCTGCGTGAAATCGCCTTCCCCCTGGGCGGGATCGGCACCGGTACTGTCTCCCTGGGCGGGCGCGGGCAGTTCCGCGACTGGGAGATCTTCAACCGCCCCTCTAAGGGCTTTGAGTTCCCCTTCACCTGGGCGACCATCTGGGCGCAGGAGCAGGGCTGCGAGCCGGTCACCCGCCTCGCCGAGGCCCGCCTGCAGCCGCCCTTCTCCACCAGCCACGGGCTGCGCCCCTCGGCGGGAGCCGGTCTGCCCCGCCTGGAGCGCGCCACCTTCACCGGCGTGTACCCCTTCGCCCGTGTGGAAATGTACGACCCGGCCCTGCCGGTGGAGGTCGCCCTCACCGCCTTCAACCCGCTCATCCCCTCCGAGCCGGACGACTCGGGTCTGCCCCTCGCCGTGCTGCGCTATCGCCTGCGCAACTATAGCGGCAAGCCGGTCAGCGCCACCCTGGCCTTCTCCCTGATCAACATCATCGGCGCCGACGGCCTACAGTCGCCCGGTGGCCTGGGGATGCCCTACTTTGGCGGGAACCTCAACGAGTGGGTGGACGAGGGCGGCCTGCGGGGGCTGCGCATGACCTCCTCGCGCTATGCGGAGGACGAACCGCAGTACGGCAGCCTGGCCCTGACCACCACCTGGCCGGAGTTCACCTACCGCACCAACTGCACCGTGCCCCATGCCCATTGGCCCTGGGACAGCACCTTGGTGTACTGGGATGATCTGGTCGCTGAGGGGCGGATCGAGGACCAGTACCCCTGCGAGCCGAGCGAAACGGGCCAGACGCATTTGGGCGCGCTGGCGCTGTCGGCGGACCTGGAGCCGGGGGAGAGCGTGGAGCTGCCGCTGCTGCTGGCCTGGCACTTCCCCAACCGCACCGTCAAGGGCTGTGGCTGGGGCCCGGAGGAGGACCACATCGGGAATCACTACGCCACCCGCTTCCCCGACGCCTGGGCCGCCGCCGCCCACGCCACCGAGCGCCTGGCCGAGCTGGAGGAGAAGTCGGCCCGCTACGCTCGCTCTATGCTGCTCAGCACGCTGCCGGATTTCGTCCTGGATGCAGCCATGGCTAACTCCTCCACCCTCCGTACCCAGACCTGCATGAGGACCGCCGACGGGGCCTTCCACGGCTTTGAGGGCTGCTCCCCCCAGTCCGGCTGCTGCCCCGGTACCTGCACCCACGTGTGGAACTACGAGCAGACCACCGCCTTTCTCTACCCCAGCCTGAGTCGGTCCATCCGCAACACTGAATTCCTCAACAATACCGACGAGCAGGGCCTGATGTCCTTCCGAACCACGCTACCGCTGGGCTCGGGGCGCAACGGCAAGGCGGCTGCCGACGGGCAGATGGGCGCCATCATGCGCCTGTACCGCGACTGGAAGCTCTGCGGCGACGATGAGTGGCTGCGTCGGCTCTGGCCCCACGCCCAGGCTGCCCTGGAGTTCGCCTGGGTCGAGGGGGGCTGGGACGCCGACCACGACGGGGTGATGGAGGGCATCCAGCACAACACTTTCGACGTGGAGTACCACGGCCCCACCCCGCAGACCGGCTTCTTCTACCTCGGCGCCCTGCGGGCCGGGGAGGAGATGGCCCGCGCTCTGGGCGACACGACCGCGGCCGACGCTTACCACGCACTGTGGGAGCAGGGCAGTCGCTGGTGGGACGAGCACCTGTTCAACGGCGAGTACTACTATCAGCAGGTTCAGTCGCAGGTGGGCAAGCCGGTCGCCGAGGGCCTCAGCATCGGCATGGGCGCGGAGATTCTGGCCGATCCCCTGTATCAGCTCGGCCCCGGCTGCCTGAGCGATCAGTTGCTGGGGCAGTACATGGCCTCGGTGGCGGGTCTGGGTTACCTGGCCGACCCGGCGCACGTCTACTCGGCGCTGGCCTCGGTCTACCGCTACAACTTCAAGCCCGACCTGCGCGCGCACGTGAATGCCATGCGCGGGTATGCGGTCAACGAGGAGGGCGGGCTGCTCATCTGCTCCTGGCCCCGTGGCGGCCGTCCGGAGATCCCCACCCCCTACGCCGACGAGGCCTGGACGGGCATCGAGTACATCGCCGCGACCTCGCTCATCTACGAGGGGTTGGTGGAGAAGGGGCTGCGGATCGTGGAGACTGCTCGGGCCCGCCATGACGGCGAGCGTCGCAACCCCTGGGACGAACCGGAATGCGGCCACCACTACGCGCGCGCCATGTCGGCCTGGGGCCCTCTGCTGGCGCTCTCAGGGTTCGCCTACTCGGCGGCGGACGCGGCCCTCTCCTTTGCCCCGCGGGTGAACGCGGACGACTTCCGCTGCTTCTGGTCGGGGCCGGGCGCTTGGGGCTCGCTCGGCCAGCGGGTCACTGCGGGTGGGGTTGAGGCCTGGGTGGTGGTGGAGCACGGCGAGTTGGTCCTGGCGAGTCTGACCCTGGCGGTGGCGGGCATAGCTGGCACCCAAGCCTTCCGCGGCGCCGAGCCGTTGCCCTGCGAAATAGTCGCCGGCGAGGGAACGATCACTGTGCGGCTGACAGAGACGGTGAAACTGGCGGAGGGGGAGACGATTCGAGTAGTCGGGGAACACTGAATACCGGAGGTAACCATGGCCGGCAAATGCGCCAGTTGCGAGATCAACGCCCAGGTGTGCGTCTGCATCAACACCGAGTGTGACAACTGGGGCATCTGCTGCCAGTGCGTGGGGAGGCCCACAGTTCGAGCGGGTCGTTCACCGCGTGCATGAGGCAGGAACGCCCGGCGGCCACGCTGCTGCTCAAAGGCTCGCCCGAGGCCTGCCCTCGACGCGAGGGGAGAGTGGCTCAACGCAGCGGCAGGTGGAAATCGGCGCCGTCCGCCTCTAGCTGCTGCCCGGTAGTCTCTCCTCCTCACTTCCCGCAACACTTCTTGTATTTCTTCCCACTCCCGCAGGGGCAGGGGTCGTTCCTCCCTGGGCGCTCCGCTACGTGAACTGTATGCCCCCGGGTCATGTCGTCTGCCGCCTCGCTCATGGGGGTCTCGACGTCCTCCAGCGCCGCCGTCGCCGGCGCCATCATCCGGTCGCTCTCCGTGGACATATCCTGGACTTCCATCGCCGGCTGCTCCACAGCCACCTCGGTCAGCAGCAGCGCCCGCGTCATGTCCTCCGCCACCCCTTGCAGCAGGTGGTCGAAGTAGTCGTGCGCCTCGCGCGCGTACTCGACGAAGGGGTCCTTTTGCCCGTAGGCTCGCAGGAAGATGGCATCCCGCATGTAGTCCATCTCCTGCAGGTGCTCCATCCAGCGGTTGTCGATGCAGCGCAGTAGCCAGGAACGCTCGATCTGGCGCATCAGCTCCGCGCCGATCACCTGCTCCCGCCGCGCGTACAGATCCCGCACCGCCTCGTGGATATCATCTCGGATGGACTTCGGGTGCATCCCGTGGAGGTTGTCCAGGCTCAGCACCTGGTCCAGCCCCGGTACCGTTTCCAGGAGCGCCTGGTATAGCCCCTCCAGGTCCCAGTCATCCGCCAACATCCCCGCCGGCGCAAACTGGGTAATGACCGGTTCCACGGCGCGGCGGAGCATCTCCATCACGCCCTCGCGCACGTCCTCCCCGTGCAGCACCCGCCGGCGCTGACCGTAGACGACGTTGCGCTGCTCATTCATCACGTCGTCGTACTTCAGCGTATCTTTGCGGATCTGGTAGTTGCGCAGCTCCACCTTCTGCTGGGCGCGCTCCAGGGATTTGCTGACGATGGAGTGCTCCAGCACCTGCTCCTCCGGCCAGCCCTTCATGAAGAAGCCGAAGCGCTCGGGGCCGAACAGTTTCATCAGCTCGTCGTCCAGAGCCACGTAGAAGCGGCTGGAGCCCGGATCGCCTTGCCGGCCGGACCGGCCCCGGAGCTGGTTGTCAATGCGCCGCGACTCATGCCGCTCGGTCCCCAGCACGTGCAGCCCTCCCAGGCGCTTGACCTTCTCGTGCAACTCCGGATTGACGTTCTGCTTGGGGTCCTCCGGCTTGCCCCCCAGGACAATGTCCACACCGCGGCCAGCCATGTTGGTGGCGATGGTGATCTGGCCCGGCCGCCCCGCGTCGGCGATTATCTGCCCCTCCCGTTCGTGCTGCTTGGCGTTCAGGATGTTGTGCGGGATACCGTCTTCCACGGCGCTGGCCAAGCGCTCGCGCCAGGTCGCCCGTGTCTCCCCGTCGGCCTTGTCCACCTTCACCTGCAGCAGCCCCAGGATGGTGTCCAGCGTCGCCGGCGTCTCAATCTCCTCCGGCAAGCCGAGCTGCCGCACGATCGGTGCGATCTCTTGCCGCCCCAGGGCGTCCAGCGGTGTGCGCAGGAGGTCCAGCAGCTCGTTGGCCTCCTCCTTGGATAGCTCGTGGTCGTCGTAGAGTTTGTCCTGGCACAGCAGGATCACGCAATGTCGCTTGAGCTTGTCCGGCGCCAGCCGCGTGGCCAGGTACTCGGAGACATCCACCGACCGCGAGCCCACCAGCACCGGCTGCTCCCGCACGTACATGTTCAGGATCTCCGAGACGATCCCCCGGTACTTGGCCTCAGTGTTCTTGTAGATAGCGTCGGGGTAGTCCTTACGGGCCACCGGCAGGTGCGTCGGCACGATTATCACCGGCATTCCGTAGATCTGCCGGAACTCCGTCTCCTCCGTCTTGGCCGTGCCAGTCATCCCCCCCAGCTTGTTGTACAGCCGGAAGAAGTTCTGGTAGGTGATGGACGCCACCGTCTGCCGTGCCTGCTGGATGCGCACGTGCTCCTTGGCCTCGATGGCCTGGTGCAGGCCGTCGGAGTACCGCCGCCCCGGCTGCGGGTGGCCGGTAAACTCGTCTACGATTACCACCTCGCCCTGGACGACGATGTAGGAGTGGTCCCGCTTGAACAGCGCATGCGCCTTGACCGAGTTCTCCACATGGTGCCGGATATCCAGGTAGCGCGGGTCGGAGGCCGCGTCTTCCACCCCCAGCATCTTATCCACCCGCTCCCAGCCCTTGTCGGTCAGCGCCGCCTGGTTCTGCTTCTCATCGTAGAAGTAGTCGAAGTCCTCCTGTTCTTCTTTGTCCTCCGAGGAGGTCCCCCGCAGGCGGGAGGTGATGCGGTCCATGTCCTCGTAGAACTGCACGCTCTTCTGCGGCATCCCGGAGATGATCAGCGGGGTGCGGGCCTCGTCGATGAGGATGGAGTCCACCTCGTCCACGATGGCGTAGTTCAACTCTCGCAGCACCAGGTAGTCCGGGTGCCCGGTCATGTTGTCCCGCAGGTAGTCAAAGCCCAGCTCGCTATTCTCGACGTAGGTGATGTCCTTGAGGTAGTTCGCCGCGCGCTCGTGCGGCTCCATGTTGTGCTGGATGTACCCGCAGGACAGCCCCAGCAGCTCGAAGATCTGCCCCATCCACTGGGCCTGCCAGCGCACCAGGTAGTCGTTGGTGGTGACCAGGTGGCAGCCCTTGCCCTCCAGGGCGTTGAGGTACATCGGGAGGGTAGCCACCAGGGTCTTGCCTTCCCCGGTCTTCATCTCGGCGATCTTGCCCTGGTGTAGGACCATCCCGCCCACCAGCTGCACATCATAGGGTCGCATCCCCACCGCCCGCCAGGCTGCCTCGCGGGCCACGGCGAAGGCCTCGACAAGCAGGTCGGCCAGCGTCTCCCCGGCGGCGAGGCGCGCCTTGAACTCGGCGGTCTTGGCCGCGAGCCCCTCATCGGAGAGCGCCTGTATCTCCGGCTCCAGCGCGTTGATCTTCTGAACCTCCCGAAACATCCGGGCCACCTCGCGCTCGTTGCCATCAATCAGCCATTTAGCCGCTTTCGAAGCGAAAGCCATAACGTCCAAGCCCCCAAAAAGATAGTCGTATGGGAGTATTATACAGGAAGGGGAGGGGGGAGGGTAGGGGCGAGGCGTCAAACACAGCTGGGAGGTGCAACGACGACGACGGCGCAAGACATCCAGGCCACCTCGCGCTCATTGCCGTCAATCAGCCATTTACCCGCTTTCGTAGCGAAAGCCATACTGTCACATCCCCCAGAAGATGAGTCTTACGGAAGTACCATGCAGGAAGGGGAGGGGAGGCGCGAGAGGGGCAGGATCTAGGCAGGGGCCTACGTCCCACGCCGAGGGAGCATGGGTTGTGCCAGCGGCGGATGATGAGCATAATGCAGTAGAAGCGAAATAAAGCTAGTCATAAGAATATTGCGCTCCTATTTCTTCCTGCATCGCCTGAGCCGATTGGTCCCGATGTCGCCGCTGTGGTGATGATCGTGCCTGTCCCCCATGCCTCACGCGTCGGCAGGAGAACGCCGACGGACAGCGAAAGAGTACCTTACGGGGAAGTACTACGGGAACCACTCCCGGGGGTCAGGAAAGGGAGGCGCAGATGTCCCAGACGGTATGCCCCTATTGCCGCTATCCCTTGGACTCCGGTCAAGCACAGGTCGCGTGCCGACGGTACGGCCACCGGCACCACGCGGACTGCTGGCGGGACAACGGAGGTTGCGCTATCTATGGCTGCGGTTCTACCACTTCCGACCCGGTTCAGGACGATGGGGTGGTTCTGTACCCGCCCCTTGACGAGCCGGGCTATTCTCAGCATGAGGTGTGGCCCTCACCGGATGCCCTGCCGCCGCCGTCCCCGCCTGGCCCCGTACCAAGGGGGCGGAACGCTTGGGTGTTGGCTGCGCTCGGATTGGCCGCCCTCCTGGCGGTGATCTTGATGCTTGCCTCCGTGGCAACTCGCAGGGCCTCTGTCGGGCCGCAGCCCGGTCCCGCCATGCCAGTCGGCGAGAAGTTGGGTGCGTGGAACCAAGGCGATGAGAAGGAGGTGCGGATCTTCTATGACGCCTGGAGGGGTGCTTGGCAAAGCCGCGACATTGAGCGCTACCTATCCCACTATGCTGAGGACTGCAGGATCAAGCGGACCGGCAAGAATGCGTATGGCAAGGGTACACTACGCCAGCGCATGACTGAGATCTTCGCAAAGAATGGTTGCATAGCCGTCGATACCACATCCCCCTTGAGTGTGGAGCATGATTCCAGTGGGCAGTTCGCGATTGTGACCGTGCGCCAGCACTACGATAGCTCCATCTGGTGGGACGACGGCCAGAAATCCCTGCAGCTAAGGCGAACGGACGGTAAATGGCTCATCATAGATGAGAACTTCGACATGAGTGCAGGGGGCCCGAAAAGATGAGAAAGGCAACGTGTCCCCGACTCGAGGGGCTCGTGCGGCTGTTTCTCTTGTGTTCGTTAGTCGGTGCCGTCACGGCGACTATCTCCGAAGCCGAGACGGTGCAGGAACGCGCCATTATGGCTGGAACGCCACACGAGACGAAGCTGTACATCAAACAGGGCGGGAATACCGGGGGAACGGTTTTCGTCATCGGTGGTTGTCACGGCGACGAAACGGCTGGCTATCTGGCTGCAGACAAAATGAAGAAATGGCAGGTCACCGCTGGTACTCTATGGTTGATACCCCGCGCTCATGTAACAGCGATCACACGGGGTGTTCGGGCCTACCCGGGCAACATGAACCGGATGTTCCCTGGCAGACCCGACGGGGACGTCATGGAGCGGCTCGCGTACGAGACTTGGCGGGCGATCGCAACGGCACATCCCGATCTCCTCCTCACTCTCCATGAATCGGTGGGCTTCCACCGGGAGGACCCGGCGCGCTTTGGGCAAACCCTCACTTTCGACTTCCCGGAACTGGTTCCTGTATTCCGGCCCTTCATCGACGCCGTCAACTCGACTATCAGCGACAAGAGAAACTGGTTTTCGGCTTTCGTGTACCCTGTCGAGACGTGCCCGACCTACTGCGCGTACAAGATGCTGGGGATTCCCGCAACCTCGATCGAGACTTGCCGGAAACTCGGCTTAGGTACTCGCATATGTCACCAACTGCTCATGACTCGTGTGCTACTCCGCGGTTACGGGCTGGAATGGACTGAGGAGACCGATACTGATGCTTCCGTGGGTTCCTTGGCAACGACGGGCGCGGAGGGGAGCACGCCGTACGCCAAGAGAGGCATCCAACCCCGTACACTCTCTCCTGCGACCGCGGGGGCTGGAGGGACCCCTGCGCGGGCCTATGCCGTGTCCCCAGACTTCTCCGTCACTCCGGCCAATCCCCCCGGTTGGACCTTGACGCTCATGCTCATCTGCGCGGGCGTGACGGGAGCGGGGGTCTGCCTGCTCGTCCAGGCACTACTCCGCTTGAAGACGCGACGAGCATCTCGGTGATGACTTCAGTTCCCCCGCGAATCCCGGAATTCCGGAATCCCGCATTCCGGGGACACCATGCGTAACCCGCCCGGTTTTCTCGCCCTCCCCTCCCCCCCCCGCACCGGGGGGACGCTGGTGCCACCGGGACAGCTACCCAAACTCCCTCGCATACCCCGCATTGAGCGCTACCTGGTCCTCGTGCTTGGGGAACATGCCTACTACTACCGCGTCCTGCTCCTTGATGTTGGCGAAGGCGTAGCGGAAGGCCTCTCTTACCTGCTCCTGGCTGTTACACTGCCGGCCGGCGGCTAGGATCTTGAAGGCCAGGCAGGTCTTCTCCGTGGCCCGGATCGTCTCGCACATCCGCGCGGGCATCCACTCCTCGTACTGCTCCTCCGGCGCGCTCCCCTGCCCGTTCACCAGCCCGCTCTCGCGCGGCTTCACGCTTAGGTTGTAGAAGCAGGCCATGTAGAAGTCCACGTCCCAGCCCTGCTCGTCGGCGTGCTCGATGACCTCCGGAATGTGCGTGGCCAGGCCCACCTGCAGCCCCTGGTCGCGGATGTGCTGCAGGTAATCCTTGACCGTAGCGATCTCCCCGGCGTGCCAGAGCTGGTCGGTGCGGGTGCCGTGGTGGTAGATGCCCACGGCCCCGGCGGCGGCCAGCACGCGGATGTTCTCAAAGACATCGTGCATCTCCGAGGCGGTCTGGGCGATCCAGTGCAGCTCCCCGCCCTCGCGGCGGAACAGCTCGCGCCAGTGCAGGATGCGGTGGTAGTCGCCCCGGGCCAGGAGGGTGTTGATCCCCTCGGCCTGGCACTGGTGCAGCAGCGAGACGACGTTCTCGGCGGTGTAGTAGTCCCGCATCTCGCAGTCCAGCTCCGGCGAGAGGTGGGACAGGCCGCAGATGGGATTGTGGCCGACAATCAGGCGGCTGACCTGGTGCGGGCCGAGGGAGATGGTGGGGAGGGTGGGCATAGGACGCTCCTGAAAGGGCGGTTGTGCGGTGATTGTACACGCGGAGAGATGGTGAAGGAAGGGAAGACGGGCTACAGCCCCAGCGCCGCTGCCTCGTAGACGCAGACCAGGCCGTACTCGCGCAGGGCGCAGAGGAGCTGGGCCGGGCGACCGGTGCGGCTGGTGCTGACGGCTACCGAGTACAGGCTAGGCAGCAGGGCGACCGGGGGGGCGGAGCCGGGGGCGGTCAGCGTGAGCAGCGGGTACAGTGGCGGGGCGCTCTCGCAGGCCAGCAGGTACGTTCCGGTGTGGCCGGTGGCCAGGAAGCGCGTGGGCGGCTGGGCGCCGGGCAGGGGCAGGCACGCGGTGAGGCCCAGGTCCCCCAGATGGCCGAGCGTGCCGCCGGAGTCACCCTTGCGCCAATGCACGTCCAGCAGCGTGCCCTTGTTGAAGATGGGCAGGGCGGGCCTGCCCTGGGCCTCGTTTTTGAAGAAGGCGGTTTGGCCGGGGCGGACCTGGATACGGTTCGCCTCCACCTCCGGCGCCGTCTCGCAGCCCACGAAGAGGTCGAGCTTGCCCTCGCCCTCCCAGTCCCCGATCTGCACGGTGAGCGGACCGGCGGCCTGGATGGGGCCGGCCCCGGCAGTTAGGGGCGCGCCGCGGATCAGGCCCCCCTGGTTAAGCCACAGCTCTACCTGCCCCCCGCCGGTGCCCAGCAACAGGTCCAGGTCGCGGTCGCCGTCGATATCCAGCAGCAAGGGCCAGGCGTAGCCGCTAGCGATCGCCACCGGCGCGCCCTGCTTGTCGCGCAGCGGCCGGGGGGAGCCCAGGCTCCATCCGCCCGCGGGGTCGCGGTTGGGGTAGACGGTGACCCGGCCGGAGGCGTCGCCAGCCAGCAGGTCAAGGGCGCCGTCGCCGTCCTCGTCGGCCAGACAGATGGCAGGGGCCATCCCCAGGGCGAGAGGGACCTCGCGGCCGGTCAAGCGGCCACGGTCGGTGAGGGTGCCGGTGGGCGTGACCTGCACGGCGCGGACGAAGCCGGCGGCCTCCCCCAGAAGGAGTCGGGCTCCGCCCGGCAGCAAGCGCGGAGAGACGCCGCCGAGGAGCGGCGGATCGGGCGGGGTAGTCCAGGTGAGGGACTGCGGGGGGCCGAGGCCGGTGGGCATGGCCGGATAAAGAGTCAAGACGCCGCGGGCACTGCCGACGAGTAGGTCCGGGCGACCATCGCCATTCAGGTCGCCCAGAGCGGGGCGAGCGCGGCCCTCGGGGGCCTGCACTGGCCCAGTGGGGCCCATGATGCGCTCCGGCGGGCCCAGGGAGAAGCCCTGCTCGGCCTCATTACGACACCACCACAGGCTGCCGTCGTCGGCACCGAGCAGTAAGTCCGGCTTACCATCACCGTCGAAATCACCGGCGCAGGGAGCTAGGTGTCCGGCGCGGGGGTCCTGCACCCGCACTTGATCGGTCAGCCGTTCCCCGTCGGCGGTCTCCATCTGCCGCCCGGCGCCGAGGCCGCCGCCGACGCGAGGATAGTACAGCAACAGGCTCCCCCAGCCCAGCAGCAGGTCGGGATGACCGTCCCCGTCCCAGTCAGCGCTCTCCGGGGAGACCTGTCGCGCGATCGGGGGCCAGTGCCATTGTCGGGAATTCGCGCCCAGCCACGAGTCGGGCGACCCGTAGACGTTACCCGGTTCTCCAGCGTAGAAGGTCAGGTCGCCCCACTGCGAGCCCAGCAGCAGCCCGGCCGGAGCGGCGTCCTCCGCCGGTAGTAGTGCCAGGTCCGTCCCGGGCCCGCCGGTGAGTGGCCCCTCGGCCAGGCGCAGGACCTTGCTCTCCACGCCCGGGGTCAGCCCGGCGCGCAGAAGCATGCCGAGGGACTGGGCGTGGACAGGTACGCACAGCAGGAGGAGCAGCAGAGAGAGCCTCACCCCCAGGCCCCCTCCCTGGGCGCGAACGCCCCTGGCAGGCGAGGGGGAGGCGGAAAGGGGACTGAGGCGCAAGGGGTTTCTAATGGTCATTCTTTGTGTTGCCATAGGTCAATACGCGGCCAAGGATAGCGCCAGTCGGGACCGAGGGGCCAGGGAACTAGCGCGAAGGGAGTCCCGCCGACCTCGGTGGCGCGGTACTGCGTCGCCAGGCCCAGGACGAACTGAGAGGCGTTGACGTCGTCGGCACGAAGCAGGGCGCCCAGGCCGAAATCGGTGGTGACGAAGAAGGGCGACGACGGCTCTCCGGAAGCGGGATCGGACCGCAGGCTGGGATTCACCACGACAGGCCGAAGCTCGCGCCCGTAGCTCCGCCACAGCGGGACGCTGCCCAGGGCCGCGCCGCCGTTGCAGTAGTTGACGGGCGGGTCGGCAAACCAGGGCGCCTCAACGAAGCCGATGGCCTGGGTGGGTGAGGAGGCCTGCAGGAGCTGCGAAAGCGCCTGATCCTGAGGGCGGGGGCCGCGCAGGCCCAGGGCGACCTGACCGCACCAGAAGAGAGCGAGCAGCGCCCCGCCGGCCAGCACCCCCTGGTAGACCCGACGCCCGCGAACCAGCGACCCCAGAGGCGCGGCCGCCAGCAGCGCGAGGGGGGCGATCAGCGGCAGCTCGTAGCGCGGGTAGCGAACCTGGGCCAGGCCGATCATGACGAACCAGACGACGGCAAAGAGCAGGAGCGGGTACCACTCGCGGCGGCGCTGCCCCACAACCCAGATGGCGCCGGCCACGGCCAGCAGGACCGGCAGCCCCAGGCCGGGCGCCAGCAGATGCTGGAGATGGAAGAGAAAGCCGGAGGGGTCGGCCAGGACGGCGAGCTGCTCGCCCTGCCCCATGTGGCGCAGTTCGAAGAGGATACCCTCCGAAGCCTCTTGCCAGGCGAGGAAGGTGTAGGGAGAAGTCACCACAAAGGCGAGCGCCGCGCCGGTCAGCGCCGCCGCCCAGCGGCAGAGGACCTCGGTAGGGCGCGGTCCGCGTGGCGCCGAGGTCTCGCCGGTGTGGGGCGGGGCTCCCTGGCGCTGGCGCTTCCTCTGGGGGGCAGCGGGCGCAACGGGCGCGGGAGCCAGGAGAGAGGCGAGCAGCGGGGCGACCAGGACCACCACGCCGTTGTACTTGGTGGAGGCCGCCAGGCCGGCGCAGATACCGGCCCAGGCGACGGTCTTCCAGGTGGGCCGGGTGAAGAGGAGGACGCAGAAGTAGAGCGAGAGACACAGGAAGAGGGACTGCGTCGAGTCTACGGTGCCGTAGCGGGCGGTGAGGGAGGCGAGGGGGGCCAGGGCGACGAGGGCGGCGCTACCGGTAGCGCCGCCGAGGGCGCGGAGCGTAGGCCGCTCGCCACCGCTCTGCAGGCGCAGGGCCAGGAGGTAGACCACATAGACCGTGGCCAGCGAGGCGGCCAGGGAGACCAGGCGCGCATCGAGGGTCCAGGTGCGCAGCAGCGGCCCGGCGTGCCCGGTGGCGATCTGCTCGGCCCAGGGGGTCAGGGCCGCGTCGGGGTGCAACAGCATGACGGCGGCGGCGACCAAGTAGAGGTAAAGGCTGCCGTAGTTGAAGAAGTGCGGGTTGAGATCGCCGGCGAGCACCAGGGAGAGCAGGCCACGCAGGGAGTGGTACTCGTCGGGATGATAGGAGAAGAGGTGCGTCGAGTCCGGCAGGCCCCAGGTGAAGCCGGGGAGGCGAACCACCAGGGCCAGAGCCACCAGCCCCGCCGGAACTAGCCAGGCGGGGAGAGGGTGGACAGGTTGTGCGGACGGGTCGGTCATGGGGAATCAGCGCCGGCTCCAGGTAGACGCCAAAAGGGGGAGGCTGGTTGGGAGCCTCCCCCTATCATTTCTCGCGGGCCAGGTCGGGGACCTCCCCTCCGCGTGGGGCGGGCTTTCTAGCCCGCCCTCCGAGGGGCATACGCTTTCCCCGTGCGGGCTAGAAAGCCCGCGCCACGCGGAGGCGGCGTCCACCGTTCTCGCCTCCCGCCTCCCGCTTCTCGCCTCCAGAACTACACCGGATTGCGATTGACCACGGCGTAGGTCTCGACCGGGCCCCAGTTGCCGGCGCCGTCCTGGGCGCGGATGCGCAGGAACCAAACGCCGGGGGCGGGGGTGTCGAAGGTGTGCTGCATGGCCTTATCCATCACCTTGGCCGGGGGCACGTCCGCCGGGTCCTGGGTCAGCATGTAACTCACGCCCTGGATGCCGGTGGCGTCAGAGCCGCTCCAGCGGAAGAAGACCGGGCCGTAGCCGGCCGCGGCGACGATGAGGTTGTCCAGGCCTACCTCGGCGCCGAGCGGGGTCCCGCCGCCCATTTCCTGCAAGTAGATGTTATCGACCAGGAGCGAGCCCTGTTTGCGGCCGCTGCGCAGGGCCGGAGCGAGGTTGATGAAGGCCTTGTGCCACTGGCCGTCGGCCTGCACGCCGGGGACCTGCCCGACCGCGCCGCCGGCGGGGCCGGTGAGGGCCCAGATGTAGCGGCGTCTCTGCATCTCGACTACGAGGTTCACGCGCACCTGATTTTTCAGGCGGTAGTCGAAGGTGAACATGGGATACTTCTCCGCCGGGAACCGCGTGCCGGACAGGCGAGCCATCATGGGGCCGGCGGTCTTGCGAACGACCAGGCAGTTCTGGCCGCTGGCCGCGTCCTGGTTGACGACCCGGACGCTGCAGCCGCTTTGGGCGGCGACCTGGCCGGTGGCGCCGGACTCGAAGGTCTCGCTCAGGAAGGTCGGATGGGAGGTACTCAGCAGGTTGACCAGCTTGGGGCCCCGCTTGTCTTGGGCGTAGTCCATGACCCAGGACCACTGGGGTGGGTTGGCCACCAAGTTGCCGGCAAAGTCCCCGGCGGACTTGAGCGCCACCTGCACAGCCTGCCCGTTGGGGAAGACGCTGGGCCGCGGGCCGGACTGCAAGCTGGACCAAGTCAAGTCGCCGGTGGCACCGTTGAACTGCAACTCCGGGTTGCTGATGCGGTAGTCGGTTTTGCCCACGGTGAGGACGATGGACTGCGGGTCGATGCCGGCTGCGCCCTGGTCACGCAGGGCCAAGCGGATGGTCTCTGGCGCGGCGCGGGTGTTGGGGGCCGGGCTGGCGCCCGTGGCGGTGGGAGCCGCGCTGTCCACCAGGAGCGGGCGGGTGACGGTCGGGCTCCAGTTGCCGGCCGTGTCGCGGGTGCGCAGGCAGAGGAAGCCGCTGAAGTCGGTGACCTTGGCCAGCTTGAGGGGAGCGTCCGGAGCCTGGGGAGTCTGGGGCGGCGTGGCGTTGGCGCTCCGATCCATGCGCCAGCTCACCGCGCTGATGCCGCCCAAGTCGGGCGACTCCCAGGCGACGTCCAGCCCCTGCGCCGCTGAGATCACGGGCGAGAGGCACAGGTTATCCAGGTGGTACTGAGCCCCCTGCCCATTACCGATGACGGCGCCGGTGTCGGCCATGAACATTTGGTAGATCTTGTAACTGGACCGTCCGGGATTGCTCCGGCGCAGCAACTCGTAGAGGTTGACGTCCACGTGGTGCCACTTGCCGTCAGCGATGATGTTCAGGCTCCCCAGGCTGTTGGGCGTGTCTGGGTTGGTCATGTGCAGGTACTGGATGCCGTTGCCGGCGTTGAGACCCAGGTCAATGGCCAAGTAGGGCGGGATACGGTAGTCGAAGCTGAGCAGGCGGTACTTACCGGCGTCGAAAGGCTGGGAGACCAGCATGGCTCCGCAGACAGAGCCAAAGAGGCCCGGGACGAGGGACATTACCCGCAGGCTGCGCTTACCGGAGGCGGCCGTAAGGGGGTCCAGTGAGACCGAAGTAGTGTTGGTAGCGCCGTAGGGTATGATGCCCCCGGTGCTGCTCTCGAAGTCAAGGTTGATCAAGTCCGGCTCCGGAAACTGTACCATCGGAACCGGGGGAGCCTCGCGATCGACCTGGGCGCTGTAAGTGTAGCTGTAGGTGACGGGCTGGGCCAGGGCAGTGCCCGCCCGGTCGGCGAGGGCCGCGAGCTTGACCTGGAGGCTGCCGCCGTCCTGGAGGGTGATACCCGCCTCGGCGGGGTAGACGACCACGGCGGGGGCTTGGAGGTCCACACTCACGCCCGGCTGGCCGGCCTTGATGGTCCTGCCGTTGAGTTCGACGGCGACGGAGGCGGGGTCAATTCCGGCGCCACCGGGGTCGTTGACCTTGAGGGTGATGACGCCACCGCCAATTTGGCCCTGCGGTGCGGGATCGGCGCCCGCGGCAGTGGGCGCGCCTCCCGCCACCCGCGCGGCGTAGGTGACGGTGCCGGCGCTGGTGCCGTCCTGCTGGTTGGCCTGCACGTGTACATACCACAGGCCCGGGCCGGGCGCGGTCATCTGCGCGGGCAGCTCGGCGGCGGGTTTGTCGGCGGCGCCCAGCGGGTCCTGGTCAAGGCTGACGGCGTAGTCGGAGTACTGCGCGCCGGTGGGCAGTTGCGCGGCCAGTTTAATGGTCGGGTCCTTGCGCGGCGTGCCCAGGTAGAGGTTGTCGAGGTAGTAGGTGCAGCCGGCGGGATTGCCGCCGAAACCGGCGCCGAGGTAGTCGCCGTTGTTGAAGTTGGCCAGGTGCAGGTTCTGGAAGGTGGGCGTGGTGGTGCTGCCCAGGGCCTGCTCAAGCGCACCGAGTAGGTCGAACTCGGCATGGTGCCACTGGTTGTCGGCGACCACGCCGGGAATGCGGCCCAGAATCGCGGTGCGCGGGGACGGGTCCTCCCGGCCGCTGAAGATGATCTCATACCATTTGCCATGCGAGGCGAGGAAGAAATTGACCTTGGCCTCGGGAGGCAAGCGATAGTCGAAGGATAGTCGCGAGTAGTCTTTGGCGTTCAGGCGATCCTCGGAGAGAGTGGCGCCAAAGTTGCCGCCGCTAAAGCGGTTGATGATCGCCAGACAGTTGCCGTTGCCTGCGGCGCCGCCGGGCAAGAGGTTGAGCACGGCACCGGTCTCGGGGTCGAGGGGCTTGCACGAGCCCAGCCCGTACTCGAAGTCGTTCTGCAGGGAGGCGTGAGAGGCGGAGGTCAGCACCAGGGGCGATTCGCCTAGGGTAGTGGTGGGTTCGATCCAAGCTTCCTCGCCGGCCGGCTCCGTGCGCGGGCGGACGACATCCTGGTAGTAGATGCGGATGCGAGGGACGATGATACCGTTATCATAGACCCACATGGCCACGCGGCCGCTGGGGAGCGGCTGGGGATCGCGAGCCTCCAAGACCAGGCGATTATCCAGGTACAGTTGTAGCCGGTCGCCGGCCTTGCGCGCCCGGAAGGCCCACCAGCGGCGGTGCCACTGGTAGGTGCTGGGTTGGCCCAGGTTCCAGTTGGGAAGCAGAGCCTCGGGGGCGTTGCTCTCGGCCAGGACCTGGGTGCCCTTCATAATGCGCGTTACGCTGTTATGGTCGGCGCCGATGTGGAAGGTGTAGCCGCTGGCCGGATTGGCGCCGTCGCCGCAGAGGGTGAGGCAGACGTCGTTGCCGCCCTTGTAGGCTTTGCCCGGGTTAGCCATACCGAAGCCCATCTTGAACCCGAAGTAGGTATCCACGACCTGGTCGCCGGCGAACTCCTCCTTGGTCCAGATGGTGGCGGGGCCGTCCTGGGCATAGCCGCCGTACCAGGACCACTGGGGGGAGCACGTCCAGCGGTTGGTGGTGGCCCAGGTGCCGGAGGTGATCATCCAGTCGGCGGGGGAGTCGTTGAAGGTGTAGTCCTTGACGTTGTAGGTGAGCAGGTCAACGTTGCCGGGGTCAATGGGTAGTCCGCCGTTGATGAAGGCGATGCCGCCGCCGCCCAGGTCGGCCTGGATGGCGGGGGCAAGGCGAACGCCGCGCTGGACTCGGTCGAGCAGGGCCTGGGCATTGACGTTCTGGGGAGCACGGCGCAGCAGCTCCTGCAACTGAGCGATAGCCGCGTCAGGGCGGCGGAGCTCCCAGAGGGCCTGGGCGAGGTAGAGACGGGTGTCGATTGAGGTCGGCTTCTTGTCCAAGACGAACTGGAACTGTTGGGTAGCCGCCTCGCGCTGCCCGGCGCCGAGCAGGGCGCGGCCCAGCCAGTAGCGAGAGCCGAGGTCTTCGGGATGCTCACGCACCCACGGGGCGAGCACGGTGTGGGCCTCGACGTAGCGGCCGGCACTGACCAGCGGTAGGGCCTCAACGTCAGGCGACGCGCAGACCGGGGCCACGCAGACCAGCAGCAAGGCGGCCAAGAGGGCCGAGGTGACCAGCGAAAGGTGTCGGCTAGCCATAGTTAGCTCACCTCCGCCTGCAGCACCAGTTTGTCGTTGACGCGGACCTGCAGGTACTGGCCGTAGCGCGAGTAATCCACTTTGCATCCGTCCTTGTCCAGGTCTACCGTCGTCTCACCGAGGGGGCGGTCGCCGGCGGTCAGGGCGAGGGCCAGCGTCTTCGAGCCGGCCTTGGTGCCCAAGGCCAGGGCGTAGCCGCCGGTGGGCGTGCCATTCTCATCGGGATGGGTGTCGAGCACCACCTTGGCGGTGCCGGTCATGATCCCGAAGGAGGGAATCTTGAAGGACACGGTCTTGTCGCCGTAGTAGTCAGCCTTCGACCACCAGATGTTGTTGCCAAATTCGGCCGGGGTCGAGAAGTCGCGCAGGATCAAGTTGCCGTCCTTCTCGACTTGCAGGGCCGGGGGGATAAGCCAGGGGGAGCGACGGGTGGCCCACTGGGCCATCTCCCAGTGGGTCTTGTCGTCCAGGAACTCCTTGGTGATGTGGGCGGCAGGGGGCGGACCGATGCGCTGGGACTCGGCGAAGCTGAACCAGTTGCCGCCGCTGCTGCTGTAGAGGCCCAGGCGCCCGGCGGGCGTGGCGGGGAGGACCGTGCGGAAGAGGCGGCTGCCGCCGAGGTGGGCGGTGAGCAGGTTGTTGTTGACCTCGGCGCCCACCTGCTGGGCCAGACCTGAAGAACGTTCCACAGGGGCCGAGGCCAGCACTTTCGCAGCGCCGTCCTGCACCTGGACCAGCTCGACTTTGGCGCCGCCCCCGGTGAGGGCGTAGCGCACCAGCCAGTAGTTCTTGGCATCCACGTAGCCCAGCACCACGCCGGCCGCGCCCTTGGCGGTGTGGGTGTCGGCGGTGACGGCGTAGTGAGACCAGAGGACCGGCGGCCCCACCAGCAGGCCGGCGGCAGCGGCGGTGTAGCGGCTGTTGGCGCGGTCCCATTTGCCCGAGGACACGTCCCAGCGCTGGGTGCCGCTGAAGTCGTCGGCGAAGTAGCCCCAGGGGCTGAGGGTGACGTCATCGAAGCTGACGCCGTCCTTGCCCTCTTCCAGCAGGCCGCACTTGCCTTGGCGGAAAACGTCGTTGCGGGCGCTGAGGCGCTCCTCGTCGTCCAGGTAAGCCCGGACCCAGCCATCGGAAAGGCTGATCCCTAGCCTATACCACTGCTCAGCGCGGAAACCGCCGGGGGTCTCGGCGAGGATGCGCTCCTCGCCAGCTACGCGCTGGATAAGTTGTAGGCGGTTGCCGTCGGGAGCGGAGGAGGCTCGGGGGGTCCAACGCAGGGCCAGATAGTTATCGGGGTCCTGGTAGTAGGCGAGCAGGCCGCAGACGCTCTTGCCCAGGGGACGCACGGAGGCGCTTACGTGGTAGTCGGACCAGAACCAGTAGCCGACGGCGGTCAGCGCGCGGCCCTGGGCAAGCTTGCCCAGGTAGCTGAAAGCGTTGGCCGACTTGGTCTCCTGCATGGTGCTGGCCTGGGGGTCGATGCGGAGGGACTCCTCCCGCCATGAGCCGGTGATCGGCTTCCACAGGCTGCGCTCCTCGTTGCTGCGCATGAAGTCGTCGGAGAAGCCCATGTCGCCGATGAACTGGAGCATGGGGCCCGCGAGCTTGCCGCCGGTGAGGGCATAGCCGAGGCCACCGACGGACAGGATGGCGTCCTGGGCCGTGCAGACCAGGCGGCCGGAGAGGAGTAGGGAAAGGGTCCAGCTATCGCGGCGGATGGAGACCTCCGTGAGCTGCCCGGCCTGGAGCAGAGCCCCGGGATTACCGGCACGGCCCAGGGGGAGGGCTTTGCCGCCGCGCACCAGGAAGAACTGAGCCTCCTTGGCGCTCAGGCGGAGCTGATAGTGGTCGCCGTTCTCGCTGTAGAGCAAGGCGACGGTGAGCTTGAGGGCCTCGGGGTCATCGGGGGTGAGCTTGCCGAAGAAGACCCAGTCGCCGTCGGCCATGTCGGGGAGCATCTCCAGCTTGCCGACGCCGGGGATCTCGACTTCGGGCGCGGTGGGCACCGCAGGGGGGGGCTGTGCCCACGCAGGCAGGATCAGCCCGGCCAGGAGGGCCGAGCAGAGCACCAACAAGATAAGCGGTCTGTCTTTCACGTTGTACCTACCCCTGAGCAAATCAGGCACAACGACATCGGACTGTTGCTGCCGTTGTCGCCGTTGCCGTCGTTGAATCTGTCCCTGTGCCTGTCCCTGTGCCGGTAGTCGTGCCTGTGTTACTACTCCGACGGCCGCCAGAGGTATGCGGAGGTCTCGGGCATGCGGCGGGTCGGAGTAAACTCGTCGGCGGTGGTGATCAAGAACTGATCGAGCTTGGCGCCGTCCTCGCGGTTCTGGAAGCGGATGAGGTGCCAGCCCACGGTGAGATGGAACTTCTTACCCTTGACCCAGTGCCACTCCTGGTAGCGCGCGTCGGTGATGTAGGCTGGGGTTTCCGGGGACATGTCGTCGACCAGGGTGAAGAAGGAGTTGCCGCAGCCATCATACCAGCGCACCAGGCTCCAGAGCGTATAGTCCTCCGCCACAGGCACGTAGACCTTGTAAGTCGTGTTACCGTCGTCGCCGGGGCCGGTCTCGTTCTCGGCGTGGGGGCGTCGCAGCTTGATGTACACGTGGCCGCCAGAGTCGTTCCCCTTGAAGTCGCCGGTGCCGACCGTCATGGTGGGCTTGATCCACGAGTAGTTTTCGCCCTCAAAGACGAGGGTGACGGCGCCAGCGGCATTGACCAGCACCACGCCCAGGACGAGTGATACGATCAGGGCGAGAGTTAGTTTCCACATGTTGAACCCTTTCTTCGAGAGAGAGTCGCGAGAGCCATACAGACGGCTTGTTCTGATTTGGCCGGTGCGGGCTACCCGGATTTCGCCTCGAGCCAGAGCTTCGATGCGACGTAGGCCAGAGCGAAGAGCAAGATAAGCACCAGGCTCAGTCCTCTGACAAACATGGCGGTGAATAGGTTGCCTACCACCAGGGCTAGCATCGCCGCCGGGAGGCCGGCGGCCAGGCCCCGGCCGAGACGGTCATGCGCCGCCGGGAGCAGCCGACGGCTGCATCGCCAGAAATACCCGAGGACCCCCAGCAGGGCCGCCAGCCCGCAGAAGCCTAGCGAACCGGCGATGACCAGGTACAAGTTGTTGCTGTCAGGTTCGCTCTTCTTGACGTTGGGCAGCGTAGCTCCGGTGAGGGCGCCACTCTGGCTACCCTCATAGTACTGGCCGATGTTGGCCTGGTAGTTCCCGGCGCCGACGCCCAGGACCGGGTTGGCGCTGAGCATGCGCAGGGCTGGGGCCCACTCCAGCCAGCGCTTCTTCACGACCACGGCGGACTTGCTCTCCTGCCCGAATAGAGCGTGCAGCACGACCGACTCGTACGGGTTGAGCTGCTCGGTAACCGCCGCCTCGTAGTTGCGCGGCAGGGCCCAGGGCATGGCCGCAACGAATCCGGCCAGTACGGCCAGAGTCGCCCAGCGCCGGACGCCGGGGACGGTGAACGCCACCAGCGCCAGGGCCAGGATCGTGATCCAGATCAGCGGGCCGGAGAGCATGGTCACCAGCCCCAGAGCCACCACGACCAGCCACCAGAGCCGCTGGGCCCGACGGCTGGCGTGCAGGGCTCCTCCCAGCAACAGCGGCAAGACGACGGCCAGGAAGGCGCTGTAGGTGTTGCGGTTGGTGAAACCCGCGCAGACTTGGGCCGGGTCGGACTCCCGCAGGTACTGCCAGAAGGCCCATACTACCACAAGCGTGGTGGAGGCCGCCAGAGCCAGCAACGCAATCCGGATCCGCCGACGGTCGGTCAACACGTTGGCAAAGAGCATGTAGACGGCGATCAGGTACAGGCCCCACTGGATGGTCTCGATGACCGCGCTCTGGGGGTGCACGGCCTGGCTGACCGAGAGCGCGAGTAGCACCAGCAGGGCCCAGGCCGCGAGCGGCGCCGGGGCGAGGTCACCCCAGTTGCGGCGGACCAGCACCGCGACGAAGGCCACCAGACAAACCAGCCCGGCCAGCACATCGGCATACCCGATGAAGGGGCCGTCCTTCTTGGTGATCGGGTAGGCCAACTGAGACGGCGACAGGAAGATGATGACCAGGGCGGCGTAGAAGGCCCAGTCGGGCAAGGGGGCGGAGGGCTTGCGCAGCGGTGCGGCGCTCATCCGAGGGCACCCGCCTTCAGCGCCAGCAAGCTCAGGGCGGCGACTCCGAGCAGGGCCGCCCCCAGATAGTAGGCCGGGGCGCGGCGGACTAGGGGTCCGCCGGAGCTACCCAACACCGCCGCGAGCAGGGCCATGAACTGCAAGGCCTGGAAGATCACCAGGCCGGTACCCAGGTCGCCCTTGCGTCCGTACATGTTAAAGAGCGCGACATACGCGAACAGCGCGAGAAAGACGATAAGGCCGCCCGTCGCCAATGCCGCGGGACGCAGCGGGGCGGGCGGGCGAGAACGCTCCCCGCCCGTGGCGTAGTAGGCCAGCCAGGACAGGAAGAGCACGAGAATCGCGAGGGTGCCCAGGTTCACCTGCAGGTACTCCAGCAGGTCGCGGGTGCTGCCCTCCGCCACCCAGGACATGGCGCGGGGCGCGTGGGCCAAGCCGAAGAGCAGCGCCGCCGCCAGGCCCATGAGCAAGCGCAGACCCCGGGCGAGATAGGTGCGGCGGCTGTCTAGTGCCGCCCAGATTATCAACGCCAGCCCCACCACGCCCAGCACCCCGATCTGCTTGAGGTGCAGCGGGGGTATCTGCCTGCTATACAAGGCCGAACCTGCCAGCAGCAACAACCCAAGGTGAATCCCCCAGGCCGCAGGCAGCCCTCGTGGCGGCGAAGGCACGACGGCGCTGTCTACTGCGGTGGCCACTGGCGCTCCTCCCTGCGCTTGATGACGATAACAAGGCCCGTCCCGATGAGGACGGGCCCGGTCGGCAACTGTTGTTTATGACACATTACCGGCGGCAGAGGTTCCTAGCCGACGTGCACTTCTTCGGAGCAGATCTCCTCCGCCGGGACCCAGCAGCCTTCACGCCGGAAGTGGTGACAAAAGGCGGCGGCCAGCAGTTCCTGCAGCCGCCGGCGATTCGGCGCAACGCCCCTCTCCACCTCCAGAGACGTTACGGTTAGGGCGCTGATTCCGCAGGGATCGAAGAGACGGAAGGGGGAAAGGTCGCCCTCCAGATTGAGCGCCAGGCCGTGCCAGGTGACCCAGCCGCGCACCGCGATCCCCAGGGAGGCGAGCTTGGCGGAGCCCATCCAGACGCCAGGGTACCCCTTGCGCCGAGCCGCGGTGACGCCGGCCTCCGCCAGCGCCGCGAGGGTCGTCTCCTCCAGGCCGTGCTGGAAGGCGTGCAGATCGCGCTCGGCGCCCTCCAGCCGGACGATAGGGTAGAGAATGACCTGGCCGGGGTTGTGGTAGGTGAGCTGCCCCCCGCGCTCGCAGCGGAGGAGGGGAATCCCGGCGGCCTCCAGGGCCGGGTGGGCGGCGGCGAGCTCGGCGGGGGTAGTGGCGCGGCCGGCGGTTACGACGGGGGGGTGGGAGCAGAACAGCAGGGTGTCCGGAATCCGCCCCGCCCGGCGCGCCTGCACCAGGCGCTCCTGCAGGCCTCGGACTTGCGCGAAGTCACGACACGCCAGGTCGGCTATGTGGAGGAGGGGGAGCATGATCGTCGGCGCGTATCCCGCCAGCGCCTCACCAACGCGCCGCAGGCCAGGCCTAGCACTGCGCCCAGGACGTCCACCAGCGCGTCGGTGGGGAGGCCGGTGCGAATCGGGTCGAGGGATTGGTGGAGTTCGTCCAGCGCACCGACCAGACTGCAGAAAACTACCGCCGTGACGGCTAGGCGCCGGCGACTCGCCGAGGTGAGTATGGCCGCGGCGCGGTAGGTAAGCAGCGCCAGGACGGCGTACTCGAGCAGGTGCGCCGGCTTGCGCAGGTCCCACAGAGCGTTGGAGAGGTGGGCGCAGGCGGCGGTGTCGGACCACAAGCCGGGGAACCAGCCGCCCAGGCGCTCGATCACCCAACGGGTGATGTGGTCATGCGCGCCGACCCCGCTGGACCACAAGGCGATGAGGCCCAGCCAGGCCGCGACGGGCGCCAGCGCCGACAGCCCGCGCCTCATCGGGGGCTCCGGGTAGCCAGCCCCTCCTGCAGCGCCGCCGACACCTCGGCAACCTGCTCCCGGGTCAGGCGGTTGTAGAAAGGTAGGGCGACCGTACGGGCGGAGACGCTCTCGGTGACGGGGAAGTCGCCCGGGGCGTGGCTCAGTTGCTCCCGGAGATACGGCTGCAGATGGATGGGCGTGAAGTAGTCGCTGCAACCGATTTCCCGCGCGCGCAGGTGGGCCAGGACGGCGTCGCGGTCGGCGCGAGTGTGGCCCTCAGTGAGGCGCACGACGTAGACGAACCAACTGATCTCCTCGCCCTCGCGCTCGGCGGGGGTCTCGATCTGGGGCAGGTCGGCCAGGGCCTCGTTGTACCAGGTGGCCACCTGCGCGCGGGCCGCCAGCATCTCCGGCAGGCGCTGAAGCTGGGCAATCCCCAGGGCGCAGTTGAGGTCGGAGAGGCGGTAGTTATAGCCCAAACGAGCATGCTGCAGCCAGCCGGCGCCCTCGTCGCGCCCCTGGTTGGACATGCTCCGGCACAGGCGGGCGGTTTCCTCGTTGTCGGTGACGATCATGCCGCCCTCGCCGGTGGTCATCTGCTTGTTGGGGTAGAAGGCGAAGCAGCCGGCGTCGGCCAGGGAGCCGCAGCGGGCCCAGGCCCCGTCCGGCTGGCGATAGCGGGCCCCAATCGCTTCGCAAGAGTCCTCGATGAGCAGCAGACCGTGGCGGCGGGAGATCTCCTGTAGGCGTGCCCAGTCCGCGGGCCGGCCGAAGATGTCCACGGCCAGAATGGCACGGGTGCGGGGAGTGATGGCGGCTTCGACGCGGTCAACATCGAGGTTCAGGGTGATCGGATCAATGTCCACGAAGACCGGGACGGCACGCTCGAACAGGATGCAGTTGGCGGAGGCGACGAAGCTGAAGGGGGTGGTGAGGACCTCGTCGCCCTCGCCGATCCCCAGGGCACGGACGATCAGGTGCAGAGCGCTGGTGCCACTGTTGACGGCCACGCCAAAGCGGCAGCCGGAGTAGTCGGCCAGGGCCTGCTCGAACGCGGTGACCTTGGGTCCCAGCGCCAGGCGGGGTGAGCGCAGGACCTCCAGGACCGCGGTGATCTCGGCGTCGGTCAGATCAGGTTGGGAGAGCGGGAGGGGCATGGTGTCTTCTTCGCAGGGGGCGGGCTTTTCGCCCGCGCTCCTGCGCTATTTTCCCAGGGCGGTCCGCCACACGTAGCCCAGGTCCTTCCCCAGGCTCGCGGCGTCGAGGTACTCCAGGTTCAGCCGGACCTTGTCCGGCCAGATGACCTCGTCATTATACCGCACCGGATCGGGTTGGTGGGAGAGGATGTCTTCCTCGTTGCGGTAAGCGAGGGTGGCGGGGCCGGTGATCCCGGGGCGCAACTCCAGCACGCGCCGGGCCTCGCCCTGCAGGCGGTCGGCGTAGCCGGGGACGTCCGGGCGGGGGCCGACCAGGCTCATGTCGCCGACCAAGACGTTCCACAACTGCGGCAGCTCGTCCAGCTTGCAGCGGCGCAGGAAGCGGCCGACCGAAGTCATGCGGGTGTCGCCGGCGACGGTAACGGTGCTGTCGCCGGGAGCGCGCACGACCATGGTGCGGAACTTGGCGATGCGGAAGGGCTTCCCGCCCCGGCCCACGCGCTCCTGGCGGTAGAAGACTGGGCGTCCGGAGCCGGCCCAAACGGCGACGGCCAGCAAGGCCCCCGGCAGAAGCAGGAAAGGCAGGGACACTAGCGCGACAGTGAAATCGAGAAGGCGCTTGCCGTAACGCAGGTACATGGCCGAGGAGGGTGATTCGACTTGGGGCGGGCTGTAACCTTCAGGAGCGGAGGGGCCGGCCTCCCGGCCCGCGACCCTCATTGCAGGCCGCGCGACGCGGCCTCGCCGGAGAACCGTCGGGCCTGCCGTATCTAGGCGTTCAGCTTGTAGCCGAAGCCCCGACAGTTCTCGATCAGATCGGAGGTATCGGCCAGTGCGGATAGCTTCTGGCGTAGGCGGCGGATCGTCACCTGGACGAGATTGATGTGGTGATTGGTCTCGCCCCAGCAGCCCTCCATCAGCTCCTCCTTCTTCAGCACCTCGTTGGGGCGGCTGAGGAAGACGCTGAGCAGGCGGCACTCACGCGGGGTGAGCTGGACGGTGCGGTCGCCGACTTCGAGCTCGCCGCTGCGCGTGTTGAGGGCGAGGGAACCTACGCGCAGTAAGTGGGAGGAGAACCGCATTGGCGAAGAAGGGCAGGGCGCAGATGAGTCGTATCCACAGTGAAGTCGATGGTCGAACTGGAGACCGCGGGCCCAGGAGGGGAGTACGCCGTCGGCGTCGCCTTGTAGCAGCACCCAGGTGGCGTTCGAGTTGGCGCGCACGGCCAGCATCTGGGCCTCGGAGGCATGGCACAGGTGGGCGGCGAGCACCAGCACGTAATCGGAGCCGGGCACGAACTCGCCCGCCTCCCCCAGATCGCGAGCGAAGTGCAGGTGGGAAAGGTGATCCCCGGCCAGTTCCTCCAGTTCGGTGAAGTCCGGGCTCTCGGGCAGCATACCGATGACTGCGGCGCTTACACTCATCCTGATCCACTCCGGACCGACGCGATAGCACTGGGCACAACGATACAAGCCGATGGCGAGTGGCAATCGGCGCCCAACTGGCATCAGGAAGGCCCCGGTACAGCGTGCCTTCCGGTACGAGTCAGTTCAAATAGGGATGATCGGGATAGCCCAGGCGGAGGGTGGGAGGCCCCCGCAGATGGACACTGGCTCGACAACACTATGATTATATAGTGAAATCCGGCTTACATCAAGGGGTCAACTCTAAATGAAGCAGGTCGCGTTCAGGAATCTGACAACCTCGGGGAGGGTTAGGTCGAGTCAGGGTGCCTGGCCTGGCGACAGGCGGGAAATCTGCCGGCGCTCGGGGGCCGGCCTCACCGAGGGTCACAGTCTGGTCAGCTCATCCTGTTCGAACAGTGGCACACCCGGCACGCCTGGTTGTGCGGCTTTGCTTGCCGTCCCTATTTGTGCAACCGGGATGCCCCGCTGCGCTGCCGCGACTCCCACCGCCGCTGCTCCCCCCGGCGCTACCGCGGCCAGCAGACAGCCGGAGGCGATGAGGCCTTGCCAGTCCAGCCCCAACGCCGTGCAGAAGCGCTCGGCCAGCGGCAGTAGCGGGGCTGCCGCCAGGTCCGCGTCGATCTGGACGCCGGAAGCCCCAGCCATTTCCCACAAGCCCGTGGCCAGGCCACCCTCGGTCGGGTCGTGCAAGGCGTGGACCTGCGCCCCCGCCTCCCGCAGCAGCCGGGCGTAGGCAAGCACGCAGATCCCCGGGTCGTACAGCAGCGCTGCGGCCTCGGCGATATCCGCTGCGGTGAACCCCAACTCCTGGAGCTTCTCTCCCTGCTCCCGCGCCAGCAGAGAGGTCCCTTCCACCGGCACGGCGCCCAGGACCAGGATCTCGTCCCCCGCTTGCGTACCGGCGGAGGTGAGGTAGCCGCCCCGTGGCACTGTTCCCAGCATCGTTCCACAGACCACTGGCTGCGTCACCGCCGGGGTGACCTCGGTATGCCCGCCCACCAGGGAGACGCCGTAGCGCTCGGCAGCCCGGCGCAACTGGCCGAAAAGGTCCGCGGCGGTCTGCTCGGTGGCCGGGCCGGCGGGGAGAAGCAGCGTCACCAGGAACCAGCGCGGCTCGCCGCCGCTGGTGGCCAGGTCGTTGAGGTTGACGGCGAGGGCGTATTCACCCAGGGCGTCGGTGGCGAAGGTGATCGGGTCGGCGGTGGCGGCGAGGTAGTCGGGGCCGGCCCCGACCTCCAGCACGGCTACATCCCGCCCCCAGCCGGGGCCGACTACGACGCTGGGGTCAGGCGGGAGGCCGACGAGCAGGCGGCAAAGGAGATCGTGCGGGAGCTTGCCGGTAGGCAGGTGGCAGGCGGTCATGGTCAATGCTCCGCGTGGGGCGGGCTTCCAGCCCGCCCTCTGGGGTAGCGCAGGCTTCCAAGCCTGCGTCGGCCGTCACCGCCGTTTCGCCAGCATACGAACTGAGTTCGGCGACGGTGCCGCCTCTGCGGCCCGAGCCGCAAGCGTTGCGGCTAACATATGGTTAGCAAACAATCCACCAGTTCCGGCGTGGTGTCGCAGACTAGGTCGGCGCCCAGGCGACGGAACTCGTCGGCGCAGGTGCCGGTGGTAAGAACGGCGCCGGTGTGAGCGCCGGCCTCGCGACCGCACGTGATGTCGGTAGGATGATCGCCGATCATCCAGGTATTCTGCACCGCCACGCCCAGTTGGTCCAAGGCCAGCAGCAGATGGGCCGGGTGGGGCTTGACTTGGGAGACGTCCTCCCGGGTGACGAAGGTCTCGAGGCGCAAGGGATGACGCTGCAGCACCAGGTCGACCCCGGCGTGGGAGTTGCGAGTGATAACCGCCAGGCGCAGACCGGCGGCGTGAGCGCGCTCGAGGGCTTCCGGCACGCCGGGGAAGGGCTGAGCGCGCTCACAGAAGGGGCGCTCCACCTCCCAGATGA
Source organism: Candidatus Zipacnadum vermilionense (assembly GCA_029821755.1). Lineage (GTDB taxonomy): Bacteria > Armatimonadota > Zipacnadia > Zipacnadales > Zipacnadaceae > Zipacnadum > Zipacnadum vermilionense. The sequence goes on along the minus strand of JALGSV010000010.1, from coordinate 55,133 downwards.
TCGCCTGAGCCTCACGGTAGTAGCGCTCGGCCTCCTCCCGCGACCGCTCCGCCAGGCGCTCGCGGGCCCAGTGCACCGCCTCCAGAATCATGCGGGCTGCCGCGGGGTCGGGCTCAAAGCGCCAGTCGGCGAGGTGCTCCACGACTCGACGGCGCATGAGGCCAAAGTCGATCTGCGAATCGACGAGAGTACCGTCGAAGTCGAAGACGACGGCCTGGGGAAGGCGGTTGGGAGTCATGAGTGCGTGAGGGGCGTATGTGAAGTCGAATCTGGGTCCCGTAGGGCGGACATTTCGCGGGACAATACTCCGCGGCATGTCCGCCCTACTAACGGCAGCCCTATCCTCCGCTGCCCTCCAGCTGCCTCAGGATCTGGCCGACCTCCTTCATCTTCTGCTGATAGGTGGCCAGATCGCCCTTCTGGCGGGCGGCGTCGCCCTCCTGGAAGGTCTGGCTGGCGCGCTTGATCAGCTCCTGGTTGGTGCCGGTGGCGGGCACGGGCGAGACGGCGGCGCTACCGGGGACCGCCGGCGGGGCTACCGCGGGGGAGGCGGTAGTGGCGCCGAAGCCGGAGACGATGATCTTCTTCGGGCCGCCCTCCGCCAGATTCAACTCCACGCCGAACAAGCTGGTGAGCGCCTGATCCAGCGTCGGTTCCATGACGATCTTCTCGCCGTGCGCGACAATCACCCGCTGGAGCTGGGGAATGGCGTTCTTCTCCGTTGAGACCAGGTACACCGGCTCGATGTACAACATGTTCCCGTCAATCGGGATCATCAGCGTGTTGCCCCGCACCACCCGCGACCCCGACTGTCCCCACAGGGTGAAGTCCTGGGAGATCTGCGGGTTCTGGTCGATGAGGCCCTCAAACTGCATCGGGCCCATCACCGCCTCGCCCTTGGGGAAGTCGTAGACCACCAGCTTGCCGTAATCGGGGTCGTCGCAGATGGCGGCCATCCAGGCGACCGCCACGCGCTCCTCGCGGCCCTTGAGCACGAAGGGAAGCATGACCAAGAACTGCTGCTGGTCAGTACCGGGGAGTTGCATGACCACGTAGTACGGCTCGGTGGGGCGCGGCGCGCCCTGGTAGACCTCCGGCGGCACCGCCCACTGATCCTCGCGGCTGAAGTAGGTAGTGGGGTCCTCGATGTGGTACAGGCCGTAGACCTTGGCCTGGGTCAGGAACTGCAGCAGCGGGTAGCGCAGGTGCCGGCGGATGGTGGGCGTCATCTGTCCCGCGTCCGTGAAGAGCGTGGGGAAGATCTTACGGTAGCACTGGACGATGGGGTCCTGGGGGTCGACCACGTAGAAGGTAGGCTTGCCCTCGTAGGCGTCCACCACGACCTTGACGGAGTTGCGCAGATAGTTGACGCGTGGCAGGTTGACCGAGTCGGCGGCGATCTCCGAGGCCAGGGTGGCGTACGGGTAACGACTGGAGGCGGTGTAGGCATCGCAGATCCAGCGCAGGTTGCCGTCCTCCATGACCAGGTAAGGGTCAGGGTCGTAGATCATAAAGGAGGCTGCGGCCGTGAGAGACTGCGGCAGATAGCGGTTGATCTGGATGCGGCTGTCCGACTTGAGATAGGCGGTCAACAGAATCTGCAAGTCGGAGAAGCGGGCGGCGAAAGCCACGCGGCGGAAGAAGGAATTAAGCAAGACACCCCCCTGGCCCTTATAGCTGGTCATCTGGTTCTGGTCGCCGCCGGTGGGCGTGCTGTCGCCCGAGGCCAGCGAGGGGTAGTCCAACTCCTGTTGTTTGGTGTTGACCAGGACGTAGGAAACCTCGCCGGCGGGCTGCTTGGAAAGCGGTCCGGTGAGGGCGGGAGGCGGTGCGGCTCCCGGACCGGCGGCGGAGCCGCCGGGCATGGCCGGGGACTGCCCGTCGGACAGGGGACCCTCCAGGGAAGGCGGCGAGGAGACCAGCTCGATTAGCGGCGGCAGAGAGGCGGACATGTAGTAGATCGCCGGCTGCTTGATCTCCATTTGCGGCACGGTGCTGGTCGGAGGCAGGCCGCTGACCCAGAAGATCGGCAGCCCGCGGGAGTCGGCCTCGTTGACCGGCGAGACTACCGCGCCGTAGCCGTGGGTGTAGATGAGGCGCTCGTTGAGCCAGTTGGTGGAGGGCAGCTTTGTATAGTCCAGTTGCCGGGCGGAGATGGAGACCTGGCGCAGCTCCCCGCCCACGCGGTAGCGGTCCACATCCACGCCGGGGAAGCTGTAGTAGGAGCGCAGCGTCTGGAGCATGTCGAAGGTGGTCTCCACGGGCCGGTAGTCCCACAGGCGGATGGACTTAAGCGTCTCGCGGTTGGCGTCCAGACGAGCAGGCGTTATGCTGGTCTCCACCGTGTAAGTGCTGCGATGCACCTGGGTCAGGCCGAAGGCGTCGCGCGTGGCCTCGATGTTGCGGCGGATGTAAAGCTGCTCCTTCTCGAGCTGGTTGGGGCCGACGACTAGCTTCTGGATGGCCGCCGGGTAGACCGTGCCCCCCAGCAGTGACGCCACGATCAGTAGGCCCAACGACCAACCAGCGGCCTTGAAACTGCGGCGCTTGACGGAGAGAAAAATGACTACGGCAGTGCCCAGGGCCACCAACATCATCAGCCAGAGCACGGGCAGGCGAGCGTAGACATCGGTGTAGGAGGCGCCCCAGAAGACCTTGCCGGTGCCGGAGTAGAGCAGGTTGTACATGGCCAGGCGATAGCCGTAGATCTTGACGACCAGCGCCGCCCCCAGCAGCAGCAGGAGCTGCCGGCGGGCGCGGGAGTCGGCGTGGATGGTGTTGCCGACCAGGCGGATGTTCTCCTGGTAGAGGTGGATCAGCAACGAGGTGATCAGGGCGAAGACGATCATATACATGGCCGTCCGGTATAGGTAGAGAATGAAGGGCAGGCGGAAGATGTAGAAGCCCACGTCCTTCCCGAACATGGCGTCGGTCTTGCCGAACGGCACAGCGTTGAAGAACTGGAGCAGGGGCAGGGCTTGGGCAGCAGCGTAGACGGCGGCGAAGATGGCGCCAATGAGGCAGAAGATGAGCAGCGCCTTGTCGGCGTAGATCTCGATCTGCTCGCGGTCCTCATCGGGCAGCAGGCGCTTACCGATAAGGGGGACGTCCTCGATGGGCTTGCGCCGGGCCAGGCGGACGTTGAACCACAGCCAAATGAAGAAGACGGCGCCCATCACCAGGCCGAGGGCACCCTTGGTCCACAGGAGCTTGGTGAAGACGGCCTGCTGGTCGATCGAGCCCATCCACAGGTAATCGGTGTAGACGGTGAGCAGGCGCATGAGGGCCAGGACTACCAAGAATAGACCTAGTATCCAGGCGAAGAGCCGATTGGTTTTTGTCACGATATGTGTCCTCCGGGAGTCAGACGGCGGGGCCAAGTCGGATGCGTCCTGCGTCCGCGTCTTCTGGGCGGGGCAAGCTTCCCATCAGTCCTGGGGACCGCTTAGTAATGGAAGGGCGGGCTGGATCCTCGTCCCGCGCGCCGGGACGGCGTCGATCCGGTCCCTCCCTTAGCCTTCGTTGTTGGGTGGCGACTCCTCGTCCATGGGGTGGTCGGTAATCTGGACCCCGTCCATGATCCGCTGGAAGGCTTCGACATCGTCACCTGGGGTGATCATGTCCGGGCGGATCTCGGCCTGGGCCAGGACTTCGTTCGCGACATAGATTTTAGCGTCCAGGCGCAGGGCCAGCGCGATGCCGTCGCTGGGCCGAGCGTCGGTCTCGACGACCTCGTCGTCGCGGCTGAGAGTCAGCAGCGCGTAGAAGGTGCTATCGCGCACGTCGGTGACGGTGACGCGGTCGAGCTGCCAGCCGGTGTCCCGCACCACCGCGGCCAGGAGGTCGTGGGTGTACGGACGCGGGGAGGTCTCGCCCTGCAGCTCCATGGCGATGGCCTGCGCCTCAAAGACGCGAATCCAGATGGGTAGGAGCCGCTGCACCGCCTCGTCGGTGAGCAGCACCACCGCGGTGCCCTGCTCGGGGTCCAGAGCTACTCGATAGACGAACATCTCTACCATATCGAACTCGCCTCCCCCTCCCACGTGGCCCGGACGTCGCCCTCCATCCTTACGACTGGGGCGGCGTATTCTCCTTCACCAACCGCGCCACAACCTCCTCCAAAGGTTGCGGGCCCAGGTCACCCTCGGCGCGGTGCCGGACGGCTACCGTCTCCGCCTCGGCCTCGCGGTCGCCTACCACCAGCATGTAGGGCAGGCGCAGGATTTCTGCGTCGCGCACTTTGGAGTTGAGCGTGCCGTGGGACTCGTCCAGTTCCACCCGCAGGCCCGCCTCCCGTAGCCGGTCGCGGACGCGGCGGCCGTATTCCACCGCCCGGTCGGTGATGGGCAGAATCCGCGCCTGTACCGGCGCCAGCCACATGGGGAAAGCGCCGGCGTAATGCTCGATGAGCACGCCCAGGAAACGCTCAATCCCGGCCAAGACTACGCGGTGGATCATGACGGCCCGATGCTCGCCGCCGTCCTCTCCTACATAACTGACGTCGAAGCGCTCCGGAAGGTTGAAATCGCACTGGATCGTCGGGCCCTGCCAGAGCCGGCCGATAGCGTCCTTGAGCTTGATGTCGATCTTGGGGCCGTAGAAAGCGCCCTGGCCCTCGTCGACGTGATACTCCAGGCCGGCGACCTCTAGAGCGTGAGCGAGGGCGGCGGTAGCCTTCTCCCAGCTCTCGTCATCGCCAATGGACTTCTCGGGGCGCGTCGCCAGGTCTGTCTCCAAGTCGGAGAAACCGAAGACGCCCAGAATATCCCGCGCGAAAGACAGCACGCCGACCAATTCGTCCGTGAGCTGCTCGGGCGTGCAGAAGATATGCGCGTCATCCTGCGTGAAGCCTCGCACTCGAAGCAGACCGTGCAGAACGCCGCTGCGTTCGTGGCGGTACACCGTACCCAGTTCGAAGAAGCGCAGAGGCAGGTCGCGGTACGAGCGCGTCTTGTGCTTGTAGAGCAGGATGTGGCCGGGGCAGTTCATCGGCTTGATGCCGTAGGAGACGCCCTCCACATCGGTGTAGTACATCGGGTAGCCCTGCTGGGCGTGGCCGGAGGTTTGCCAGATGTCGGCGCGGATCAGGTGGGGCGTGCGTAGGAGCTGGTAGCCCCGGCGCAGGTGCTGCTGGGTGGCGTAGTCGCAGACGAGCTGGCGGAGCATGGCGCCGTTGGGCAAGTAGTAGGGCAGCCCCGCGCCGGCTTCCTCGAAGAAGGTGAATAGCTCCAACTCGCGCCCCAGGCGGCGGTGGTCGCGGCGCTTGGCCTCCTCCAGGCGATCCAGGTGCTCCTGGAGCTGGCGGGCGTCGGGGTAAGCCGTGCCGTAGATGCGCTGCAGGCTGGCCCGGTTCTCGTCCCCGCGCCAGTAAGAGGCGGCCACCGAGGTCAACTGGAAGGCCTTCACCCGACTCGTGGAGGGCAGGTGCGGCCCCCGGCACAGGTCGGTGAAGTCGCCTACCGTGTACAGCGTGAGGGGCACGCCCTCCTCCAACTCCTCGATCAATTCCACCTTGTAGGGGTTGTCGGCGAAGAGGGCCAGCGCCTCGTCGCGAGAGACCTCCCGGCGCTCGACGGGCAAGTCGGCCTTGACCAGCTCGTGCATGCGGGCGTGGATACGCTCCAGGTCCTCGTCTGTGAAGGGGCGGTGGACGTCAAAGTCGTAGTAGAAGCCGTCGGCGATGGCCGGGCCGATGGTGGGCTTGGCCTCGGGGAAGACCTGCAGCACCGCGGCGGCCATGACATGGGCGGCGGTGTGCCAGTACACCTGCTGGCCCAGCTCGTCCTTGAAGGTGAGGATGGAGAAATCGCCATCCTCCTCCAGGGGGCGCGTGAGATCGCGCGGCTCGCCCTGGTAGACGCAAGCCACGGCGGCCGCGGCGAGGCGAGGGCCGATCTGCTGCGCGACCTCGAGGGCGGTGGTGCCCCGATCCACTTCTTTGAGAGAGCCGTCGGGCAGCGTTAGCGCAATCTTGCTCATCGGGGCAACCTCCTTTGGTCTGGGTAGCGCAGGCTTCCAAGCCTGCGCCGAGGGGGAAAGACAGGCAGCAGAGCCTGTCCCCCGGGCCTACTGCCAGGCATACAAAAATGCCGCGCCCGGTAGGGCCGGCCGCGGCGGATTCGGCAAAATGGTGGGCGCTGGTGGAATTGAACCACCGACCTCTACCGTGTCAAGGTAGCGTTCTAGCCCCTGAACTAAGCGCCCGAACTAGGGCAAGTATAGCAGAGGGAAGAGGCGGAGGCAAGGTGAGGGAGCCGGAAGTCGCCAGCCCGCCCGGTGAGTGCGGCCGGCAGCCGTGTTGGGGACGGAGATTACTGCTTGGCGACGGTGCCGGGGGACGGTTATGGTCCCCAGACAAAGTATCGTTGCTATCTGGTTTTACTCATGTTTCTCTCAAGTGCGTTGACCGGGTGGCCGATACTGAGTATTGTCCTGTTAGAGTCTGGGGGGAGCAATCCTTCAGACTTTTTGCGTTTCCGGGCCGGGTGTTCTAGGGCAGCGAAGCCGAGGGGGGAGAAACGTCTAACGACGCATACTCCGCACTGTCCAGGAGGTTTGCAGTGAAGCCCAAGCATTTCCCACCCCACCCCACTGTACACTTGCTGCTGTACTTGGTGGTGCCGCTCGCCATCAACGTGCTGTGTGCGGTGCACATGAAAGACTTGTTCCCTCTCGGCGGGACGCTGGTCCTACGAGGTGGGGGAATGCTATTTGTCGTGTCATGGGGCTGGGCGGGGCTTTTCGTGTGCATGCTCCTCGGGGTGCTGTTTGGGCTACCCATTGCGGGGCTGCAAGCGGCGTACCTGCGGTCGCGGGTGGCGCGGGTGGAGCGCGGGGCGCCGGTGCAGACGTTGCTGACGCTGGATCCGTGGCTGGCTGGGCCTTGGCCCTGGCTGGCAGCTTCCGTGGTGGCCTTTGCAGTGGGTTGGGTGTGGGTTTTCCCGCCGCTCGGAGGCCCGCTGGTGGCCGTCAATGTCATGTGGGCGCGAACGCTGATCTACAGGCCCGAATTGCTGGTGTTCGAATACTGGCAAGCCGAAGAAGAGCTGAAGCGCGAGGAGGAGGCGCGGACCGCCGACTTGCTGCACCTGCCTGATTCTGCATAGAGTAGCGCAGCCACAAGCCGAACAGTTCCTTCGAGCGCGGGCCGTCAGGCCCGCGCTTTTCGGTGTCTGGTCTCGCGCGCAGCCCATGCGAGCAAGCCACTCGTGCGGCTCCCCCTTAGGAAGATGAACACGCCAGAAATGGGGTAGGGTCTTGCATTCCGTACGGGTTTTGTGGATAATAGCGCGTACCTTCGCGAAGAAAAGCGGCCGGCGACTCGTCAGCAGAACCCCGGAACATCAGGTTCCTGCCCGGATTCCTGCTCCTTTGCTTCTCGTTTGGTGACCCACCCATACTTGTCGGAGCGTCCCTGAGACGCGAAGGAGAGAAGCGGAATGCGTATCTACGTAGGGAATCTGCCGTATTCGACCACCAGTAGCACGTTGCGTGATGAGTTCGAGAAGTTTGGCACCGTCGACGATGCCATCGTCATGCAGGACAACGAGACCGGGCGGTCCCGAGGCTTCGGGTTCGTCGAGATGGGCGACCTTGAGGAGGCCCAGCGGGCCATCGCCGGTCTGAACGGCACCGAGCTAGAGGGCCGTGCGCTGACGGTCAATGAGGCGCGCCCGCAGGGCAACCGCGGCGGCGGCCGCGGTGGCCGCGGCGGCTTCGGCGGCGGTGGTGGCGGTGGTGGCGGTCGCGGCTGGTAATAGTCGCTAAGCGCCAAACACTGACTCAGACAATCTAGCAGTAGACTCAGCGCCCACGGCCTCCATGACCGTGGGCGCTTTCGGGTCCACGGTATCAGCCGCTGCGGTTGTGCCGGCGCCGGTTCCCCTGCCTTTACAATCTCCCCCCCGTTCTTGTACACTCCTTCATACATTCATCGTCGCACTCATCGCCGCACCATTCCCCCCTCTCGTCTCCCGGTCGGGTTGACGGGAGTAGTTGCGTGGGTGGGCGGCGTTGCGGCTTAGGCAGGAGGTTGGCGTCTTGATTCTGGCTACGAAACTTCGGGAAGGCACAACTGTCGACATGGACGGGCGTATTCTGCGGGTGCTGTCTGCCGACCATCACATGGGCGTAGGCCGCGGCTCCGCCATGATCCGCACCAAGCTGCGCGACGTGATCAGCGGAGAGTCCTTCGACAAGACCTTCAATCCCGAGGACCGCCTGGAGCCCGCGCGTCTGGAGAAGCGTCCCCATCAGTACCTGTGGACCGACGGGGAGATCTACCACTTTCTCGACAATGAGACCTACGAGGAGCGTGAATTGACCGCGGCACAGATAGGCGAGTCCCTGCCGTGGCTCAAGGAGGGCGAGGACCTCTTCATCACCATCTACGAGACCCGCATCGTCGGCCTGGAGCTGCCCAACACGGTGCAGCGCGAGATCGTCTATGCCGAGCCGGGCCTGAAGGGCGACACCGCCCAGGGCGGCTCCAAGCCGGCGACCATCGAGGGCGACATCAAGGTAACCGTACCGCTGTTCATCGAGACCGGCGAGGCCATCGTAGTGGATACCCGCAGCGGGGAGTACATGACGCGGGCGAAATAGGGGAGCTTCACCCGCTGCCCGCGTGGGGTGGACCTGGAGCGAATTCCGATTGCGGCTTGCCCTTCCTGGCCGGCGAGATGCCGGTGCCACCCAGACCGGCCCCACGTCATGCGGCAGACAGGAGAACCATCGTGGACCGAGAGCGCATCCTGAGCCTACTCGACCTGCTGAAGTCCTCCGACGCCGCGGAGTTGGCGGTGCGGGAGGGGGACTCCTACGCACGCCTGCGCCGCGCCCCCGCGGTGCCCGCCGCGCCGGAGGAGGCGCCGCCGACCCCCGGCATGGCCGTGGTTCCCGGGCTGACCGCCCCCGTCGCCAAGACCGTGGTGGTCGGGGCGCGCCTGGTGGGGTTTTTCCATCCGGGCCAGGGGCCGGACAGCGAACCGCTGGTCGAGGCCGGCGACCATGTTGCGCAGGGCCAGACTATCGGGACTATCGAATCGCTCCGCCAGATCACGGCCGTCACCGCGCCGGTGAACGGCACGGTGGAGGAGGTCATTGCCCAGGAGCATCAGCCGGTGCAATTCGGCGATGCCCTGATCATCTTGCGCCCGGATAGGGAGGACTGAGGGGACGATGACGCGCACCCGGTTCGACTCGCGCGCGGGTCAGGCCACGCTGATCGGTCTGCTGGTGGCGATCGCCATCATCATGGTAGTCGTCTGGTGGGTTTGGCTGCGGCCGCAGGGCGGGGTGGAGAAAAAGCCGCGCTTCGAGGGCGAGGCGCAAACTCCGCTGGGCCAGGCCCTGCAGAAGGGCAAGAGCGTCGAATGCCAGCAGTACCTGCAGCAACTGCGCTCCTTCATCCAGATGGAGAAGGACTCTACCGGGGAGTACCCCGCCCAACTGGACCCCAAGTGGGGGGTGCCGCTTAAGTGCAGCGTCAGCGGCCAGGACTTCGGGTACGACCCGACCACGGGAAGGGTCTGGGACCCTACGCCGGGGCATGAGAAGTTCTGACGGGCTTCCGGCTGCTGAAGAAACCTCGGCGCCCTACCGGCGCATCCAGCCCGCGGTCATGCTCCAGCAACCCGGCCTGACTGTCGAGGAGTTCATCACTCTACGCCAGTAGGGCCGCCGCTGATCTTGCCCCTTTGTCCCTGACTCTCAGTGCTAGGAGAGCCATGTTCGAGAAAGTCCTGGTAGCCAATCGAGGCGAGATTGCCTGCCGCGTCCTGCAGGCTTGCCGCGAACTGAAGATCAAGACCGTGGCCGTCTACTCCGAGGCGGACCGTGAGTCGCTGCACGTACGCATGGCCGACGAGGCCGTCTGCATCGGGTCCTCACAGAACCGCGACTCGTATCTCAACGCGGCCAATATTCTCTCCGCGGCGGTGATCACCGGCGCGGAGGCCCTCCATCCCGGCTACGGGAACCTGTCAGAGGACTCGAACCTCGCCGAGGCCTGCGAGGCCTGTAAGCTCAAGTTCATCGGCCCTCCCTCGGACGTGATCGAGAAGATGGGCGACAAGGCGGTAGCCCGGCGAACCGTGCGCGAGGCGGGGGTGCCCGTGGTGCCGGGGAGCGAGGACAACGTGCGCGACGCTCGGGCCGCCCGCGCCATCGCTGCCGAATTGGGCTACCCCGTCATGATCAAGGCGGCCCTCGGTGGCGGCGGCCGCGGCATTCGCGTCGCACACAACCCCGAGTCTATCGGCTCCGTCCTGGAGCAGGCGCGCATGGAGGCGCGGGCGGCGTTTGGCTCCGGCGAGGTCTACATAGAGAAGTACCTGGCCGAGCCGCGCCATATCGAGGTCCAGATCCTAGCCGACGAGCACGGCAACACCATCCATCTAGGTGAGCGCGATTGTTCCATCCAACACCGCCACCAGAAGCTCGTCGAGGAGTCGCCCTCCGCAGCGGTGAATAGTTCCCTGCGGCGGCGCCTGGGGGAGGCTGCGATCAAGGCCGCTCAGGCCGCGGGCTACCGTAACGCCGGGACGGTAGAGTTCCTGCTTGACGACCGCGGGCGCTTCTACTTCATCGAGATGAACACGCGCATCCAGGTGGAGCATGCGGTCACGGAAATGCTCACCGGGGTCGACCTGGTCGCCTGGCAGATTCGCATCGCCGCGGGGGAGGAGCTGGATCTGGAGCAAGGACAGATCTGGTTCAACGGGCACGCCCTCGAATGCCGGATCCTGGCGGCGGACGGGGAGCGCAACTTCCTGCCCTCGCCGGGGAGAATCACCCGCTGGGAGGTCCCCTTCGGCCCCGGCGTGCGAGTAGACAGCGGCGTGGTGTCCGGGTCGGAGGTGTCCACCTACTACGACCCCATGGTCGCCAAGGTCATCTGCTGGGCGCCGGATCGGGACCGGGCCATTGCCCGGATGGAGGCGACTCTGGCCGGGATGAAGGTGGAGGGCATCCGTACGAACCTGAGTTTCCACCTGCGCGTCTTAGGTAATGCGTACTTCCGCCGGGGCGAGATCGACACACACTTCTTGGAGCGTCGCTTCGGCATGGCAGAAGGAGGTTAGAACGTGGAGGATTTCGAGGACTTCGGACCGGGTATCATCAGCAAGCCGCGCCGCAATGGCACGGCCGCCCTGATAGGGGCCGGGATGGGGATCGCCCTGGCGGCTATCCTGGCGTTCGGTGGCTTCTGGCAATTCCTGGTAGCCGTGCTCTTCGCGGTAGTAGGCGGGATGGTCGGGAGGCTCTGGGTAGGCGAGAGGTGAGCTAGAGGCACGATGCCTCGCGCCCCCTCCGGTACGGCGGAGCTTCCGCCGTCTGCGGCGGTCCTTCCCTCACGCCCTGCGGCTCTGCGGACAGCCTGATGCGCACCTGTACATTCACCATGCGACCTGAACAGTCGGCCATCAGCAAGCGGGAAAGAGCAGGCGCTCGGCGGCGCGGCCGCGAGTTCTGCCTGGCCCTGCTGTACGCCTCCGATGCCGGGGTGGGCGGCACGGCCCGAGCTTGGGCCCAGGCCGAGGACATCCTCACCTCGCTGGTGGAAGAATGGCGTTTCTCCCCGCTGGAGACCCGCAAGTTGCGCCCCGCGGTTAGTGAGTTCGGCCGTGCCCTGTGTGAGGAGTACCTCAGCCACCGGGAGGACATCGACCAGCGCATTGACCGCCTCTCCCAGGGCTGGACCCTCGAGCGCATGCCCGTGGTGGACCGCAACATCCTGCGCATGGCCATGGCGGAGCTGCTCTACCTCGGAGATATCCCCATCGGCGCCACCATTGACGAGGCGGTGGATCTGGCCAAGGAGTACGGTACCTCCGAAAGCGGCAAGTTCGTTAACGGCATCCTGGGCACGGTAGCGCGCGAACTACAGCAAACGCGGAAGGTGGCCACTCCGGGTAGCGCTGGCCTCCAAGCCTCCGTGCCTCCCGGTACGACGGACGTCTCGCCCGTCGCCCCCTGTCCCCCCGCCCCCTCTCCAGAAAGAGGGGGAGAGGAGCCGGGCCCTGGTCTGGATGCCGCCCCCCCCGACGCCGACCCCGATGTCCCTCTGGCGGAGGCGGACTAACCGTGGCTGTCGCCATCTGGAGTGTCGGTGAGCTTACCTCCTATCTCAAGCGCCTGCTGGAGAGCGACGCCTTGCTCTCCCAGGTTCAGGTGCGTGGGGAGATATCCAACTTCAAGCGCCACTCCTCCGGCCACCTGTACTTCTCCTTGAAAGATGACAAGGCCCTGCTCTCCTGCGTCTGCTTCCGCGGGTCGGCCGGCAAGTTGCCCTTAGACCCCCACGAGGGCGAGCAGGTGGTGGCCTGGGGCAACATCTCCGTCTACGAACCGCAGGGCAAGTACCAACTGATCGTCACCTTCATGCAGCCGGACGGCCTCGGCGAGTTGCACCAGCGCTTCGAGGCGCTCAAGGCACGCCTGGAAGCGGAGGGCCTCTTCGCCCCGGAGCGCAAGCGCCCGCTGCCCCGCTTCCCGCGCACCATTGCCCTGGTCACTTCCCCCACCGGCGCGGCCATCCGGGATCTGCTCAACATCCTCAGCCGCCGCTACCCCCTGGCGCGAGTGCTGATTGTGCCCACTCTCGTGCAGGGCGAGGCGGCCACGGCCGGTATCGTCAACTCCCTGCGCCGGGCCGCCCGCTCCGGGGCGGAGGTCATCATCGCCGGGCGCGGCGGCGGCTCGTTGGAGGATTTGTGGGCCTTCAACGAGGAGGCGGTAGCCCGCGCCATTTTCGCCAGCCCGGTCCCGGTGGTCAGCGCAGTGGGCCATGAGACCGACATTACTATCGCCGACCTGGTGGCCGACCTGCGGGCGCCCACGCCCTCGGCGGCGGCGGAGTTGGTCGTGCCGGATCAGGCCGAGCTGCGGGCGCACTTGTCCGCCCTGGGCCGCGAGGCCCGCGCCGGGTTGGAGAGCCTGGCCCGCAGCCGGGGCCTGCGCCTGGCCCGCCTCGACCAGAACCCGATCTTCACCCGTCCGGAGGCCCTGCTCACCCCCTGGCTGCAGCGGATAGACCTGGCCGCCGAGCGGGCGGTGGACACCCTCCGTCGCCGCCTGGAGCGCGCCGGCCAAGTGCTGCAGCGCCTCGAGGCCAGCCTCCGCGCCCTCGACCCCCGGGAGGTCCTCAGTCGCGGCTACGCGCTGGTACAAAGGACCCGCGACGGAGCCCTGGTGAGCCAGGTGGCGCTGGCCTCGCCCGGCGAGGAGCTGACCATCGCCGTCAGCGACGGCGTCATCCCGGCACGGGTGGTCGGCGGCCAGGCACAGGAGAGCCTGTTCTAAGCACCGGGGCGCAGTCCACCGCGCCTCCAAGGAGATACCATGCCCGACGACAACACCGAGCTTGCCTTCGAGGAAGCCCTGAGCCAACTGGAGACTATCGTCACCGAACTGGAGTCCGGCGGCCTCCCCGTGGAGCAGGCCCTGGAGAAGTTCGAGCTGGCCATGCGTCTCAAGAAGCAGTGCGAGGAGCTATTGGCCAAGGCTGAGGCGCGGATTGAGGAGTTGACGGAGGAGGCGGGGGAGGACACTGCGGAAAAGGAGTAGCGGCACCCGCGGCGGAGCGCCACCCAGATAACCATGATCGACTTCCACCTGCATATCGGTAACATGTTCCGCCCGCACTACCCCCGGCTGCAGCCTATGTCGGTCCATCAGTTGCTTGACAAGATGGATCGCGAGGGGATCGAGATGGGCGTCTTGCTCCCCCTGGAGAGCCCGGAGGGCAACTGGGGCTACTTCCTCACCGAGGAAGCCGCCGCCGCCCGCGACCTGTTCCCCGAGCGGCTCATCGCCTTTTGCTGCGCCGATCCGCGCTACCCGGAGGCGACCCAGTTGATTGACTACGCGGTCAACCACCTCGGATGCAAAGGCTTCGGCGAGCACATCAATGGCCTGGCCTTCGACGACCCGCTCAACCGGGTGCTGTACGCCAAGTGCGACGAGTATGGCCTGCCGCTGGTGCTGGACATGACGGTCGGGCTGTGCTGGGATACCGTGGGCCTGCCGCGGCTGGAGAGCTGCCTGAAGGACTATCGCAACGTCACCTTTGTCGGCCACGGTCCGCGCTTCTGGGCGGCGATTTCGGGCGACGATACGGATGCCGAGGGAACGCCCATGTACGCCAAGGGCCCCATCACCCCCGGCGGCGCGGTGGACCGGCTGCTGAGCGAGTACGACAACCTCTGGGTGGACCTCTCCGCCTGGTCCGGTTTCAACGCCATGACCCGCGACCCGGAGTACACCCGCGGCTTCGTCCAGCGCCACTGGCGCAAGCTGCTCTTCGGCACCGACTACCTCGGCGCGGGCATGGGTATGCCGATCATCAAGTGGCTGCAGGAGCTGCAGGTGGAGGAGGAAGTCCGGGAGGCGATAGCCGCCGGCAACGCCCAAAGGCTGCTGGGGCTCTCGTAGGGGTGCGGTTTACCGCACCCGGAGGTGGCTATGACCATGCGCGACAAGCCCCGTCCCCGCCGTCGGAACCGCGCACCGCGCCTGGATGACTGGGTCTACGGCAAGTCGGGATACGCGTGCCACCTAAACGTGCGCACTCATCGCGGAGAGTGTACCTTCGCACACCGACGGGACTTGGCGAGGTTGGTCTGGGACCTCATCCCGGGCGCGGCGGAGCATTGTGGCGTGCGGCTCTATGCCTACTGCTTGATGCCGAATCACCTGCACCTGGTGGCGACCGTGGCGCGGGAGGGCGGTCACCTGCGTACCTTCGTCAGTTACTTGAAGGCCCAGGCGACCCGATCGACGAAGGACACGTTCCGGGGCCCGCTGTGGTAGGCCAGCTTCTGGTGATCACTATGGCAGCCAAACAACGCAGCTTTGTCGGAGTGGCGGAGGGCGTGGAGTGGCCGCTCGAGGCCGCCACCCTGGGCGACATTGCGGCAGCAGATGCCGCTCTGGGGCAGCAGTATGCAGACATCATGCGAACCGACAGGAAGCTGACGCGCCAACTCGTCAGCTTCCAAGACAACAAGGCGAGACCGGTATATAGGTGGTACAAGTACAAGGAGGGATTTGCGGCGGCGTTGGTCAGGTATATGCTCGATGAGGTGGGGGGCACCTCCGGCACGCTACTCGACCCGTTCGCAGGCACCGGGACCGCCCTCTTTGTTGCAGGTGAGCGCGGCATGGACGCTGCAGGCATTGAGCTTCTGCCCATCGGCATCGAGGTCATCAGTACCCGGTTGGCGGCTCAACGGGGCCTGAGAGCAGAGGACTTGCAGGCTCTGCGGTACTGGACCAACTCTCGACCTTGGCGCACCGTGACGCCGGATGAGCCCCTTGAGGAGCTAAGAATAACTCGCGGGGCATATCCACCCGATACGGAGTGGGCGATTCGAGCGTGCCTCAAGGCGATGCAGGACGAGTCCCCGACCGTGCGCCAAGTTCTCCGGTTCGCCCTATTGTGCATATTGGAGGCAGTAAGTTACACGAGGAAGGACGGTCAGTACCTCCGGTGGGACCACCGCGCAGGGCGGCGCGTTCGCGCAAGGATATTCGACAAGGGACGGATTCCGCCGTTTGATGAGGCATATACCTCCAAGCTACACGAGATACTTGTCGACGTGAATAGCACGCAGACGACGTTGTTTGGTGAGGCTACGCCGACAGGTTCGGTCTCGCTGCTGGAGGGATCGTGCCTGGACGTCATGCCAACGCTGCCCGACACTGGATATGATGTGGTTTTCACCTCTCCGCCGTACTGCAATCGATACGACTACACGCGGACCTATGCGTTGGAGTTGGCGCTGCTCGGGGTTGACGAAACGGCCATCAGTGAGCTCCGGCAGGCAATGCTTACCTGCACCGTGGAGAGCCGGGGCAAGGAACTGCTGCCAATGAACGAGGGGTGGGAACGCGCCATTCACGCTGCCGATAGCCAAGCTCTGCTCCAGCTGGTCATTGGCTATCTGGAAGGGCAGAAGCTTGCGGGGAAACTCAACAACAATGGCATTCCCCGTATGGTCCGCGGGTATTTCTACGAAATGGCGTGCGTCATGGCGGAGTGTCACCGAGTCCTGAAGCCGGGCGGAGTCGTGGTCATGGTGAACGACAACGTTCGGTATGCGGGCGCAAGCGTCTCGGTTGACCTGATACTGTCGGACCTCGCACAAGAACTGGGATTCAACGTGCAGAACATCCTGCTGCTGCCCAATGGCAAGGGTAACAGCAGCCAACAGATGGGGGCGCATGGGCGCGAGGTTCTCCGTAAGTGCGTCTACGTCTGGAGAAAGGGTTAAATTCCCCGCACACCTGCGAACAAGCGCGGATTTGGTCACGCCTCACGAGGCGATCCGAGCGGGATTCGTGGCTCTGGCGCTGGAGAAAAATCGACGAGCTACACCTGCCGTGGAGGAAGGCCGAGCGCTAATGTCTGCGGTGTCGGAACTACGCAGTCCTGATGAACTGATCGGGATGAAGGGAGTGCAACGAGCGCTCTTGCAAGCCGCCGGTATATCAGACAAGGCGGCAAGCCATCTCACGCAAGGGGATAAGGACAAGGCGATCCTGGAGTTGGTCGAGAAGTTCTTGATGCCCGCGGGCCAGTCATTTGCGGAGGAGTTGGTCTACCGATTTCTCCTTACCAAAGGGGATGCCTTAGGTGGGCAAATGCGTAATCTGGGCGGCGAAATTGCCGAGAGAAAGTTTACAGCCTGCCTACTCGCGACGATCAGCCTGGCCGGATGGCCCTGCCAGTGCCAATGCTCCGGCAGCACGAGATGGATTCGCGCCGACTCGGAGGCCCCCGCGCTGGCAGGGCGAGTCAAGGCGCTAAGCTGGGTCGGAGATAACGGCGAGAGGACCGCCCTCTACAACCGTACAATTCCTTTTGTAAGAAAGAATGTTGACTTTGTCCTACTCTCCTCCGGACCCACCGACGCCCAAGGTGCGTTGCTACGCCCAGCCGCATATCTGTCAGTTGGCGAACTCAAGGGCGGCATTGACCCCGCCGGTGCTGATGAACACTGGAAGACGGCAAGATCGGCCTTGGACCGAGTCAAGAAGGCTTTTGCAGAGGTGGACGCCGGCCCTGGCATTTTCTTTACGGGAGCAGCGATAGTTGACGACATGGCGGACGAGATATGGGAAAGACTGGGTAGCGGCGAGCTTAGTAATGCAGCTAATCTGACAAACCAAAAACAACTTTCTGCCTTGTGCAGGTGGCTGTGCCGGCTCTAAATCATTTATGTCCAACTATCTCGACACCATCAACTCCCCCGCCGATCTCAAGCGCCTCCCGCTGGACGCGCTGGAGGACCTCGCGCAGGAAATTCGCGACCGTATCCTGGAGGTCACCTCCTACGCGGGCGGGCATCTGGCGCCTAGTCTGGGCGTGGTGGAGCTCACCATCGCCCTGCATCGCGTCTTCAACTCGCCCACCGACAAGCTCATCTGGGACGTAGGGCACCAGTCCTATGCGCACAAGTTACTAACCGGTCGGCGCGAGCAGTTCTCCACTATCCGCCAGGCCGGCGGGCTGTCGGGCTTCACCCGGCGCGACGAGTCCGAGCACGATCCCTTTGGCGCGGGGCACGGCTCCACCTCCATCTCCGCCGCGCTGGGCTTTGCCACCGCCCGCGATCTGCGCGGGGGGACGGAGAGCGTCGTGGCGATCATCGGTGACGGCGCCCTCACCGGCGGCCTGGCCTTGGCCGGACTCAACCAGGCCGGCCACGCCGGGCGCGATCTGCTGGTGGTGCTCAACGACAACGAGATGTCCATCGGCCGCAACACCGGCGCCCTCTCGGCCTACCTCACCTCCCTGCGCACTGCCGTCGAACCCCATGTCCGCTGGGCCCGCGCCGAGACCGCTCGCTTCCTCTCCTCCTGGCCGCTGGGTGACTCGGTCCTGGATGCCCTCGACCGCTTCAAGGACGGCCTCAAGCACCTGGTGGTGCCGGGGATGCTCTTTGAGGAGCTGGGCTTCACCTACCTGGGGCCGATAGACGGCCACGACGTGCGCCAGACCGTGGAGGTGCTCGAATCCGCCCGCCGCCTGCCCGGACCGGTGCTGGTCCACACTCTCACCCAGAAGGGACGCGGCTACTCCCCGGCGGAGAAGGACCCGCGTCGCTTCCACGGGACCGCCCCCTTCGCCCTGGACAACGGCGAGTGCGAACCAACGGAGGGGCTGACCTTCAGCCAGGCCTTCGGTCAGGCGCTGGGAGAGTTGGCGGCCCAGGACCAGCGGATCGTCGCGGTGTCGGCGGCGATGCTCGACGGAACCGGGCTGGCGGAGTTCAAGCGCAACTTCCCTGACCGGTGCTTCGACGTGGGGATGGCGGAAGAGCACGCGGTCTGCTACGCAGCCGGCCTGGCCGCAGCGGGCCTACGCCCGGTGGTGGCGGTCTACTCCACTTTCATGCAGCGCGCTTATGACCAGATCATGCACGACGTGGCGCTGCAAAACCTGCCCGTCACGTTCTGTCTGGACCGCGCCGGCCTGGTCGGTGACGATGGCCCCACCCACCACGGCGTCTTTGACCTTAGTCTTCTGCGACACATCCCTGGCCTGACGGTCATGGCCCCGTCCGGCGCCGAGGAGCTGAGGCGGATGCTGGCCACCGCCCTGGCCCTGCCCGGCCCGGCGGCGATTCGCTATCCCCGCGGCCTCGCGCCCCAGGAGGGACCGGATGAGTTGCGCGCGGACGCGCTGGGCGAATCCGGCCCGGCTGGCGACGGCGCTCTCCCCCTCGGTCGCTCCCGGGTGGTCCGGGAGGGGACCGACTGCGCCCTGCTGGCCGTGGGCACCAGGCTGCAGCCCGCGAAGGAGGCCGCGGACCTGCTGGCGAAGAAGGAGATAAGTTGTGCGGTCGTCGATGTCCGCTTCATCAAACCCCTGGACGAGGAACTCCTCGAGCGGCTGGCCCGCGAGACCGGCTGCCTGGTGACTATCGAGGAAAACGCGCTGGCGGGAGGCTACGGGGCGGCGGTGGCGGAGTTCCTGGAGGATCGGGGCTTGCACGACACCCGTCTGACGCGGCTGGGCCTGGCCGACGCTTTCGTCGAGCATGGGGAGCGTGGCTCCCTGCTGGCCGCGGCGGGGCTAGATGCTGCCGGGATTGCGCGGGCGGCGGAGCGAGGGGTGCGGGGAGAGGGGTAGGCGACACAAATGGTGAGGTGGGCGCTCGAATCGAGACCCCTGACACTGGTGGATCTGATGGCGGCGGCTGACCACCTTGCCGGCCCCCCTCCCGCGTGGGCCTGAGTGGGTATTCTCCAAGCTGGCCGTAGAGGCCCACGGAGGCCGTATCTGGGTGGAGAGCGCTCCCGGGCCGGCGCGACCTTCACCCTCACCCTGTCGCTGCCGAACTCCGAGACCGCTTGAGGTGTTTATACGGGCACGGGGATACGGATTCTCAGTCCGCCCCCCCAACCTGCCGTTCGCCGTTCCTGGAGGACACAACCATGCCCATAACTGCCCGCCTGCTGCTCACTTGCCTGCTGCTGGCTGTCCTGGCCACCAGTCTCGCCCTGGCCCAGGAGCCGCAGACCCCCTTCCAGAAGGGTCTCGCGCTCCACGAGCAAGGCGACCTGCCCGACGCGCTGAGGCAGTTCCTGGCCGCTCTGCAAGCTCAGCCCAAGGACCCGGTGATCCTCGCCTGGTGCGGCACGGTAGCTCTGGAGCTGGGGCGCCTCCCCGAGGCCATCAAGTACCTGAACGCGGCCACCAAGGAAGACCCCAAGTCCAAGGTCTACTTCAATAACCTGGGCAACGCTTACGCTGCGGACGGGCAGAAGGAAAAGGCCGAGGCCGCCTACCGCGCAGCGCTCTTCCTCGCCCCCAACTACTTTGACGCCCACTTCAACCTCGCCAACCTCAAGGCGGCCCAAAGCGAATGGGAGGTGGCCTTCAACGAATACAGTCGGGCTGCTAAGGCCAATCCCAACGATCCGGGAGTACACCTGAACTTCGGCTTCAACCTGCGCAAGGCCGGGGTCCTGGACAAGGCCATCCGCGAGTACGGCCTGGCGGTCAAGCTGGAGCCGGACCGGATCGAGACCCAGATGAGCCTGGGCGTGCTGCTGCTGGAGGCTAAGCGGGACCTCGAGGCGGTGGAGACCTATCGGGGCGTGCTGCTGAAGGAGCCCGGCCAGCCCGAGGCCCTGCTGGGTATGGGGACGGGCCTGTATAACCTGGGCAAGAACGAGGAGGCTATTGGCGCCTTGCAGGCCGCCGCCGCGGTCCTCCCCCAGAGCTTCGAGGCCCAGTACAACCTAGCCCTGGCCCAGTCGGCGATGAGGGACTACCCGGCGGCGGAGGAGTCCTACGGCCGGGCGCTGGAGCTGCGCCTCAACAACGCCAATTGCCTGAACAACCTCGGCGCGCTGCAGTTCGAGCAGGGCAAGTACCAGGAGGCCGCCGAGACCTTCCAGAAGGCCATCCAGGTCAACCCGCAGCTAGAGCTGGCCTACCTCAACCGCGCCCGCTCCCTGGCCAAGGCCGGCGAGCGCAACTCGGCGCTGCAGGTCTGGCTGACTATCACCCGCCTCTTCCCCAAGAGCGAGGGGGGCCACCTGGGCCTGGCCGACGCTTACTACGACCAGAACGACCGCGACCATGCCTTGCCGGAGTATCTGGCAGTGGTCAAGCTTAACCCCGCCAACGCCGCCGCGCAGAACAACGCCGGCCTCATCTACCTGGATCGCAACAAGCTTGCCGAGGCGCTCCAGTATTTCCAGGCCGCGCTGGTGGTCGCGCCCCGGTTCCCCCCGGCGCTGAACAACCTGGGCGTGGTCTACCAGAAGCAGGGGAACCTGGCGAAGGCCAAAGCGCAGTACCTCAAGGCCCTTGACGCAGACCCCAACTACGAGCCGGCTAGGAAGAACCTGGAGCAACTGCAGGCGCCCACCACCGCCCGCGCCCCGGCCTAGGGAGGCGGCTCTCACTGGCTCTGCTCCGGGGGGGGGCCGAATACGAGGACGGCGTGTTGCGCAGCAGCGCGCCGCCCGCTAGCATCCGGCCCGCCCACCTATCCGGTCCCACAGCCTCCCAGGAGTCTACTATGCCCCACCCAATCCGCCGCGTGGGCCTCCTGACGGCCCTGCATAAGCCCCTGGCACAGGAGCGCACCGTCGCGCTGGTGCACGCCCTGCAGGCGGCCGGGGTGCAGGTGCTCCTGCACGAACGTATGGGCGGCTCGGAGCTGAGGGATGGCGACATCTGCTCCGACGCCGAGTGGGGCCAGACCAGTGACTTGGTCATCGCCATGGGCGGGGACGGTACGCTGCTCGCCGCGGCCCGTGCGGCCGCTCTGACCGGTACGCCCGTCCTCGGCGTGGACCTGGGCGGCTTCGGCTTCCTGGCCGAGCAGGAGTTCGACCGCGTGTTGGACGCCGTTCCCCGGCTCTTGCAGGGCGACTTCGAGATGGAGGAGCGCCTCATGCTCCGCGCCCGCGTAGGGGCCGAGAACACCGTGCGCCAGGAGTTCCTGGGACTCAACGACGCGGTCATCGGCAAGCACGAGCCGGTGCGCCTGGTGCAGTTGGACGTCTGGGTAAATGACAGCTTCGTCACCGAGTACCCGGCGGACGGCCTGATCGTCGCCACCCCCACCGGCTCCACCGCCTACAACCTCTCTGCCGGCGGCCCCCTGGTGGACCCTCAGGTGGACTGCTTCATCCTCACCGCCATCTGTGCGCACACTCTCTACACCCGGCCCCTCGTGGTCCCGGCGACGGCCACCCTCCGTCTGGCCCTCTCCCCGCGCGCCCGGCCCGCCCCCCCGGTCCGCCTCACGGTAGACGGCCAGCTAGACACCATGGTCGGCAGCGAAGAGCAAGTAGTAATCACCGCCGCTGAGCACCGGGCGAAACTAGTCCGGCTGGGCGGCAGCGGCTTCTACGGGAGGCTCAGAGAAAAGCTGCACTGGGGAGCGCAGAGGTAGAGAGGAGGACAGGACCACAGGCTTTCTAGCCTGTGCTCCTGCCCACCACAGACCATGCTCCGCGAACTAGCCATCTCCAACTTCGCCCTTATCACCACCCTCCGCCTTTCCCTCCGCGGCGGGTTCACCGTGCTTTCCGGCGAGACGGGGGCGGGCAAGTCCATTATCATCGACGCGCTCAACGCCCTGCTGGGTGAGCAGGTCGGGGCGGAAATCATCCGTGCCGGGGAGAGCCGGGCTCGGGTGGAGGGCGTCTTTGAGATCGCCGAGCGCCCGGACCTGCAGGCCGCCCTCGAGGAGACCGGAGTAGAGGCCGACGACGGCCTCCTGCTCCTGGCCCGCCGCATCGAGGAGGGCCGCAGCTACTACTATGTCGTCGGCCATGCCGCCACGCGGGGCCTCGTCCGCAACCTGGGCGAGAAGCTGGTGGACATCCACGGCCAGCACCAGCACCAGACGCTCATCCACGAGCAGACCCACCTGGACTTCCTCGACGCGTGCGGCGGTCCCGTCCTCGCCGCGCCGCACGCCGCCTGGGAGGCGGCCGGGGGCGAGTACCAGGTCCTGTGCGAGGAACTCCAGCGCTTGCGCGCCGCCGAGCGCGACCGGGCGCAGCGCCTTGATCTTCTGGCCTTTCAGGTGCAGGAGTTGGAGGAGGCAAGCCTCGACGTCGAGCGCGATAGCGCCCTCCCCACCGAGCACCGCCGCCTCGCCCATGCCGAGCGCCTGCGCGAATCAGTCGAAGAGGCCCTGCAATCCCTGGAGGGTGAATGGGGTGAGGGCCGAGGCGCCGCCGAGTCCACCGCCGCCGCCGCCGCCGCCCTGGTCGCCACGGCCAAGTACGACGAGTCCCTCCTGCCCCTCACCGAAGAGCTGACCACCGCCGAGACCGTCCTGCGCGAGGTCGCCCGCTCCCTGCGCGACTACGCGGCCGGGCTGCACTTCGACCCGCGTAAGCTGGCTCAGGCCGAGGAGCGCCTGGCCCTACTCGACCGCCTGCGCCGCAAGTATGGCGAGACGGTGGAGGAGATCCTCGCCTATCACCAGCGCGCTGCGGAGGAGCTGGCCGAGCTACAGTCCCTCGACAGCCGCCGCGCCGAGATCGAGGCCGAGGTGGAAGCCGCCCGCACTATCGCCGGCCAGGCCGCCGAGGCCCTCTCCTCCCTGCGCCATAAGCAGGCGACTGCGCTGCAAAAGGCGATGGTCAAGGAGATCAGGAAGCTGGGGATGGAGCAGGGCCGCTTCGGCGTGGAGTTCGAGCGCGAGCCCGACGCGGACGGCCTGCCTGGCGCCGATGGCCACCGCTACGCCGCCACTGCCCGCGGTATGGACCGCGTCCGCTTCCTGCTGTCGGCCAATGCTGGGGAGCCGCTCCGCCCCCTCTCCGCCGTTGCCAGTGGCGGGGAGCTGTCGCGGCTCATGCTGGCCTTCAAGTCGGTCTGCACCCCGGCCCTCGGCGTCCCCACCCTGGTCTTCGACGAGATAGACGTCGGCATCGGCGGCGTCACCGCCCACGCCGTCGCCGAGAAGCTGGCCCAGGTCGCCGCCTCGGCCCAGGTTCTCTGCGTCACCCACCTCCCCCAGATCGCTAGCCTCGCCGACCACCAGATCCACGTGAGCAAGGCGGTCCAGGACGGCCGCACGGTCATCACTGCCCGCGAGCTGACCGAGGAGGAGCGCATAGCCGAAATTGCCCGCATGATGGGTGCCCGCGAGGGCCAGGAGAAAGCCCTCCACCACGCCGAGGAGATGCTGGCGCGGGCGAGGGAAAAGCGGGGGGCTCTCCGCTCCGGATAGGGACGAATGCTGCGGTCTCCGCTTGCGCCCGCTACTGCCAAGACGTCCCCATTTCGACCTGAGGTGATCGCTATGCACAGATTCTACCCCGTCTTCCTTTGCCTGCTCCTCCCTTCCCTCGCCCTCGCTGCCGAGGCCACGCCCGCTCGCGTCAATGCCGCCGATTTCCCCAATCTCCAGGCGGCGGTCGACGCTCTTCCAGAGGGTGGCGGCGAGGTCTTCCTGCCGCCGGGGACCTACAACCTCGACAAGACCCTCGACCTGACGGGGCGCAACACCCGCCCGCGCACCGAGCAGTATCCCCGGTCCGGCGACTTCATCACCCTCACCGGCTCCGGGATGCTCAACACCACCATCTACGGCACGATGAAGGACCAGCCGGTAGTGGACCTCACCGACACCACCTACTGCACCATGCGCGACCTGAAGATCATGTCCAACACCGCCAACGTTGGGATTCTTCTGGCCCGCGAAAAAGGCAACGGCGGTAGCAACGGCTTCTTCACCAACATTATGGTAGATGGCTCCTTCTCGGTAGCCAGCGTCTACTGCTACGCGGCGGAGGTCTGCCGCTGGTACAACTGCTATTTCCAGAACAACCTCAAGGATGGCGTCTGCTTCATCATCACCCCGCACAACTACTGGGACCTCAAGAGCCCCTATAACGAACTGACTACTGGCTGCTCCAACACGGAGTTCAAGTTCTACGGGTGCACTTTCGCGGCCTGGGGCGGAGGCAACTGTGTAGACCTGTGGATCTGCGGGCCCTCAACGAGTGACGTGAGCCTGTTCGGTGGGTACATCTCGGCCACGGGGCTGGCCGGGATTCTGCTGGACGGGACGAAGGGCGGGGGGCGGGTGGCCGCTGTCTCGATCGACGGCGTGCGCATCGAGGGCGAGCGGGCCCAGCACTGCCTGCTGGCCCGGGGGAACGTGGATGACGTACGCGCCCGCAACGGTCACTGGATATCCGGCTCTGCCGAGCCCATCTTCTTCGAGCCGGGCGGCGCCGGCCGCTACTGGGATATCAGCGGCCTGGGCCTGATCATTTACGACGGCATCTACGTGAAATACGCGCCGGGGCAGGAGCACTACCGCATGGCCCGCTTCGCCTCTCCCCTGCGCGATAGCAAGCTGGAGATCATGGACAACTACCCCACCCTGTTCACGAAGAACGACCAGGGCGAGTTCGAGGCCTCCTACCCGCCGGGCAAGGCGATAGTGTTTGAGGCCGGCGCCGGCGGCAACGAGATCACCGTCCGCCGCCGCGCTGACGTGGAGTTTACCGGCGAGGACACCGGCAACCTAATCCGCGCGCTCGAGGACGGCGGCGTGATGCGCACCTACCAGGGCTCCGGCGGCCTGCCCGCCCTGCTGAACATGCCCCCATGCGACGTAACCAAGATACCGAATCCCCAGCTCGGTGACCTGGCCGTAGACAGTGGCCTTAACACCCCCGACCAGCAGCCCGGGCCGATGTTCTACGACGGCAAGAAGTGGCGGGCCTTCAGCCTGGCGCCTTGAGGAGAACCATCCGTGTTCCGCCGCCGGCGGCCCCCGGAAGAGGCACAACCCAGAGAAAGGGCTGCCCCGAGGAAATCCTCCCCTACTCAATCACCAACGCTCCGGTGATCGGGTAGAAGTAGTGGATGACCGTCCAGACCAGCAGCGTCAGGCCGTTGCCGATGATCAGGCCCAGGATCAGCGGCTGGAAGCGCCGGTAGCCGGGATACCCACCCGCCTTGAGGGCTAGCCGGTGCAGAATCCAGCCCAGCAAGAAGGAGAACCCGAAGCGGTCAGCGACGATAGGCGAAAAAGCCGCGGCCCAACCCAGCGGGTGCAGCGGCCACCATAGATAACGGATGTGCAGCAGGCTCAGCGTCATCACTACCGCCGCGCCCACTGCCATGTTGCCGTAATGGCCCGCGGTGTAGACGCTCTCGGGATAGTTGAGCTGGTTGGCGATGTCCGCCGGCAGCGCCGCCCCCGCCCCGCGCATCCACCAGCCCAGGCCCGGGATGCCTCGGGAGTAGATGGAGTACAGTGCCGTGGGGTGCGACCCGACGATCCCCAACGCCAGCGCCGCCGCTATCAGCCCCAGCACGTGGGAAGCGCGCAGCCTCCCCAGCTCCTGCAGCTTCAGCCCCTGGAAGATGCTGGCCAGCGTCAGGGAGGCGGTATCGCCGTTCTGGAAGGAGACCATGGCCAGGGCCGTGACATTCCTCGCACCCAACCGCGCCGGTCCGAAGATCGCTCCCAAGAGGCTGTTACTGCCCCAGAACGGCGACCATACGGCGTAGATGCCCGCTTCCGACACGATGCGCGCCACCACCAGTGCACTGACCAGAAACAGCCCCAGCCCCAGAAATGCGGGTCCCCAGTCCGCCCCCAAAGCCCGGTAGAACAGGATCAGCCCTGCGGCGGTAGCCCAGAAGCCCCAGAAGAGCACCGACTCGTCTGCGTTCGTCTGGCTCGGGGCTTCCCCGCGCAGGCGCCTCACCGCTTCGCGCCCGATTGCCCGCAAACTCCCCCACGCCTGGTACACGCTCAGCGCGGCTACCAGTAGGTAAGAGCCAATCCCGACGTGCGTGAAGAACACTTCGGTTTCCGTGCGACCTGTCGCGCTGCGGGCTACCCGCAGCCCGAATCGGAGCAGCCAGAAGAACCACAGACTGAGGCTCACATCCGCTGGCAGCAGGTAGGTGATGCCGATCACGTCAAAGTAGAAGTAGAAGGCTATCGCGTTGAGCTGATCCCAGGGGCGGCCGCTGAACGCGCTCCGCAGATACAAGGGGTAGATGTCGATGCCCCGGACCTGAGGGTAATGCGCGTGCAGGCCGTTGAGGCTGTGGATGGTCAGCGGGATGAGGAAGGCCAACCAGAACCAGCCACTGCGGAACGGGCCGGGAACCCACTCGCCGCCCCGGTAGCGCGCCATCTGGAAGGGGATCTCCGCCAGGGGGAAGAGCATCCGCTGACGGTCTACCCATTGGCGCCGGAATAGCCCTGCCAGGCAGAGGTAGTTGAGGAACAACAAGAGGAAGAACCCGCTCCAACAGGCCAGAGGCACAACCCACTCTTGCCAGGGCAGCGTCGCTCCGGAGGGCAGCCCCCAAAAGGCCCACTTGACCGCCGGATTCTCCGACGCGAGGGAGGGCACGCTCCACTTGGGAATGTGCTCGAAGAACTGGTCGCGGTAGTGGTTCTCCGGGCTGGCGTAGTGGGCTGGGCCGACCAGCCCGACGTAAAGGTGCGTAACCAACTGCTGCCCCGGGAAGCCGGAAACGACTAGCACGGCCACGTAAACGTACAACAATTGGCCGGCGCTGAACAGGTTGCGCCGTACCAGGGGGCGGGCGAACAGGTTAACGAGCAGCAGCAGGACCAGGGCGATGAGGGCGGTGCGGGGCAGGTGACCAAAGCCGATGAGGTCATAGCGCACCAATGCCGCTACGGCTCCCCCCGCCGCCACACACAGGACGAAGAACAGGGCCACAACAGCGGTTCTTGCGGCGAGCGGCTCTCGCTCCATAGGCGGATGCCCCGCGGCGGGCCGGGATGCGGTCCAGCGCACGTTTCCCCGCTGCTCGCCTGCGGACCTGCCGGGGTCCGCCGCCGCACGGCGAAGGGATCACCCGCTTGCGATGGTTCGACCTGGCCAACCCGGAGGGGCTGAAGGGAGAGGTAGGGGCAGGGGCGACCGTCGTCCGGGAGATCGAGTAGGGGAGACTGCTGTGCCACCGCTGGGCGCCGCCTAGGGCGGGAGGGGGAAGCCCCGGCGGCTTCGGGGGGGGGCTCGGCGCGACTTCTCGCACGCGCTCTTAGGCTGTCCCGGCCCCTTCCTCCGATGGCACGAACTCCCGCAGTATCCGCGCCGCCTCCTCGTCGCTGACCTGGTCGAAGCGGTAGTACGCCTCGCCTACCGCGGAGAAATGGCGGGTCTCGCGCAGGTTGGGACAATAGACGGCGTCTACCAGTTGGGCCAGGGACCAGAGCGCCTCGTGATGGCCGGTGCCAACGGCCGCCACCAGTTGCTGGGCGCCGGCTTTGCGCAGCGCCTGGACCGTTACCCGCATGGTCGAGCCCGTGGCCAGGCCATCGTCTACGATGATGACCGGTCGGCCCTCCAGCTTGGGGAAGGGTCGGTCGCCCCGCAGAATCCGCGACCGCCGCTCCACCTTGTCGCTCGCCCGCCACACCGCCGCCTCGATCTGCTCTCTGCTCAGGCCCAGTCCGGGCACGATGGCCTGATCCAGCCACACCGTCCCCTCCCAGGCCACCCCCCCGAACCCGAATTCCGGGTTCCACGGGGGCGTGACCTTGGCCACCACCACAATGTCCAGGTCCAGCTTCAGCTCCCGCGCGATTGCCGCCCCGATCACCAGCGCGCCACGCGGGATGGCCAGCACCAGCGCCCCGCTGCCCTCATACTCTTTGAGCATCTCCGCCAATAGCTCCCCCACCTGCTCCCGGTTCTCAAATACTGGCGCCCGGTCCCGCAACTCCGGCAGGTCATGCACCTTGCTGTCCGGTTGCAGTTCCATGGATGATCGCTCCCGTCCCTCCGTAGGATGAACAGTGCTGATACAGACACTCAGAGTAAGCCCAGGGTTCATCGGCTGGGGAAGATCGCGGGGCGGGCGTTCTAGACCGGACGGCACGCCTCCAACGTATCGGCGCCGGTGCGCAACAGCCCTCTCGGGTCTTGCGCGATCTCCGACCGACACTCCTGCTTGGAGACGGGAAACACGTAGGTGACCCGGACCACTTACAACGCAAACTTCACGCTGCTCCGGGGCGCGATCTGCTCCGTGTGTGTCTTCGTCTCTATCAGGTCAAACGCCGCCAGCACCTGGAAGTTGACGGTTAGCGCCTGATCCGTGGGATTGTGCGCCTCCACCTGCCACTGGCCGGTCGGCTTGCCCGCGTCGTCGGTGAGTTGGAGAGCCTCAATCATCACCTCGGGCTGGTCGCAGCGAACCAGGTTGCCGATGGTGATGGTCACGTCCTTCTTTGTCCCCGGCAGTTGCGCGAAGGCCTTCCCCTCCCACACCCCAATGGGGCGGATCAGCCCCTGCGGCTTCTCGTAGTACACCGCCGTCCAGTTCCCGTTCACCCCGTCCACCACGATCCCCTGGCTATTGGTGTCGAAGGCCGCCCGCTTGAGGTCCACCTGGGCCACCCCGTCCTTGGCGGTCAGGTGCAGGTCGGCGAGCGGCGCAGGCTGCGCTGTCCCGATCTTGACCGCGAACCAGGTCGGTTTGACCACGTCGAGGGCCGCCCGGTTGATCTTCTCGGTGCGCCAGGTGAACTGCTGCCCAGCCTGGTTCAGCTCACCGGGCAGGACCCCCACTTTGACGGTAACCGTCCCGTCTTTGACCGACACGGCGTACCCCAGGTGCTCGCCCGTCCACTTGACGCTCTGCCCGGCGGGGAGGCCCCCTGCGGAGCAGACGACCACGGAGCCCGAAGGCAGATCGCCCCTGGTCGGCTCCGTAATGTCTCCCAGGAAATCGAACCTGTTTCTCCGGCTGGGGGAGATAATCGTCAACGCCCCGTCTTCGCCCTTCACCAACTTGTGCTCCCAGACGATCGCACTCGGCGGCAGGAACCCCTCCGCGTCCAGCTTGTACGGCTTCTTCAGCGTCATCGTGCTCTCGAAGACTTCCAGCTTCGCCGGGGGAAGCTGCTTCGCCTTGACTTCCTCCACCGCCGCAAAGCCGTCCCAGTACACGGCCTGGCTGGGATGGGAGGCATAGCTGACCTGCCCCCCGTGGCGGCTGTACCACAGATACCCGCGCTGCTCGAAGCTGTAGTCGTCCCGCTCGTAGTGCGGGGCCCAGTTGTGCCAGGACATCGTGTCGGTCAGTTCCTCGTACTTGTACACCCAATCCGTGAGGTAGCGCTCGATCAGCAAATCCGGGCTGACCATGTCGGTGAAGAAACGCCGCACCTCCACGTCCCGGCCGTCGAAGGTCTTCCAGGGATGGCCGTGCATCGCGCTGAAGATCGGGCCGGGGATATTCACCCGGTCTCCGCAGTAGTTGTGCAGGATCATCTGCTGCTCCACCCACATCTCCCGACTGACCGCCTGCCGCCCCTGGTTGTCGGTCACCACCGCCACCAGGTGCCGCGTTGGCGCCTGGGCTACGTCCATCTCCACCGTGTATTGCTTCTGCCCCTTAGGGTCAAAGCGGCGGATGGCCTCCGGGCCGTCGTAGATGGTTATCTCCTGCAGCCCCGTCTCGCTCTCCGCGTCCAGCCGCAGCTTCAGCCGGTACCAACTCGGCATGTACCAGTCCTTCTCCTGCGGCGCGGCATGGCGCTCGATCCAGTAGCGGGGGAACTCCACGCCCTCCCACAGGTACCCGCCGCGGAACATCCAGCGCATCGCCGGCCCCTGCGTCGCCACTGGCCCGGTCCATCCGCGATAGCAGCCCGCCCCCAGGCCGTAGGGCACGTCGTCCACAACCATGCGGTCAAAGGTCGCCCGCAGGCCGGGCTTGTCGGGAGCGCGCGGGTCGGGATCGGCCGACACCACCAGGTGCGGCCGCCCCTCCGCCCGCGCCGTGGCCAGCTCCGCCGGGTCGTACATCAGGTTCACCGCATACGCCGCCGGGTTGTGGTCCGCCTGGCAGACCTCCAGGTAGTCCTGGATGGAGCTGTCCACGACCTCTCCGCGCTCCATCGACCAGATGGGGAAGAGGTTGTACAGCTTGTAGTCCCAGTACGGCGAGGGATTCTTCTCGTAGTTGAGATACCCGTTCATCCCCCAGGTCAGGAACATCATGATCTGCCCGGACTTGTGCTGGGTAGCCCCCCAACCCTTCTGTGGCGTCCAGCCCCGGTCGGTGTTGATGCGCTTGCCGTCGTCGGTGAGCCAGTCGGCGGGGAACCAGTCGACATACCCCAGTGGCGCAAAGCCGCGGTGGTTCGAGGCGTTCATGTACTCGATCCCCGGGTAGGCTACAAAGGTGTCGCTTGTGGCCCCCTGGCACTGCTTTTTCAGCTCCGCCCACTTGTCGGCGTTCAGGGCCGCGAGGTCCTCGGTGAACACCAGGAAGTCCCAGCCTGCCGCCTCGGCCGCCGCCGCCCAGTCGCCGACTGTGCCCTTGCCGGTAGACAGCGCCGTATGCGCCCCCACCAGCCCCCGGTAGTAGTGCGAGGGCTTCTCCGGGAAGGCCTGTTGGTCCCAGGCCACGGCGGGGGTATCGCCGGCCACTGGCGGGTACTTGGCCACCTGCAGACCATTCGTGCCCATCTGCAGCGAGGGTTCCGCTAGCCACCGATAGGTATTCTCCAGCAGCTTCCACCAGTCGCTCGGCTTGCCTTGCTCGCCCTTCTTCATCACCACTTGCCCCAGGGCGTCGTGGTACGGCGACCACAGGAGCCACATCGAGTTCACGCCCAAGACTGCCATCCGCCCGTTGTTGACGTTGCGCACCGACAGTAGGCTGTAGGGTCCCGGCAGCGGCTGCGGGCGCCACATGTCCGCCCAGACGGTGTCGGTCCCTGCCGACTTGGCCTGCGGGCCGGTGCGCACGATGGCGGTCCACTGGTGCCCGCAGTCCACCGGCCCCGACCAGAAGGCCTCATGCCCGCCCCAGCCGGTCGGGTACCACAGGTTCTTGACGCCCTCAGTGATCGGGTGCTTGGCCAAATCGTCGGTCCAGGCCAGCTTCGTCGAATAGCGCCGAAGGGAGGGCGGCGTAGCCAGGACCTCCCGCGCGGGATCGGTGATCGCCTCCACCCAGAAGTTGCAGTCGAACTGCTTGAGCCAGTCCGGCACCTCGCCCAGTCGCCCCTCGCCGTAGGCGCCCATGCTGTTCAGGTCCACCAGTACCCCGCCGCCGGCTTTCATGTACTCGGCGATATACCGCTGCACCACTCCAGCGAAGCCCTCCTGGATGCCCTGCTCCACGTTGCCCTTGGAGTACTCCCGCCAGTAGCCGGTAATGATGACGGCGTTGTATCGCCGCATTAGGTCGGGGGTGATGATGTCCCAGGGCGCCGCGTCCACCTGGAATCCATGCGCCTGCAACTCCTCCAGGTAGGCTGCCTCCATGTAGATCTGGGGCTTGCCGATGAAGAGCAGAGAAGGCGAGGGAGGGACGGCCGGCGCCGCCAGCGCCGCTCCGACCACCGTAAGGAGGGCGAGAACGAGTGGGAAACGGGTTCTTGACAAGGAGATCACCTTCATCGAAGAATTGGCGGGGTTACCCCAGCGCTGAGCGACGCTGCCGTCGTGCCTGTCGTTGGGCCTGTCGTCCCTAGCGATACTCCGTCTCGCTCTCCGGTCCGCCCTCAATCCCCTCCGGCTGTGGCAAGTCCGGTTTCTCCCCGACCCGACTCTCGGTGCCGGCTAGCAGCCGCTTCACGTTGGGGAGATGCTTGAGCACGACCAGCAAGGCCAGGGCGACGCCGGCGGCGAGGAAAGGCCCGTGGGCGGCGGGGTCCTCCGGCTTGATCAGCCCAAAGCATACTGCCACGGTGATCGCCGCCACCATTGACGACACGGAGATAAAGCGGGAGATGATCAGGACGAAGACCCACGCGCCGAAGGCGATCAGCCCCACGCGCCAGTCTAGTGCCAGCACCGCCCCCAGCGAGGTGGATACTCCCCGCCCTCCCCGCATCCGCAGATACGGCGAGAAACAGTGCCCCAGCACCGCGGCCAGGGCCACCCCGGCCAGGTACGGCCAGGGGTTGTCCATGGTATGCAGGAACTGCCGGGCCCAGATCACCGGCACCAGACCCTTGAGCAGGTCGGCCAGCCACACCACAATCCCCAGCTTCGCCCCCAGCGTCCGCATGACGTTGCTGGCGCCGATGTTCCCACTCCCCACCTGAGTCAGGTCTACCCCCCGCCTCCGCCCCACCATGAACCCGATGGGGATGCCCCCCACCAGATAGCCCCCAGCTATGAGTATCCACGGCAGATACATGACGGTCCTCGCCTCCCTGTCCCGTGACGCCTCTTACCTTCGCTTCTCTTTCCCCGTCGACTGCCTTACCCTCAAGGTCAGCGGCACCATATCGAAGCCGAACTTATCTCTCAGGAAGTTGAGCAGATAGCGCTCGTAGGAGAAGTGCATCAGCTTGGGGTCGTTGACGAACAACACGAAGGTCGGCGGCGCTGCCTTCACCTGGGTCGCATAGTAGATGCGCAGTTGCTTCCCGCCCCGGGTGGGCGGGTTGTGCTTGTCCATGGCCTCCGCCAGCGCCCGGTTGAGCTTGCCGGTGTCCAGCCGTCGCTTGAACTGCACGCTGATCTTGGCCGCCAGCGGCAGAATCTCCTCCACCCTCTCCCCGGTCAGCGCGCAGGTGAAGACCAGCGGTGCCTGCGCGGCAAACCTCAGCCGCGAGCGCGCTATGGTCTCGAAATCCTTCCTCAGCAGCCGCTCCGCCACTTTCCTCTCCTGCGCAGACAGGGGGACCGGGGGGGGAGGTATCTCTTCCCCCTCTCCCGTGAGGGGCACAGGGGGGGGAGGCACCCCCTCACCAAAGGCCCGCTCTAGTACCAGGTCCCACTTGTTGGCGACCATGACCAGCGGCCGCCGCGCCGTGTCCACCTCCAGGGCAATCGCCGCGTCCTGCTGGGTCAGACCCTCCCCCGCATCAAACACCACCACGCCTACCTCCGCCCGCTGCAGGGCCTTGATGCTGCGCAGGCTGCTGTAGAACTCCACCCCCTGCGAGCGCTTGCCCCGCCGCCGCAGGCCCGGTGTATCCACTAGCTGGTACTGCTGCTCCCCGGCCCGCAGCAGCGTGTCAACCGTGTCGCGGGTGGTGCCGGGAATCTCGCTAACGATCATCCGCGGCTGGCCCAGCAACGCATTCACCAGCGCCGACTTGCCTACGTTCGGCCGCCCCACGATCGCCACCGACACCGCCCCCGGCGGCGCCTCCGCCCTCTCCTCTTCTTCCTCCTCCGGCAGCATCTCCGCCAGGGCCTCCTCCAGCGCCGCCCCGCCCTTCCCATGCAGCGCCGATATAGCCAGCGGCAGCCCGAACCCCAACTCCGCGAACTGCGTCACATCCCCCCGTCCCGATTCCATCTTGTTGACCACGGCCAACACCGGTTTGCCGCTGCGCCGAGCCGCCTCGGCCACCTCGTAATCCAGCGCCACGATCCCCTCCTGCCCATCAAAGAGTAGCAGCAGCAGGTCCGCCTCGGCCAGTGCCTGCGCCGCCTGCTCCTTGACCTGCCCGATCAGCGCATCGTTCTCCGCCCCCACCAGCCCTCCGGTGTCCACCAGCACGGCCGTCTTTCCCTTCAGGCCAATCTCGGAGTACACGCGATCCCGCGTGACTCCCGGGAAGTCCTCCACGATAGTGCGCCGCTGCCCGACCAGGCGGTTGAAGAGGGCCGATTTGCCCACGTTGGTACGACCGATTATGGCGATGATTGGTGGCATGGTCTATGGCTAATAGTGTGCAGTTGGGGCCTGCGCTCGCCACGACTAAGCGTGTCCAGTGACGCCGGTCTCCAGACCGGTGTTCGGCCGTGCCTGCCTCTATTCAGACGCCGCCTGCTGCCGGTTGATGTCTGCGATGGGGTCGGGGGAGAACTTTTCCTCCCGCACGTACGTGTATAGCCCGTTCACTTCCTGTTCGACGTCGTACAGTTGAGTATAACAGAATCCGCACATCCGCGAGTTAGACAGCAGCGTCTCGGTCAACGCCCGGTAGCGGGCGAAGAACTCCTCTTGGCTCTGCGGTCGGTTGCCATAGCCCCACGCCTGCTCGTCGGTCTGCCCCGGATTCCACCAGATCCCCCCATACTCGCTTACGAAGTACGGCTGCCCGGCGTAATCCGCTTCCTTCCCCGGCTCCCCGTGGGGAGGCGCTCCACCCTCCCGAAACTCCGCGAAGGCCGCCGCGAACTTCTCCGGGTCCTGCTCATAGTTGTGGCTGTCGTACAGGTCCGTCTCCACATGGTGGTAGCCGCTGGTGTCGATCACCGGCCGCGTCGGGTCCAGAGCCTTAGTGACCCGGTACACCGTCCGCAGCACCTCCGGATCGCGCTGGGCCGGCGTCTCATTGAAGGGACACCAGCCGATTAGCGCCGGGTGATTCCGGTCGCGCTCGACCGCCTCCAGCCACTCGGGCAGCATTGCCGCCAGCGCCTCCGGCCGCGACACGTCCAGCCCCCAGTCGGCATACTCTCCCCACACCAGGTAGCCCAGTTTATCCGCCCAGTAGAGGAACCGAGGCTCAAACACTTTCTGATGCAACCGCGCCCCGTTAAACCCCATCGCTAGCCCTCGCTCCACATCCCCCCGCAGGTCCTCGTCGCGGGGCGCCGTATAGATGCCCTCAGGGTAGAAGCCTTGGTCCAACACCAGGCGCATAAAGAGCGGCTCCCCGTTTAGCAGCAGTCGGTCGTCAGCCACCTCGATCTCCCGCAGACCGCAGTAGCTGCCGACCTCGTCCACCGTTCGCCCCTGCTCGTCCCGCAGCGTCAGCCGCAGGTCGTACAGCGTCGGGGCGCCGGGCGACCAGGGCTCGACCTGAGCCAGAGGGACCTCGACGCAAGTGTGAGCAGCAGCCGGTACAGCCAACTCCCCGACGATCTCCCCCTCCAGAGAAGCGATCACCTGCAGCCATGTTTCCTGCGACCGTCCGGTCACGGCTGCCTCTACCAGCAAGCTCCCCCGTGTCGGACTCCCGCGCAGCCGCAGCTTCTCGATCCGCGTCTCTGGCGCCGCCTCCAGCCACACCGTCTGCCAGATGCCCGTTGTGCGCGTGTACAGACATGCGTAGCTGGCGTACTGCTGGCTCTGTTTGCCGCTCGGTTGCAGGGGGCTGCGCGTATCGTCCACCGCCCGCACGCACACCACGTTCTCCCCGGCCCGCAACTGCTCGGTGATGTCGAACGAGAACGGCGTATACCCGCCCCGGTGCGAGCCCACCTTCGCCCCATTCACCCACACGGTCGCCTCATAGTCCACCGCCCCGAAGTGCAGCAGCACTCGCTGCCCCGCCCAGTCCCCCGGCACGGTAAAGTTGCGCCGGTACCACACGCAGGGCATGAAGTCGGTATTCCCGATCCCCGACAGCTCACTCTCCGGGCAGAACGGCACCAGGATTCGCTCGGGATAGGCTGCCTCTCCGGTCAGCCCCCGCGTCGCGCCCGACTTCCCGGGATCATAGGCGAACTCCCACCAACCGTTCAGGTTCAGCCACTGGTCGCGGACGAACTGGGGGCGGGGGTATTCGGGACGGGGAAAGTCAGCCATATTAGTCATGCCGGTTCCTCTACTTTTTCACTCCGGGCGGCGCGGCGCGCGGGGGAGGGGAACTGCCTCGAGATACCCACCCGTGCTTAGCCAATCGAGCTTCTGCCCAGGCCGCGGCCCCAACCTCTGTCTAACGCTCTTGGGGATCGTGATCCGGAAACGCGTGTCAGCGACGGCAGTGTCATCCAACGCAGACTTGAGAGTTCTCAGAACGCATACTTCTTCTTCCCCCCGCCTTCCTCCACCAACCCCAGCAGCAACGCGATCAGCGCCATCCGCACCGGCACCCCGCCGGCGGCCTGCTCGAAGTACGCCGCCCGCGGGTCGGCGTCCACCTGCTCGGTGATCTCGGCCACCCGGGGGAGCGGGTGCAGCACGATCATCCCCTCCGGCGCCTGCGCCATCACCGTCGCGTCCAGCATGTACACGCCCTTGTACTTCTCGTACTCCTCCGGGCTGGGGAAGCGCTCCTGCTGGATGCGGGTCATGTACAGCATATCCAGCCCCGCCAACGCCCCGGCCAGGTCCTCCGTCTCCGCCGGTCGCTTCCCGCCAGCCCGCTCCACCTCTTCCAGGTACTCTTCCGGCAGGGCCAGCGCCTGCGGCGCGATGCACACCATCTCGTTCCCCAGCCGCGCCAGCACCGGCGCCAGCGAATGCACCGTCCGCCCGTTCTTCAGGTCCCCGCACAGCCCGACCTTCAGCCCCTGCAGCGTCCCTTTGCGCCGTCGCAGGGCGAACAGGTCGGTCAGGGCCTGCGTAGGGTGGTTGCGCGTCCCGTCTCCGGCGTTGATCACGGGCACCGACGCCGCCTCCGCCGCCTCCGCGGCCGCTCCCTCCTGCGCATGGCGAATGACGATGACATCGCTGTACGCGCTCATCATCCGCATGGTGTCCGCCAGGCTCTCCCCCTTGGAGGCGCTGGACATCTTCACGTCCTGCATGCAGATGGTGCTGCCCCCCAGCCGCAGCATCGCCGAGGCAAAGGACATCCGGGTACGCGTCGAGGGCTCGTAGAAGCAGGTGGCGAGGATGCGATCCAGCGGGGTGAAGGTCGAGGGTTCCTCCTCGGCCAAGGCCGCGGCCATCTTCTCCGCCAGGTCGAGGAGGCAGGTGATTTCTTCGAGGGAGTAGTCGTCGAGGGATATAAGGTCTCGGCCGGTGAGGGACATGGTTCTCTCCTTAGCGTGTGGCCCTCTCCAGGAAGTGTGAGGAGTGAGCCAATTCCAGAAAGTCGCGCAGTGCCATTTCGCCCCTGCCGCCGGTCATGCGGCCTCGCCGTCCCCACACGCAACTACTGCTTCCCCTCGCCACCTTCCACTCCCCTCCCCCTGACACTTTCGACTTCCGACTTCCCCTCCCCCCTATCCCCCTATCGCCCCGTTGATCGCGTCCTTCATCTCCCGCGCCGCCTCCCCGGCCGCCTGCGCGAATTGCTCCGGCTCCCCGTCTCCTCCCTGGTACGCGAAGATGATGCTGCGAGAGGCGTTAACTACCGCCCCCCACCCGTCCTTGTCGAAGGCCGCGACAACCTCCTCCGGCCCCGCCCCCTGCGCCCCGTAGCCCGGCACCAAGAAGGGCACGCCCGGCAGGTCCCGGCGCAACTCCGCCAACTGCTCCGGGTAGGTCGCCCCCACCACCGCCCCCACCGCCGAGTACCCGCACTCCCCGCGCAGGTGCGCCCCCATCAACCGCACTTCCTCCCCCACGTGCTGGTACACCCGGTGGTATCCCCCCTCCAGCCGCAGGTCTTGCAGGTCGCCGGAGGAGGGGTTGGAGGTCTTGACCAGCACGAACACGCCGGCTCCCTTCTCCTCCGCCGCGTCCACAAAGGGCATGATCCCGTCACTACCCAGGTACGGGTTGACCGTCAGCGCGTCCGCGGCGATTTCCCCGCCGAAAAACGCCTGCGCGTAGGCCTCCGCGGTCGGTCCGATGTCGCCGCGCTTGGCATCCACGATGGCCGGCAGCCCCGCCCGATGCGCCTCCGCCACCACCGCCCACAAGGTACTGAACGCCGACCTCCCCAGCGTCTCAAAGTAAGCCGACTGGAGCTTCACCACCGCCGCATGCTCCGCCACTGCGGCGCAGATATCCCGGCAGAAGGCCACCACGGCCTCTGCGGCATTGGGGTATTGCTCCAGTATCGGCGGCGGCAGTTGGCTTACCCGCGGATCCAGCCCCACGCAAACCCGGCTGTTCTTCTCTTCCACCGCTCCAAACAAGCGATCCGCGAAGTTAGTGGCCATGGTCTCACTCCTGTGCTGGGGTGCGCGGATTATACCTGTGGCTCCCTTGGGGTGTCAAAAAAGGCCGCTCCCCCGGAGGGGCCGTGTCGAGTGGCCCGCGCCAGCGTCGCGGGACGCGAGGCCGGCCCCCGCCCCAGTGCCCTGCGCTACCGCTACCGCTACCGCTACCGCTACCGCTACCGGCTGTCCTCCCACTTCCCCCTCCCCCACGTTCCACCTTCCACGTTCCACCTCCCTCTCCCAGGCAGGAACCATCCCCTCACACGTCCAATTATCTCCCCACACCCTCCCGGGAGGTCCCGCCCATGCCCGTCCCGCCTGTTAAGCTCGGTCTCGTGCCCATCGGTAAGTTCGTCTTCAGCCAGGAGAACGCTCGCCGCTACGCCAACCTCACCGCTGCCTCCCTGCGCGGCCTCGGTGTAGACTTCGTGGACCTGGAGGGTATCACTAGCGACGGCATGTTGTACCGCCACGAGGACCTCCCCGCCGTCCTGCGCCACCTCCGCGACCACCGGGTGGACGCTCTCTTCTGCCCGCACTGCAACTTCGGCACCGAGGACGTGGCCGCGCTCCTGGGCCAGGAGATGGGCCTGCCCTATCTCCTCTGGGGCCCGCGCGACGAAGCTCCCCTCCCCGACGGCACCCGCCTGCGCGACACCCAGTGCGGCCTCTTCGCCACCAGCCAGATCCTCCAGCGCCTCGGCGTCCCCTTCACTTACCTCCCCAACTGCCGCCTGGAGGACCCCGTCTTCTCCCGCGGCGTCCTGGCTTTCCGGCGGGTGGCCGCCGTCGTCCGCGCCTGGCGGGGGATGAAGATCGGCCAGATCGGCCAGCGCATCGACTTCTTCTGGACGACCATGGTCAACGAGGCGGAGATGCTCGAGCGCTTCGGCACCCAGGTCTGGCAGGTCTATGACGACGAAATCCTCGATCGCGTAGAGGCCCTGGTCGAAGCACCCACCGCCGACTTGCAGGCCCTCCTCGCCCGCATGGCCGCCGAGGTCGCCTTCCGCTCTCTCGATCAGACCCAACTGGCCGCCATCGCCGCTCTCAAGCTGGTCCTCACCGACCTCGCCGCTCGCGAGCACCTCAGCGCCATCGCCCTGCAATGCTTCCCCGGCTTGCAGAAGCGCTTCGGCATCTACCCCTGCTACGCCAACAGCCTGCTCACTATGGAGGGCGTCCCCGTCATCTGCGAGACCGACATCCACGGCGCCATGACTTCCGTCCTGCTCCAGGCCGCCGCCCTGGGCGAGACGCCGCCCTTCTTCGCCGACCTGACCATCCGCCACCCGGACAACGACAACGCCGAGCTGCTCTGGCACTGCGGGTCCTTCCCGGTCAGCCTCGCGGACGAGGGCACCCAGCCGCTGCTCGGCGAGCACTTCATCATGCCCGAGAACGCCGCCGGGGTCGGCCACTGGCGGATCAAGGGTGGCGACCTCACGGTAGCCCGTCTGGCCTCTCTCCGCGGCGAGTACTTTCTGGCCTTCGGTGAGGGCCGCGGCACCACCGGTCCCGAGACGGTCGGCACCTATGTGTGGATGGAGGTAGACGACTGGCTGCGCTGGGAGCGCAAGTTCATCCGCGGCCCCTACCTCCACCATATCGCCGGCATTCACGGCCAGCTAGCCCCGATCCTCTGGGAGGCCTGCCGTTATATGCCGGGGGTAAAGGCCGACCCGGTTGACAAAGAGGCGGAGGAGTTGGAGGATTGGTGGTGGCGGTAAGGACC
The DNA here is from genome assembly GCA_029821755.1 of Candidatus Zipacnadum vermilionense. Lineage (GTDB taxonomy): Bacteria > Armatimonadota > Zipacnadia > Zipacnadales > Zipacnadaceae > Zipacnadum > Zipacnadum vermilionense. The sequence continues at coordinate 15,184 of JALGSV010000010.1, read as the reverse complement.
GCGCTTCCTGACCCCCGCTCGTCACACCCAACCGAAAGGACCCTCACCATGAACGGCTACGAACGTTTTATGACCGCCTTGCGCCGGGAGCAGCCCGACCGCGTCCCTATCTGGGAACTCCTGGTCAACCGCCCCGTCATCGATAAGATGTACGGCCCGGAGGTCTCCTACCTCGATTTCGCTGAGAAGGAAGACCTCGACGGCGTCTGCGTCTTCGAGGACCTCCGCCAAACCCCGGTGGACGACAACCACTTCCATGACGAGTGGGGCATCCTCTGGGGCTATGGCAAGGCCGACGTGCCCTACCCCGCCCAGCACCCCATCCACTCCGAGGCCGACCTGGATAAGCTCGTCCCCCCCGACCCCGACGCCGACCACCGCCTCGTCACTCTCGAGGAAGCTGTCCGCCGCTTCAAGGGCGAGAGGGCCATCGTCTTCCTCGGCCACGATGTCTACGAGTTCTCCGCCAACCTGCGCGGCATGGACAACCTGCTGATGGACTACGCCCTCAACCCCGACCTGGCCCATCGCGTGGCGCAGGTCACCCTCGACTACAAGCTCCGCGTCCTCGAGCGGGCCCTGGAGCTGGGCGCGGATGTAGCCCTCACCGGCGACGACTACGCCTACCGCCACGCTCCCATGATGTCCCCTACCCACTTCCGCGAGTTCATCCTGCCCTACCTGAAGCAGATCGTGGACATGGCCCACGCGCAGGGCTTCCCCTACATCAAACACACCGACGGCAACATCTGGTCGCTCCTGGACATGATGGTGGACGAGGCGGGCATCGACGGCATCGACCCGTTGGAGCCGATCGCGACCATGGACATCGGCCAGGCGAAGCAGCAGTACGGCCACCGCGTCTGCCTCTGCGGCAACGTAGACTGCAGCGTAGTCCTCACCCGCGGCAGCAAGGAGCTGGTCATCGAGGCCGTCAAGGAGACGATAGCGAAAGCCTCCCCCGGCGGCGGGCACATCATGGCCTCCAGCAACTCCATTCACCCGGCGGTAGACCCGGAACTCTACAAAACGATGATGTGGGCCACCCGCGAGTTCGGCGTCTATCCGCTGGACGAGAAGATGGTGGAGGAATACCGGGAGAAGAACTACGTGGCGGCAATACTGGGGGAGGAGGGGTAAAGGGGGGCGGAAACGAATCAGACAGAATGGAGGCGCGAGGATGAAGCAATACCGTTGGTTACTTGTGGTGTTGGTGCTCTGGGCGGTCTGTAATGCCCCGCGCATTGTCCAGCCCTTCAAGGCGGGGCATGATAGCTACATCAGTTCGCACTACGGCGCCTTTGCACTCAACCACCTCAAGCTGGGGCTCGGAGTGACGCATGGTGCGAACATCCTGGCCGTCAATTACAGTGGGAAGCCCACCGTCTATTACTCGTTCTCCCCCCTGGTCTCCTGGCTGGTCGCGATTCCCCTGGCCCTTGGCTTGCCCTTCCAACCGGCCGTCCACACAGTCTCGTTCCTTTTCTTCCTGTGGTTCCTCGCTGCCTTCTGGTTCTTCGTTCGGAACGTATGGGGTCGCCCGGTCGCCAACGTCGCCGTCGCAGTCCTGGCAATCTTGCCTGTGACCCTCCGATACGCGCTCATCACGGGAGACGGTATGGCGTTGGCGCCTCTTTTCAGTTTCTTGGCGCTTTACACACTGCCTCGCCCTCACTTGGCCGGCTGGTCAGCACGCATGATCATGTGCGGCCTTCTGGCGAGTCTGTTGTCGTGGTATAGTCTCGTGTTGATCCTGCCCTGCATGTGGCTGGAGTGGCGGCGAGGCAATCGGGGGCCTGCCGTCGCAGTGGCCGCGTCTGTCGCTGGCGTGTCCGTGTTGCTTCCCGTAGCCGCCGTTCTTGTCACAGGCACGTCCGTGGCAGCCAGCGTCGCACACCTCCAGCAACGCCTTGGGTTCGACCAGTATGCCCCCGGAGTACGCACTCTCAGTCACCTCGACCTTCTCCATCGCTTCTTGATCTGGTCCTTCCACCCGCATGCCTTCTTCGGTACGCTAGCTGCTCTGCTAACTGCTGGCGTCCTCGCCTGGGCGCTTTTCGCCCGAGTGACGCGGCGTATGGCCGTCCGCGGTGACGGCTGGCTCCTCGCCCTCGCCGCGTACGGGACGCCTTTCACCTTGCTTCTCCCCAATATGGCAACATTTCACGATGGCTTCCTGGGGCTCTTTGCCCCACTCGTCGCGATCTCCTGTGCACTGGCTGCCGCCTCCGCAAACGATCACCTAGGTAACGCAAAGCGTTCGCGGGTACTACGGCCGGCTGTGTCAGTCTTGCTGTTGATGGCGATCTTCGCCACGGCCACTTGGCCGGCCCGAGAACAACTCTTGCCCAGCCCAATCGATTACCAACTGCGGGACCTGGCCACTGCACTGGGACGAGCAGCGCAGGGCGACACCGCCATACTGGGATCGGTTGCCGTCATGGGCCGGCTTACGGACGAGCAACTCGACCTCGCCCGCCGCGACGATCCCTGGCCCAGCCCGTACGTAACCTGCCTCACCAGCAAGACCGCCTATGTCTGCCGCGACGCCGTGGAACTCACCGCCCTTCTCAGGCAGCTTCCTCCTGGTCGGCCCGTGGTGATCGTGGAACGGGACCGTGATCTTGAACCCCTGCCATCCGGCGCCGCCCGACAAGAGATAGGCCCTTTCACGGTCGCCACCTGGCGGACGCCGGCCCAACCGGTCGCCATCCCGGCAGGGGTCAAGCCCTGATGAGGAGGCTTCTTCCCATCCGCCCCATCCTGCCCCTGCCCCCCGGCGTCCCGGACGCGCGCCTCTACCGGGTCTTCATCAGCGACTGCACGGTGGGACTGCATCTGCTGCCCTAACCGCATGGTTAATCCCTTGCGTGGCGCGGGCTTTCAGCCCGCGCCGCTTGCGCCCTTGTCCCCGCGCCGGGGTCACTAATCTCCGGTGTCGCCGACCGCCTCGGCTCGGCAGGGATTCCACCCTCCCTCGGCGAATTCTTCGCACTACGTATCATCCATGTCTGATCCCACCTCCAATATCACCGTCCTCGGCGCTGGCGCCTGGGGTACCACCCTCGCCTGGATGCTAGCCTCCTCGGGCCACGCCGTCCGCTTGTGGTGCCTCGAGCCCGACCTGGCCGAGGAGATACGCACTACTCGCCGCAACGGCCGCTATCGCCCGGAGATCGAGCTCCCGGACAACCTGCGCGTCCATACCGACCTGGCTACCGCCCTCGTGGGAGCGGAGACCGTAGTGATAGCGCCGCCCTCGCGTTTCGCGCGCGGGGTGCTGGAGCAAGCCCGCCCGCACCTGGTCGGACGCCCGCTGCTGATTAGCGCCAGCAAGGGCCTGGAGGAGTCCACGGGCCTGCGTATGAGCCAGGTCATCCGCCAGGTCCTCCCCGAGGACCTGCCCCTGGCAGCCCTGAGCGGACCCAACCTGTCCCGGGAGATCGCTCTGGGTACGCCCGCCGTGAGCGTCGCCGCCTCTCCCGACGAGGAGATAGCCGCTCGCGCGCAGAGAATCCTAACCACTCCCCTCTTCCGTGTTTACCGGAACTGTGATATAATCGGCATCGAGTTATGTGGAGCCCTCAAGAACGTCATCGCCATCGGCGCCGGTGTCAGTGAGGGCCTGGGGTTTGGGGCCAACGCCAAGGGCGCGTTGGTGACGCGGGGCCTGGCCGAGATGACTCGCCTGGGGTTGTGCCTGGGGGCCCAGCCGGCCACCTTCTGGGGAGCGGCCGGCGTCGGCGACCTGGTCGCTACCAGCATCAGCCACGACAGCCGCAACTGGAACGTCGGCTGGCGCCTGGCGCACGGCGAGACCTGGGAAGAAATCAACCGCGGCAGCATCTCGGTGGCTGAGGGTGTCTACACCGCCCAGGCCGCGCAGCGCCTGGGTAACGAGCACGGCATAGCTCTGCCCATCACCGACGCCATCTGCCAGGTGCTCTTCGAGGGCGTCCCGGCCCAGTGCGCCGTTGAGTCGCTCATGACCCGTCCCGAGAAGGCCGAAGAGAACTGGGGCCTTGACCGGTAGGGGTAGCCAGGCTTCCCAGCCTAGGCCGCCTACTCCGGATTCTACGCTGTCCCCGCGGTGGCGCAGGAGAAACCGCGCCGTACGCAGAATATGACCGTCGGCGGTGGACGCCCTCACCCGGCGACACCCACACTCAAAAGGGAGGCACTAACCATGGCCGGAACCGTTAACAAGACGCAGATCATCGAGGCGGTGGCGAAGGAGACCGGGCTAAGCAAGGCTGGCGCGGGCCAGGCAGTGGACGCGGCACTGGGCGCCATTACGGCGGCCCTCAAGAAGGGCAACACCGTGCAGTTCACCGGCTTTGGTTCCTTCACGGTCGTCAAGTCGAAGGCCCGGACTGGCGTCAACCCGCAAACCGGGGAGAAGATCAAGATCGCGGCCCGCAAGAGCCCGAAGTTCAAGGCTGGCGCCAACCTCAAGAAGGCCGTCAGCTAGTTCAGTCATTTGCGGGGGACACCTTACTTGACTCCGCCCCCGCGGCGGACGTAGGTACAAGGTACCCGAGACGACGCCCGGCGCCACCCCCGCGCTGGCGGCGTACAGTTCTGGTCGGGGCGTAGCGCAGCCCGGTTAGCGCGTTAGACTGGGGGTCTAAAGGTCGCCAGTTCAAATCTGGCCGCCCCGACCAACCCCTTCCCGACAGCATCCTCCCTGGAACGCTGCGTGCGTCCCCCGGTCGGGAATGTTGTTTTTCTTTGCCGGGATGTCCTGTCATGACTCCCTTCTCCTCCCCGCTAGCGGGGAAGAGTGTCGGACCGCGCTGGCGCGGGCCGACGAGAGGGGGCCAGGCCTGGGGCGCGACCGTCACTGCGCGACCCCCTCCCGGTGCCGCTGCGCACCGCCACCCTTCCCGCTTCGCGGGAGAGGGTACAGAGCAGCGCAGGAGGCGTCTCGCATCTCGCCCTAAGGAGCCTCACCCATGTCCCCAACCTCTCCCGACGACCTCGGTGCTCTTACCCTCCGGCGCTACCACGACCACCTCAACCCCGGTATGGTGACCTTGCTCAAGTTCATGGGCCTGGAAATCGCCGAGGTCTCCGCCGAGGGTTGCTACGTTATCGCTTCCGATGGCACCCGCTACCTGGACTACTTCGGTGGCCCCGGCGTCTTCACCCTGGGCCATCGCCCGGCTTCGGTGATCGCGGCCGTCCGGCGTCAACTCGACGAGATGCCCCTCTCCAGCCACATCCTCCCGGACCCCGTCCTGGCCGAGCTTGCCGAGCGCCTGGCGGAGCTGACCCCGGGCGACCTACAATACTCCTTCGTCTGCAACTCCGGCGCCGAGGCCGTCGAGGGCGCGCTCAAGCTGGCCCGTGCCCACACCCAACGTCCCCATTTCGTCGCCGCCCAGGGCGCCTTCCACGGCAAGACCTTCGGCGCCCTGTCCGCCTCCGGCCGCGAGAGCTACCGGGCTCCCTTCCAGCCGCTGCTCTCCGGCTTCACCCACGTCCCCTTCGGCGACGCCGACGCCCTGGCCGCCGCGGTGGACGACCAGACCGCCGCGGTGATCCTCGAACCGATCCAGTGCGAGGCCGGCATCATCGTCCCGCCCGACGGCTATCTCGCCGCCGCCCGTGAGGTCTGCGACCGCACCGGCGCGCTACTCATCCTCGACGAGATCCAGACTGGCCTGGGCCGCACCGGCAAGTGGCTCGCCTGCGACTGGGAGGGTGTCTGTCCCGACCTCCTCACCCTCGGCAAAGCCCTGGGTGGCGGTGTCATGCCCCTCGGCGCGATGGTCGCCCGTCCGGCCATCTGGGACGTCTTCGCAAAGAACCCCTACATCCACACCTCCACCTTCGGGGGCAACCCGCTCGCCTGCGCCGCGGCCCTCGCCGCCCTGGAGGCCCTGCAGACGCAAGACGTCGCTGCTCTCTGCCAGGTCCGCGGCGAGCAACTCCTAGCCGGCTGCCAGCGCCTGGCCGCGAAGTATCCCTCCCTGATCGTCGAGGCCCGGGGCCGCGGCCTGCTGGTAGGTATCCAGTTCGCCGACCCCGACATGGGCGGCTTGGTCATCGGCGGTCTGCTGCAGAACCACATCCTCGCCGCCTTCGCCATGAATGCCCGGGAGACCCTGCGCCTCGAGCCCCCCGCCATCATCACCGAGGCCGAGGTAGACACGCTCCTGACCGCCCTAGATGACGTCCTGCAAATGACGGCGGCGCTGCTGGAGGAATGACTCCGCGTGGCGCGGGCTTCCCCGCCCGCGCTCTGCCGCCCCCCACCAGGGCGGGCTAGAAAGCCCGCCCCACGCGATTGGAGACACCCCCATGCGCGACCTGCGCGTAGCTGCCGTTCAGTTCGAGCATGCCGCCGGGGATAAGGCGGCCAACTTCGCCAAGATCCGCGCCTTCACCGAACAGGCCGCGGCCCAGGGCGTGGAGATTCTCGCCTTCCCGGAGGGCTGCATCACCGGCTACTGGTTCCTCCGCACCCTCAGCAAGGAGCAACTGGAGGCCCTGTCGGAGCCCGTTCCGGACGGGCCTTCCACCCAGGAGTTGCTCCGCCTCTCCGCGACGCACGGCATGACTATCGGGGCGGGGCTGGTGGAGAGGGACCCCGAGGGGCTGATGCACAACACCTATGTGGTGGCGATGCCCGACGGCCAGGTAAAATGGCACCGCAAGATTCACGCCTTCGAGAGCGAGTGGATCATCCCCGGCGACCAGTACACCGTTTTCGACACCCCCCACGGCTGCCGCGTCGGCGTCCTCATCTGCTACGACTGCAATATCATCGAGAACTGCCGCCTCACCGCCCTGCAGGGCGCGGACATTCTTCTCGCTCCGCACCAGACCGGCGGCGTGGACTCCAAGAACCCGCACCTCATGGGCCTGGTAGACCGCGAGCTATGGGACCGTCGCGAGCAGGACCCGACCGCTATCGAGGCCGAGTTGGCCGGTCCCAAGGGCCGCGACTGGCTGCTGCGCTGGCTCCCCAGCCGCGCCCACGACAACGGCATGTTCCTGGTCTTCGCCAACGGCGTCGGCATTGACGACGACGAGATTCGCACCGGCAACGCCATGATCCTCGATTGCTACGGCCGCATCCTCAGCGAGACCGGCAAGGCTGGCGACGACATGGTCACCGCCGACCTAGACGCCTCCCTGCTCGAACGCTGCACTGGCCGCCGCTGGATCAAGAGCCGGCGCCCCGAACTCTACGGTCCGCTGACTGTCCCCACCGGCCTGGAACAGGACACCCGCAGCCTCAAAATGGCCAAGGACGGCATCTGACTTACGCCGGGTGGCCGCATGGGGGTCAGCGCCCCCGATGCGGGTGCTAGCGGGACCCCTCCGGCCCCTCGGGCCCTCCCCTGGGGGCAGGTTGTCGGAGTGCCTGGGGGGAAACTCCCCTCGCTAACCTGCCCGCCTATGACTACCCGCCTACTGCTGCGCTTGGCCTTGCTGCTGCTCCTGACCGTCCAGGTCTGGTGGGTCTTTCATGCCTTCGGGGACCGCCCCTTCGTCTACGCCTTGGACGATCCCTACATCCACCTCACTCTCGCCCGCAACCTGGCCACCACCGGCCTGGTCGGCGTCAACTCCGGCGAGTGGTCCAGCGCCTCCTCCGCCCCCGCCTGGACCGTCCTGCTCGCGGGGCTCTATCTCCTGGCCGGCGATCAACTGCTGGCGCCCTTGGTGCTGAACCTCGCGGTAGCGGCGGGCCTGATCTGGTGGCTGACCGGCTTCTTGCTGCAGCGGGGCTACTCTCCGCTGGTGACGCTTGTCCTCGGTCTCGCCTTCGTCTTCATGGTCCCGGTGATCCCCCTGGCCTTCACCGGCATGGAGCATCTGCTGCACCTGGCCCTAGTAGTGGCCCTGGTCCTGACCTGTCTGGCCGCCGTCGAGCAGCGCACCTCCCTGGTCTGGCCGCTGCTGCTGGCGGCCGCGGCCACCACGGTCCGTTACGAGAGCCTCTTCGTCATCGCCGGCCTGGCCCTGTTCTGCCTGCTGCAGCGCCGTTGGGCTCTCGGTCTCGGGCTGGCCGCCGCCGGCCTGGCGGTAGTCGCCGCCTTCGGCGCCGTCAACGTGGCGCATGGCGAGTCCCTGCTCCCCAATACTTTCCTCGTCAAAGCCCTCAGCGCCGGTCCCGGCCACTCCCTCGTCGCGGCCAAGCTAGGGGCCTTCGTCTCCAATGTCCGCCAGGCCCTGGCGCTGGCGATGTTCCTGGTAATCGTCGGTGGCGTCCTCTTCCTGCGTCGCCACCGGGCCTCCCGCTCCCTAACCCTGCCCCTCGGCGCCTTCGTCGTCGCCGGGCTACTGCAGTTGCTTCTGGCCTCCGTCGGCTGGTTCTACCGCTACGAGGCCTACCTGATCGGCCTGGGCGTGGTCCTGCTGGCCAAGGTCTATGCGCCCGGGCCTTCCCCGCCTGCCGCGGCACCAGCACCGGCTCGCCCGCCCTCGATCCCCGCCGCTCTCGCCCTGCTGGCGCTGTCCCTGGCCCTCGGCTTCACCTTCGCCGAACGTCTCACCGCCCTCCGCGAGGTTCCCGTGGCCAGGGACGAGATCTACCGGCAGCATTACCAGATGGCGCGTTTCGTGCATGCCTACTACAATAGCGCCACCGTCGCGCTCAACGACATCGGTGCCGTCAGCTACTACACGCAGGCGCGCCTGGTGGATTTGGTCGGCCTGGGCTGCTATCCTATTGCCGCCGCCCGCTCGCAGGGCCGGATGACGCCGGCCCTGCTGGACCAGACCGCCCGCTCGCAGGGCGCGCGGATCGCCCTGGTCTATACCAACTGGCTTCGCGGCGATTGGCCGGAGGGCTGGCGCCTGGTAGGTACCTGGACCACCCCGGACGCCGGTGTGGCCGTAGGCGGAGAGCAGATCGGCTTCTACGCCCTCGAGGAGGACCCGGCCACCCTCCGCCGGCACCTGCAACAATTCGCCCCCACCCTCCCGCCGGGGGTGGAAATCAACCTGCTTCCTTGACCAGGCTAGCCGCCGTTCCGCTATTCCCCAAGGAGTCCCCACCCATGTCCAACTACCTTGTCCCCCTCGCCCACCCGCAACCCGATGCCGAGGCCTTCGTCGCCTGTTTACGGGGCGAAGTCGTCCCCACGCGCGTCCCCTTTGTGGAGTACCTCGTTGACGACCTGCTGATGAAGCCGCTCCTGGAGAGCATGGGCCGCACCTGGGTCGAGCCCCCTGCCGAGGGCTCCCACGGCACCGCCGACGCCGCCCCCTCCCGCGAGCCCGCTTTCTGGGACAACTTCATCGAATTCTGGTACCGCATGGGCTACCCCTATGTCCGCCTGGAGCTTTCCCTCCCCTTCGCCCGCCCGCTCCTGCACACTGCCGACACTGCCCCGGGCGCGCAAAGCGATCGCCTGTGGGCCGACTACCACCACGGCGGCCTGCAGACCTGGGAGGACTTCGAGACTTACCCTTGGCCGCTGGTCAGCGACTTCGACTTCTGGCCGTACGAGTACATCTCGCAGCACCTCCCCGACGGTCTGGGCTACATCGTCAACCACGGCGGCGGCCCGCTCGAGTGGACCAGCCACCTGCTCGGCTATGAGCACATGGCCTTGCTGCTGCACGACGATCCCGCCCTGGTCGGCGCGGTCGCCGAGAAGGTCGGCGGCCTGATCCTGGAGTTCACCGAGCAACTGGTCGACCTCCCCGGTGTGATCGCCGTCTTCCAGGGCGACGACATGGGCTTCCGCAGCGGCACGCTGATCCGTCCCGACGACCTGCACCGGTACACCCTCCCCTGGCACCGCCGCCTCGCGGCCTTGACCCACGAGAAGGGCTTGCTCTACTTCCTGCACTCCTGCGGCAATGTCGCCTCCATCATGGATGACCTGATCGACGACATCGGCATCGACGCCAAGCACTCCTACGAGGACGCGATCATGCCGGTGACGGAGATGTACGATCTTTACCACGAGCGCATGGGTCTGTTGGGCGGCGTAGACATCAACGTTCTGACCCGGTCGACGGAGGAGGAGCTACGCGCCTACGTCCGCCGCGTCCTGGATCACTGCGGCCCCGGCGGGAGGTATGCGCTAGGCTCCGGCAACTCCATCCCCAGCTACATCCCGATGGAAAACTACCTGGCGATGCTGGACGAGGGGTTGCGCTGGGGGAGCTGACACCCTCCCGGTGGGGGGGACTGGCTCGTAGAGGCGGAGGTTGGCCCGTCGGCGGGGCCACCTCCGCCCGCGGCGACCACGAGGAGACCGCCACAAAGCCTGTGCCGGCGGTGACCGCGGACGCTACGTTCCGGCGACCGCTGGCGTGCGTCTGGGAACCCAACCCATGCCTACCCACCTGGTCCCGCTCTCCCACCCGCATCCGGACGTATCGACCTTCCTCGCCGTCCTGCGCGGCGAGCAGACCCCCTCCCGCGTCCAGCTTTTTGAGTACCTGGTGGATGAAGCCGTCATGCGCCCGATCCTCGAGTCCCTCGGCCGCATCTGGGTCCCTCCCGCCGCCGCCTCCACCGGCTGGGCCACCGGCGCCGCCTCCTCCGACAGCGCCGCCTACTGGGACAACTACGTCCATTTCTGGTACCGCATGGGCTACCCCTTCGTCCAGATGCGCGTCTCGCTGCCCTTCACCGTCCAGCGCCTGCTGGCCGCCGACACCGCCCCCGGGGTGAGTCAGGACCGCGCCTGGACCGACCAGCACCACGGCCCCCTCGCCTCCTGGGACGACTTCGACCGCTACCCCTGGCCGGTAGTGGAGACCTTCGACTTCTCCGCCTGCGAGTACGTGGCCACGCACCTCCCCGAGGGCATGGGCCTGATGCTCAACCACGCCGGCGGCCCCCTGGAGTGGACCAGCACCCTCCTCTCCTACGAGCGCCTGTGCTTCCTGCTCCACGACGAGCCCGCTCTGGCGCAGGCCGTAGCCGACCGCGTCGGCGGCTTGGTCGAGCAGTTCTACACCCAAGTCCGCGACCTGCCGAACCTCATCGCGATCCTCCAGGGCGACGACATGGGCTTCCGCACCGGCACCCTGATCGCCCCCGACGCCCTGCGCCGCTACACTCTCCCCTGGCACCGCCGCTACGCTACCCAGGCCCACGAGCGCGGCCTGCTCTACTTCCTGCACTCCTGCGGCAACCTCGGCGCGATCATGGAGGACCTCATCACCGACGTAGGCATCGACGCCAAGCACTCCTTCGAGGAGGCCATCCTCCCGGTAACGGAGGCGTTCCGCCGCTACGGCGACCGGATCGCGATCCTGGGAGGAGTGGACATTGACGTACTGGCGCGGGGAACGGAGGAGGAGGTACGGCACTACGTGCGTAGCATCCTGGAGGTCTGCGCGAGGGGAAGATACGCCTTCGGCTCGGGGAACTCGATACCCAGCTACGTGAGCGTGGACAACTACCTGGCGATGATGGACGAAGCGATCAGGTGGGGGACCTGACCGGAGGGGCCATGATGAGCGGCGCACGTAGTGCGCGGCGAATCCGGCCCGTGCCGGAGGGGCCGCGTCGAGTCGCGGCTGCCTAAGCAGACGCGAGGAGGCCGGCCCCCGTCCAGACGCTCAACGCTACCCTGACGTCATAGGCGCGAACCCATCGGGGACGGAGTCTGCCGAGGGCTGGGGCTGAGGCCATACGGCGGTAGCTTCCCCACGCGGCCCCTCCGGGGAACCTCCTACACCTCCACCCGCTCCAGCCCTTCATCCAACAGTGCCTGCCTCACCGGCAGTGCCACCTCCGTCCCCACCCCCGCCTCCGGTAAGTCCGTCAGGTCCACGCAGCACCAGTCCATCGCGATCCGCCCCAGCACCGGCGCCGGCTGGCCGCCCACCGTCGCCACCACCTTCTCCTCCCCACGCAGCGCCCGCCGCGCCAGGCCCCGGAGGCCCGCGTGCCGTCGCCGCGCCAGGTCCGCCGGCATCGTCCCTAGCCCCGCCGCATATCCCACCGGCAGCAGTCCCACTCGCGTCTCGCGCCGACACCGGTACTGCGCCCCATAGCCCACCGTCGCCCCGCGCTCCAGCGTCTCCACCGCCACTACCGTGCTCCGCAGCGACAGCGTCGGCCGCAGTTCCAGCGTCCGCCGGTTCGCCGGCGCCGACACCGGGTACTGCCCATACAGCAGCGTCCCCAGCCGCACCATATCCAGCCGTGCCTCCGGCCGCGTTAGCGTCAGCCCGCTCGCGGCGGCATGCACCGGCGCTCGTTCTCCCAACAGCCGCCCCGTTATCTCCCGCGTCGCCGCCGCAAACAGCCGGAACTCCGCCCCCGGTTTCAGCGCGTCCAGGCCCCCCAGGTGCGGCTCCGCCGCCGCGTCCATGTGCAGGTACACGCCGTCCAGCGCCAGCTGCGGGAACCCCGCCGCGATCTCCACCAGTCGCGCCAGGTCCTCCACCCCCGGTCTTCCCAGGCCCCCGTCCATATAGAGGTGGAAGTGCGCCTCCCGCCCGGCTCCCTCTGCCTCTCGCGCCAGAGACACCAGCCCCTCCTCGCCCACTACCGTCCCCGACAGCCCCTGCGCCACGATCTCCCCCGCCTCCTGCGGGAGGAACGGTAGGAACACCAGCACCGGCAGCGTCACCCCCGCCTCCCGTAACGCCACCCCCTCCGCCACCGTAGACACCCCCAGCCAATTCGCCCCGGCCTCGGCAAACACCCGCGCCGCGAGCGTCAGTCCATGCCCATAGGCATTGGCCTTCACTACCGCCATCACCCGCGTGGCCGGCTCCAGCAACCCCCGCACCTGCGCCAGGTTATGCCGCAGGGCCGAGGTATCCACTGCAACGTAGGTTAGAGGAGGCATAGGAGAGGAATTCGCGCCGCGCCCCGGAGATTCCTTTGAGGGACGACCGGTCGACCGCCTTCCTCAGGAGCAGGAAGCACCGGCCGTGGTGGCGAGACCCATGTCATCTCTTGCCCCCAGGCCCCAACGTGGTACAATCAGGGCAACCCCGGCGGGCGGATCATCCCCCCCGCCCCGCAAAGAGAGCAAACCTATGGACGCCGACAATCTGCGCCTTGTTCTTCCCGCCCTCGTCTTCATGATCCTCATGGTGGTCGTGTTCTGGAGCGTCGTCATCCGTCCGCAGGCCAAAGCCGCCCGCCAGCACCAAGAGCTCGTGGCCGGTCTCCAGGTCGGCGACCTTGTCGTCACCGCCGGCGGCATGCATGGCAGAGTGGTCAAGGTCAGCGAGGACACCTTCGTTCTGGAGATCGCGCCCGATGTGTGTACCATCTTCGACCGCCGCGCCGTCCGCAAGCGCCTGAACTAGGGGAGAGACACCTCGGTATCGCCTAAGGAAGAAGTCCGCCATGTTCTACCTCACCATCGCTGGAGCCGTCCTCGGCTTGGCGGGCCTCGTGGTCGCCGCCTTCGCCCTGCACCTCGCCGCCCGTGCTCGCCGCCTGGCCCAGGCCATCCAGCCCGATACGCAGCAGGTCCTGAGCGTCTGGAAAGAACTGGAACCGGCCGAAGCGGCCAGCCAACTCGGCGGCTACCTGGAACAGGTCGGCCGCAAGCTCCAGACCCTCGACACCCGCACCCTCGAACTGCTTCAGCGCAGCGAGCACGCCTACTCCCGCCTCGGCTTCACCCGCTTCGACACCAACGAGGAGATCAAGGGCCAGCTCAGCTTCTCCCTAGCCTTGCTTGACCACCAGCGGACCGGCTTCATCCTCACCTCCCTGAGCACCCTCCAGGGCAGTCGCATCTACCTGCGGCCCGTCAAGGCCGGCCAGGTCGAGCGCGACCTGATGCCCGAGGAGGCCGAAGCGCTAAAAGTCGCGAGTGGGGAGCGTCCCACGCCTTAGCTCGCCTCTCTTGCGTCGGCGAGATACGCGGAATCTAGATGAAACGACCATCCGACCAGTCCCCTCCCGGCCGTTCACCCGCGAGTCGCGACTCGCGAGTCGCGACTCCTCCCCCTCTCTTCCAGCACCAGATCGACTTCTTCCTCGAGTACCTCCTCGTCGAGCTTGGTCGCGCCGAGAAGACCGCCGAGGCCTACTACGTGGACCTCACCGACTACGCGCATTTCCTCTTCGGCCGCGGGCACGACGACTTCACCGCCGTCGGCCGCGCCGACCTGGAGGACTACCTCGGCCGACTGCGCCGGGAGCGCCGGCTGGCCGCCTCCAGCCTCATGCGCAAGCTGGCCAGTCTCCGCGGCCTGCATCGCTTCCTGGTGCGCGAGGGCCTCTCGCAGGTCGATCCCAGCGCCGACCTGGACAGCCCCAGGCTCCCCGCGCGTCTGCCGCACGTGCTCACCGCCGACCAATGCCGCCGCCTGCTCCAGGCCCCCGACCGCACCACCTCCCTCGGCCTGCGCGACGCCGCCATGCTCGCCCTGATGTACGCCTCCGGCCTGCGCGTCTCGGAGCTGGTGGGTCTGGAGACCTCCGGCCTCGACTTCCGCACCGGCCTGGTCCGCGTCCGCGGCAAGGGCGGCAAGGCCCGCCTGGTCCCGGTCGCCGCGCCCGCGCTGGAGCTGGTCCAGGTCTACCTCCAGTACGCGCGCGAGCAGGTCTCCCCCGCCGAGCATGAGCCTGCCCTCTTCCTCTCCCAGCGCGGTCGGCCCATGACCCGCAATCGTTTCTGGCAGATACTCAAGCACTACCTGGCCCAGACCGGCCTCCCCCGCGAGACCAGCCCGCACACCCTCCGCCACTCCTTCGCCACCCACCTCCTGGAGGGCGGCGCTGACCTACGCGCCATCCAGGAGATGCTCGGCCACGCCAGCCTGAGCACCACGGAGATATACACCCACGTCTCCCCGGAGCACCTGCGGGAGACGTACGAGACCAAGCACCCGAGGGCGTGAAGGGCGTTGAGTGTGGTGTCGCTGGAATCCTGGGATGATTATCGCTGATCACCTACGCCGGTCTCAGGAGGCGTGGTGTAGCGCGGGCCCCCGGACTACGGCTCAAACTGCACCAGGCCGCCAAGTATGAGGCTGAAGGTCACAACCACTCGCCGCTTGCTCTCCAGCTCCTGAACCTTCTCCTCCAGGTTCTCCCTGAGGTTGGTAATTCGCCCCCTGTGTAGCCTAACGATACCGTCATCCTCGGGCCTTCCGTCTGCTCGCAGTCTTCCCAGGATACCCTCTACTTGCTGGATCTTGATCTGTGCTGCCTGCCTGATGCTCTCAATCCGGTTGTCTATGAGCGCACTGTTCCTCCGGCGGAGTTCCTCGTCTGCGTCGT